>JAGAMC010000010.1 GCA_017624915.1 Oscillospiraceae bacterium | reverse complement strand
CGGCGTTAACGGCTCATCTCCCAAAGGACCACCGCGGCGGCAGCGGCCGCGTTCAGAGACTCGCAGCGCTGACGCATGGGGATCTTCAGGGTCTTCTCACTCATGGAAAGCACCGTCTGCGACACCCCCTGCCCCTCACTGCCGATGACAACGGCGCAGCGGCTCAGGTCGGCATCCCGCAGATCCACAGTATCTTCCTGCAATGCCGTTGCATATAAAGGCAGGTCTGACCGCTCCAGAAGGGGTGGGAGGGCCTGCCTTTCCACTTCATATACCGGCAGGCGGAAGCATGCACCCATTGTGGCCCGCACGGTCTTGCTGTTCCATGGGTCGGCGCAGTCTCCCGTCAGGATCAGGCCGTCCGCCCCAAGGGCATCCGCCGTGCGCCAGATGGTGCCCACGTTGCCCGGGTCCTGCAGACCGTCCAGCACCAGATAGCGCTGTCCGTCCAGTTTGTCCGGCACGTCCTGTTCCGGCATGCGGCACAGGAACAAAGCTCCCTGAGGGGCTTTCATGGGCGAGATGGACTCCATCACATCCCGGGGCACTTCCACCACGCGCACGCCGTCCGGAAGCTCCGGAAGCTGCGTCCCGGCTGTATGTACCACACTCGTCAGGTCCGCGTGCCAGCGCACCGCCTCGGCCAACAGCTTGACTCCGTCCCCCGGAAACTCACCGCATTCCCGGCGATAGGCACGGTCGGAGGTCAGCTTTCTTATGTGGGTGATCAATGGATTTTTTCGGCTGGTGATCTGTTCCATCAAAGTTCCTCCAGCCCACTGATATCCTTGTTATGGCCCAGCACCACCATACAGTCCCCGGTTTGGAACAAAAAGTCCCGGCCGGGAGAGATGGTCATGCTGTCGCCCCGGCGTACCGCAATAACTGTCAGGCGATATTTGACCCGGATATCCAGTTCCACAATGGATCGATCCGCCCAGCTTTGGGGCACTTTCTGTTCCACCATGGAGTACTCGTCAGACAATTCAATAAAGTTCAGAATATCGCCATTGGACAGGCTGTGCGCCAGACGCAGAGCCATTTCCTGCTCCGGAAAGACCACTTGATCCGCGCCGATCTTCTCCAGCACCTTGCGATGAACTGCACTGCTGGCTTTGCTGACCACACGGGACACACCCTGTTCCTTTAAGTTCAGGGTGATCAGGGCGCTGTCTCCCACATCAGCGGAGAAGGCCACCACCGCGCAGTCAAAGTTACGCGCTCCCACTTCCCGCAGTACATCCGGATCCCGGGCATCGCCGGCAACCGCCTGTGTCAGCACCTCAGCAACCGCCTGCACCCTGTCCTGGCGAATATCCATGCCCAGCACCTCATGTCCCTGCTCCCGCAGGCGCAGAGCCAGTGCCATGCCGAAACGGCCAAGACCGATCACAAAAAAACTTTTCATATGCAGTTCCTTTCCCAGTTAACCAATGAGCACTTGCGCCACAGGGTAACGCAGCTTATCCGCTCCTCTGCGTGTCATAAAAGCTACAGAGAAAGACAGTATCCCAACTCTGCCTACGTACATAAACAGCACAATGAGCATCGAACTTGCCGCACTCAGTCCGTCGGTCACACCCATCGACAGGCCCACCGTACCCAGCGCAGAGGCCACCTCGTAAGCTGCCTCTATAAAGGGCAGACCATCTGCCACCGACAGCACCATGGAACCGCCGATAAACAGGATGCAGATGGTCAGGGTCAGGGTCATTGCGTCCAGAACACGGCGGGCCGGGATGTTGCGGCCACGCAGCACGACCTGTTCCCTGCCCCGCAGGCTCTCCCAAAGGGCAACGAACAGCACACCCACCGTCACCGTTTTCAGACCGCCCGCAGTAGATCCGGACGAACCTCCCACAAGCATGAGCAGTGCGGACATAACTGCGCCGCTGTCTGTCAAAGCTCCCTGATCCAGGGTGGCATAACCTGCGGTACGCAGTGTGACCGATTGAAACAGGGCATTGAGCACCTTCTCTCCCGGTTCCATCAGCCCCAGTGTCGCCGGATTATCCCATTCGACCCACAGGAAGAACACTGTGCCGCACAGGATCAGCCCCGCGGTGATGCCGAGCACCAGCCTGGTGTAAAGAGAGAGACCGCTCCACTTCTTTCGTTCCAGACAGTCTTCCCATACAAAAAATCCCAACCCGCCTACCACGATCAGCACCATGATCGTCAGCAGCACCACCGGATCGCCCTGGAATGCAGCCAGGCTGGAGTATTTGCCGCTGTATCCGCCCATCAGGTCAAACCCACCGTTACAAAAAGCGGATATGCTGTGAAATACTGAAAACCAAAGGCCCTTTCCCCAGCCAAACAGGGGAATAAACCGGGTGCTCAGCACCAGCGCCCCCGCACCTTCGATCACAAATGTACCAATAAGCGCATGACGTACTACACGCACCACCCCCGCAGTAGTTGGCAGATTAAGTGCAGATGCCATCATCAGCCGCTGCGACAGGCCAATGCGCCTGCCCATGGCCAATGATACAAGGCTCAGTATCGTTACAAAACCAAGGCCTCCCAGTTGAAGCAGTATCAGGATCACTGTCTGGCCAAATCCATTCCAATGCAGAAAGGTATCAACCTGCACAAGTCCCGTCACACAAGTAGCCGAGGTGGCGGTAAACAGACATGTCAGCCATGGTGTCCCCTGCCCGTCCCTGCTGGCGAAAGGCAATCTGAGCAACAGCGTACCCAACAGGATCACCGCCGCAAACCCTATTGCGATCAGTCGGGTCGGGTTCCAGCTTTTTTTACTGTATAGTTTGGAAATCAGTCTCACTGCAGCCTCTCTTTCCGTTTCGGTGTTATGAGCACAAAAGCATACCGGCAGGGGCAAGCCCCTGTCGGTATGCTGTTTGGTCAATCCAGAGGCTTCATTGT
>JAGAMC010000009.1 GCA_017624915.1 Oscillospiraceae bacterium | reverse complement strand
TTTGGTGGAGGCGGGGGGAGTTGAACCCCCGTCCGAAAACCCTTCCATGGGAACTTCTCCGGGCGCAGACGGTTATTTACATTCCCTCGTCCCGGCGTGAGCCGTCACACTCAGGGACTTGGTAGCTTCATTATGCATGGTGCGCTCAAAGCTTTGCGCACGCACGTGCACCACTGATCGACGCCTGTTCCCGGCTCGTGGTCCTTCCGGGGCAGACGGCCGCCTTAATTAGGCAGCGTAAGCGTAGTTGTTGTTCTTTAATTTATAAAGAATGCCCGTTTTAAGGTGGCCAGGCGCCACCGCCCGCTATTCCCACTTCCGTGTCCCCGTCGAAACCGGTACGCCCCCTCGTCGTCGCAAGCTCCATATCACTCGCTTCCGCCTGCGGCGAAAGCTCGCTCATTTCGCTGCTCCTCCTCTTCAAAACGCACCCACTTCGTTGGGCTGCGTTTTGAGTTACGGGAGTTTTTCGTGGCAAGCTCCATATCACTCGCTTCCGCCTACGGCGAAAGCTCGCTCATTTCGCTGCTCCTCCTCTTCAAAACGCACCCACTTCGTTGGGCTGCGTTTTGAGTTACGGGAGTTTTTCGTGGCAAGCTCCATATCACTCGCTTCCGCCTGCGGCGAAAGCTCGCTCATTTCGCTGCTCCTCTTTTCCAAATCAAAACCACTGCGTTGGGTTTTGACTTGATATAGCTGCCCGCGGCGGCAGTTTGGGGTGTGAGAAAAACAACAATTACGGTTCGATTTTTATTTCACCCTGCGGGGCGCAATGCACCCCGCAGGAGTAAAATCAATACTGCTCGGGCTCGGGATAATCCACGCCGAAGGTATCAACGGTGACCTTGGCCATGCGCTGGGCCTTGCGGGGCTTGTCGTTCCAGTCGCACTTGGTGCCGGCGATGGAGTCCACTACCTCGATGCCCTCGATGACCTTGCCGAAGGCGGCATACTGACCATCCAGATGGGGGGCGACATCGTGCATGATAAAGAACTGGCTGCCGGCGGAGTTGGGAGCCATGGTGCGGGCCATGGACAGCACGCCGCGGTCATGGGCCAGGGCATTGGGGAAGTTGTTGCCGGAGAACTCGCCCTTGATGGTGTAGCCGGGGCCGCCGGTGCCGGTGCCCTGGGGGCAGCCACCCTGGATCATAAAGCCGGGGATGACGCGATGGAAAGTCAGTCCGTCATAGTAGCCCTTTTTGATCAGGGAGATGTAGTTGTTGACGGTGTTGGGAGCCACATCGGGATACAGCTCGGCCTTGATGGTGCCGGTCTGAATGCCGAAATCGGTCTCCATTTCGATTTCGAAGGTGACGATGGGGTTCTGAGCCATGGAAAACACTCCTTTTCTTATGTGCACGCCTTATCTGGCATTTCTTGACTTGATGGTGCGGTCGATTTCGCGCTTGGCGTCCCGCTTGGCGGCGGACTCCCGCTTGTCATAGAGCTTCTTGCCCTTGGCAAGGCCCAGCTCCAGCTTGACTCTGGCGCGGCTGAGATAGATGGACAGGGGGATGAGGGCATAGCCGTCCTGCTTCATCTTGCCGAACAGGCGCAGGATCTCCCGCTTGTGCATGAGCAGCTGCCGGGGGCGGCGGGGGTCCTTATTAAAGATATTGCCCTTTTCGTAGGGGCTGATATGCATGCCGTGGACGGTGAGCTGACCCTCTTTGATGATACAGAAGGAGTCCTTCAGGTTCACATTGCCCATGCGGATGGACTTGACCTCGGTGCCCGCCAGAGCGATGCCGGCCTCGAATTTTTCTTCAATGAAGTAGTCGTGATAGGCCTTGCTGTTTTTTGCAATGATCTTGATGCCGTCACCTGCCATGGGGACACCTCCTTTCTGCATTGGAGCATCAGTATAGCACAGGGCAGGGGAAAAAACAAGGGAATTACATACCAGCGCGCAGGATATCCTCCACTTCCTGCAGCTGCTCCACGGTGTTCACGCCCAGCATTTCCTGTGCCGAACAGGTGTCGCATACGCCCACCCGGTGGCCGGCGGCCTTGATGATGGCGGGGCAGTCGGTCAGGTACAACTCGCCCTGAGCGTTGTCGGTGGTCAGCTGACCCAGCGCGGCCAGAAGCTCCGGCACATGGAATAGGTATGCGCCTACATTGACCTCACATATGGCGGCCTGCTCGGGGGTGCAGTCCCGGGCCTCCACAATGCACTTGAAGGAACCGTCATCCTCCCGCAGGACCCGGCCGTAATTGCCGCCCTCGTCCAGAATGGCGGAGAGCATGGTGCAGGCATTGCCTTCGTTCAGATGAATATCCACCAGAGACTGGAAGGTCTCCCGGCGCATCAGGGGCGTGTCGCCGCAGCAGATGAGCACGTGGCCGTCAAAGTCCTCCAGAAGGTGGGCGGCACACTGGACGGCGTGGCCGGTGCCGTTCTGGATCTCCTGAACGGCGTGGGGGTACTGGGGGTAGGCGGCCAGCACGGCCTCTTTCTGATAGCCCACCACGAGGATCACGTCCTGCCGGGGCAGAAAGTCCAGCGCGGACAGCACGTAGTGCAGCAGGGGCTTGCCATCGGCCAGTCGCATGACCTTGGGCAGGTTGATCCCTTCGGTGCGCAGGCGGGTGCCTTTGCCGGCGGCGAGGACGAGGGCCTTTACTTGATTCATCATAAGATCAGTCCTTTATACAAAGTTAGAGGTCACAGGCGGCGCAGCAGCCCATCTTCCGCGCCGCTGTCCTGCCAAAGCACCAGCAAGGTGCCGCTTTTTACCTGAATGTGGGCATCCACACCCACAAATTCATTGCTGACACCCAGAGGAAAGCTGCCGGTGAGCTGGGCGTCATTCAGTTCATACTTCAGACCGGAGAGAGTGACACCTTCGGCCATGCCGCTGCTGCAGAATACAGACAGGTATCCCTGCATCCGGGCGGGCAGGTCCAGCGTGCCGTTGTGGACGGCAGTGGCTACAGTGCCCTCTCCGATGAGAAAGCCCCGGCAGCCCTGCCGGGCAAGGCCGTCCAGCAGCTGCAGGTTTGCAAGGGTGTGGGCCAACCGGCCTCCCGTTCCACCGTACAGGGCAAAGCGGCGGTAACCGCGCTCCAACCCCAGATTGATGGCGGCGTGCATATCGGTAACGTCCTTTTCCCGGGGCAGGACAATGGTGTTGGGGTGGGAGGGGGCTTTGCCCAGCGAGTCGAAGTCTCCCACCACCAGATGAGGGGCGAGACCCATGCGCTCCACGGCGGGCAGCCCGCCGTCTGCCGCTATGAGCAGGTCGTCCGGGCGGGGTGTCAGGCGCAGGGAGGGGTCAAGGATGCCCGCGCCAACGATAAAGCACAGGGCGTCAGTGGGAACGGACACCAAACTCACTCCTTCCGTGCGGTGTTTGTTTAGACTGCGTTATCTTATAGTATATCACAAAAAGAACGAACAGAAAATAGGGCATGAACAGAAATCCCGCGCGGTTGACTTTTTTATCCGGAGACAGTACAATTGGTTGGAATATCAAGGATGGGAGCTGAGGGCATATGGAACACTATCTGGACAATGCGGCCACCACCCGCGTGTGCAGTGCCGCTGTGGAGGCGGCGGTGGCGGCCATGACCACGGAATACGGCAATCCCTCCTCCCGTCATCTTGCGGGCAGCCGGGCGGAGGGGGCGCTGAAGGCGCACCGGGCCGTGATCGCCAAGGCTCTGGGCGCAAAGGCAGAGGAGATCGTATTCACCTCCTGCGGTACGGAAAGCGATAACTGGGCCATCCATGCCGCGGTGGAGCTGAATCGCCGCCGGGGAAAACACATCATCACCACCGCCATTGAGCATGACGCCGTGCTGGAGCCCTGCCGCCGACTGGAGCGGGAGGGATACGAGGTGACCTATCTCAAGCCCGACCGCATGGGCAACATCACCGTGGAGCAGGTGGCCGATGCCCTGCGGGAAGATACGGTGCTGGTGTCCATGATGCTGGTAAACAACGAGCTGGGGACCATTCTGCCTGTGAAAGAGGTTTCCGGCCTGCTGAAAGAGAAAAAGAGCGCGGCGCTGCTGCACTGTGACGCGGTGCAGGGCTTTTTAAAGGTGCCCTTTACCGTGGGAGAGCTGGGGGCGGACTTTGTGGCCGTCAGCGGGCACAAGGTGCACGCACCCAAGGGTATCGGCGCGCTGTATATCAAAAATGGCATCAGAATGCCTGCCATGATATATGGCGGACATCAGGAGGGCGGCCTGCGCTCAGGTACCGAGCCCACGGCTCAGATCGCCGCCTTTGCCGCGGCGGTGGAGGAGAGCGCTGCCTGCTTTGCCCGGGAGCGCACCTATCTGGAGCAGCTGAAGAAATACGCTGCCGAAGCACTGACCGGGCAGGTGGAAGGATTGGAGCTTGTAGGCGACGGGAAAGCGCCCCATATCCTGCCTGTTACCCTGCCGGGGTATAAAAGTGAGGTCGTGGTGCGCTTTCTCAGCGACAGGGGGATCTTTGTCTCCTCCGGCTCCGCCTGCCACAAAGGAAAGCCCAGCCACGTGTTTGCAGCCCTGAACCTGCCCAAGAAGCAGCTGGATGGGGTGCTTCGCATCAGTTTTTGCGCACAGAATACCAAAGAAGATGTGGATGCGCTGGTTCTGGCCCTGAAACAGGCCCGGGAGCAGCTGTTCACCAGTCTTTCGTAAGGAGTAATCAATATGTTTTCCTACATGAAGCGGGAGCCGGGCTTTTACCGGAACATACTGGCTCTGGCTATGCCCATTGTTTTGCAGAATCTGGTCACCAACACCCTTGCGCTGGCGGATACCTTTATGGTGGGCCTGCTGGGTGAGGTGCCCATGGCCGGTGTGACACTGGCCAATATCCCCTTTTATGCCCTGCAGATGTTCTTCTTCGGCGTGCAGAGCGGTGCGGCCGTGCTTATCAGCCAGTACTGGGGCAAGGGGGACCGCAGGTCCATCAGTCGAATTTTGGGTCTGAGCTGGCTGGTGGTGGGCGTTGTGTCCATCGCATTCTCTGTTGTTCTGCTGTCGGGACCGGCGCGGTTTATGGGAATGTTCAGCAACGACCCTACCGCGGTGGACGTGGCGGCCCGGTATGGGCGGATCGTCTGCCTTTCCTACGTGCTCAACGGCTTTACACTTGTTTATCTGGGTGTGCACCGCAGCATTGAAAACCCCAGACTGGGTCTTTACATGCTCTCGGCATCCATGATCACCAACACCTTTTTGAACTGGGTGTTTATCTTCGGCAAGCTGGGCGCCCCCGCAATGGGTGTGGAGGGCGCGGCGCTGGCCACCCTGATCTCCCGGTGTGTGGAGCTGGGTATTGTGCTGGTGCATATGTTCTGCAGCAAGCATTTCCGGGTGGATCTGTCCGCTCTGCTGCGGCCGGGCAGGGAGACTGCCCGCCGGCTGTTTACCTATGCCACCCCTGTTATTATCAACGAGTCCCTGTGGGGCATCGGCACCGGACTGTATCCCACCATCATGGGCCATATGGAAAACAGCACGGAGATCCTGGCGGCCTATACGGTGGCGGGCAATGTGGAAAAGCTGGCGCTGGTGGCCCTGATCGGTCTTGCCAACACGGCGGCCATCGTGATCGGCCGTGAGATCGGCGCAGGCCGCAGGGGAACGGTGTATGAGGTGGGCCTTGCACTGAACCTGCTGTCCACTGTTACGGGCTTCATCGTGGGACTGGTGATGCTGGCCCTGAGCTGGACGCTGGTCCCCCGCTATATCTTCCCCCTGTTCCAGCTTTCGGACAGCACCTCCGGTATTGCACTGATCATGCTGTCCATGATCGCGGCCATGATGGCGCCCCGGGCCTTCAACTTTACCAACATCGTGGGCGTCCTCCGGGGTGGAGGAGATGTACGGGCGGCCACCGTGATCGACCTGCTCCCCCTGTGGACGGTGGCAATTCCTGCGGCGGCCCTGTTCGGACTGGTGCTCAAGTGGGGTGTGTTCTGGCTGTATGTGGGCATCTCTCTGGATCAGATCGTCAAATGTGTTATGGGCATCTGGCGTCTGCGTTCAGGGGAGTGGATCAACGACGTGACCGTTGCGGAGAAGTCGGGAGAATGATATGGATATTACCGTTCTCATTGAAAATCTCGGCCCGGAGGGGTTGAGCTGTGAACACGGGCTGGCTCTGTATATTCAATATAAGGGCCGCAGCATCCTGTTGGACTCCGGTTCCACCGGGGCCTTTGCCCAAAACGCGCAGGCGCTGGACATCGACCTTGCCGGGGTGGAGCTGGCTGTGCTGTCCCACGGACACTATGACCACGCTGACGGTCTGCGGGCGTTCTTTGCAGCCAATGACCGGGCTGACGTGCTGGTCCGCCGGGGTGCTCTGGGAGCACACTATTCCATGCGCGGCGGCACGGCGCCCCGCTTTGTGGGCATACACCGGGACATCTGCCGGGACTATGCCCACCGGCTGGTGGAGGTGGACGGCCTGTATGAGCTGATGGAAGGAGCATGGCTGGTGGAAGACCCCGCCCCTGAAGCAAGCGCGGACCGGGCTCAGCACCTTTACAAAAAGCTGGGTGAGGACAACTTTGCAGAGGACGACTTCTCCCACGAGCACAGTCTGGTGCTGGAGGGGGAATGTGGCCTTGTGGTGTTCAACTCCTGCTGTCATGCGGGGGTGGCCAATATCGCCGAACATATTGCCGGGACGTTTCCGGGCAGACCCATCGCCGCACTGCTGGGCGGCTTTCACATGATGGGACCCACGGGCACAGACTCTATCAACTGCCGCCCGGAGTACATTGCCCGCACTGCGGATACGCTTAAAAAACTGGGCGTGGGCAAGCTCTATACCGGACACTGCACCGGTATGCCCGCCTTTGCGCTCCTGCAGGAGCAATTGGGAGGTGCATTGATGTACATGCGGACCGGAGACCGGATCCGGCTGTAAACCGAATTAGCAGACAGCAAAGCTCTGTGCAAAAGCACAGGGCTTTTTTGTCTTTCGGTTGCATTAATAATTTATTTACAAAAGTGCTATTGACAATTTTTTGGAGCGGTGGTATCTTATCTTTAGCACTCGAAGACACGGAGTGCCAATCTGAACGGAGTGATAAGCAATGGAGCTGACCGAACGCAAAAAGCGGATCCTGCGCGCCATTATTGAAAGCTACATTGCCACGGCGGAGCCTGTGGGCTCCAAGGCTGTGGCGCAGCTGGCGGGACTGGACGTGTCCTCGGCCACCATCCGCAACGAGATGGCTGACCTGACGGATATGGGTCTGCTGGAGCAGCCCCATACCTCCGCCGGACGTATTCCCTCCGCCTCCGGCTACCGCCTGTATGTCAACGAGCTGATGGATGAGCACCAGCTGACCATGCAGGAGACCCAGCGCATCAACGAGGCGCTGGAGATGAGGATGGAAGAGCTGGACCGGGTCATCGACCGGGCCGGCAAGGTGCTTTCCAAGATCAGCGACTACCCCGTTTTTTCCATGACCTCTGTTAAGGATATCGTGACTGTGCGCCGCTATGACCTGCTCATGGTGGAGGAAAATGCCTTCATCGCCGTGGTCATGACGGACACCAGCGTGGTCAGGAATAAGATCATCCGCATCCCGGACGAACTGTCCGAACCCCAGCTGCAGATGCTGTCCACCATCCTCAACAGCTCCTTCACCGGGCTGAGTATGGATCAGATGCGTCAGGCTCTTGAAAAGATGGAGACTCACTCCACGCCCGGCGCCTTCCGCATGATCCAGCTGGTGGTGGAGTTTGCGCTGGAGGTGCTGGGTGACCTGCGCCGCCAGACCATCCATACCGCGGGTATCACCCACCTGCTGGAGCATCCGGAGTATAAAAGTCTTGACAAGGCAAAACCACTCATGCGCTGTCTTTCCAACGAAGACGATGCAGCCCGCCTGCCCATCCCCTTTGACGGCAATCAGAATATGAATATTCTGATCGGTCCGGAAAACGTGAACGAGGCCTTTCGTGATACCAGCGTGGTTATGGCCAGCTATGATATTGGAGATAATATGCGCGGCGTCATCGGTGTGGTGGGCCCCACCCGCATGGATTACGCCAAGGTGACCGCCCGCCTTTCCTACTTTGCCGACAGCCTGACCCGAATGTTCGGAAAGGGAGAGCTTCCTCCCGCATCCGGACCGGATGATTTGGAATAATATTAAAGGAGCAACATAACCGTGAGCAAGAAGAATAAACAGGAGAACCCCGAGGTGCAGGAAAACACCGCACAGCAGGAGCAGGCGGAAGAAACCGTCGAGCCTGCCGCCGAGACCCGGGAGGACGAAACTGCACAGCTGAAGGAACAGTTGGCGCAGAAGGAGGACCAGTACCTGCGTCTGGCCGCCGAGTACGACAACTACCGCAAGCGTACCGCCAAGGAAAAAGAGTCCATCTGGACCGAGGTCAAGGCGGACACCGCCGCGGCGTTCCTGCCCGTGTACGACAATCTGGAGCGCGCCGTCAAGCAGGAGACCGGGGACGAGGCCTATAAAAAAGGCGTGGAGATGACCATGAACCAGCTCAAAGAGGTATTTACCAGGCTGGGTATCGAGGAGATCCCTGCTCTGGGCGAGAAGTTTGATCCCAACGTGCACAACGCAGTCATGCACATTGATGATGAGCAGTTCGGCGAAAACGAGATCGCCGAAGTGTTTCAGGCCGGCTTCCGCTGCGGCGAGAAGGTCATCCGTTTTGCCATGGTCAAAGTGGCTAATTAAGCACAAGTATTCCAGCCGCAAGGCGTTCAACAAATAAACAACACTTTCATATAATTTAGGAGGAACAAAACTATGTCTAAGATCATCGGTATCGACCTGGGTACTACCAATTCCTGCGTTGCCGTTATGGAAGGCGGCGAGGCCGTTGTTATCGCCAATGCCGAGGGCAACCGCACCACTCCCTCCGTCGTGGCTTTTGCCAAGGACGGCGAGCGCATGGTGGGCCAGGTGGCAAAGCGCCAGGCCATCACCAACCCCGACCGCACCATCGCCTCCATCAAGCGCGAAATGGGCAGCGACTACCGTGTGGCCGTGGACGGAAAGAACTACACCCCTCAGGAGATCAGCGCCATGGTGCTGCAGAAGCTGAA
>JAGAMC010000049.1 GCA_017624915.1 Oscillospiraceae bacterium | reverse complement strand
GTACGCACCCCGGCGTGCTCCCTTGGGTGCGGGCCGCAGCCCGCAAGCCCCGCGAAGCGGGGCAAGCCGCGTCAGCGGCGAGGGGCGCGAAGCGCCCCCCATTCTACTTGATATAGGGACATTATTCCATCACTCGCGGTCAGCAATGCTATGCGGTCCGGCACATTTGCAGAGGTTACATACACCGGGAGGGTCAAACACTACCCGGATGGCGGTATGGAAATCATGGTTTGCTCTAAGCCCATCTTTCGGATGGGCGGTTGGGAGGAGCGCACCGAAAAGGGCCGTCGCCGCAAGGCGGGCGAGCCGGGATGTTCTGGCGCAGCCAGATCAGTACGGCGAGCAAAGGCCGCGGTGCGCGATATTGCCTTGTGTAATCCCATGGCGTACTTCGTCACGTTCACTCTGGATGGCAGCAAGATTGACCGCCACGACATGCAGCCCATTACCCGGAAGCTGAACGCATGGTTGAGCAATCAGGTGCAGCGGCGGGGGTTGAAGTACATTCTCGTCCCGGAGCGTCACAAGGACGGGGCGGTACACTTCCACGGCTTTTTTAATGACGCGCTTCCTGTTACCGACAGCGGGACGGTAGTCCCGCCGGGAGGCGGCAAGCCACGGCGGCCCCGCAGCAAAGCGCAGCGGGCCGAGTGGCTGGCGGCAGGGGGTAGGGTGGTCTACAACCTGCCCGGCTGGTCATTGGGTTTCACCACCGCCATGGAGTTGTACGGCGACTACTCTACGGCGGTCAGCTATGTATGCAAGTACATCGGCAAGGACATGGACACCGAGGGCAGCCCGGAAAAAATCGGCGGGCGGTGGTACTACTCCGGTGGCGACCTTGCCGGGCCAGAGGTGGAGTATGTCAACATAGACTGGTGGGACATTGTGGAAGAAGATGGTGTGTACCAGTTCACCGTTGAGGAGGCAGGGGCGGCGTTCGCAATTTTGAGAAAAGGGCCCATTTGACATTTTTTGGATTGTCAAACGGGCCCGCAAACCCTTGCTATGCAAGGGGAAGTGTTGACAGGGGGTTATTTTTTTGAGTGCATTTTTTGGTGAGGATATGGCGTTCGCAGAGCGCGCAGCCTATGAGAATATGCGCAGCGCCATGGATGCCGGCGACTTGGAGGGCGTTCTGGAATGGGCTGGCGTGGTGTTGAAGCTGCGCGGGCGGCTCGAACGCCTTGTGCTGCAGTCGGTTGAGATGGGCGACCCGGCGCGGGCGCGCCAATGGATTGACGCCATTGAGGGGGGGTGTACTGAATGACAACGGAGTATCTTCTGCGCAAGGAGATGGAGCATGTGCTTGCGGCGCTCACACCGTCAAATCGAACTGTCTGCCGGGTCTGTTTACATACCGGGCTGCGGGTGGGGGATGTGCTGGCGCTGCGCACCGCAGACCTTGCGCCCCAGTTTTGGATTATCGAAGCCAAGACCAAAAAGCGCCGCCGGGTCAATCTGCCAAAGGCGCTTTTGGCGGAGGTCAAGGCCGGGGCGGGGGAGGTGTGGGCGTTCCCGGGGCGAAAGCCCGGAACGCACAGAACCCGGCAAGCGGTCTGGGCCGATGTGAAGCGCGCCGCCAAGGCGTTTCGCTTGAAGCAGAATGTTGCCCCGCACAGTTTCCGCAAGGTCTACGCCGTGGAACTGATGCGCGAATATGGCGACATCAAGCGAGTGCAGCGGGCGCTGAACCACTCGAGCCAGGCCACTACGATGCTTTACGCCATGGCGGCGGAGTTGGTCAAGGCGAAGCGTAAAAAATGAGTTGACATACCGCGTGGGTGCGTGGTATGCTGAATCCGTTGAAACGAGCCGAAAGGAGGTGCGCGAAAAGACTGCACTCCGGGTCAACAACAACCGCTATTTTGTTGACATGACTTCCTAACAAAAAGCCACCCCGGAGGGGGTGGCATTGTGTGTAAGTAAACAGGTCAACAAAATAAAAAGAAAACTTTCCCTGTTTTTCTGCCTCCCAGGAGGAGTAAAAAACACCCAGAGCCGAGCAGCATGCCGGCTCTGGGTGTTCTGTTTTTATCGTGGCCATTTCAGTCCTTTGGGGAGACCCAAAATGTAATCTGCTGATACCTGGTAGTATAGGCATAGTGTTTTTAGGTGTGCTATAGGAAGTTGTCTTTTTCCTAATTCGTATTCGCTGTAGTAGCTTTGGCTTGTTCCTATGATATTTGCAATTTCTTTTTGGTTTTTATTGTTATCTTCCCGTAGGTCTCGCAATCTGTTGTAATATTCCATAATTGACTCAACCCCTTTTTTGGTACTTTTGCTGATTTTATCATAGCTTGCATTTCAGCTATTGACTTTAGCTGAGATGTAAGCTATCTTTTGATTAGCTGATATCTCAGCTAAGCGGCTCGTACTGGGAGGTATGTGCTGCACTCCTCCCCTTTGACCCCCTGGTTCCGTCCGAGAGGTCGGAGCCAGTAGGGGAGGGCCAACTAAATAGGAAGGAGGGTAGAAAATGGATTTGTCTAAAATTCCCCGTCTCGAAGATCCTCTCCAAAATGGTGTAAAAGACATTGAGCAGTTTATTTCCTGTGTTGAGCTCGCGTGTTTGTCCGGAAGTATGCGCTCGCGTGATTACACCCTCGCTGTTGGTAAGGCCATTGCCTATACCGAATGCCGGTATTCTGCCGGTCTGATTTCTACGGAAGATGCAAAGTATGTTTTGGCCTTGGCCTGTACTTCGTTAACTTCTACTTTTTAAGCTTCACCCAATCAAAAATACTGGAGGTAAAGGAGGTATTACTTATGTCTGTTATGAAAAAGCCTGATTCGTTCTATTACCTTGAGAAGCCTCTGGAAGATGACATTACTGACTTCATCCGTGAAGTTGAGAAAGCGTATGTCTGTGGCAGCATGTCTTGCGCGTCATTTCGTATTTCTTGCGGTATGGCTTTGGCCTATGTCGAGTGTCGGTATTCTGCCGGCTTAATGTTGGAAGATGAGGCTAACGACCTGATCGAGTGGATTTATGAAATAGTCACATCGAGTTGATTTATGAAATAGCCGCTGACTGATCTTTGTTCCTGTTTGTTCAACCCAATCAAAAATACTGGAGGTAAATGTAATGATCTGTAAAGTAGTTGGTATTCGTCCTGTTTCTTTCACCGATGGCCAGTCCGGCCAGACCATCAATGGCACTTCCTATTTCGTGGAATACCCTGATGATAACGTCCAGGGCGTAGCCTGTGAAAAGCTGTTCGTCGGCGCCAATCGCGCTTCTCTGCTGAGCTATGTCCCCAAGCTGCACGATACCATCCGTGTCTTCTACAACCGGTACGGTAAGGTCGATAACATCGAGCAGCATGTCAAGTAAAAACGTCTCTCCGTCCGCCCTCAATCAGAGTAATCTCCTTTCTTTGGTTGGGGGCGGTTCCCCTTTACAGGTGGAAGTGATCCTCACAGACAGTAACATGGTCCAGAGCCTCCGCCAGCAGCTTACCCAGCTGGAGGAAGAGCATGACCGGCTGCGTGATAACTTTCGCCTGGTTGAATATCGGTACCGGTGTGAAGTCCTGATCAACATGCAGATCGTGGACTACTGCAAGACAAAAGGGATAAAGCTTCCTCGCCGTCTGATGCAGGTACCTGAAGAATCGGATAAATAGGAGCGCCTAAGAATTTATAGCGATACGCCGTCTCACGCAAGGCGGAGCGCTATGAATTACAGGCGCAATCGAGCGCAGCAGGCCGCCCAAGGCGGCGCTCAGACTGCCCTTTGCGCTCGAAATGCACAACTTTGTGCAGGACGGATGATCGTCGGGATGATGAGCATTGTCTGGCATAGTCCCTGTTTTTGACCGGCTGCAGGTCGGTCTTCGGGGACTTGACTACGTAACGTAAGTCGGGAGATGATGCAAAGATGTACATAGATACCGCCACCCTGAACCCGGACTATATGGTCAAGTATTACCGTGAAGGCCTGTACCGTCTGGTGAAGTTCCATCGGCCGCTGTCGCCTCGAATCTATGAAAGACAGCCGGATGATACCGATAGGGGAGAGGGTAAGTTATCGCAAGCGTTGTCCCGCGCTCGTTCTGTAGTGCTCCAGCTGGCACTATGCAACGACTGGGACTTTTTTTGTACCTTTACCATTGATAAGACCCAATTTAACCGTTATGAGCTGAATACTTACTATAAAGCGTTCGCTCAATGGATTCGTGATTACCGCAAGGAATACGGCTGTAAGATCGAATACTGCCTTATTCCGGAACAGCATGAAGACGGTGCCTGGCATATGCACGGCTTCATGCGCGGTATTCCCCAGAGCCATTTGACCCCATTCGTCCGTGGTCTGCACCCAGACCGTCTGGTCGATGGCCATTATCTGAACTGGGGTCGATATGCAAAAAAATTCGGCTTTTGCAGTTTCGGTGAAATACGTGATGCGGAAGCATGTGCGTTCTATATCACCAAATACGTGACAAAAGCCTTTGATCGTGGTGTTACCGGTTATGGTGCTCATCTGTACTATGCAAGCATAGGCCTGCGCCGGGCTGTGCCCTGCGGTGACATCTATGGTCATTATTCAGTTTTGGATGATCTGCTGGAAGAGAAGTTCCAGTTTTGCTCAGTAGGTTTCGTCCGTGACGTGGACTGGCGTTTCTGGATGGATTACTGCGAAGTTGACGAATGGGAAGACTGCGGCGGCGAGCTGCCGGATGAAGTCTCTATCGATGTCAGCTCCGGCGCAGATGCCTATGTTGAGATATTGGGAGAGCAGCTATCGCTGTTCTCGGATTTAAGTGATTTACAAGAGGGGAGAGGTAGTTAATGAAATATCGCATCCTCGGTCTGATCGCCGGTGTGATTACGGTAATCGCCGCCTTTATGCCTGCAGGCCTGCGCCGCTTCCTGCTTCGTAAGGTCAAAGCGGCCATGTATCTGGTATTCGGCTGATATGGAGCTGTGTCTGATCTGCGCTGTGATCGCCGGCTCGGCGTTCTTCCTGATCTCAGCTCCGGCGCTCCTGGGCGCTCTGGCAGGCTGGTACATCATGGACAAAAAGAAAAAGCAGTGATTACCACCGCTTTTTCGAGAGCCACTTGCATATTGTCGCAACGCTTGCTGCTACCGCAAATATGCGGAATATTTCAAGTTCCATTACAGCTTCGCATGCGGGTTTGACCTGAGTGTAAAGCCATACTGCAACTTGGTATGTACTTTTAAAGATTTCTTTCATGAGGTGATCTCCTTTGCTTGCTTATTTTGATAAATTATTTGCTTCCTGTGGTTACGTTTCTATTATCATTGTTGGTTTCGGTTTGGCTGTTGGTTTTGACTATTATCGGCTGTTTCTGGATCTTGGTGATAGACTTCTTGATTTTCTTTGGAAACATATTGTGTCCTTCTTTAAAAAGATAAAGGGGTGATCTCTTTTCTATGGATTTCGTTAACCAGCTCGTGGTGATTGCGGAGCGGATCGGTGTTGAGCCGGATACATTGTTTGCCTGGGCGGTGCAGTTCGGGGCTGTGTATTTGGTCTTGCATTGTGTTGCCTTTGGTCTTGTTGTTTATGTTACGTTTCAGATTGCTGATACGGTCTATATGTTTTGGCGCAAGAAAAAGGCGAAATGATGTATGAGCTCTTTGATAATTGGTATATGGTCGGCTGGCTGCTGGGAGCCGGCTTTCTGCTCCGGTGCGGCGCGTCTATTTATGACGGTCTGATCTCAGCCCTGCGCGAGCTCCGCAGGTGTAAGAAAAAGCCGTGATTACTCACGGCTTGTTCTGATCTTGCTTTCTTCTTTTTTGGATGTGTCTGATAAGTAAGATTGTAGTTAATACGATGGGTGCGATAAATACTGTTAATATTGCGATTAGTAGTACGATGTATGCGTTTGAACCCATTATTTAATCACCTCTTGTGTATTTTATCTCTTATTTCTGGAGGTTGTCAAGTGAAACGGATTTTAGCTGTTGTTTTGGTATTGTCTTTGTTTCCTCTCCCTGGTGTAGTGGCTTTTGGGCCGAGCACTTCTTTTGATACTCAGTACATTGATCCAGACCTTGTTGGTGTTTGGGATTCTGTTATAGGCACGTACACAGATGATATTCCTGTTGTTGGTGATGTTTTTCGTACATACTGGTGGCATGGCACCGATGAAGTTCTTTATAAAGCTGGTGCTGTTGGTGCTTGTTCCTCTCTCTCTGTGCTTGAGCGTACTTGTGCGCGGCTTAATAATTATTTGAAAAGTAATAATGTGTGGGAGAAGTTAAATGAGCTTATTGGTGATGCTTTTCTTCTTCCTACTCCAATGGCTAAAGTCGTCTTTGTTTCCAATCTTGGTCTTTACTGCCTTGTAGATGATTATACTGGCGCTATATTGTGTACGAGTGGTGGTGCTATTTGTTTTTATCAACCTGAAGAAACTGGCACCGGTTCCGCCTCCAATTTTTCAGAAAGTGGTCAGTGGTTAAGTCGTTCTTCTTTTGGCGGCTATGGTGTTTGTGAATTGAGTTATGATACCCTTTCTAATCTTGTTTATCGTTTGTCTGCCAATAATGATGGGGTAGAGACTAAAGTGTGGACTGACGCATATGGCCTTGAGTGGATGGCTGTAGTACGCACCTCGGATTCTAAATTCTATTGTACTCCGGATAAGCGGCCTTATGTCGCTGCTTTGGACGCTGGTAGCTCTTCTGGCGTTTTGGATGTGATCGTTACTGATAGGAGCCTTGGTGGCAAGTGGGTTCCTTGGGAGGAGATACCGGATGGGACGCGAGTAAATATGCTCACGGATGATATGCTTGCCGATATCGCTTTTCAACTTGGTCAAATTTCCGAAAATCATCATGTTTCTATGCATCAATGGACTGTGCCCGGACAGGAAGAAAAACAGTGGGTGATTACTCAGGAAGGCCGTTATTATATTTACTGTGATGATGATGGTTATCCGTATGTAGCACCTATTAATGCTGGGGAGTATGCCGTTAATACTCCGAATGATTATTACACTAATCATAATGGTGACAATGTCTATAACAACGGTGATACGATTGAGCAGCAGATAATTGATAACTCGACGAGTACTGTTTATTCTCCGGAAGGCGATCTGCAGTTTATTGAGAATCTGATTTATGATACCGGTACGAAAACATATCATACGGAATATCGCACGTATAACGATAATGATACTTATAATTTGCAGTTTTATGAGATAAGTTATCATATTGATTATACTTCTGTCACTTATATTGGTGCCACGGAGGAATATAACAAAACCTATGAGTTCTACTATGAGCTGCCGGACGGTAGATCCTCTGCAGATCTGACGGCTGAGGATCTGGAAGTTTTGAACGTCAGCCTGGATATGGTTCCTTATGTCCGGTCTGCAGATGATACCTCGCTCAGAGCGCTGTACCACTTCGATGGCAATACCTTTGACAGCTCTTATTGGTCCCATGAAACGCAATTCATCTGGGAAGCCGGAGCGAGCATTACCTACATGGATGCTAACGCATTTAACGGCGCTCTGTATCTGGATGAGACGGAACACGACTTCACGATCACGTTCCCCGGTCGCGGCCTGGGCCAGGAGGACTTTACCCTGCAGTTCCGGTACTACCAGAGCCATACAGAGACCCCTGTAACGGATAGTTTTGTTCAGCTGGGTACTCAGCCCATCCTGCGTATGAACGGTGCCAGCTTCATGACCGCCTCCGGGCAGGTCATAGCATCGACCTCCGTTGGTAACTGGCAGGAGATCTGTATTATGCGCAAGAGCGGCACACTGTATTACTACATCAACGGCGTTAAGGTGTATTCGGAATCTAATTCCAGTTGGTTTAGTGCTTATGTTCGGTTCTACTTCGGCTCAGATCAGCAGACATATAAGTACTTTGATGAGCTCCGCTTTGTAAAGAGCGCTCTCTATGATACAATGCGCTATACGCCTACCAGCGTTCCCCATGATACCAACCTCGCCCTTGTTCTGCCGGACACCCAGCGCCCTGTAGCAGACTCCTACTGGCAGTTTAATGCAGATGACAACCTGCTGACTAATTACGATTGGTCCGGCTCTTACGCCGTGGATGAAAGTGTCATGGTTGAGGTGCCGCTTCCGGAAGATACTTCGATGTACAAGCGTGGTATAAACTTTTCTGATGCGTATTTGAATTATCCTGGCTCTTGGTTCATTGATGAAAACGGACAGGGTGTTCAGATTAATTCCGATAATGTTACTATCCTTGCCAATACAGAATTGTACTTGCCTTTGGCATGGCTCGGGAGTACATCTGCAGAGGATTATTTCTATGTCTCTGATGGTGTGTATGATCTTGAACCGGGATTTGAATATACACTTAGCGTCATGCTATCGGATGGTAATGTTCATTCTGTGACTTTTGTTGCTCCTGAGTATTATTTTGACGATGTTTCTGCATCTTTGGAGATTATTCCCGGTGTTTTCATTGAGGTCCTTATGTCCGGTTATTCTGATTGGGAGTATGAAGAGCAGCCGTTCCCAATTCTTTCTGATTATCAGTATCCTTTGGTTGCGTCTATCCGTACCGTTAATACCTCTGTGCAGCTCGTCTATGTGGAGCTGGTGGCGGGCAGTATCGCCAATTCCGGTCATGAGTACGTGGAGAGCGTAGCCGCTCTGGACATGTCCACGATCACCAAGCCCACGTTGGCTGTCCGTACTGCCCATGAGATCACCGGCTATCAGCTGGGCGGCGTGCGTCCCTCTCTGCCTAAGACAGGCCTTGTCTGGGGTCTGGTCGAGAGTGGCCGCATCACCTCTCTGCAGATCTATAACGGACAGGCCTGGGAAGAATGTGACGGTCGTATCTGGACCGGTTCTCGCTGGGTCCCATACTACGCCTTTGATATCCTGCTCATGAAGGACCTGTGGGACGTTGTCGGCAATGATCCTTCCATGGACCCCATCTATACGGAAACAGGCTTCTGGTCGTGGCTGCAGCGCGCCTGGGACGGCATGATCGAACGCTTCGATATCATTATCGACCTGCTCCGTCAGATCGTTGGTGATGAGCCTGAGATAGACGATACTATCCCGCTGTACGTACCCGGAGATGGCGAAACGCTGTATACCCCCAAAGACTTCCCTTATGCCGGTGAACACATCTTCTATCGTCTGGATGGTTCTCCTGTAAGGGTAGATATTCCTACAGCAACGCCCAAAGGCAACCGTGGTTCTTTCGGCGGTGGTTTCTTCTCCTTTGCCGTAGAGAATGATGTTGTTGTTGAGGCTCTCCGGCTTAATATTAGGGATGTCAATCCCGGCCAGTTCGGCTATCACAACAAAATCAACCTGGTCGATAGGGAGGAGCTGAGTGTCAGTTGTATCGACCTTAAGGCCCATAGCTCTGACAGCAATCCCTGTTGGACTTACTGCTGGCAGCTTTCTTATGAGGCCGTTAAGGACTTTACCATTGGTGAGAATACCATTGTCGTCGATACCCATAAGATGGCTGCTATTTCACCCGGTGATCTCGTCCCCGGTATGGTCATTGATTACTACTGCGTGGATGGCAGCGGTGATGATGTTCCGGAGATCATTTTCATCAACAGCGCTTTTTCTCCTACGGAGCTGACCGCCCCTTATGAGTACGTCCCGGAAGACGGCGAAATGTTGTATATTCCCACTGACTTCCCCTATGCCGGTACTTATGTGTTCTACCGCATGGACGGTACTGCAGTAAAGGTCAATATCCCCACGTCAACTCCCAAGGGCAACCGTGGTTCCTTTGGCGGCGGCTTCTTCACCATGAGTGTTGAAGATGGCGCGGTAACGGAAGCAAAGCGATGTAATATCAATCTCACAAATAATGGTCTGTTTGGTTATCATGACTTAGTTACTAAGGGTGCTTATCTTTGGGGGTCTAGTTCCAATTATTATGCTTTAGGACACTCTGACATAGAAACGCATTCGTCTTCCAGTAATCCCTGTTGGTCTGTTTGTTGGGATTCTGATTATGAATCAATTGGTCCGGCATTCCCCTTTGATAGTCAGCCTATTGTTGTAGATACTCGTTCTGGTTCAATAGTCTCTGTGTTTGATATTGTCCCTGGGGATGTTATTGATTTTCTTACTCCTGATCGTACAAATCAGGCTTCGCTTATTTTTATCAATAGTACCTTTTCTCCGCCCCTGCCGGATGATCCCGGCCCCTCCGATACCCCCGGAAGCTCTCCCAGCACTCCCATAGATCCGGATCTGGATATGAACTTCCCGGGCGGTGAGGATGATCCGGCGACAGAGGATGATGAAAGCTGGAATTTCATCGACCTGCTGGTTGCCGTGAAGGATGGCGTTTGGAGCTTTACTACCGGTACGGTTAAAACTGCGTTTGGCGGTGTCCTTGGCGTGATCACCAGCATGGGTGATATTACCAGCTTCTTTGATATGTATTCCCCTGGTAGTGAATTGTTTGGCGGTCTGGATATGGGAGGTGCGGATATATGGGAATAACATCACTCTTTGATACCTTAATGTTTGATGTGATGCAGGTATATTTTTTCCTGCAGCAGGTCTTTGAGGCTCTTCCTCTGGCCATTCACCTGTTGATCTATGCGGCTTTTGGTGGCACGGCGCTTCTCTGTATCGTCCGTGGGTTAGGGAGGTGACCTGAATGATTCAGACTTTCTTTAAGGTTCTGGTTGGTTGGCTCCCATTTCCGTTGTATATTATCTGTTCCGGTGTCATTACTCTGTTCTTTCTGGTAGCTGCTCTGCGTCTGATCGCCTTTATCCTGGACCTCATTCCGTTCTTGTAAGGAGGTATCCGCATGCAAGTGATAGAAGCTATCGAATGGTTCCTGGGCGCGTCCTGGGACTTCTTTACGGAAGTGGAAGTGCCCGGTATGGGATTCAGCTTTGCGGCTCTGTTCGTTGGCCTGTTTCTGGCCACGCTCGGTCTGCGCTTCGTCTGTATGATGCTGGGTGTCAGCCCCTATGGAGCTGTTCTGGCTGTTGTATCTGATTTTAAAAGAAAAGGGAAGGGGAGAGGCGATAAATGAAAACTCTCGTTGAAACTATCTTTGGCGTTTATACTCCTGTATTGACCACCGTCCCTGTTTCTTCCGCTGCAGATGGATCTGTCCAGCTCGTTGAAACTGTGGCTTCCGGTGTTGCCGGCGTGGACTGGCCCTGGGTGGCCGGAGTGTTCCTGTTCGGTATTGTCCTGTATTCGTTTTTCCGTATTGTGGGGGTGTTGATCCGTGGATGAGATGATTACTTTCTGCACCGCCATGTTGGAGGCCGTTGCTGACTTCCTCATGACACCTCCGATTTTCTATCTGTTCGGCTTGATCTGCTTTTGCTTTATAGCAAAGTTTATCAAAATCCTTATTGAAGGGAGGTATACCTAATGGCTGCGCTGCTTGCTTCTGTCGGTGAGGTTTTCACCGCGGCGATCGGCTGGGTCGGAACTGTCGGTGCTGAGATTGCCGGCTTTACTGAGGGTAAAGCTGACAACCCCATGCTTCTGCTGTTCTGCGTTGCCGTTCCTCTGTGCGGCCTGGGTGTTGGCATGTTTGCTCGCCTGCTGCGCACCCGGGGCTGATCCTGTACCTATCCACCTAATGTAAACTAATGAAAGGATGTATTTATCATGACTGAACTTCTGACTGCTGTTGGCTCCGTGTTTACCCAGGCTATTGGCTGGGTCAGTGAGGTTGGCGCCACCGTGACCGGCACTCCCGTCCTGCTGCTGTTCTGCGTTGCCGTTCCTCTGTGTGGTCTGGGCGTGGGCATGTTCTCTCGTCTGCTGCATACTCGCGGTTAATCGCGGTAGGGAAGAGGAGCTCTCCGGAGCTCCTCTTCCTGTCATAGAAAGGTGATTTTCGGTATGATTTTTATCTATGTTTTGTTGACCTTAGTCCTGTTGTTCGCTTATCATAATTATAGCTTTACCCGTAAATGGAAAAATCGCCATGTCGTGAACGTGTATTTTGGTGTGCCCGGATCCGGTAAAACCACCTATGCAGCATGGCTTACTGCGCGTGCAAATCATAAGTCATTGCTGCGCCGTCTGTCTGAGCGCTGGCCGAGCTGTCGGCCTCTGAGCTGGGCAGCAGGGAAGACCCAGGCACCGGTGCCGGTTTACAGTAATGTACCTATCCTTGGCACCTATAAACTTGACGCTCGCAATGATCTGGGTTATTATTTGATAGAGGATGCTAAAATCATCATCGATGAAGCAGGTATTGATTATAATTCTCGTAATTATAAGTCTCTACCCTTTGAAACTATTAAGTTTTTCAAACTTCATCGTCATTATGGAACAAGCATCGATGTGTTCAGCCAGAGCTATGAAGATATGGATATTACGCTCCGGCGCTTAGCCCAGAATTACTACTTAGTTCGGAAAAGTTTGATCCCTGGCTTTATCGTAATTCGTCTGATCAGGCGGAGAATTGGTATCGATGATCAGACACATAAAGTCTGCGATCTTTATGCATTTGGTACTCCGGTACTCAATACACAGTGGGTCTGGATGCCGCGCCTTTGGAAGCTGTTTGACAGTTATGATGCTCCGGAGCTGCCTAAAAAGGACTTCAAACTTTGGACGTCTGTCAACGCTGAATCTGATGGAGAGGAGGAACAGGGATAGACTGTATTCGGTCAACAAAATAAAAATTTTGTTGACCTGAATGGAGGGGGGAAACAGGATTTTGACCCCAAAACCCCGTTCCGGCCTATACGGTCTTTTCTGGATCTATATGAACTTTCGGACTGAAGCGCCGCCCATCCTGCGGGAATTTCTCACTTACCATGAAACGGTTCAGGGTCACTCCCGCAAAACTGTGGACGAATATTATTTGGATCTGCGCAACTTCTTTCGCTATATCAAGCTTGAAAAAGGAAAAATTCCTTACAGCACTCCCTTTGATGAAATTTCCATTGATGACGTTGATATTGAGCTGGTGCGCTCCATTACCCTCAGTGACGTCTATTCCTACATGAATTACCTCAGCCGCGACCGTGTGACCCACCGCAACAGTTCAAGTCCCGAATACGGCCTTTCGCCGGCGGCCCGCGCCCGAAAAGTCGCTGCTATCCGCTCGTTCTATAAATATCTGACCAACAAGGCAAAATTGATTACCGAAAACCCCATGCAGGATCTGGACGCTCCCCGCCTGCGCAAGTCCCTGCCCAAATATCTGACACTGGAAGAAAGTGTAAATTTGCTCTCCGGCGTTGACGGAAAAAATCAGACCCGCGATTACTGTATGCTAACTCTGTTTTTGAACTGCGGTTTGCGCATTTCCGAGCTTGTGGGGCTGAATATTACCGATGTACGTGACGCCCAGCTGCGTGTGCTTGGTAAGGGCAATAAAGAGCGTATGCTCTTTCTCAATGATGCCTGCAGACAGGCTCTTGACGACTGGCTTGCTGAGCGTGAAACCATGGGTGTGATAGACAAAAATGCCCTGTTTGTTACCCGCCAGAACCATAGGCGGATCACCACTGCCGCGGTGCATAAACTGGTTAAAAAGCATCTGTCCGCAGCAGGCCTGGACAGCACCCAGTACTCCTCCCACAAGCTGCGTCACACCGCTGCTACCTTAATGCTTCAAAATGGTGTGGATGTGCGTACGCTGCAGGAGGTTTTGGGTCACGACAATCTCAATACCACCCAGATATATACCCACGTTGACAATGAAGATCTGCGTGCTGCAGCCCGGGCGAATCCCCTTGGAAAGATCAAAAAAACGGGGAAAAACGGTGAAACCAAGGATAACTCGGATGAAAAGTGATGAAAAACGCGTTCTGTAAGTGTGCAGAACGCGTTTTTTGTGGCGCTATTGGCGGTACGCAGCCACGATGTGGATGAACCGCAGTTCCTGAAAGTCATATGTGCTCAAAGGCCTGTAATCAGAATCAAAGGAATGGGCGGCGATGAGGATGTTGTCCAGTGTTGGCGGACCTGCAATATCAACGATAATAGGTGTATGTGAAAAGACATTTTTATCAAGCCGCAGCTGGACAAAGTCACCCGGAAGAAGCATGCTCATGTTTGCAAGCACGCCAAAGGGCCCCGGTGTCTGTTGGGTGCGGGTCATAAAGTTGTAGAAATACTCAACGCCTGTCCATGCGGGCGCTTTGTTATTTGCGTTGATATAATACCAGCCAAATGTGGGCGTAAAATTCATAACGCCGGTGCCGGCATACAGGCATTGAGATGCAAAATTGGTGCAGTCTCCACCCAGATCTTCGTAATCATAGTAGCGCGGATTGCGGCCGAATGCCCAGCGGTGTGCGTATCGGATGGCGGCCCGTCGGTCGTAAGGAATGATATCGGGCATAGGTTCCCTCCCCTCTTCTCTCCCCTATCCTATGCCCACAATAAAATCGGCGTGCGGAATGTCCTGCACGCCGATTAAATATTACTTTTTCTTGCTGCCTGTAAACAGGATAAAGGCCAGTGCGCTCAATGCCATAAGGAACGGGTAATACAGATAAGGGATGATTGCCACAGAGCTGATGGCATAGCCGGCAGCGGCAGCGCCGCCCACAGCATAAAGAAGCTGCGCGCCGTAAGGCAGGATGCCCTGCATGACCGAGGCAAAGATGTCCAGCAGTGAAGCAGAGCGGCGGGGATCGATATCATATTCCTGACTGATCTCCCTGGCGATGGGGCCGCTCATTACGATGGCGATGGTGTTATTTGCGGTGGCGATGTCCACGCCCATGACCAGCGCACTGATGCCAAGCTGTGCTCCGCGCTTGGTGTGAATGCGGCTGCGGATAAACTCGATCAGGGCGTTGATACCGCCGGCGTCCTTTACGAGCGCGCCCAAACAGGCCACTACAATGGAAATCACGGTGATGTCATACATTGCGGAAATGCCGTCAAAGAGCACGCTGAAGGTCTGTGTCCAGAGGAAAGCACCCGTCCAAACGCCCACGCCGAGAGCCAGAACAGTGCCGATGATGAGGATCAGGAACACGTTGATGCCCAGCAGTGCGCCAATGAGGACCACCAGATAAGGGATCACCTTAAAGAAATTGTACTCACCGATGACCAGATCGGTTCCTGCGGCGGGAGTGACTACGATAAGGATAACCAGGGTCAGCACCGCGGCAGGCAGCACGATCCAGAAGTTCATGCGGAACTTATCCCGCATCTCACAGCCCTGGGTGCGAACGGCAGCAATGGTGGTGTCAGAGATGACGGACAGGTTATCGCCGAACATGGCACCGCCCACTACGGCGCCAAGGCAAAGGGCGATGGAAAAGCCCGTAGCCTGGCTGATGCCCACGGCAAAGGAAGCCAGTGCGGCGATGGTAGCGCAGGAAGATCCCATAGACAGGGAGATAAAACAGGCGATGAGGAACAGACCGCCCACAGCGATTTTGCTGGGCAGGAAGGTCAGAAACAGGTTGACGGTGCTTTCCGCGCCGCCGGCAGCGGAGATAGCGCCGGAAAAGGCGCCGGCCACCAGAAAGATCAGACACATCATGATGATGTTGTCATCGGCAACACCTTTTGCCATGATGGACACCTTCTGGTCAAAGGTATGCTCCCGGTCCTGAACCACGGCCACCAGCAGAGCCAGCAGGAACACGACAATGGCCTGCACGCCGTAAAAACCGTCATCGGTTTTCAGCACATATTCAAACAGGATGCCGAAGCCCAGATACACCAACAGGAACACGCCGATGGGCAGTAATGCACTAAGTTTTTTCTTTTCGTTCATATTCTTGCTCTCCTTTTGACCGCAGACATAAAAAAAGCCCTGTTGGGCAGTCATTCGAGAACTAAAAATATCATAATTCGGCACAGTTGTCAAGATATGTGCTTCTTCCCTGCCCGTCTGAGCAAAAAGAAAAGGAGCATCAAACGATGCTCCTTTTCGGAAACGTGGGGAAAATCAGGCCTTGCCGTCGCAGCCCAGGACGTTGATCAGCTTGTCCTTGACCAGCTCCTTGATGTTGGCACGGGCGGGCTTCAGGTACTCGCGAGGATCAAACTTCTCGGGATGCTCGTTGAAGAACTGACGCACGGTACCGGTCATGGCCAGACGCAGGTCGGAGTCGATGTTGATCTTGCACACAGCCAGCTTGGCAGCCTGACGCAGCTGCTCCTCGGGCACACCAACAGCATCGGGCATGTTGCCGCCGTTCTCGTTGACCATCTTCACGTAGTTCTGGGGGACGGAAGAAGAGCCGTGCAGAACGATGGGGAAGCCGGGCAGGCGCTTGGAGACCTCTTCCAGAATGTCAAAGCGCAGAGGAGGAGGAACCAGGATGCCCTTCTCGTTGCGGGTGCACTGCTCGGGCTTAAACTTGTAAGCGCCGTGGCTGGTGCCGATGGCGATGGCCAGAGAGTCACAGCCGGTCTTGGCCACGAACTCCTCGACCTCTTCGGGACGGGTGTAGGAGGAATCCTCGGCGGAGACATTGACATCGTCCTCGACGCCGGCCAGAGAGCCAAGCTCAGCCTCCACCACCACGCCGTGGGCGTGGGCGTACTCAACGACCTTCTTGGTGATCTCGATGTTCTCCTCGAAAGGCTTGGAGGAGGCGTCGATCATGACGGAGGTAAAGCCGCCGTCGATACAGGACTTGCAGGTTTCAAAGCTGTCGCCGTGGTCCAGGTGCAGAGCAATGGGAATGTTGGGGCACTCGATCACAGCAGCCTCCACCAGCTTGGTCAGATAGGTGGGATTGGCGTAGGCGCGGGCGCCCTTGGAGACCTGAAGGATCAGAGGGGCGTTGACCTCGCGGGCGGCCTCGGTGATACCCTGAACGATCTCCATGTTGTTTACGTTGAAAGCGCCGATGGCGTAGCCGCCGTCATAGGCCTTCTTGAACATTTCCTTAGTGGTAACCAGTGGCATATAGAACAACTCCTTTGTATTTTTTGCTGGACTTCATTGTATCATTGTCAATTGTAAAATACAATAGAATGTGTTTATGATTTAAATGTATTTTTGCACGAAAATTTTAGTCACATTCACACGAACACAAAAGTACACGGCAACACTCGCTGGTCAAATATCCTTTTTAATTGATTTCAGAGTTGTTTTGCCCAGATAGTCCTCCGTTTCAATGGGCAGCTGCTTTCTTCTCAAGCCATTGCGTATCAGGCGGTTCAGGATGCTGTAGATCATAGCGAAAACAGGTACGCCCAGCACCATGCCTGTAAAACCGAACAGGCCGCCGAACAGCAGGATGGAGAACAGGACCCAGAACGCGTCAAGGCCGATGGAATCACCAAGAATCTTGGGGCCGAGGATATTGCCGTCAAACTGCTGCAGGATCAGAATAAACAGAGCGAAATACAGACTTTGCATGGGGTTGACCAGCAGGATCAGCAAGATACAGGGAATGGCGCCGATAAACGGGCCAAAGAACGGGATCACATTGGTCACACCGATTACCGTAGCCACCAGAGCCGGATAAGGGAATCCGAACAGAGAGCAGCATACAAAGCAGATGATACCGATGATCAGAGAATCAATGATCTTACCGATGATAAAACCGCTGAGGATACGGTAAGCGCTGCGGGTCTCCTCCACGATCAGGTCGGCCTGCCGGGTAGGCAATATGCTGTATACGATCTTTTTTGACTGCGCGGCAAACATATCTTTGCGTACCAGCAGGTATACCGACACGATGAGCGCGATGAGCACGTCCTTGAGCCAGTACAGCACGTCGATCACAATGGAGGCCACACTGCTGAACCCGGGCCAGAACACGGATTCCAGCAGGTTCAGTGTGCTTTGCACAGACTCCAGATTGGGAAGCAGCTCCATCTGCAGCCATTCCTGAAGGGAGCTGGCGGCTGACTCGTAAATGGGGAGCAGGACAGACTGAATCTCGGGATTGTTCTTTAAGAATTCCATTAACAGGATCTGAAGACTGCTGATGTATCCGGGCATGGCTTTGATCAGGCCTACGATGCTGATATACAGCTGGGGCAGCACCATAGCCAGCAGCAGCCAGACAACAAGCAGCAGCACAAGCAGACTGAGCAGAATGGAAATGAAGTTGACCCAGCGGGCTGCCCGGGGCGACTTGGACCATGCGCCTGCTGTGACGCCCTTGAGTGTGCTGTGGATATTGCGGTGCACAGGCAGCAGCAAAAAAGCGAGGACAAGGCCGTAGGTTATGGGCCGCAGGATATAGGCCAGCGTACGGAAGAAGGACGCGATCAATTCAAAACGCAGCAGGCAAAAGCAAAACAGCAGACTGGCGGCGATGACCAGAAAGGCTGTTACGCCGGAAGCTATGTACGAACTGTATTTATCCCGTTTCAACAGGTATCCCCTCCCCTTTTGGATGGTCTGTTTTTTCGTATGTAATAATTATACCGCGGGCGAAGCCTGATTTCCATAGAAAAATGCTAAAGTTTTTATAAAGAAATGCGGCGTCCTTTTTGGGACGCCGCATCATTGTTATTCAGACAGGAATTTTTCCAGCCGGTCAAGACCCTCGCGGATATTTTCCATGGAGGTTGCATAGGACCAACGCAGGTAACCGGGTGCGCCGAAAGCCTCGCCGGGTACTACGGCCACAAGGCCTTTTTCCAGCAGAGCTTTGGCAAAGTCGTTGCTGCTGTTGATCTGCACGCCCTGAATGGTACGGCCCAGCAGCTGCTTGATATTCATGAAAATATAAAACGCGCCGTCCGGCTCAAGGCAGCTCACGCCATCCAGCTTGCTGATGCGCTCGAGGAAGTATTTGCGCCGGCGGGTGTAGGCCAGCTGCATCTTGGACGCCAGATCTTCCTCGCTGGAGTAGGCCTCCAGTGCGGCGTACTGGGAGATGGTGCTGGGGTTACCGGTGGAGTGGCTGAGATAGTTGGCCATGGCCTTTGCGATCTCATCGTTGGCAGCGGCGAAGCCGATTCGCCAGCCGGTCATGGCAAAGGACTTGGATGCACCGTTGATGGTGATGGTGTGCTGCTTGATCTCGTCGCTCAGCGTGGCAAAACACACAAACTCGCCGGCATAGACCAGCTGGTCATAAATCTCGTCGCTGATCACATACAGATCGTGGCGCAGAACCACAGCGGCAAGAGCTTCCAGCTCCTCCCGGGAATAGAGCATGCCTGTGGGGTTAGAGGGGTTGGTCAGGATAATGGCCTTTGTGTTGGGGGTGATGGCCTGCTCGAGCATATCGGCAGTCATCTTGAAGCGTGTCTCCTCGGTGGTCTGCACGATGGCAGGGACAGCACCGGCCATTTTGATGGCCTCCTCATAGGATACCCAGTAAGGAGCGGGCAGGATCACTTCGTCGCCGGGATTGCAGATGGCCTGCAGGGCCACAAAGACATTGTGCTTTGCGCCGCTGGTGACACAGATCTGGCTGGGCTGATAGGTAATGCCGTACTGCTTTTCCATCCACGTGCAGATAGCCTTGCGCAGAGGAACGATACCGGCAGCGGGAGTGTAGCGGGTCTTATTATCGCCAATTGCCTTGATAGCGGCAACTTTAATACAATCGGGAGTGGGAAAATCGGGCTCGCCGGCACCAAAGCCGATCACATCGATGCCATCAGCCTTCATCTGCTTGGCAAGAGTGTCCACTGCAACAGTGGCAGAGGGAGCAATGGCAGCGGCAATTTTTGAAATCGGTTTCATGACAAAATTCCTCCAGTTCTGTGTTCATAGCGATAATTATAGTTCAATATATGTAATTATGCAAGTCTTTGTTCGGAAAAATTCAAAATCAGCGGAATAAACAGTAACAGCAGGACTTCTTGCCCTGCTGTTGCTGTTTATGTCAAATATTCTTGCAAATAAGTTGGCCGATTTCAACGGTACCAAGGGATTTTTCGCTTTCTCCCGCCATATCCGCAGTGTGCCAACCATCTGCCAGAACGGCATCTACCGCCTGCTCGATGTTGTCGGCTTCTGCTGCCAGCTTGAAAGAATAACGCAGCATCATTGCAGCGGACAGGATCGCGGCGATGGGATTGGCTTTATTCTGACCGGCGATGTCGGGGGCGGAGCCGTGGATGGGTTCGTACAGTCCGGGGGCTGTGTCACCGATGGAGGCCGAGGGAAGCAGGCCGATGGAACCGGTGATCATAGAGGCTTCGTCAGACAGGATGTCGCCGAACATATTCTCGGTGACCACCACGTCAAACTGACCGGGATCCCGGACAAGCTGCATGGCGCAGTTGTCAACCAGTACGTCCTCATACTGGACGTCGGGATACTCTGCAGCCAGACGATGCATGATCTCACGCCACAGGCGGGAGGTTTCCAGCACGTTGGCTTTATCCACGCTGGAGACTTTCTTTCTGCGCAGGCGGGCCAGCTCAAAGGCCCGGCGGCCGATGCGCTCGATCTCCAGTTCGGAGTAAGCCATCAGATCGCTGGCCTCCACTCCCCTGTCTTCGGTCTGATATCGGTCACGTTTGCCGAAGTATACGCCGCCGGTCAGCTCGCGCACCATCATCAGGTCGATGCCCTTTTCCGCAGTCTCCCTGCGCAAGGGGCAGGCATCAGCCAGTGCCGGACGCAGGGTGGCGGGACGCAGATTTGCGTACAGGCCAAGATCCTTGCGGATGGACAGCAGGGCGGTCTCGGGGCGTTTTTCCGGCTGGGTGGAATGTCCCCACTTGGGGCCGCCCACCGCGCCCAGCAGCACAGCGTCACAGGCCTTGCATGCCTCGGCAGTGCCGTCCGGGTAGGATTTTCCAACAGCGTCAATGGCGCAGCCACCCATGAGGATATCGGTGTAGTTAAACTTGTGCCCGTATTTGGCACCAATGACATCCAGAACCTTGACTGCCTCGCCTACCACTTCAGGGCCGATCCCGTCGCCCCGGATCAGCGCGATCTTATACTCCATTACTTGGCCACCCCTCTCTGCTTCAGGGAGTTGAGCAGACCGCCGCTCTGGATAATTCCGTTGATAAAGGCGGGGAAAGGCGCGGCCTGATAGGTCTTTCCTGTGGTTTCATCGGTAATGACACCTGTGGCGAAGTCCACACTCACCTGATCACCGGCCTGAATTTCCTCGGCTGCCTGAGCACACTCCATAATGGGAAAGCCGATATTGATGGCGTTGCGGTAGAAAATGCGGGCAAAAGACGGGGCGATCACGCATTTGACGCCGCAGGATTTGATGGCCAGCGGCGCGTGCTCGCGGCTGGAGCCGCAGCCGAAGTTGGGGCCTGCCACGATGATGTCCCCCTCCTCCACGGTGGAGGCGAAGTCGGTGTCGATGTCTTCCATGCAGTGGGAGGCCAGCGCCTTGGGGTCGGGATTGTTCAGGTGGCGGGCGGGGATGATAACGTCGGTATCCACGTTAGCACCGTATTTATAAACCTTCATTTCGGTCGGTCTCCTTTCTTATGCCCGGGGGTCGGCCACGCAGCCGGCGATGGCGGAGGCGGCAGCCACAGCGGGGCTTGCCAGAATGATCTCAGACTCCACGTGGCCCATGCGGCCCACAAAGTTGCGGTTGGTGGTGGACACGGCGCGCTCTCCTTCTGCCATGCAGCCCATGTGGCCGCCCAGACAGGGGCCGCAGGTGGGGGTGGATACGGCGGCGCCGGCCTGGATAAAGACCTCCATCAGACCCTCTTTCATGGCCTGCATATAGATCTCCTGCGTGGCGGGAATGACTACGCAGCGCACGTTGGAGGCGACCTTTTTGCCCTTCATGATGCCGGCGGCGATACGCATATCCTGAATGCGGCCGTTGGTGCAGGAGCCGATGACTACCTGATCGATGGGCAGGCCGGCTACCTCAGACACCACCTTGGTGTTCTCGGGCAGATGAGGCATGGCAACGGTGGGTTCCAGCGTGTCCAGATCAATGACAACCTCGCTGTCATAGACGGCGTCCGGATCGGCCTGGAACGCCTCGCAGGGGCGATTGACCCGGCCGTTGATGTACTCCATGGTCTTTTCGTCCACAGGAAAAATGCCGTTTTTACCGCCGGCTTCAATGGCCATGTTGGAAATGGTGAAGCGGTCGTCCATGGACAGGCTGGCAACGCCCTCGCCGGCAAACTCGATGGACTTGTACAGGGCGCCGTCCACGCCGATCAGCCCAATCAGGTGCAGGATAACGTCCTTGCCGCTGACGTGCTGCTGCAGCTTGCCCTTCAGGGTAACTTTGATTGCGGATGGGACCCGGAACCAGGAAAGGCCGGTGGCCATGCCCGCGGCCATATCGGTGGAGCCGATGCCGGTGGAAAAAGCACCCAGAGCGCCGTAGGTACAGGTGTGGGAGTCGGCGCCGATGATCACCTCGCCGGGCGCGCACAGACCCTTTTCGGGCAGCAGAGCGTGCTCTACACCCATCTGGCCCACGTCGAAGAAGTTGGTGATATTGTGCTTGTGGGCGAACTCACGGGCCTGCTTGCACAGCTGGGCGGACTTGATGTCCTTGCAGGGGGTGTAGTGATCCAGCACGATGGCGATCTTGTCCTTGTCGAAGACCTGGGTGAAGCCCGCCTTTTCAAACTCGGTGATGGCCACAGGAGTGGTAATATCGTTGCCCAGCACCAGATCCAGCTTCGCTTCGATCAGCTGACCGGCCTGCACGGACTCAAGACCGGCGGCCCGGGCGAGTATCTTTTGTGTCATGGTCATTCCCATAGGAACGTACCTCCTTTTTTCATTTCCAGAACAGTATGACATCCCTGTTGCAAAAAGAATGTAAACTGTGATACAATTGAAAAAATTTTTGGGGGGATGAACATGAGCCAACTGCACTTTCATGGGCTGGACTTCCCTGCGGGCATTTGGCGGCCCTTTGCCGCCGGTCGTCCTGCGGTGCGGTGTTCTGCCGGGTACCTGATCTATCTGCAGAATACGGACGCCACCTGTTTTTATTATCTGCGCTCCGGGCGGGTCAAAAGCTTTATCCAGTCCGAGGACGGCGCGGAGCACGTGCTGCATATCTACGAGCGGGACAGCCTGTTTGGCGAGGCGTCTTTTTTTGACGAGCTGCCGAGGGTGTCCTCTGCAGTTGCGCTGACCGACTGTGAGATCGTGCCCATCGACCGTGAGCTTGTGAGCGCGCAGATCACCCGGGATCCGGATCTCGCCATGACCATGCTGAAGTATCTGGCACGAAAGGTGCGGGTGCTTTCCTCGCAGGTGGACGATATGGCGTTTCGTCCTGCGGATCAGCGCATTGCCAGATACCTTCTCTCCATCTCTCCTTCGGCACAGGGTGCCGTTTCCTGCACGCAGGAAGAGATCGCCGCTGTCGTCTCCGTCAGCCGTGTGACGGTCAATCGGGTTTTGAACGGATTTGCATGCCGGGGCTGGCTGAAGACCGGATATGGAAGTCTGGAGATTTTGGATGCAGATGCGATGCGCAGGCTTTGTGAACAGTAAAAAAGAGCGCCGTAAGCGGCGCTCTTTTCAATATTACAGGATAATGCAGATCAGTCCGCCTGAGCCCTCGTTTATGATACGCTGCAGTGTTTCACGCAGCTTGCCCCGGGCATCGTCCGGCATACGCTTGAGTTTTGTGTTCAGGTCCTCCCCTACCAGCTCATGGAAGGATTTCCCAAAAATGTTGGATTGCCAGATCTTGGCGGTGTCCCCTTCAAATTCCTGAAGCAGGTAGTTGATCATCTCCTCGCTCTGCTTCTCTGTACCCACGATAGGCGACACCTCGGTCTCAATATCTGCCCGGATCATATGGATGGAGGGGGCACTGGCCTTGAGCCGGACGCCGTATCGCCCGCCCTGCCGTACGATCTCGGGTTCTTCAAGAACCAGAGACTCGGGCGAGGGAACAACGATGCCGTAGCCGGTCTCCTTCACCTCACGCAGCGCCTGCTCCACCTTGTCGTACTCGGTTTTGATCTGAGCCAGCTGCGTAAGCAGCGACACAAGGTCTCCGTCGTCGCTGATCCGGAATCCGGACTGCTGTGAAAGCGTATGATAGAACAGGGCCCGGGGCAGCTCCAACGCTGCTGCGGCAACTCCCGTTCCAAGGTCTATGGACATGATCTTTGCGCTGCTGACCTGCTCACAGCCCCCGATGGAGTCCACCGCCGCACGCACGTCACGGATGCGGTGCAGATTCCCGGCACCTGTCCGGATGGCGGCGTACAGTTCCGACTTGATGGGATGCTCCTGATCCAGGGCGTCCACCCAGGGCGGCAGAAACAGATCCAGCTCCTTGACCGGAAACTCGTAGAGGACATCCCGGATGATATCGGCAATTTCATCCTGCCCGATCTCAAGACAGTTGACCGGAATACAGGTCACATCATGGCGCTGTTCCAGCTCTGTGCAGATCTCCTGCGCCCGCTCCGACTGGGGGTATGCGGAGTTGAGGATGACCACGAAAGGCTTGCCAAGCTCTTTCAGTTCTGAGATAACGCGGTCCTCTGCCTGCAGATAATCTTCCCGGGGGATGTCGGTGATGGTGCCGTCGGTGGTGATGACGATGCCGATGGTGGAGTGCTCGGCAATGACCTTGCGGGTACCCAGCTCTGCCGCTTCCGTCATGGGGATCTCATGATCAAACCAGGGCGTGGTGACCATGCGCGGGGCCTCTCCCTCGAACTGCCCCACAGCACCGTCTACCATGTACCCCACACAATCGATCAGTCGGACCTGAAAAGCCGCACCCCCATCCATGGTGATCTCCACCGCGTCCTCAGGAACAAATTTTGGCTCGGCAGTCATGATGGTCCGGCCGGAGCCGCTCTGAGGCAGCTCATCCCGCGCCCGCTCCCGACGATACACATTTTCAATATTGGGGATGACCAGAGTCTCCATAAAGCGTTTAATAAAGGTGGACTTTCCTGTACGCACCGGTCCGACCACGCCGATGTAGATGTCGCCCTCGGTCCGAAGCGCGATATCCTCGTAGATTTTGCGATCTTCCACTTGAATTCCTCCTTCGGCCCGCGAGCCGCTGTTTTCCATACAGTCTATGGGGATAAGCTGTGGAATATGACAGACACCGGTTCATTTTATGGACAAAGAGGGCCGTCACAGGACGGCCCCCTTACTCTGTGTTATCGACTGCTGGGGATCAGCAGCATCCGGCCGGCAGGCAGGTCGGAGAGGTCCAGCTGGTTTGCCTGTCTGATTTGATCCTGCGTGGTGCGGTAGGTTTTTGCAATATCCCAAAGGGTCTCCCCGGGTGCGGCAAAGCGCAGGACTACCGAGGGATGGTCTGCAGGCGTGGAAGCCTGCACCTCCTCCAGTCTGGCACTTTGGATAACGGGGATGGGCCGGCGGGTGGTGACAAGACAATGGAACTCCAAGCCGAACCGGACTTCCACTCCCCCTGCCGCCGGCGCGGCATACAGTTCACCCGGGCAGCTGCAGTGCAGCAGGCAGCTGCCCTGAGGCGGAAGATCAAGCTGACCGCTGACCGTGATGACCCGGCTGAAGCTTTTGGGCGCATCCAGCTCGTCAAGATACAGCACGCTGACCTGTAGTTCAGCCCCCACAGACATATGGTCGCCCTGCCGGGTCTGACTGACATCGCACACCGTTACACTCGCATCGATAATGCTTTTCACCATGTCTTCTGTTTCCAGAAGCTCTCTTACATTCTGAGGATGTACGCAGTGGTCGGAAAGCCGGCACAGAGCATAGGTCTCCTGCTCGGTGACCATGTCGCAGGCGGTGCTGTAGGCATCCTGAAGCAGGACCAGAGGGTACTGGTCCCGGACCACCGCCTGACCCAAAAGCTCGATAGTCACGTTCAGCGTGCGTCCGTCCTCGCCGGAGGGGGCGCAGTCGAGGGATGTTACGCACATCTGAATGCCGCAGTCAGCCCGCTCCCCTGCGTTTGGGCTCTCCATGATCTGAGAGAACGCCAATGGGCATCGCTGACAAAACAGCTGTCCGTCCACCAGATAGCGCACTTTTAAGACGGTATCTCCCTTGAAAATCAGTTTGCTGCCGATCAGCTTGGATTCCGTACAGGATGCGTCTGCACAGATGCTGAGAATTTCACAGGGTCCGCCGGGACCGGCGGACAGTCGGATCTCGTCGTAGATCGTAAATTCCTTTTCCTGAACGGCAACCGTCATGTAGGCGGAATGCTCGCAGGTCAGCTGCTGGACTCCCGCTTCCTCCCCGGCGTGGATGCCGCTGCAAAGGGCATGTTCCCGGGGTTGGAATAGCTGCATTTCAACGCCGATGTCGGCGCGGACCAGCACCTTTCTTGGATTGAGCGCTCTGGCATCCACTTTTCGGAGGAAAGGCTGTGCGGTGCATTGCCCATGAGACAGCAGCTCCGGGGCCTCGCCACGAATGGTAAAGGGCAGTTTGACCTCCATGCGGCAGACCAAAGGCTCACCCCCTTCGGGCCGATACAGGATCCAGCCGTTCACAATACCTGTGACGCTTGCCCCTGCGTCATGCACCTCTTTTCCGGTCAGACAGATCTGTCCGCCCGCATCTACAATGTGCAGAATATCCGCACAGGCATCCGGTACGATGGCCTCCAGCGTCTCCTCCTGACAGATCCGTGTGTTGAGCACCATGTCATAACAGCTGATATGTTCCCGATTGAGTTCCAGATCCATTGTATATCCTCTCCCTTGCAAATTCGTGTTGGGCCTTGCACAAATATATGCAGGGAAAGGGACAGCTATGTCACCGCAGGCCAAACAGTCTGCGCAGCAGCCCGCGCAGGCACTTGGGTGATTTAACAACAACGATCCCCATCCGAATACCCTCCTCCCATAATTTTACCGCCAAAGCAGGCTATTCCAGTATATGCGCAGTACAGGGTGCTGACACAAAAGCCGGCCGCTTTCCATTGGAAAACGGCCGGCTTTTGTGTGGAATTATCGCTCCCAGTCCGGGATGGATCGTGCCTGTTCATAAAGGCGCACATAGCTTTCGTGTCTGGTGGGTGAGATATGCCCCTGCGCTGCCGCCTCGCGCACGGCACATCCCCGCTCCTTGATGTGGGCACAGTCAGGAAACTGACACTTATCAAGGTAAGGGGCGAAATCGCGGAAGCAGTGCTGGAGCTCCTCCTTGCGGCACAGCTCCATTTTCTCTGTATCAAAGGAGGAGAAACCCGGGGTATCGGCGATAAGCGTATGATCGTCCAGCGCAAACAGCTCCACATGTCGGGTGGTGTGACGGCCGCGGCCCAGCTTTTGGCTGACGTCGCCGGTGGCCAGAGAGAACCCGGGATGCAGGGCGTTGAGAATGCTGGATTTCCCGACGCCTGAGTTACCTGTAAAGGCAGATACCTTGCCGGATATGAGTTGTCTCAGCTGGTCGATCCCTTCCCCCGTTTCGGCGCTGACACGAACGGTGGGGAACCCTGCGCGGGTATAGATGCGGAACAGCTCCTCCCCTGCGTCCAGATCACATTTGTTTATGCATATCACGCAGTCGCAGCTTCTGCCTTCGGCGATAGAAATAATGCGGTCGATGAGAAACGGGTCTGTGATTGGGATAGCCTGTGAGACAATGATGACCAGTTGGTCAATATTTGCCACTGCGGGACGCAGGAACTGGTTGGTTCTGGGCAGGATCTCGTCCAGGGCTCCGGTATGGTCCTCCAGAGGTGTGAAAATCACGCGGTCTCCCACCAGCGGAGAGAGTTTGGCGTGGCGGAATTTCCCTCTGGCCCTGCAGGAGAAAAGCTCTCCCCCGCTGTGCACATAATAGAAGCCGCTCAGGGCTTTCACAATGATACCTTCCTGCATATCAGCTGTTAAAGTCCACAGTATGGGTGGTTTGCAGCGTGCCGTCAAAGTAGACCTCATAGTTTTTGACACCTGTTCCGGTCACGGTACAGGGCAGGATGGCTTCCAGCGTGCTGTCCACGGTGCGGTCAAGAACAACTTCGCTGCCGTCTCTGACGACCACATGGATAATGGCTGCCTGTACGGGCAGAGAGATGTTGAAGGTCCTGGTCACGGCGGCAGGCGGCAAGGTAGATGGATCCACGCCCTTGCTCACCTGCAGATTGATCACCGTACCCTGAGGTACTTCGGTATAGGCGGCAACACTCTGATCCACCACGATACCGGCCTCGTACTCGCTGCTCCATACGGGGTAGATGGTACCCTCCGTCAGGTTCTGCAGCTTGATTTTATTGCGGGCCCACTCCTCGGTCTGGCCAATGAACAGGGGCACGGTCTCAAGCTTCTCGGCAGGTCCTTTGCTGACCACCAGCTGGACCTTGTCTCCGGGGCGCAGAATGGTGCCCTCCAGCGGAGTGAAGGATACCACGTGGTTGCTGGGCACTTCTTCGTCGGTCACATACTCGGGCACGGGAACGCTCAGACCCAGATTCTGCAGGTCTACGAGGGCCTTCATATACTCCTTGCCGGTGACGTCCGGCATAACAATGATCTCCGGGCCGCTGCTGACCGTAACGGAAATCTGGGCTGCGGGATCCTTTGTAGTGGTGTTGCCGTCGGGGATCTGCTTCAGGATGGTGCCCTCCGGCTCTTCGCTGGCGATGGTAGAGCTGATGTGGAGGGTAAAGTCCCCGAGCCGCTCCGTATCATTCACTACACTTTCATAGATAAGTCCCTCTATTGCGGGAATGGTGTAGGTGGGTGAAGGGGTAAGCATATCCTGAATGAATGTGGAGTAAAGGAACCAGAATACAAGTCCCGTAAACAAAAGGATGGCGGCCACAGCGGCAAAGATAGGCCAGGCCGGTCCGTCGCGGCGGTCGTTGTAGCCAAAGTCGCTGTCGGGCTCATCGGAGATAGGCTGTACCCCTCTGCCCCGACGCTGGATGCTGTCTGCCTCAGGACTGCTGAATGCGGCTACAGGGACGGGACGGGTCTTTTCGTCCGTATCGTTACCTTCGCTGAGGCTGCAGCGCAGGTCGTCGGAGGTATATTCAAAGTTGATGCTGGGGTTCTTGCGGAACTCCTCCAGATCGGCCAGCATGGCGTCTGCGGAGACATAGCGCTTATCTGGGTTGGGAGCCATAGCCTTCATGGTGATGGCCTCCAGCGCTTCAGGGATGTCCTCGTTGATTTCTCTGGGGGAAAGCGGGATACTGTTGATGTGCTGAATGGCCACAGAGACGGGCGAGTCGCCCTCAAAAGGCAGTCGGCCGGTGATCATCTCGTAGAGGACCACGCCGGCGGAATACAGGTCGGAGCGTGCATCGATATGGCTGCCTCTTGCCTGCTCAGGAGAAATATAGTGCACGGAACCCAGCGTCTCCTGCGTCAGGGTGCTGTGTCCGGCGGAGGCCAGCCGGGCGATGCCGAAGTCGGTCACCTTGACGCTGCCGTCCCGAAGCACCATAACGTTGTGGGGCTTGATGTCACGGTGGATGATGCCGCGGCTGTGGGCGTGGCCAAGGGCCTTGACGATCTGGGTGATGAAGTGCAGGGCCTCGCGCCAGTTAAGCTTGTTGCCCTTTTTCTGCATATACTGCTTGAGGGTAATGCCGTCGATCAGTTCCATCACGATATACTCCAGATCGGAGGAACGGCTCACATCGTACACAGCCATAATGTTGGGGTGGGACAGCATGGCGACGGCCTGGGATTCGTCATGGAAGCGCCGGCGGAAATCGGCGCCCTGAGACAGGTCATCCCGGAGGATCTTGACTGCCACCAGACGGTTCAGACGGTGGCATCTGGCCTTGTAAACCTTGGCCATGCCGCCCACACCGATCAGTTCGAGGATCTCGTAGCGGTTATCAAGCAGTTTTCCAATATTCTGATCCATGGCAAATCACCTCCTTAACACTGGATCAGGACGACCGTGACATTGTCGGGCGCCCCGCGTTTCATGGCGATCTCCAGCAGACGCTGGCAGCAATCCTCTGCCGGGCCGCCGTGAAGAACTTCGTAAAGGATCTCCTGATCGGAGACCAAATTGCTCAAACCGTCGCTGCACAGCAGAATGAAGCTGTTCGGCTCAGTGTCAAAGTCAAACAGATCGGCGTGCAGGTCGGCTTCTGCCCCCAGCGCGCGGGTAATCAGGTTCTTGTGAGGGTGTACCCGGGCCTGATCGGGGGTCAGTTCCCCTCTCCGGACCAGATCTTCCACCAGCGAGTGATCACGGGTGATCTGAAGGATCCGTTCGGGAGTGATGTAATAGGCGCGGCTGTCCCCTTCGTTCAGAATCGTGGCATGGTCCTGATCGAGAAACGTACATACCATGGTGGTGCCCATGCCGAAACAGTCGCTGTCTGTGGTGGAGCGATGATGCACGGCCTGATTGGCGCATGCAGCTGCCTGCTCCAGCAGTATGGCAGGGTTGCGCTCCCCTGCCTCCCAGAGCATATGAAACCGCTCCAGAAATTCGGAAACGGCCATGGAGCTTGCCACATTGCCGGCGCGGGCGCCGCCCATGCCGTCACACACCACAGCCAAAAGCTGCCGGGCGGACAGAGCTTCAAAGGAGTATGCGTCCTGATTTTCTTCCCGGACTACGCCCCGGTTGGTGGTTCCCCACATATCCATATGTGTATCGCCTCTTTTCTATGGTTACTGCTGCTGCATGGCCTTGCGGCGCAGCTGACCGCAGGAAGCATCAATGTCGCTGCCGAGTCTGCGGCGAACGGTCACGGTGATCCCGTGCCCCTCCAAACGGCGCTGGAACTCTTTTACGCGTCTGCTGGGCTTCAGCGGGCTTTCCTCTACGTGGTTGAGTGGGATAAGGTTGACGTGGGCTGCCATGCCCCTGCACAGGCCTGCAAGCAGGTCCGCCTGCGCATCCGAGTCGTTCACACCGTCGATCATGGCGTATTCAAAGGAGATACGCCGCCCGGTGATCTTGAAATAGTTATGGCAGGCCTCCATCAGCCGCTCCACGCACACGCTGCGGTTGACGGGCATGATTTTGGATCTGGTCTGGTTATCCGGAGCGTGCAGGGAGACGGACAAGGTCAGCTGCAGCTTGCGCTGGGCCAGCAGATCGATCTTATCGGCCAGACCGCAGGTGGAAAGAGATATGTGGCGCATACCGATATTCAGCCCGTCTGGGGAATTGACAAGCTCCAGAAAGCGCATCACGGTATCGAAATTGTCCAGCGGCTCGCCAATGCCCATAAGGACAATATTTGAGATGGGCTCCCCACTGTCCAGCTGGGTGAACATGACCTGATCCAGCATCTCGGAGGGGGTCAGATCCCGCACCTTTCCCCCCAGCGTGGAGGCGCAGAAGGCACAGCCCATTCTGCACCCCACCTGACTGGAGATACACACGGAGTTTCCGTGTTTGTAGCGCATGAGAACCGTCTCGATGCAGTTGTCATCAGGCAGTCTCCACAGGTACTTGACCGTACCGTCTATGGCAGACACCTGCTTGCGCTCCACCTTCAGGGAGTTGATATAACAGGTGGCGGAAAGTTTTTCCCGCAGGCCTTTGGAAAGGTCGCTCATCTCGTCGAAGGAGGTCACACCCCGGTGCAGCCAGCGAAAAACCTGTTTGGCGCGGAAACCGGGTTCCCCCATCTCCTTGAAAAACGCGGTCATTTCCGTAAGATTTTTGGATTTGATATCGATCATGCCTGTCTCCTCAGCTTGGCAAAGAAAAATCCGTCTGTTCCGTGGAGGTGGGGCCACAGGGTGAGCATCCCCTCATTCACCTGTCCGAACGGCTCAGGTAAGGTAAACGCCTCCAGAGAAAACGCGCTGTTTTCCAGCAGAAAGTTCTTGACAATGTTCTGGTTTTCCCGCTCCAGCAGGGTACATGTGGAATAGAGCAGCACTCCACCGGGCTTTACGTAGCGGGACACATTTGCGATAATACGGCTCTGGACGGGCGGAAGATCGGCCAGAGCGTCGGGCTCCTTATAGCGGATGTCCGGTTTCTTGCGGATCACGCCAAGACCGGAACAGGGCACGTCCGCCACCACCAGATCAAAGCCGTCTGCCCACTCCTGACGAAATACGGTGGCATCGGCGGTGGTGGGCTGCATACAGGTGATGCCGAGCCGGTCCCTGCCCGCCTGCAGGAGTTTTTTCTTGTGAGGGTGGATATCACAGGAGATCACCTCTCCACTGTCCTCCATAAGCATTGACAAGGCAAAAGACTTGCCACCCGGTGCGGCACAAGCGTCCAGAACACGCATGCCGGGCTGAACTCCGGAAGCGGCAATGGACAGCCGCGAGGCAGGGTCCTGAATATAGAACTGACCGGCCCGGAAGCTTTCCAACTCCTCCACACTGCCGGTGTCCCGCAGGATAAGACAATCGTTCAGCCAGGGATGCACCTGAGCGTCCAGTCCCTCCCGGGACAGTTCGGACAGGAGGGCCGCGGTGCTGATGCGGCAGGTATTGACCTGGGCGGTAATGGGCGGAGCGCTGTTGTCGGCGGCCAGAAGCTGTGCGGCCTGCTCAGCACCAAGGGCCTGCACCCATTCCTCCACCAGCCACCGGGGATGACTGTAGAGGGTAGACAGGTACCCGATGTGGTCGGCCTCATCAATAACGGGCAGCCGATCAAGGCTGCGCTCCACGGCCCGGAGAATACCGTTGACCATGCCGGAGGCTCTGGGGTTCTTGCAGTGCTGCCGCGTCAGGCCCACGGCGCTGTTCACAGCCGCGCTGTGGGGAATGCGGGAGAGGAACAGCATCTGGTAAAGGGCAAGGCGCAGGGCCTGCACCACCTTGGACTCCATACGCTTGAGGGGGATGTTGGAGAACCGGGACAGATAGAAATCCAGCAAAAGGCGGTTTTGCAGAACACCAAAGCACAGCTGGGTGGCAAGGGCGGCGTCACGGCGGTCAAGCTGGGCCTGGGCAAGCTGCTTTTTCAGCACGCCGTCGGACCAGCCTCCCTGCCGCTCACAGGCATTCAGGGTGAGCAGGGCAGCTTCTCTTGCGTCCATACAGAAACCTCCTTTGTTGGTATTACAGTCGTGTGATCAGCCTGCATGGACAGGGTGTCCGCGCAGATAGTCGGCGGCGGCCATGCGCTTGCCGCCCTGAGCCTGCAGCTGTTTGATGCGAAGGATCATGCCGTCGCCGCAGGCCACGTCGATACCGTTCTTATCCGCGGCAACGATGGTGCCGGGAGCGGCCTGCGTCTTTGCGCCCGTCTGCTCCGTCTGGAAGACCTTGACAGGCTGGTCGCCGATAATATCGGTGGTGGTGGCAGGCCATGGAATGAGACCGCGCACCTGATCGTGGAGCTGCTTTGCGGTACGGTTCCAGTCGAGGGGTGACAGCTCACGGGACAGCATGGGGGCGTAAGTTACCTTGCTTTCATCCTGAGGGGTGCGGGTAGCCGTGCCGTTTTTCAGCTGCTCAACCACCTGGGTCAGCAGCTGTGCGCCCATACCGGCCAGACGGTCGTGGAGGGTCTCCACCGTCTCGTTGGGGTCAATGGGAGTGACCGCCTGAGCGATGATATCACCGGCGTCCATGGCCTTGGCCATGTGCATGATGGTCACGCCGCTTTCCTCATCGCCATTGAGGATGGCCCAGTGGATGGGGGCAGAGCCACGGTACTTGGGCAGCAGGGACGAATGGACATTGATGCAGCCGTATGCAGGATATTCCAGAATATCCACGGGCAGGATGCGTCCGTAGGCCGCAACGGCGATCAGCTCCGGAGCAAGCTGGCGGATGATGTCCATAGCCGCGCCGTCCTTGACGCTTTCCGGCTGGAATACGGGGATATCGTGTGAAAGGGCAAACTCCTTTACAGGAGGCGCCTGGAGCTTCATTCCACGGTTTTTGGGCTTGTCCGGCTGGGTGAAGACACCGCAGATCTCATGTCCGGCATCAACCAGAGCGGCAAGGGATGGAACGGCGAAATCCGGTGTGCCCATAAACAGTATTCTCATGGGTCACTCCTCTTCTGCCATCATGGCGTCAAGCTCTTCAGAGGTATACAGGCGGTCGGCAAGCTCGCTGAACAGATGGCCGTCCAGATGATCCAGCTCATGGCAGAAGCAGCGGGCGGTCAGTTCCTCGTCCTCCACCTCAAACCATTGGCCGTTGCGGTCCTGGGCCCGGACACGGACCTTCATGGGGCGCTTGACGTTGCCCCACTTGCCGGGCACGCTCAGGCAGCCTTCCAGCCCCTCCTGCTCCCCTTCCGTGTGGATGATGGTGGGGTTGATGAGCTCCAGAACCTCGTCGTTTGCATTGATCACAAGAACGACCCGACGCAGAATGCCGACCTGCGGTGCCGCAAGGCCAACGCCGTTGGACTGGGTCAGGGTCTCCCGCATATCATCCAGCAGATCCCACAGCTTTTGGTCGAATTTTGTTACAGGATGAGAAACCTTGTTCAGAACGGGATCTCCCTGAGTGATGATGGTACGCAGCATGTGCAGAACACTCCTTTATTCCATGGGGTTGGTGTCCGCAAAGGCGGAAACTCCCCTGCTTTCTTTATCCAGATGCACCGCACGGAGCAGATGGGCCACCAGGTGGCGCAGCTCGGGCGTGCTTTTTCCTTGCAGTGTGATGCGATAGCGATAGCGGTTGTTGATCTTTGTGATATTTGCCGGGGCGGGACCCAGGATCCGAACATCCACTTCATCGCCGGTCAGCCCGGACTCAAGGCCTCCGCGCAGCTTCATGCAGGTGCGCAGCACCCCCGCTTCATCCGGACCGGAAACGGTGATAAGTGTAATATCACGCAGGGGCGGATGACCCCGCAGACGGCGAAGCTCCAGCTCCTGCAGGAAAAAGCTGTCGTAGTCCTGCTCGCAGGCAAAGCGGATGACCTCGTGCTCCGGTGTATAGGTCTGGATGACGGCGCGGCCGGTTTTTTCACCCCGGCCTGCCCGCCCAACCACCTGTGTCAGCAGAGAAAAGGTCCGCTCACCGGCGCGAAAATCTTCTACATACAGGGACTGGTCCGCCGAAATAACGCCCACAAGGGTTACGTTTTCAAAATCCAGACCCTTGGCGACCATCTGCGTTCCGATGAGGATGGGGATCTTTTCTTCCCGGAATTTATCCAGAAAGTAGGCATGGGGGTGGGCCGCAGTGATAGTATCGGTGTCCATGCGCAGCACGGGTATACCGGGGAAAAGTTCTTCCAACTCCTCCTGCAGACGCTGAGTGCCGATGCCGATGAAGTTCAGCAGGCCGCCGCACTCGGGGCAGGAATCGGGCAGACGGATGGAATGTCCACAGTAATGGCACATGAGCCGCCCGTTTGCCGAGTGATAGGTCAGATTGGCAGAACAGCGGGGACATTCCGGCACATGGCCGCATTCGCCGCAGGACACCATACGGCTTGCGCCGCGCCGGTTGAGAAACAGAATGCTCTGCTCCCCGTTTTCAAGGTTGCGCTCCAGCTCCTCTTTCAGCAGGGCGCTGATGGCCGTATTGTTGCCCCGGCGCAGTTCCTGCTTCATGTCCGCGATCACGACCTGCGGCAGCGCGTGACGGTTGTAGCGGTGGGTCAGCTGTACAAGCTGGTACTGTCCGTTCTGGGCACAATACATACTCTCTACGCTGGGGGTGGCAGAACCCAGCACCAACAGGGCGTTTTCCTGCGCACAGCGGTACTTGGCAACATCCCGGGCGTGATAGCGCGGGCTGTTCTCCGATTTGTAGGAGGCTTCCTGCTCCTCGTCGAGGATGATGACGCCGATGTCCGTCAGTGGTGCGAACACAGCAGAGCGCGTTCCAATGACCACCCGGGCTCGTCCACTTTTAATGCGCTTCCACTCGTCATAACGCTCGCCTGCCCGCAGGGAGCTGTGCAGCACCGCGATCTGCTGACCAAAGTGGGAGGCAAAGATGCGCAGCAGCTGAGGGGTCAGGGCGATCTCGGGCACAAGGACCATGGCAGAGCGGCCGCGCTGCAAAGCGCTGTCGATCAGCTTGATATACACCTGCGTTTTCCCGCTGCCCGTCACGCCGTAGAGCAGTGCGGCGGCAGGTCTTTCGCTCCGGGCCAGTCGGTCCAGTTTCTCAAAGGCGGCAGTCTGCTCCTCGTTAAGGGTTACAGGTGCGGCAGGTTCTACGTCGTCAAGGCTGACGCTGCGCAGAACCTCCTGCTTTTCAAGGGTTATGATGCCCTTTTTAGCCAGTGTGCGCAGAGTAGTGGGTGAAGCACCGGTGAAATAGCACAGTTCCTTTGCGCTTGCGCTGCCCAGAGCACTCAGCAGTTCCACCACGCTGTAATGGAGCGGTGCGGTCCTGCGTTTGGATGCGACCAGCGCCATGGCGTCCTCCGCCGGAATGGCAAGGACAGCGATTTGCTGGGTCTTATCATTAACTGATCTGGCAGCGCTTGTCTCTACAGTAATGATATTTTGCTCGCAAAGCAGTTTGATGGCGGCGGTGGGAGATTTTGTCCCAAAGGCGGTCCGGACCTGTTCCATATCGGCCCGTCCCTGACAGGCGTAGAGTATATCCAGCAGCTTTTTCGCGCCGGGAGACTGTCCGGCAGCGGCGTAGGCCTGCTCCCTGTCAATGCCCTGCCGCAGGCAGCAGCAATCCCGCAAAGAGAAATACAGACCCGCAGGCAGCATGGCTTTGACTGCGTCGTACACCGTGCAGAAGCATCGCTCCCGCATCCAAAGAGCCAGTTTGATCAGCTGCAGGCTGAGTACCGGCTCGTCATCCAGGATACTGAGGATGCTCTTCAGCTTTTGCTCCGAATCGTCCTGACACAGGGTAAGCACCATACCATCGCAGGGGCGGTTTCCGTTCCCGAAGGGGACCAGCACGCGCATCCCCGGCTGCAGCTGCGGCTCCAGCTGGGTTGGAACAAGGTAGTCATAGGGCTTGTCAATGGCGTAAAGAGCCTTTGACAGCACGATTTTTGCTGTGGTCCGATGCGCCATTTCTCCGCCCCCTTTCGCCTGAAAAGGCAAGTGAAAAGCACTTGCCTTACACTTGCCTTTTATCTCGTTCAGATCTCGGTCTCAGTCTGGCCGGCAGCGATCTCGCGGATGGCGATGCTGACGGGCTTATCCTGAAGGGGAGTGCTGTTTTCCTCCGCCTCGCCGGCGATCTGGCGGGCACGGCAGGCAACGACATTGACCAGCTCGTAGCGGCTGGGAACTTTGGACAGCAGGTCTTTCATGGGGGGATAGAGCATCATAACGCGTAGTCTCCTTCAACAATGTATTTTCTGTTTGCCATGCGGCACTCGGCCGCGGTCAAAATTGCTTCGATCTCGGCCACCGCATGGGCGACCTTGTCGTTGATGACCAGATAGTCATACTTCGGGATCTCTTTATACTCCTCGCGGGCCCGGGCAAGACGGCCGGCGATCACCTGCTCGTTGTCCGTGTTCCGGCCATGGAGCCGTCTGGAAAGCTCTTCAAAGGAAGGCGGGATCATAAAGATCAAAAGCGCGTCGGGACAGCGCCTGCGGACATTTCCGGCACCCTCCACTTCCACGTCCAGCAGTACGTCCACTCCTGCGTCCAGCTTCTCGCGCAGGATCTTCAGGGAGGTGCCGTAGTAATTACCCTGATACTGAGTGTATTCCAGCAGTTCATCGGCATCGATCATGCGCTGGAACTCCTCACGGGACACAAAGTTGTAGTTGACGCCGTCCGCTTCGCCCACACGGGGCTGGCGGGTGGTATAGGATACGGAGAAAAACAGCTTACGCTGAGCCATAAGCTCAGCAATAACGGTGCTCTTTCCCACGCCTGATGGTCCGGAAAGCACCACCAGCTGCCCCTTTTTGTTTTTGTTAGGTATCATTCCAGGATCTCCTCCTCGCTGTCGGCAAGAGTGTGATCTCTGTTGTCAAAGCGGTTTGCAACGGTTTCAGGCTGCAGGGCGGACAGGACCAGATGATCGTTGTCCATAATAAGCACCGCACGGGTGCGCCGACCGTAGGTCGCGTCGATCAGGATGCCGCGGTCACGGGCCTCCTGCACCATGCGCTTTATAGGCGCTGAATCGGGACTGACGATGGCAACCAGCCGCCCGGCGGAAACCATGTTGCCAAAGCCAATATTGATCAGTTTCACGCTGTTCGCTCCTTTTACTCCACGTTCTGGACCTGTTCACGGATCTTTTCGATCTCGGCCTTGATATCCACCACATAGCGGGAGATCTCCAAATCGCTGCATTTGGAGCCGATGGTATTGGCCTCACGATTGAACTCCTGAATGAGGAAGTCAAGCTTGCGGCCTACGGGAACACCGGAGGCAAGCATTTCCTCCAGCTGGCTCAGGTGGCTGTGCAGGCGGACGGTCTCCTCGTCCACGGCGATCTTATCGGCAAAGATGGCTGCCTCGGTCAGGATCCGGCTTTCGTCCAGCTGTGTGTTGGACAGGACCTCCTTCATGCGGGACTCCAGCTTGGTGCGGTACTCAGACACGGTTTTGGGAGAGCGCTCTTCCACCCTGGCAAGCAGGCCGGAGATGGTGCACGAGCGGCTGCGGATGTCCTCCGCCAGCTTTTCACCTTCCCGCTGACGCATGGCGGTAAAGTCCTGCAGAGCCATGTCAAGCACACTGCAGATATCCTGGGCCACCGCTTCCACATCCTCCTGGCTCTTTTCCACCAGAAGGACATCCTGGAAACGGGACAGCAGGGATACAGAAATGTCGTCTTTCAGGGCGTACTGATCGCGCAGAGCGGTCAAAGCGTTAAAGTAGCTGTCGGCAACAGGCTGGTTGACGCTGATAACCACCTGCTCGCCCTGGGTATTGTCCAGGGTGACGAACACATCCACCTTGCCGCGGGAAATGCTGTTCTGCACGCGGGACTTGATGGCATCCTCAGCAAAGATGTACAGACGGGGCAGCTTGACCGAACAGTCAAGATAACGGTTGTTTACGGAACGAACTTCCACGGTAATGGAGCGGCCATTGAGAACAGCCTCTCCCCTGCCGTAGCCAGTCATGCTTTTGACCATGTTTAAAACACTTCCTCTATTTTTTCCTTCTGCGCTCAGCAGCAAAGCCCACCGTCAAGAGGGCACAGGCATCTCAGGCACAAATATGTGGTACAGCAATCGGACAGGTCGCTGGAATAACCATAGGGCGTAAAGCCTGCGCCGCCCCGCTGCATCATGGCAAGGGCCTGACGGTATTCCATGTTGTTCGGGTCCATCTGGCAGGCGATCTGATAATTCTGCATGGCCTCGTCCAGCCAGCCCTTGCGGTAGGCCACGGTGCCGCGCAGGAAGTACCACTCGGCGCTGTGGTCGCTGACCTCGTTAAGCAGACGTTCCGCCTGAGCAAGATCGCCGGCGGAAATGACGCTGCGGATGCGGGCAAAGGTCGGGTTGCTGCTCTGGGCAGAATAGCCGCCCTGAGGTCTGTAGCTGCCGGACTGACCGGAACTGCCGCCGCCCTGACGCTGTTTTTGTATGGCGTCGTAGGCCTCGTTGACGGCCTTCATTTTTTCCTCGGCAAGGTCGGCAAGAGGGTTGTTCTGATAGTTGTCCGGGTGGTATTTCCGGGCAAGCTCCCGATATGCCTTTTTGATCTCGTCGTCACTGGCGCCGGGATCCACACCCAGCACGCTGTAGGGATCGTTCATATCTTGTTTCTCCAAATCTTTTGTTTTTTCAACTGCTTCCAGCTTCCGTCAAAAACCGCCCGCTGCACAAGGGGCAGGCCCAGATACAGAACATTTTCTATCAGCTGTGTCTGCCGGCCAAAGTCAAGAAGCCCGCAGGCGGCACGCATCAGACTCAGGGAGTTGTCCAGCGTCAGGGAAAGCTGTTCATCACAAGGCTGCTGGCCGTAACGCAGGAGGATGGGGTTATAATTGCCTTTGGTGCGGTCTTCTTCAAGGTCGTCCCGGGCATCCAGCAGGTAGATCCACCGGCCCAGATGATAGAGAAGCTGGCCCATGGCCCGGTCCTTTGCTTCGTCCTGTGAGCAGGGCACGGCGGAGCGAAGCAGGACGGCAAAGGTATCTGCAGCCCGGTCAAGGGATGTACAGTTTTCCTGTTCCAGCCCGTGCAGCGCGGAAAGCTGCCGGGTCACCGCCTCGGTAAAAGAGGGCAGACGGGCGGCGGCGCGGCGGTAGGCCGACCGCAGCATGAGGGCAAAAAACCTGTGCCCAAGGCCGCCAAGGAAGGTTTCATCCTGTACTTTATCCCTCAGCTGCCAGTAGGCGAGGATCACGCTTTCATCCGCGGCCAGCTCCAGAGCGGGAGACTGGCAGCACATGCAGCGGCGGCGGGGCCAGATGTGGCAGCGGTGGCAGTAAGTCAGCTGCTCCCCTTTTTCGGGGGCAAGCATAACGGCAAGGAAGGTAAAGTCAAAATTGAGTACCATGGGCGCCATAATGCCACAGCGGCGGCGCATGGTACGGCACAGCCCGCAGTAGGTGGCGCGGTACAGGTCAAAATCCCGGCATTTGAGTTCCTCGCGCACGGGGCGAACGTAACCGAAGATGGCCGCTCACCTCCTGCCGGACACGATGGTGAACTCGGGCTTTCCGGCTACGGAAAGCTTTCTGTTGAGCAGCACAGCGGGAACAAAGCCCAGAAACAGGCCGGCAAAGGCGGTTACAAGACAAAGGGCTTGCGAAGAGGTAAAGGCAGTCCCGACCACATACCCGAGGATCAGTGTAATGCAGGGCAGCAGGTAGACCAGCGCAGCAATGCCGATGGCACTGCCTGCATTGGACTCCACCTCCACCACGTCGCCCACAGCAACACCCGCGGCGTTGTCTGCCAGAGCAAGGATCTCGTCCTTGGGCTTTTGGGGACAACCTTCGCAACTTTTGCAGCTCAGGCCGCATTCCAGCTGCCGCATAAGAGACACCTCAGCCACTTCCGGGGAAACGATCCGTTTTACGATGGCCTTTTGTACCATGATGTTGAAAGCTCCTTTGTGCGGTTTAGCGTTTGGTAAGGTTGACCACTACGTTGTTCTGGCCGATGACACCCACGCCGCTGTCCGCGTACAGATAGACCTTGACCGGCACATTATAGGAACCGGTGGCCGACAGCTCTGCCAGATCAGCCACGACGCGGATCTGACTTGTCTGCACCTTGTCCAGCGACTCCGGTGTACCGCGCAGAACGATGGTCAGAGCCTGCGTCACAAGGGCGGCCTTGTATCCCTTGGGAACATTGGCCAGTTCAATGTTTTCCACTTCCACGGTCTTTGTATTCAGGTCTTTGACCGTTATTTCAACGGTGGCCTTTGAAATGCCGCTGACGTTTTCCATATCGGCAGGGACGAAAACAGGATACTCGTGAGTGTAGGAACCCATGACCTGAGCAAGGTCGATGCTGCCGAGGGTGAGCTTGTCCAGATGGGCCATCTCCTCCTCGGGGCCGGAGACGGTAATGGTTTTGGGCGTGATTTTATACTCGATGTTCTTGTCGGTGGCCCCGCCGCCTGTGATGATGTCGATATCGAGAGGGATCTCCTTCATCACAACGATGGGAAGGTATGTGTACACGGTTTCCGCGCTGAACCGCAGGCCGGCGTGCTCGATCTGTCTGCCGCGTTCGTCCACCAGAACCAGCGGCAGGTCGCCGGAAAAACTTGACTTCAGATCCTTCTGATCCAGGATCACCTGAACCTCGTTGATGCTGTCAACCTTTTCCTGTGTGCCGCTGACCAGGACGGTTTCAGGGTCCAGAATGAACTGTCCGGCCTGATATCCGGCCGCGACACTGCCCTTGAAGACAGGATGGATATCAAAGGTTTTGGAATAGATCTTGGACACTGTAACGGTGATCTGTTCGGGATAGCTGGTCTGCAGCGACACTGCAGATTGCGGTACGGCGGGAGGAAAATTGATGGTATATTCCAACTCATAAGTGCCCGGTTCGGTAATGCGGGACACGTCCACGGAAACAGACACATTGTCGTTGCCCAGCCGGCTCACATCGTTCCAGCGGCCTTTCCAGACCAGCGTGACGCATTCGTGAGACAGGCTGTCCACCATGAGACCCTGATTTTCAAGCACCCGATCCCCGGACACGGTGACCGGAATATCCCGCACACGGTTTTCAAGTTCCGGGTCTTCGCCCACGCGCACATACATCCAGATAGTGGATGCGATCAGGATGGAGATCAGGATGTACAGCCATTTGCTCTCTTTAATTGATTTCATCCTGCCCGCCTCCTTTTTTGGACTTGTTGAACATGGAGACAAGCACACTCAGCACATTGACGCTTTCACCGGAGCTGTCTTCCACCAGCAGCTCGTTGCGAAGCAGCCGCTCCAGTGTCTCGGGCGCCAGATGGCGCTTGAGCATACCGCCAACCGCCACAGAGATAGAACCGGTCTCTTCGGAGACGATGGCCACCACGGCGTCGGAGTGTTCGCTCATGCCAATGCCGGCCCGGTGGCGCATGCCCAGATCGCGGCTGAGGTTGACATTTCCGGACAGGGGAAGCATGCAGCCTGCGGCGATGATCCGGCCGTTTCGTACGATGACGGCACCATCGTGCAAAGGTGCTTTATTCCAGAAAATATTCTTGAGCAATTCGGCAGATACAGCCGCATCCAAAGCGGTGCCGGTCTTGATGACATCGTCCAGATGATTCTGCCGTTCAAAAACCATGAGGGCCCCCACCTTGTCCCCGGACATGGAGCTGTAGGCGCAGACAGTCTCGCCGATAGTCTGTTCCACACTGTTCAGATCACGGGGATGGGAGGAGAAAAACAGATGGAAAAGCCGGCTGTCGCCCACTTTTTCCAGCATGCGGCGGATCTCCGGCTGGAATACGATAACAAGGGCAAGAACGCCCCACTCCACCACGATGCTGAACAGATAGCTGACCGCATATAGCTTGAGCGCGGAGGCCAGCAGCATAAAAATCAGCACCACACCGACACCCTTTACAACGCGGCCGAAGCTGTTCTTTCGCGTACCCCAGATCAGCTTATAGACAACAAATGACAGGATGGCGATGTCGACCACGTCACTGATGCGGATCATCTTTATGAAGTTAAAAAAAGCATGGATAACAGCATCCATTCCGGGCCCCTCTTTTCTCCGCAAACGGGCAGATGGGTATAGCATACCAATTCTTATACATTATACATTATCAAAGCAGAAATGGCAAGGATTAGACAGGAGAAAGAAGTTTAAAATTTTATATATTTGCTTGCAAACAAAGAAAACCACAGTCCGATCCCTGTGGACTGTGGCGGGCGGGTATTTATTGATTTGAAACGACTTTTTTCACCGCATTCACGAAACGGCCGATCTCTTTTTCTGTACTGAATGCTGACACACTTGCGCGTACCGTACCGGTTTGCAGCGTGCCGGCGGTGCGGTGCGCCAAAGGCGCGCAATGCAAGCCGCAGCGCACAGCAATGTTCATGGCCGCAAGCCGCTGCCCCACATCCTCGCAGTCCAGTCCGTCCACCGTAAAGGACAATGCGCCGCTCTGGTTCTGCGGGGCGTAAAATACGTGTACTCCCGGGATATGGGACAGTTCTTTTGCCATGTGCCGGATCAGATCCGTTTCGTGGCGGCCAATATTTTTCACACCGACTCTCTTTACAAAGCGCAGGCCTTCAAGAAGGCCGGAAACGCCCGGAATGTTGTGGGTCCCGGCTTCCAGACGATCCGGGAGGAAAGCGGGCATCTGCTGCAGCATGGACTCGCTTCCGGTCCCCCCTTCCATGATCGGACAAGCGGGAGCACTGCACAGCAAAAGCCCCGTTCCCTGCGGTCCGTAGAGTCCCTTGTGGCCCGGCATGGCCACAAAGGCCGCATTCCAACGGCTGATGTCCACGCTCAGGCGGCCTGCCGACTGAGATGCATCAACGATCAGCGGGACAGAGCGTTGTCGGCACAGGCGGGCGATCTCATCAATGGGCAGGATATATCCAAACACATTTGAAACGTGGGTGCAGATCACCGCGTCGACATTCGGCGTGAGCATCCGCTCAAAGCGCTCAATCATGTCTTCCGGGTCAAATAGTGTCCCATCAGCAACTTTGATCGTCACACCCAAAGCACTGAGTGGGCGTGTGACGGCGTTGTGCTCGTAGCCGGAGACGAGAACGGTATCCCCTGCTTTTACAAGGGACTTGATGGCAATATTCAATGCGTGGGTAGCATTGCAGGTGAATATAACGTGTTCCGGATTTTCAAGGCCAAACAGACGGGCGGCTTCCTCCCGGCATTCAAATGCGGTCCGGGCCGCCGAATCTGCTGCGGAATATCCGCCCCGGCCGGGACTTGCCATAGTGGTCACTGCCCGGCACATGGCGCGGGCGACACTGCCGGGCTTTTGGAGTGTGGTGGCGGCGCTGTCAAGGTAGATCATATCAGGCCGACCTCCTCGTAGGTCCCATCGCTTTGAGCAGAAAAGATCCGTTTGGGTTCCAGCCCCGCCCGGTGCAGGATCTCCAGCGCTTCATCCAGAGCGCGGGGCGATACCCGGACACAGTGGCTGCAGCCCTCGCCGGAAATACTTTTAGGGGAGCGGAGCGTGCGGGCCGTTATGCCCGCACGCTCCAAGGCGGCGGCTGTACGCTGCGCATAGGTCAGCGAACGGCACACAATGAGATAGTAGAGCATATCTGTTCCTCGCTTTCAGGGTAAGGCTCCCTTACAGCACAGTGTATGCTACCCGGACCGGAGTGTTCCCGGCAGAAGAAAAGTGCGGGACCGCCAGGTCTCGCACTTTTCGTGAATATTACGCTCTTTCAAGAAGAACAACGGCGTGTACAGCGATCCCCTCGCCCGCTCCGGTAAAACCGAGCTTTTCTTCCGTGGTGGCCTTTACATTGACGCGGTCTTCGGATACCTTCATATGCTCAGCCAACAGGGTTCGCATCCGCGGGATGTAACCCGCCAGCTTCGGCCGCTGTGCGATAACGGTGGCGTCCACATTTCCCACCTGCCAGCCCCGCTGACGAACAAGGTCCACTACGTGGTCAAGCAGCTTCAGGCTGTCTGCCCCTTTATAGGCGGGATCGGTGTCGGGAAAGTGCCGGCCGATGTCGCCCAGAGCGGCGGCACCCAGCAGGGCGTCCATAACGGCGTGCGTGAGCACATCGGCGTCCGAATGGCCCAGAAGCCCACGCTCATAAGGCACTTCCACCCCACCCAGGATCAGTTTTCGATCCGGTACCAGCCGGTGCACATCATACCCATGCCCGATACGAAACATAGTTATTCCTCCCTTGCTTCCAGAATCGCCTGACCGAGGATCATATCAAAGGGTGTGGTCACCTTGATATTTTCCCGGTCACCCTGTGTGAGCACGACCTTCATGCCGAGGCGCTCCACGGCAGAACAATCGTCCGTGACAGGGGCGTTGTCGATGACCGCCTTTTCCACCGCGGCACGGATCAGGTCTGCCTGAAAGACCTGCGGCGTCTGGACGGCCCAGAGACAGCTTCTGTCCACAGTCTGCTCTACGATACCGGCCTCCGCCCGCTTGATCGTGTCGTTCACAGCAACAGCAGGCGCGGCAGCACCGGTTTTTTCCGCCTGATCCAAGACATCGCACAGGACCTTCTGCGTCAGGAACGGGCGGGCGCCGTCGTGTATGGCGATCAGCTGAGCATCCTGCCGGGCTTCCCGCAGTCCCGCCCGTACAGACAGGACGCGCTCAGCGCCGCCAACCACTATTTTACTTACCTTGTTAAGTGAATATACCTTACACATTTGGCTGATCTCGACCAGCAGGTCTTCCCGGGTCACCACCACCACTTCAGTGATTTTTGGACAGTTTTGAAAGACCTGCAGAGTGCGCGCAAGGACGGGAATATCACCCAGAGGGGCAAGGACCTTGTCGATTCCCTCCATCCTTCTTGCGCTTCCGGCTGCAACGATCACCGCCGAGAACACAGGCTCAGCCTGTTTGCGGCGGAAAAAGGAAAACAGTTTGGACATGTGGATCCTCCCCTGCAAAAAAGGAGCCGGGCGGCTCCTTTTTGTACTGAAACGGTGCGGGCGCACGTGCCCGCATGTAATATATTACGCAAATACAGCGTCTATACGCAGTTCTACGTCTTCGTATGTGACGCTCTGAGCCAACACGATCTCGGAAATGAATATCTCCTTTGCAGAGTGGAGCATCTTTCTTTCACCGGTGGAAAGGCCACGCTGGGCGTCCCGCTGCATCAGGCCCTTTATTACCCGGGCAACCTGCGTCAGGTCTCCGCTTTTCAGCCGTTCCATATTCTCACGATAACGGCGGTTCCAGTTCTGTTCAAAGTCTACTTCAATGCGGTCCAGCTGCGCGATGATCTGCTCGGCCTGCCGGCTGTCTACAATGGGCCTGACGCCGATCTCCTGACAGCTGTCGGTGGGGATCATGACGACCATAGATCGTACAGGCAGCTTCAGCACATAGTATTCCCTTGTAACGCCATTGACTTTTTTTTCGACGATGCTTTCGACAATACCGGCCCCGTGCATGGGATGGACGATCTTATCTCCCTCCCGGAACATGTCCCCACCTCCCGTCAGATTTGTTAGAAATGGAAATTTCTATTGGAATTATATCATATTTTTCCTGTATCAGCAAGAAAGGTTTTGAATACTTGTCAAATATTTATAAAAAACCGGGCACCGGAAAACCGGTGCCCGGCAGGGCGCTATGAAAATCAGGCCTCAGTCTGCTCCTCGGCAGCCTCTTCCTCGGCTTCCTCAGCGGGAGCGGCCTCCAGCAGAGCACGGATGGACAGGGAGACCTTCTTGTTCTCCATGTCAATGTCAGTGATTTTGACCTCGACGCTCTGACCCTCGGACAGAACATCGCCGGGCTTCTCGATGCGGTGATCGGCGATTTGAGAGATGTGGATCAGACCGTCAACACCGGGAATGATCTCGGCAAAGGCGCCGAAGGTCATCAGCTTGACCACCTTCACGGCAGCAACGCTGCCGATCTCGTAGGTGGAGGTGAACTTGGTCCAGGGCTCCTCGGAGTGATCCTTCAGGCCCAGGGAGATCTTCTTTTTCTCCTTGTCGGCGGAGATGACATACACCTCGACGGTGTCGCCCACGCTGACAGCCTCAGAGGGATGCTTGATGCGGCTCCAGGACAGCTCGGAGATATGGACCATGCCGTCCACGCCGCCGATGTCTACAAAAGCGCCGTAGGAAGTCAGGGACTTCACGGTGCCGGTATAACGCTTGCCGTCCTCGATCTCGGCCCAGACCTTCTCAGCGGCGGCGGCGCGCTCGGCGCGGGTGACCTTGCTGATAGAACCCACCACGCGGCGGCGGGCACGGTTGACCTCGGTGATCATCAGGCGGACCTTCTGCTTGAGCAGCTGAGTCATCTCAGCCTCGCGGGGCAGGCCGGTCTGGGAAGCGGGCACAAACACGCGAACGCCCTTGACGGACACCACAACGCCGCCCTTGTTGTCCTCGGTAACAACGCCCTCGACAACAGTCTCGTTCTCGCAGGCAGCCTCGACCTCGTCCCAGCCCTTGACCATGTCAAGGCGCTTCTTGGACAGCTTGACCATGCAGTCGCGGTCGCTGACCAGCATAACGTAGGTCTCGATCTCTTCGCCGACCTTGACCATCTCTTCGATCTTTGCGTTGGGATCGTCGGTCATCTCGCCTACGGGGATGTAACCGGGATACTTGATGCCCAGTTCAACCTGGATCTCAGTAGGCGTGATAGCCACGACTGTGCCGGTAACCTTATCCCCCGTATTCAAAGTTTTGAACGACTCCTCCAGCATTTCCTCAAAGGACTTGTCGATCTCCATGATTTCTTCGCTCATTTTGTCATAGACCTCCTTTATTATCCACTCGGGTGTGGATGCACCCGCAGTGATGCCAACAGCTGAAAGACCACGAAGGGTGGTCACGTCGAGATCGTCCGCGCGTTCTATGAGCCGCACGTCGGGACACAGTTCCCGGCACAACTCGGCAAGGCGCTTGGTGTTGGAGCTTTTGCGGTCTCCAATGACCACCATGGCGTCACTTTGGGCCGCCAGACGCTGCGCCTCTTCCTGTCTTTTCGATGTTGCACCGCATATTGTATCAAATATTTTTGCGTTTGTACACTCTTTTTTTGCAATTTCTACGCACTCGTCCCAAATCTTTCTTGTGGAGGTGGTTTGGGAGACGAAAGTGACAGGTGTATTTCGGCGCTCGGGCTGCTGGTCCAGCCAATCGCGCAGTGCCGCCGCGTTTTCAAGAACCACCGGATGGGCGCACCATCCTGCAATGGCAAGCACTTCCGGATGGTCAGGCGTGCCGATGATGATGGCCTGCCGTCCCTCCTGCTCTGCCCGGACCACAAGGTCGTGGATGTGTTTGACATTTGGGCAGGTGGCGTCGAGGATCTCAGCCCCCTTCCCTTTCAGGTACTCATAGACAGCCTTCGCCTCTCCGTGGGAGCGGATGATGACACTGGAGTTCTCAGGCACATCCTCCATGCGATCAACGGAAACAAGACCCATGGAAGCGAGATGGCGGACAACGTCCGTGTTGTGGATAATATAACCCAGCATGACGCAGGGGGTACCAGCCTGAGCGGTGGCGTCAGCCAGCTCAACAGCCCGGCGCACTCCATAGCAGAAGCCGGCGGATTTAGCCAAAGTCAGTTTCATGCCTGTCCCTCCCCAAGGGCGTAGATGCGGTCCATAAGCTCCTGTGTGATCTGCTCCAGTTCTTCGGAGGTAGCTTTTCGCCCGGCGATCTCGGGGTAATAGGGCTGGCCGATGACGACGGTATTGAAGCGGAACCAGCGGCGCTTTTCGGGGATGTACACAGGGATCAGCGGCGTGCCGGTACGGGTGGCGAACAGAGCGGCCCCGGCCTTTGCGGTGACGGGGTCGCCGTGCTTGTCGACACCGTTCTTTACCCGGGTGCCCTGAGGAAAAATCAGCAGTTTTCTGCCATCTTTAAGCACCTGCAGGGCGGATTTCACCGCATGGACGTCGGCGGTATCCCGATCCACGAAAATGACCTTGCCCCACTCCAGCAGCTTGCCCAGCACGGGGATCTTTTTGGCTTCGACCTTGGCCATGGGGAACATCCGGTGCCGGCAGGAGCAGGCAAAGCACACATAGAATGGATCGGTGGCAGCGCTGTGGTTCGGACAGATAACAGCGCCGCCCTCAGGGATATTTTCCCGCCCGACGGCGCGCACGGGGTGGAATGGGAAAAAGATCAGCCACAAAAGGTGGTACCAAAAGCTGTAGTAACGGTCTGTTTTCACTGGGCCAACTCCTTTTTGATCACGGTCAGCAAAGCGTCAAGGCTCTGGTCAAGATCCAGTTCGGTGGTATCCAGCAGTACCGAGTCCTCGGCCTGACGCAGGGGGGCAACAGGGCGGTTGGAATCCTGCTCGTCCCGGGTAATAATGTCCCGCAGGACTGTATCAAAATCAGTCTGCTGCCCCCGCTGCTGCAGCTCCAGATGGCGGCGGGTGGCCCGGGCCTGAGCGGAGGCGGTCAGGAAGATCTTCACATCCGCATCGGGCAGGACCACGGTGCCGATGTCACGGCCATCCATAATCACGTTGTTCTTTCGGGCCAGATCCCGCTGCAGCTCCAGCAGGAACGCACGCACCTCCGGAATGGCAGAGACCCGTGATGCGTGCTGAGAGATCTCGTGCAGACGGATCTGTGTGGTCACATCCTCACCGTTGAGGTACATATGCTGAAGTCCGTCCCCGGGGTCATACTCCAGACGGATATCAAGCTGCTCCAGCGTGGGGATGAGACGGGCGGCATCTCCCGGGTCAATGCCCAGACGCACAGCGCTCAGGGCAACGGTGCGGTATATAGCGCCGGTATCCACATAGAGATAGCCAAGTGCGGCGGCAGCCTGCCGTGCAAGGGTGCTCTTCCCCGCACCGGAGGGGCCGTCAATGGCAATGCTGATATAGTTCATATGATCATCCTTTGACAAGTTATTTCGCTTTACAATAATTGGCTGCGCACTCTCCGGCCACCGTTCCGGTCGCCCATGCGATCTGGAGGTTGAATCCGCCGGTGTAAGCGTCCACGTCAATGACCTCGCCGGCAAAAAACAGACCCTCCACTTTTTTGGAGGCCATGGTCTTGGGATCTATCTCCCCTGTTTTGATGCCGCCGGCAGTCACGATGGCATCAGACAGAGGGCGCGGGCCGGAAATTTGGATGGTAAGCGCTTTGAGTGTTTCCAGCAGTCTGCGCCGCTGGGCTTTGGTAATTTCATGGCCCTTGGTGGTGCCGGGTATGCCGGTAAGCTCCACCATAACGGGGATCATCAAGCGGGGCACAAGGCTGCCCAGAATATTCTGAAAATCCTGATTGGACCGCTCGGAAAACTCCCGCACAAGACGCGCGTCCAGCTTCTGTTCGTCCAGAGCGGGCTTCAGGTCGATCACCGCGGTATACTGTTCATTCTCAAAGCTGCGCATACAGGCGCTGGCGCTGAGCACCAGAGGACCGGAGATACCGAAGTGGGTGAAAAGCATCTCTCCCTGCTCCTGATACACCACTTTTTTCTTGCTGTTTTTAACTTTCAGCTCCACATTCTTCAGGGAAAGCCCCTGCATTGCGGCACAAAACGCCTCCTGTGTCTCGAGAGGGACAAGAGAGCCGCGGGGCGTTACAACGGTATGCCCCAGCTGCTCAGCCATGGTATAGCCGTCACCGGTAGAGCCGGTAAGCGGATAAGACGCCCCACCGGTGGCAAGGACCACAGCGCGGCAGGGATACGTCCCCTGCTCCCCCACCACGGCTGTGACAATCCCATCCTGAGTGCGGATGGAAACGGCCCGATCCTGTATGATTTTCACCTTGAGACGGCGAAGCTCTATAACAAGGGCATCGATAATATCTGCAGCCCGGTCAGACTGGGGAAATACGCGGTTGCCGCGCTCGGTCTTCAGGGGAACCCCGAGCTTTTCGAACAGCTCCATCACCGCGCTGGGGGGCATGCGGTGCATGGCACCGGTGACGAACCGGCTGTTTCCCGGAATATTGGCCAGCACCTCCTGCACAGAGCAGTGGTTGGTCAGATTGCACCGACCCTTTCCGGTGATGTAAATCTTACGGCCTAACTTCGGGTTTCGCTCAAGAATGGTGACCTGCCCGCCGGTAAGTGCTGCGGTGCGGGCGGCCATCATACCGGCGGCACCGCCGCCGATCACAATAATCTGGGTGTTGCTCATCTTCCCTCTCCTAAATATGCTCCCGGAGGGTTTTCTCCGGGAGCACGGAAGTTTCAATATCAGCGTTCGGTCTTTTCGTATACATCATACTCGTCCCAGATATGCTCCAGACGGCTGAAGGTATCAGACACATTCTCATTGCACTTCTGACTCACCGCAACGAGCAATGCGTTCACAACACTCAGGGGGGCAACCAGAGAATCCACGAAAGAGGCCATATCACTTCTGGCCACCAGCGTGATGTCCGCCTTGGCGGCAGCGGGAGACAACTCGCTGTCGGTGATGGCGATGACTTTGGCGCCCTGATCGTGGGCGTACTGCATGGCTTTGATGGTGCGGCTGGAGTAGCGGGGGAAGCAGGCGCCGATGAAAACGTCCTCGGGACCGATGCGCAGGATCTGCTCAAAGACCTCGCTGGTGGTGCTGGCAGAGATCTCACAGACATTGTCGCAGATCAGATTCAAATAGAAGGCCAGAAAATGGGAGATGGCGGAAGCCGACCGTACACCCATTATGTAGATCCTGCGCCCCTCAAGGATGGCGGTAACGGCACGGTCAAACATCCCGCGGTCAAGCTCCTCGATCGTGGAACGCAGCATGGAGATGTCCGAACGAAGCACAGAGGCGACGATGTCCTGATTGTCGATCTGGTCGTTGGCCATTTCGATGCGCTGTACGGAGGTCAGCCGGTTTCGGATCATTTTTTGCAGGGATTTCTGCATGCTGGGGTAACCGTCATAACCCAGCTCCGCCGCAAAACGAACCACGGTGGATTCGCTGACATTCGCCGTCTGCCCAAGCTTGCTGGCGGTCATAAACGCGGCTTTGTCGTAGGAACTCATGATAAAGGAGGCGATTCGTTTCTGTCCTTTAGAAAAAGAACTCATATTTTCCTGAATCTGCACCAAAATATCCTGATTCATAAAAAACACCCCAGAAATTTTTTATAAAGCGGCTGTACACATCATACTCTCTGCGCACAAAAAAATCAAGCGATTTTGCAAGAAATGCTGCACAACTTGCAAAATCGCTTATAGATCATCACGAAGCAGCGCGACCTCCGCGCCGGTCAGTACGCGCCACTGTCCCGGCTTGAGCGTGCGGTCCAGTTCCAGCGCACCTTCCCGGATGCGTTTGAGGCGAAGGACCGTAAGACCGGCCTTGGCACACATGCGTCGGACCTGACGGTTTTTGCCCTGATGGATGGTAACAGACAGCTGGGTCACGCCGCCGCTGGTGCGGCCGCGGCGCACCTGAGCCGGGGCGAGCCGACCCCCGTCAAGCTCCATGGGCCCGGACAGGATAGGAAGTCCCTTTTTTATATCGCCCATGACCCAGACAAGATATTCCTTTTCCACCTCGTGGCTGGGGTGGATGAGCCGCTGTGTCAGATCCCCGTCGTCTGTCAGGATCAGAAGACCCTCGGAATCAAGGTCCAGCCGTCCTACCGGCCAGACCCTGCGCTCACAGCCGGTCACAAGGTCCGCGACGGTTCTTCTGCCCTGCTCGTCGGACAGGGTCGTCACATAGCCCCGGGGCTTGTTGAGCATCAGATAGACCCGGTCGCCCTCCGGCCGAATGGGAACGCCGTCCACACAGATAACATCACGATCAAGGTCTGCCTTGTCGCCCAGATGGGCAACTTCACCGTTTACTGTGACCCGGCCGGCGGTGATCCATTCCTCCATGGTGCGTCGGGAACCGACGCCGCATACAGACAGCAATTTCTGCAGCCGCTGTTCCATTGTCGGTCCCCCCTCTCATATGTGCTACGGCTGGAACAGGTCCAGCATCCTGTCGATCAGATTTCTTCTGCTTAAAACATTCAGTGCCACCGAGCTGCCGTACACCAGCGGGCAAACGGCAATGATCTCGTCGTCCAAATAGTAAGTGACGGTCCCGGCAGTCTGTCCTTTGGTCACCGGTGCGTGAAGCCAGCGTACAAGGCTGACCTCCTCTCTCACCTGCTCACCCTGCGCAAGCGGATAGTGGATGGTAGCCCCGGTCTCCACATTTACAAAAGACAGCAGGCTTCCGGTGATAGGCAGTTTGGAGCGTACTGCGCCGCCGGAAACAATCTGGGTACGGGTAAAGTTTGCAAAGCCGTAGTCCAGCAGTGCGGTGTGGTCCGTCCAGTCGTCCGGATCATTCAGTGTTACCACAATAAGCCGCTGGCCGCTGCGCTCGGCGCAGGAGATCAGCGTGCGACCGGAGCGTTCGGTGTAACCGGTCTTCATGCCCACACAGCCCTCATAGCGCCAAAGCAGCTTGTTATGATTGGTAAAGGTCCGGCCACCTATGGAGATAGAGCGTGTGGCCACGATTTTTGCAATGGTCTCATTGTCCATGCAGGCCGCCGCCAGCTTAGCCATATCGGCAGCGGTGGAACAGTGCCCCTCCTGCGTCAGCCCGTTGGGATTGACAAAATGGCTGTTTTCCATGCCAAGCAGGGCTGCCTTGCGGTTCATCTGCGCCACGAAGGCCTCCACAGAGCCGCTGCAGTATCCCGCAAGGGCCACGGCGGCATCATTTCCCGAGGCCAGCAAAAGTCCGTACATCAGCGCCTCTATCGAAAGCTTCTCCCCGGACTGCAGGTACATGGAGGAGCCCTCTGCCCCGGTGTATTCCGGTTTGATCTCCACCAGTTCATCCAGTTTGTGGCCGGATTCCATGACCACCAGTGCGGTCATCAGCTTGGTAATGCTGGCGATATAACGCTTTTCATGGGCATTGTGCTCCCAAAGCACCCGCCCGGATTCGCCGTCGATCAATATGGCAGAAGATGCCCCAACGCTCAGGGCGCCGGCAGACGGTATATTAAGTGCAAGGCACAGGACAAAGCACAGGACAAATCGAGTCAGTTTCTTCAAACAGCATCACCTTTAAAATCAAGTGGTTCTATTATAGGAAACTGCCCTGAAATTTATCCGCGAACTTGGTCTTACTCGGCAATATCGGGATCAACGCACGGCGCTGCCGCCTTCTTCTCCTGTTGCTTTTCAATAAAACCGGTGACCTTATCCACCACTTCGGGAACCATCTCGATGACCCGGTCAACGGTGGTTCCGGGGGGTGGGGCAACAGGAAGCAGACGTACATTTTCACCTTTGATGATCAGGAAAGCCACAGGCTCCAGCTTGGCGCTGGCACCGCTGCCGCCGCCAAAGGAATTGGGCGCGGCGGGCTTCTGATTTTTGGTGGTAAAATCGCTGCCGCCGCTGGCAAAGCCAAAGGACAGCCTGGACACAGGGATCAGGGTGACCCCCTCCGCCTGAATGGGGGCGCCGATAATGGTGTTGGCATCCACCATGGTACGGATCTTTTCCATAGTGGTGCTCATCAGGTCGTTGATGGGATGATTATATTCCATGTTAAACCGCCTTTCTAAGCTCGATGTCCTTTTTACTCTTGTTTCGGGTGCGGATCAAAACGCAAAGCGCCCTTGCGCCAAATATAATGACCAGAGCAAGCGCCTGTCCAATGGTCAGCGACAAGGATGCAAGCAGATAAATTGTAGGCTTGGTCTGCTCAAAATCCACGCTTACTCCTGCGTGGCTGTCCTTAACGTGAAATGCGGTTACAATGGGCTGCCACAGACTGCCCAGAAGCGCGTTTGCCCGACCGTACTGCAGGGCCGCATCCCCGGGATCTGCCGCGGCAGCAGTGAGATGCATATCAAGCTTATCCACCCGGATCTTACGGCGCAGTTTTTTTACTGTGTCCAGCACGATGGGGATGAATGACAAGGCAAGCTCCAAAAGGCCGCCTTTGGGCTTTTTCTCTGCCGGCGGCTTTTCTTTTGCGGTCCGCTTCTCTTTCTTTTTCATTTTGGAAGCAACCGGGAACACAGGGATTTCGAGCATTCCCGCACGCACCCAAACAAACAGGCCCTCCTGTTTGTATTCTATTTTGGCCCCGATCCGGATCTGACACAGCAAGAACAGGATAAGCAGGACCAGAAGAAAAATATAGAGATTGTTCATGCTTCCTGTGCTTCTTCCTGCCGGTCGGCGTTCTCCTCCTGACGCAGCTTTGCCACAGCAGCCTCAAGCTCCAGCGTGATCTGACCGTCCTCAGCGGAGGAGTCGGGCAGATCGGGCAGCTCGTCCAGATTGGTCAGGTTAAACGAACGCAGGAAATTTTTAGTAGTCCGATACAGGATCGGGCGGCCGGGAACGGCCAGACGGCCGCACTCCTCGATCAGTTCACGCTCCAGCAGCAGACCCACGGTATAGGAGCTGTCCACCCCGCGGATCTGATCCACGTAGGCGCGGGTAGTGGGCTGGTAGTAGGCGATGACGGACAGGACCTCCAGCGCGGACTGGGACAGTCTGGCCGGCTTGCGGCTTTCCAGCGTCTTGCGGATATGCTCGGCATACTCGGGGGCGGAGCACAGCTGATAGCAGTTGTCCAGCTTCACCAGCCGGATGCCCCGGTGCTGAAAGCTGTATTCGTCCATCAGGTGCTGGGCCACCTGGTCCAGCGTACCCCGATCCACGTCAAGGCCCACACACAGCCGCTCGGCAGCCACCGGCTCGCCGGATGCAAAGAGGATGCCCTCCAGAGCAGCCTGCAATTCTTTCAGTTCCATAGAATAACGCACCTTTCACTCAGTAGCTGTCAGTGGTGAAGCTCAGATCATCCTGTTCGGTTTGGGTGGAGGTGACCGTACAATCCTCCTCCGTGCCCGCAAGCCGCAGGCGGCTGGCCTTGCACAGTTCCAGAACGGCAATAAAGGTAGCCACGATCTCCGACCGGCTGCGGTTGCCCTTGAACAGGGCGCGGAACCGGGTCACGCCGAAGTTGATCAGCCGCTGGATGATCTCCGTGGCCTTGTCCGCCACAGGATAGGGTTCCCGACCAACGATGCCGTGGAAAGCGCTGACCGGCGGAGGCAGCTTGCTGCCGGACCGGGAGAGCACCTCGCTGATGGCCCGGTGCAGGTCCTCCGGCTGGTGGACATAGCGATATACCCGGTCCTTTTTCAGCGGTTCGGGACCCTTGGTCAGATAATTGCGGCCATAGGTGTAGCGCCGGTCCAGCACAGGCACGATCTCTTTGATCTTCAGGTAGTTTTCGTTGCGCTGATGGGCCTCCAGAGAGGCGATGAGCTGTTCCATCTCGGACAGAGCCTCTTCATCATGGATGGACAGCAGCATGCGCGTTTTGATATAGATCAGATGGGAGGCCATGGTCACAAACTCGCTGGCGACCTCAAGATCCATTTCCTTGCGCTGATCCATCCACTGCAGGTACTGCTCCAGGATCAGAGAAATCTGGATGTCCTTGATCTCCATTTTGTTCTTGCTCAGAAGGTGCAAAATCAGATCCAGAGGGCCGACAAAGTCCTCCATATCCGTCTGTTTTGTCTTGATTACGCCTTCCAGATGATATACGGGAGAATCCATTTTTGCACCTCCTTTTCTTTAATACAAACCAAACCAGTATTGCAGGACCACAAAGGGGAACCCGGACACGGAGCACAGACCTTTGAGCACCCAACCAATACAAACGCTCAGCGGCTCGGAAAAAAAGCCGAACCAGGCAAGGGCGATCACAAGAATGATAAGATAGCGCTCATAGCGAAGATAGCCGTAGTACAGTCGGTCAGGCAGTACAGACAGCACCAAACGAGAGCCATCCAGAGGCGGAATCGGAATCAGATTGAACAGTCCAAGGCTTACGCTGAGCACAGCCGTCCAGCACAAAGCTGCGACTATGTACCGCCTCAAATCGCCGGCGTGGGCGAAGTCCGGTGTCAACGCCAGATTGGCAAACCAGAGAGCCACCGTAGCAAACAGAAAATTGGACGCCGGCCCGGCCAGCGCCGTCAGCGCCATATCACGCTTGGGGCTTTTGAATCTGCGCATATCCACAGGGACGGGCTTGGCCCAGCCCACATGAACCACAAGCATCATGAGAAAACCCATAAGGTCAATGTGCTTCAACGGGTTGAGGGAAAGCCGACCGGCGTGCTTGGCCGTAGGGTCACCCAGCAGATGGGCAGCAAGGCCGTGGCTCATTTCGTGTACCACGACACACAGCAATACCGCGCCTACATGGATCAGCAAATCGATCAAAAGAACAATATTGAAATGAGCCAGAAAGTTTTGCAGCGAATCCATGGGCTTCCTCCATAAAATAATACCAATTTAGTATAGCAAATCTTCCTGAAAAATACAAGCTGTTTTCACCGGTGTCCTCCCTCACCACCGGACAAAAAAAGATCCGGTGACACCTGCACCGGATCTTTTTTTGTCATGCTTCCCTACCCTGTTCCACGTGGGCAAAGATCTCGTTGAGCAGTTCCTGCCGGCCGATCCCTTTTTCTGCTGAAAAGGGAATCAGCTTTACATCCTCACCCAGCTCGAGCGTCTGACGCACAAGCTGGAGATTGGGCTCGATCTCGCTCTTTTTCAGCTTGTCCAGCTTGTTTGCCACCACAATGAAGGGTCTTCCCGCGTCCTTGTACCACTGGGCCATGGTGCAGTCATCGGCGGTAGGCTTATGCCGCACGTCAACGATCATGATGCCCAGGGTCATCAGTTCCGGGTCGGCAAAATACTCCTCCATCAGGCGGCCCCAGCGGTCCCGCTCCCCTTTTGACACTTTGGCATAGCCATAGCCGGGCAGGTCCACAAGGTAAAAGGCCCTGTCGATCAGAAAGTAGTTGATGTGGACAGTCTTGCCGGGAGCTGCGCCCACACGGGCAAAGTTTTTGCGGTTGAGCAGGCGATTGATGACGGAGGATTTGCCTACGTTGGAGCGTCCCGCGAAAGCCACCTGCACCATGGCGTTGCGCGGAAAATCTTTCCGGCTGACGGCGGAACGGACAAATTCCGCGTTCTGCAGATTGATGGACACAGCTCTGACCTCCTTACTGCTTCCAGCTTACAGAGCTGTCCGCCTTTTTTCCTTCAAGAGCCATACAGACCTCTGTTTTTTCTTCCCGGCGGCAGCTGTCACCGGGAACCAGAGCGGCGGCAAGCACCTGCTCCACATGGTCCACCAGAATGAACTGCAGTGCAGCGCGCACAGTCTGGTCGATCTCCTCCAGATCCTTCTCGTTTTCCCGGGGAATAATCACAGTTTTGATCCCGCTGCGCAGGGCGGCCATGGTCTTTTCCTTCAGACCGCCGATGGGCAGCACTCTGCCCCGCAGGGTCACTTCGCCGGTCATGGCGATGCCCCGCCGCACCGCTCTGCCCGTCAGGGCGGAGACCATAGCGGTGGTGATGGCGATGCCGGCAGAGGGGCCGTCCTTGGGTACTGCCCCCTCCGGGAAGTGGGCGTGAATATCCAGTTCCTTGTAGAAGTTTTCATCTACGCCAAGCTGGGCGGCCTGGCTGCGGATATAGGTGTGAGCTGCGTGGGCAGACTCCTTCATCACGTCGCCCAGATTTCCGGTCAGCTCCACCTTTCCGGTACCGGGCACGGCGTTTACTTCCACTTCCAGAAGCTCGCCGCCCACGCTGGTCCAGGCAAGGCCGTTTACCACGCCGATCCGCTCCTCAAGGACCTGACGTTCGGGGTAATATTTGGGCACGCCAAGATATTCTTTCAGGTTATCCGCTGTAATGGTTATCTTCTTTACATCAGCTGACACAAGCTGCATCGCGGCTCTTCTGCAAACAGTTGCCAGCTCCCGCTCCAGAACGCGCACGCCGGACTCCCGGGTATAGGCGGAAATGATCTGGCGAATGGCAGAGTCGGAAACGGACACCTTGCTTTTGGAGATGCCATGGCGCTTGAACTGCTTGGGGATCAGGTGCTGCTTTGCGATCTGCAGCTTTTCCTCGTCGGTATAGCTGGAAAGCTCGATGACCTCCATTCGGTCAAGCAGAGGCTTGGGGATGGTGGAGGTGGTGTTGGCGGTGGTGATGAACATCACGTCGGAAAGGTCAAAGGGAAGCTCCACAAAATGGTCACGGAAGGTACTGTTCTGCTCGGCGTCCAGCACCTCCAGCAGTGCGGAGGCCGGGTCTCCCCGGTGGTCATGGCCCAGCTTGTCGATCTCGTCCAGAAGCAGCAGCGGATTGGAGGAGCCTGCCTGATTGACTGCATAGAGGATGCGTCCGGGCATAGCGCCCACATAGGTCTTGCGATGTCCGCGGATCTCTGCCTCGTCACTGACGCCGCCAAGGGAGATACGGGCCAGCTTTCGATTCAGCGCTTTGGCGACCGACATGGCGATGGATGTCTTACCTACGCCGGGAGGGCCCACAAGGCAGATGATCTGACCCTTCAGGTCGGGGGCCAGCTGCTTTACAGCAAGGAACTCCAGAATGCGCTCTTTCACCTTGTCCAGACCAAAATGGTCCTTGTCCAGTACTTTTCGAGCGCTTTCGATACTGACACGCTCTTTCGTCTTCTTGCCCCAGGGCAGCTCAAGACACACGTCCAGATAGTTGCGCATGACGGTGGCCTCCGCAGAACCGAAGGGCTGCTTGCCCAGACGGGCAAGCTCCTTGTTCAGCCGGTCGCGCACCTGATCGGGCAGTTGGGCAGCGGCGATCTTTTCCCCATACTCGGCAAGCTCGCTTTCGCCGCCCTCCCCTTCTCCCAGCTCGTTCTGGATCGCTTTGATCTGCTCGCGCAGGTAATAGTCCCGCTGGTGGTCGGACATCTGCTCACGGGCTCTGGTCTGGATCTCCTGATCCATGGCCAGAATGTCCACCTCGCGGGCCAGCAGCTTGTGCAGTTTTTCCAGCCGGCGCACAGGGCGGATCTCTGCCAGAACGGCCTGCTTGTCGTCGTTGCGCATGGCGATGTTCTGGGCCACATAGTCGGCGATGAAGCCGGGATCGTCACTGGACAGAATATTCAGCAGCAGATCGGGAGAGGTCTGAGGTCCCACCTCCACATACCGCTGAAACAGCTCGTAGACGCTGCGGATCAGGGCTTCCGTGCGGGGGGTGATATTTGTGATGGTCTGGGTAGGGATCTCCTCCAGCTCTGCAGCCAGATAGGGCTCGGTCTTTGTCAGACGGACCATCCGGCCTCTGGAATAGCCCTCCACCATGACCCGGACATTGTTGCCGGGCATACGCAGGAGCTGATGTACGTTGGCAAGGGTGCCCACGGGATAGAGATCGCTCTCACCCGGTACCTCAACGGCCATATCCCGCTGAGGCGCAAGGAAAATGGGGATGCCGTCCTCCATGGCTTTTTCCACCGCAAGAATGGACATCTTGCGGCCCACATCAAAATGGATCAGGGAGCCGGGGAAAACAGTCAGGCCCCGCAGTGCCACTGTGGGCAGAAACACAGTCTTGTTCGGTTCGTTCATAAAATCACTTCCTCCGGGGAACTATGGTAAAACGCCCTGCAGACCACAGCGTGCTCTGCAGGGCGCTTTGTTCATACCGCAATTTTCGTCGGTACTGCCGCTTACTGAGCACGCAGAGCGGCCTTTCCCAAAGCCGGACGCAGGGTGCGTTCGGGGTCGCGGATCAGCTCGGGGCTTCCGGTGCCGCGCACACATTCGGGGGTGATGACCACCCGGACGATGGTGGGATCGGAGGGCACCTCGTACATCACGCCGGTCATGACTTCCTCCAGAATGGCGCGCAGTCCGCGGGCGCCGATGCTGCGTTCCACAGCCCGGTCAGCTACAGCTCTGAGGGCTTCGGGCTGGAACTCCAGCTCCACCTCGTCATACTCCATCAGCTTGCGGTACTGCTTGACCAGCGCGTTTTTGGGTTCGGTGAGGATACGCACCATCTGGTCAACATCCAGAGACTGCAGGGTGGTCAGCACAGGGAGACGGCCGATCAGCTCGGGGATGATGCCGAATTTCAGCAGATCCTGAGGCTGGATCTCCTTCAGGATGTCGCCCACGTTGCGATCCTTCTTGCTCTGGATCTCGGCGCCAAAGCCCATGCTCTTGCGGTCCAGACGGTTTTCGATGATCTTTTCGATCCCCTCAAAGGCACCGCCGCAGATAAACAGGATATTTTTGGTGTCAATCTGGATAAATTCCTGATGGGGGTGCTTACGGCCGCCCTGGGGAGGAACGTTGGCAACAGTGCCCTCCAGGATCTTCAGCAGAGCCTGCTGCACACCTTCGCCGGACACATCGCGGGTAATGGAGGTGTTCTCGCTCTTGCGGGCGATCTTGTCCATCTCGTCGATGTAGATAATGCCGCGCTCGGCAAGCTCCACATCGTAGTCGGCGGCCTGCACCAGACGCAGCAGAATATTCTCCACATCGTCGCCCACATAGCCGGCCTCGGTAAGGGTGGTAGCGTCGGCGATAGCGAAAGGAACATTCAAAATCCGGGCAAGAGACTGGGCAAACAGGGTCTTGCCGCAGCCGGTGGGGCCCAGAAGCAGAATATTGCTCTTCTGCAGTTCAACATCTTCGGCACCGCCGAAATAGATGCGCTTATAGTGGTTGTAGACGGACACGGACAGGGCGACCTTGGCCTGCTCCTGACCGATAATATACTGGTCCAGATAGTCCTTGATCTGCTTGGGGGTAGGGATCTCATCGGGCACGTCAACAGACATTGCAGGGCCGTTTTCCATATCGGAGTCCAGAATGCCCAGACACAGATTCACGCACTCGTTGCAGATGTAGGCGCTGGGTCCGGCGATCAGACGCTGGACCTGATCCTGATGCTTGCCGCAGAAGGAACAGCGAACAGTTTTCTTATCATCATTCTTTGCCATAATGACACCTCATTGCTCAAAGGAGTGGAGGCAGGACTCTGCCTCCACTCCCCGGCTTACTCATCGTTTCTGGATCACCTTGTCGATCAGGCCATACTCCACAGCCTGCTCGGCGGTCATGAAATTGTCACGCTCACAGTCGGCAGTCACAGTTTCAATGCTCTTGCCGGTGTTTTCGGCCAGGATACGGTTCATACGCTGCTTGATGATCTCCAGCCGCTTGAGATGGATGGCCATGTCAGTGACCTGACCCTGCGTTCCGGCGGAGGGCTGGTGGATCATGATCTCGGCATTGGGCAGAGCATAGCGCTTGCCCTTGGTGCCGGCAGACAGCAGGAACGCGCCCATGCTGGCCGCCATACCGATGCAGATGGTGGACACGTCGCACTTGATATACTGCATGGTGTCATAGATGGCCATACCGGCAGTCACGGAACCGCCCGGACTGTTGATGTAGAACTGGATATCCTTATCGGGATCCTGCGCCTCAAGATACAGCAGCTGAGCCACCACCAGACTGGCCGTGGTGTCATTCACCTCTTCCGACAGGAAGACGATGCGGTCATTGAGCAGGCGGGAAAAAATGTCGTAAGAACGCTCGCCGCGGTTGGTCTGCTCTACAACATAAGGGATAAAACTCATTGGTGTTTCTCCTTCCGGACAAATCTGTCAATACAGTATGCCCGCCCAGCGGAAAATTATTCCTCGGTCTTCTTGGAGGTCTTCTTGGCGGCAGGCTTCTTGGCGGGCTTTTCCTCAGCGGAGGCCTCAGCCTTCTTGGTGGTCTTCTTGGCAGCGGGCTTGGCCTCAGCTGCGGCTTCGCTCTCGGCGGCCTTCTTGGTGGAAGCTCTCTTAGCCTTCACCTTGGCGTTGGCAAAGACAAAGTCGGAGGCCTTCTTGGTCTTCAGGTCGGCCTTCAGGTCGGCACCGGCAACAGCCTGCTTGACCTGCTCCACTTCCAGCTTGTACTGCTCGGCAAGGCGGGCGATCTCAGCCTCGACCTCCTCGTCGGTGACTTCGATCTTCTCGGCCTCGGCCACAGCGGCCAGAGCCAGGTCTACCTTGACCTGCTTCTCAGCGTTGGGACGGGCGCTGATGCGCATCATATCGGCATTCATGCCCATCATCTGCAGGTACTGGTTAAAGTCCATACCCTGAGCGCTGATGCGGTTGGCAAAGTCGTCCATCATGCGGTCGACCTGAACGTCGATCATGGTCTCGGGGATCTCAGCCTCCATCTTGTCGATGAGCTGCTCAATGATGGCCTCCTCATAGTCGCGCTGAGCCATCTGGGTGCGGCTGCTGGTCAGCTTGTCCTCCAGATGCTTCTTCAGCTCTTCCAGAGTCTCGAACTCGGACACGTCCTTGGCAAACTCGTCGTCCAGCTCGGGCTTGACGGCCTCCTTGACCTCGTTGACCTTGACCTTGAACACAACGTCTTTGCCGGCCAGATCGGCCACATAGTCCTCAGGGAAGGTCAGGTTCAGATCCTTCTCCTCGCCGGTCTTCATGCCGATGACCTGCTCCTCGAAACCGGGGACGAAAGCGCCGGAGCCCAGCTCCAGGCTGTAGTTCTCACCCTTGCCGCCCTCAAAGGGCTTGCCGTCCATGAAGCCCTCGAAGTCGATTACAGCTGTGTCGCCCTTCTTGGCCTTGCGCTTGACAGCCACCAGACGGGTGGCGCGGTCGATGAAGGGCTTGAGTTCCTCATCGATGTCCTTGTCGGTGATCTTCACGTCAGCTTTGGGAGCGGACAGGCCCTTGTAAGCGCCCAGCTTGACCTCGGGACGCACGGAAACGACGGCCTTGAAGGTGAAGCCCTCCTTGCCCACATTGACGATCTCCATCTTGGGGTAACCGACCTCGTCCAGCTTCTGCTCGGCAACGGCCTGAGCGTAAGCGGCGGGATAGACCTCGTTGATGGCATCTTCATAAAAAACGCCGGCGCCGTACATATTCTCAATGATCTTGCGGGGGGCTTTGCCCTTGCGGAAGCCGGGCACGCTGATGCTGCTGCGATTCTTCAGATAGACCTTCTGAACGGCAGCCTCAAACTCCTCCGCGCCGATCTCGATGACGAGTTCGACCGTGCTCTTCTCTTTTTTCTCTACACTGGTGACGTTCATGTTTTTCTTCCTCCTGTCGGCGCACAGCCCCAAAATATAGACCGGGGAACGCGCCAATTTGCTTTAACTCATATAGTGTAACAGATTCATTTCTTTTTTTCCAGATGTATTTTACCGTTTTTAGCGCTTAATCACAAATTTTTTCCGGCTTAAAGCCCAAAAAATCCGCAGCGACCATGCGAAACTCGATATTGCCGCTCATTCCGCTGAAGGCAAAGCGGTGGCTCGGTCCGTGCAAATGGCCGGCAAAGCACTTAGTGACACCATAGCGCTCCATGAGCTCGATGATCTCATCACAGCGGTAGCCCTGACACAGGGGCGGGTAATGAAAGAAGCAATATTTCTCCCTGTCCCCTGCCGCCGTCAAAGACGCCTCCAGCCGGATCAGCTCCCGGTTGAAGATCTTCTGGCTGTGCTCACCCCGGTCTTCCTCGTAGAACCAGCCTCGGGTGCCGCACAGGGCGATATCCCCGTAAAATGCACAGTTGTTATGCAGCAGCGAGAGGGTATCAAACCCATTCTCCGCAAAAAAGTTGTTCATTTTTGCCGCGGTAGTCCACCAGTAGTCATGATTGCCCTTGATCAGCAGCTTTTTGCCCGGCAGCGCGTTGAGAAATGCAAAGTCATCCTTTGACTCCTCCAGAGACATGCCCCAGGACAGGTCACCGCACAGGACAACGGTATCCTCCTGCCCCACCTGCTCAAAGCCCCGGGACAGCTTTTCCACGTAGCCGTCCCACTGTCCGCCGAAGACTTCCATGGACTTGTTGCTGTTCAGAGACAGGTGGGTGTCTGCGATGGTGTAAAGAGCCATATCAGTCCAGCATCCCAAGGACCATATCCACCATGTGGTCCTTTTCCACACTCTGGTCAAAGCGGATGGCCTTGTTCTTCAATCCGGCCAGAGGCGCAGGGGCAGTAAGACCGGTGACCTCAGTCAGCTGATCCAGCACGTCAAGACCGCCGGCGATCTCGGTCTGACCAAGAGCGCCCAGTACGTTGTCACAGAACTTGAAGGGGCTGGCGGTGGACACGATCAGCATGGGGGCCGCGTCCCCCGTCTGCGCGCGGTACTGGTCCACAACGTCGAAAGCAACTGCGGTGTGGGGGTCGATGAGGTAGTTGTACTTCTTATACACCTGACCGATCACACGCTGGGTGTTCGCATCGTCGCAGCAGCCGGCAAAGAAGCGCTTGGTGATCCAGTTCTTTGCCTTTTCGGTGACTTCATACCGACCGGACTCGGACAGCTGCTGCATATAGCCGCGGACCTCTTCATCGTCCTCATTGATGGCGTACAGCAGGCGCTCCAGATTGCTGGAAATGAGAATGTCCATAGAGGGGGACATGGTATTATAGAAGGTCCGGTTGCGATCGTATACGCCGGAACTCAAAAACTCGGTCAGCACATTGTTGCTGTTGGACGCGCAGATCAGCTTGCCCACAGGCACGCCCATCTCGCCGGCGTAGTAGGCGGAGAGGATATTGCCAAAGTTTCCGGTGGGAACGCAGATGTTGATGGGAGCGCCCATGGCGATCTTTCCGTCGCGCACCATGTCACAGTAGGCGGACACGTAATAGACGATCTGAGGCAGTACACGGCCCCAGTTAATGGAGTTTGCAGAGGACAGGAAATAACCGCGCTGGGCAAGCTCGGCGCGCAGCTGCTCGTCGGAGAAGAGCTTTTTCACGCCGGTCTGGGCATCGTCAAAGTTGCCGTAGACGGAGCAGACTCCTACGTTGCCGCCCTCCTGGGTGTTCATCTGCAGTTCCTGAATGGCGGCCACGCCGTCCTTGGGATAGAACACGAGGATGCGGGTGTTTTCCACGTCCTTAAAGCCTTCCAGCGCGCCCTTTCCGGTGTCGCCGGAGGTCGCCACCAGAATGCAGACGGTCTTTTCCTCCTCCGTCTTCTTCAAAGAGGCGGTAAGCAGATGAGGCAGCATCTGCAGGGCCATGTCCTTGAACGCACAGGTAGGGCCATGCCACAGTTCAAGGCAGTGCAGACCGTTCTCGAGGGTGTGGACAGGGGCAACAGCGGGCGTATCAAACTTGTCCGGGCCGTAAGCCTTAGCGGCAAAGCCGGCCAGCTCGTTGACGGAGAACTCCTCAAGAAACAGATTCATGATATAGACCGCGCGCTGCTGATAGGACATCCCGCACAGTTCCTCAAGTGCATTTTTGGGCAGATGGGGAATATAAGCAGGGGTCATCAGACCACCGTCGCGGGCAAGTCCCTGTGCGATGGCGCAGGACGCGGAACTGGTATTTTCTTTGTTTCTGGTGCTTATGTATTGCATATTAACTCACGATCCTCATCATTAATCACAATAGACACGTTTGGTATGGTGCTACAGCATTATATTATGGCAGTAAATTTCGGTGCGGTCAAGTTCCACGCGGCAAAAAAAGCTGCTTTCTCAAAGAAAAAAGGACTGACATCAAAAGGCGTTTTCCAGAATGTGTATTTCCGGGTCTGTGGTGGCAGTTCCGGCCGGGGCATAGATCTCCACCACATCAAATCTGGGCTGCAGTTCGGTAGGATTTTCTGCCAGAAAAAGCTCTGCGGAGATCCGCAGCCGCTCCTGCTTGCGCCGGTCAACAAATTCCCGGGCCTGAGCAAAGCCGGCGCTTCTGCGCAGCTTCACTTCCACAAAGCAGATATATCTTCCGTCCTGTGCGATCAGATCGATCTCCCCGAAGCGGCATTGCCAGCCGGCGGCCAGAATACTCCACCCTCTGCGCCGAAGCTCCCGGGCCGCCACGGCCTCACCCCAGCGGCCAAGCAGCCTGCGCTCACCCCCGCTCATAGGTTTTTCAGAAAGGAGCGGCGGTGGATGGGGCTTGGCCCATACTGCCGCAGCAGATCGTAATGGAGCTTTGTTCCGTACCCCTTGTGCTGTTCAAATTGGTACTGGGGGTATGCCCGGGCCATCTCATCCATACAGCAGTGGTCACGGCTGACCTTGGCAAGGACAGAGGCGGCCGCGATGCTGGCGCTGCGCCCGTCCCCTTTCACGATCAGTTCATGGGGCGTGGTAATGGAGGCACTCTTTCCCCGATCCCGGTTGCCGTCGATCAGGGCAAAATCAGCTTTGATCTCCAGCGCGTCTATGGCAAGCTGCATGGCCTTCATACGGGCGCTGAGGATATCGGTTGCGTCGATCTCCTCCGCCTCCACCCGGGCTACAGCCCAGGCGATGGCCACCTCCTTGATCATAGGAAACAGCTTCTCGCGTTTTTTCTCCGTCAGCTTTTTCGAGTCGTTGAGACCGGGAATATCCGCGCCAAGGGGCAGTACGACGGCGGCGGCGTACACAGGGCCTGCCAGGGGGCCGGCTCCGGCCTCGTCGCAGCCGCAGACGGCAGTCATTCCCTGTTCATGGTATTTACGTTCAAATTCCCACAGATCTACGTCAGGCATTGGCGCACCCTCTCCCCTGTTGATCTTCCGGCAATTCAAGTGTAAAGCGTCCCAGCTTTCCACCACGGTACTCGTCCAGCAGGACCCGGGCCATGCGCTCGGTGTCCACATCGCCGCCCGAGATGCGCATGCCGCGCTTTTGTGCGGCGGCCTGCAGCAACCGGTAGCCGTAGGCTATGTCATTATCCTCTTCCTCACGTTTGGGCAGGTCTGCCAGTTTATAGGCAGTCGTCAGCGCTTCGGGATATCGGTCACTCATGAAACACATCAGATGGCAGCCCAGCGTCTCCACATCCATAATGTCATCCTTGACTGCGCCGGTAAAGGCAAGGTGCATACCGGTCAGCTCATCCTCAAACTTGGGCCACAGGATGCCGGGCGTGTCCAGCAGGTCCAGTGTACTGTCCACGTTGACCCACTGCTTGCCCCGGGTGACGCCGGGGCGGTCTCCCGCCTTGGCAGATTTACGACGGGCAATCTTATTGATAAAGGTGGACTTGCCCACGTTTGGGACGCCAACCACCATGGCGCGCACAGGACGGCCCACCTGACCCTTTTCGCGCCAGCGGGCGATCTGGTCTTTCAGCGCGGTCTGGACGACCTGAGAGAACCGGTTGATACCCGTTCCGGTTTTTGCATCCGTCTCAAGAACGGTACATCCCTTTGACTTGAAGTACTCCGACCATATCCGGTTGGTACCGGGATCGGCCTGATCACAGCGGTTGAGCACCACCAGCCGGGGCTTGTCGCCGACCAGCTGGTCAATATCCGGGTTACGGCTGGAGATGGGGATTCTCGCATCAATGATCTCCACCACCATATCCACCAATTTCAGATCCGCTTCGATCTGACGGCGGGTTTTTGTCATGTGTCCGGGATACCACTGTATATTCAAGGGTCATCCCTCTCTTTCCCTGTTGGTTTTGATTATTTTATCACAGGATCACGTTTTTTCCAACGAAAAAAGCGTAACCGCAAATAAAAAAGGAGTGCCATACGGCACTCCTTTTTTGATGAACCTTACAGAGCTTCCTTGAGCTTGGCAGCCTTACCAACGCGGTTGCGCAGGAAGTACAGCTTGGCGCGGCGCACCTTACCGTGACGGACGATCTCGATCTTCTCCAGAGAAGGAGCGTGGATGGGGAAAACCTTCTCCACACCGACACCGTAGGAGACACGGCGAACGGTAATGCTCTCTTCGATACCGCCGTGCTTCTTGGCGATCACGGTACCCTCGAAGATCTGGATACGCTCGCGGGCGCCTTCCTTGACCTTGATGTGCACGCGAACGGTGTCGCCGACCGCAGCAACGGGGGGCTCAGCCTTCAGGTGCTTCTGAGTAAAAGCCTGCATCAAATCCATGTTTATTTCCTCCTGTTTTTTATAGGCGTTCATACCGGCTTTTTACGTGTCGCACACCTTTGGCTGACACACCGCAGAGGATCACCCGTTATTCAGACTGAGACATGATACCACACGAAATTTAAGAATGCAAGCAAAATTTTCAAATTTTCTCCATCTTTTTATTTGTTTCTGTTTTTCCGAAGCGGGCGCAGATCCGCACAGTCTACCAGAATTGTGTCCTCACCGAACCGCTGGACCGTATGCCAGGGGATGATCAGGTCCTCTTCTCTGCCCAACAGACCAAACAGGCGCAGCTTTCCGCGCACCACAAGCGCCTTTATTGCACCAGTATCCAAATCGATCTCCAGATCTCCGATATACCCGAAGCGACTGCCTTCCTCAATGCTTATGATCTCCTTCAGGCGAAGATTTCTCATCCTTTCATCCATGCCGTCCTCCTATCCTGAATGCCCGATTTCCGTTTACCCTGATTGTATGCGGATGGCATAACAAAATATGCTTTAGGCTTCCATTCTGTTGTCCGCGCTGTTGCTTTATCATTTCTTATGTGTTATAATTTTTCTATAAAGGAAAAGGAAGTGAGCGCTTTGTACGATTTAATCATTAAAAACGGAAAAATAATTGACGGTACCGGCAGCCCCGCCTACCGGGCCGATCTGGCTGTCAGCAACGGGAAGATCGTGCGTATTGACAGAGGAATTACCGGCGGAAAAAAAGTCATTGACGCGGCCGGTCTTGTGGTGACCCCCGGCTTTATCGATTCCCACAGTCATGCCGATCTGGGTCTTTTGGCTTATCCTGAACAGACCCAGAAGATCCAGCAGGGTATCACCACCTCTATTAGCGGTCAGTGCGGCTTCTCTCGGGCCCCTCTATCCCGTGACGCAGACCCATCCGTCCCCATCGGCACTTACGGCACCAAGGGCGAAGTTCTGGGCACCATGGGCCGCTTTCTTGACACTGTCAAAGACATCCCGCTGGGTGCCAACAGCGCCGTCTTTGTGGGTCACGACGCCATACGCAGGGCTGTCATGGGCGCAGAGAACCGCGCTCCCTCCACCGAGGAGCTGGAGCGCATGAAGCAGCTGCTGCGCGACGGTATTGAGCACGGCGCCATGGGTGTGTCCTTCGGTTTGACTTATCCCTCCAGCTGCTACGCCAAAATCGATGAGCTCATTGAGCTTGCCAAAGTGGCCGCGGAAAACAACGCACTTGTGGCCGCCCACATCCGGGACGAGGGTGACCAGCTTGTGCGGTCCACTGCAGAGTTTCTTTCCATTCTGAAAGCATCCGGTGCCCGTGGCATTCACTCCCATCACAAGTCCATGGGCAGCAACAACTGGGGCAAGGTGAGTCATACTCTGCGGATGCTGGATCAGGCCAACGAGGAGGGTGTTGATGTCTACTGCGACGTGTACCCCTACTGCGCCTCCAACACCGACCTCATAGACAACTTTATTCCCCAGGAGCTGCACAGCGAAGGCACCGAGAGCATCCTGAAGCTGCTGGAATCTCCCCAAAAGCGTGAAGAACTGCGCCAGTACAACATCGCTAAGTGGGGCGAGGATCTGAGCTGGGTGCTCATTACCCGCAGCAAACTGTTTCCGGACCATCCCGATAAGCGCATACCGGAACTTGCCGCCCTGTGCGGCAAAGATCCCTATGATGTGGTCTTTGATCTGATCCAGGCCCAGCCCACCATTACCGCCAACTACTTTATGGTGTGCGAGGAGGATCTGGAACTGGTCATGGCCCATCCCCGCGCCATGATCTGCACCGACTCCGGTGTAACCGCACCCAATGCCGGTATCGCCCATCCGCGTATGGTTGGTTCCTTCCCCCGGGCGCTTGGCCGATATGTGCGTGAGCGCAAGGTGGTTTCCCTGCCGGAGATGATCCGCAAGATGACCGCCATGCCCGCCGCGGTGTACAGTCTGACCGGAAAGGGTCTGCTGGCAGAGGGCTTTGATGCCGACATCTGCATTTTTGATCCGGACACCATCATCGACCGCGCGACCTTCTCCGAGCGGACCCTCAAAGCCGAGGGCCTGAACTACGTCCTGTTGGGCGGAGAGGTGGTCGTGGAGGACGCGGTCTTCAACGGCAAGTGCATGGGCAAGCTGCTCCTGCGCCGCAGATGATCAATATGATAAAGGCCGCTGTGTACTTGGATACACAGCGGCTTTTATTTGTTAAAAATCCATCGAAAGCCGTCTGACGATTTAAAATTTCGGCTTTGCTGCAGCAGTATGAAACCGCCTGCCGAGGAGATACTGAGGACAGTATCGGGCGGGAGGTTTTACCTGTGGTAAATAAAGTAGAGATCTGCGGCGTCAACACCGCCAAGCTGAAGGTGCTGAAAAACGAAGAGACTCAGGCCCTTCTTCTGCGCACCAAGCAAGGGGACAAGCAGGCCCGGGAGAGGCTGATTGCCGGCAATCTGCGGCTGGTCCTGTCCGTGGTTCAAAAATTCTCCAACCGGGGAGAAAACGCGGACGACCTGTTTCAGGTGGGCTGTATCGGGCTGATCAAAGCCATCGACAACTTTAATACCGAACTGGATGTGCGTTTTTCCACCTATGGCGTTCCCATGATCGTAGGCGAGATCCGCCGGTATCTCAGAGACAACAGCGCGGTACGGGTCTCCCGGGCCATGCGTGACACCGCCTACCGTGTCCTGCAGGCCAAAGAGGCCTATATCGCCCAGCACCAGCGGGAGCCCACCATCGACCAGATCGCCGCCATGCTGGAGATGAAGCGGGAGGATATTGTCTTTGCCCTTGACGCCATCACCGACCCCATCTCCCTGTATGAGCCGGTCTATTCCGACAGCGGGGATTCCCTGTGTGTCATGGATCAGGTGAAGGACACCAAGAACACGGACGAGCGCTGGCTGGAGCAGATCGCGCTGAAGGAGGCCATGGGCCGCCTTTCCGAGCGGGAGCGAAAGATCCTGAATATGCGCTTTTATCAAGGTAAGACCCAGATGGAAGTGTCCAATGAGATCGGCATCTCACAGGCACAGGTGTCCCGGCTGGAAAAAAGCGCGCTGAGCCAGATTCGAAAAAGTATGTGATCGTACAAAAATCCGCCGCAAGCTGCTGCCTGCGGCGGATTTTCAGGTTATTCGGAATTTCAGTGCCGCTGATCCGTGTTGTCAAAGGTCTCGCAAAAGCGGGCGGAAAAGGAGGGCTCACGGCCTGCTGCATACAGGTGGGAAATATCGCCAAACATGCCGGTGCGGAAGCTGGCGATCCCCTCCCGGCGTTCTTCCGTAACCACCGTGGTGACAGATGTAGGCGCAGCGCAGAAGCCGTGCCACAGTACCATGGGCGAAACACCCAGCAGATGCCCCAGCAGCACGCACTCAAGACCGAAGTGACAAAAGAACACAAGGGTATCCTCGTTGGCTCGCACCACCCGGTAGCAGTTCCCCTCCCGCACATAGCCGTGCTCGGCCAGCAGGGCGTCAAGACCGTCGGTGACCTCTTTCACCGCTTCCGGGACTCCGGCCTGCTCGAAGATGGGTACGTGCATCCACTTCTCACGGTCGTAGAACTCCGGGACGCTTGTCCAGTTCTCAGGCAGCCAGTCCCACAGGATGTTCGGGGTGCTCTCCCCTGTTTTGACCACCTGCACGGGAAACTCCTGCAGCCAAGGGAGCGTCTTGCCTGTCCGGCCCATCCGCTCCAGGGTGACGCGGGCCGTATCCTGCGCACGGCCCAAAGGCGAAAGGTAGAACTCCTTTACATTCATCCTGCTGATGCGCGGGGCAAGCAGCTTTGCCTCATCCCACCCTGTTGGGGTAAGGGAATCAATGGTATAATCAGGGTCCGCGTGACGGACGATCACAAGTTTCACAGGATGTACCTCCCCAGTTTGTTTTCCTGCAAAGAACAAAAGCACCAACCGGATGGTTGGTGCTTTTGCTGGCGCAGAAGGAGGGATTCGAACCCTCGCACGGTTTAACCCGCCTACTCCCTTAGCAGGGGAGCCCCTTTGGCCTCTTGGGTACTTCTGCAGGTCAAAGAAAAAATTTAAATGGCGGAGAGAGTGGGATTCGAACCCACGGCTCTTGCGAGTCACCGGTTTTCAAGACCGGCTCCTTAAACCGCTCGGACATCTCTCCGTATCGCTCTCCAGTCAAAGGCGAGTGTTATCTTAACATAATTTCTCCCGGTTGTCAACTGTTTAACGGCTTAGAAATCTTTTTTGGCAGGTAAATTTTTGCTTACATCCAAAAAATTTTTCTGATAAAATATTATGGAAGGAATCAAGCATCACGGTACAAGGAGATGGTCAAATGTATCAGCCCGGGGAGCTTATTATTTACAACGGCGAAGGCGTATGCCGCGTGGATTGCGTTGGGCCGGTGGACCTCTCGGGGGCCAACAAAAATAAGCTGTATTATACCCTTCAGCCTGTCTACCGGGAGGGGAAAATCTATATCCCGGTGGACTCCCCTGTCTTCATGCGTCCCGTCATCACCAAAGCGGAGGCTGAGACCCTGATCCGACGTCTTCCCGAAATTCCGGGCGAGATCTATGAAAACCGCAACCTGCGCATGCTCAACGAACATTATCAGGAGCTGATGCAGACTCACGACTGCGAGGATATGTTCCAGCTAATCAAGGCAGTCTATGCAAAGCAGCGGGAAATGCAGGCCCAAGGCAGAAAGCCCGGTCTCGTGGACGAGCGGTATATGAAGCGCGCGGAAGATATTCTTTACGGTGAGCTGGCCATCGCGCTGGACATTCAAAAAAGCAGTGTACCTGACTATATTTCCAGTGTTCTGGACGGATAAAAATACCCTGCATCCTGAGGATGCAGGGTATTTTTGAAATTCACACGATTCAGGCCATATAGGCGCGATGATAAACCTTTTTACCCTTCTTGATCATCAGGCCGTCGCCGGCAAGCTCTGCGGCGGCGTAGCTGACCGTGGCGGCAGCCACCTTTTCGCCGTTGATCTCCACACCGCCCTGCTCTACCAGACGGCGGGCCTCCTTCTTGGAGGGGGTCAGCTTGCACTTGACCATCAGGTCCAGCACACCGATGGCGCCGTCGGTCAGGTCGTCGGCAGTCAGCTGGGTGGCGGGCACATTGCTCATGTCGCCGCCGCCAACGAACAGGGCCTTGGCGGCGTCCTGCGCCTTGTTGGCTTCCTCTTCACCGTGGACCAGCTTGGTCAGCTCGTAGGCCAGGATTTCCTTGGCGGTGTTGAGCTGGCTGCCCTCCCACTTGTCCATCTCGTCGATCTGCTCCAGAGGCAGGAAGGTCAACATGCGCAGGCACTTGAGCACATCGCCGTCGCCCACGTTGCGCCAGTACTGATAGAAGTCGTAGGGGCTGGTCTTGTTGGGATCCAGCCAGACTGCGCCCTTGGCGGTCTTGCCCATCTTCTTGCCCTCGGAATTGAGCAGCAGGGTGATGGTCATGGCGTGGGCGTCCTTGCCCAGCTTGCGGCGGATCAGTTCGGTGCCGCCCAGCATGTTGGACCACTGGTCGTCGCCGCCGAACTGCATGTTGCAGCCGTAGTTCTGATACAGGTAGTAGAAATCGTAGGACTGCATGGGCATGTAGTTGAACTCCAGGAAGGACAGGCCCTTCTCCATGCGCTGCTTGAAGCACTCGGCACGCAGCATGTTGTTCACAGAGAAGCAGCCGCCGATGTCGCGGATGAACTCCACGTAATTCAGCTTGAGCAGCCATTCGGCGTTATTCACCATACGGGCCTTGCCCTCGCCAAACTCGATGAACCGCTCCATCTGCACCTTAAAGCAGTCGCAGTTGTGCTGAATGGTCTCGGGAGTCATCATGGAGCGCATATCGGTGCGGCCGGAGGGGTCGCCGATCATGGCAGTACCGCCGCCGATCAGGGCGATGGGCTTGTTGCCCGCCATCTGCAGGCGCTTCATCAGACACAGGGCCATGAAGTGGCCTACATGCAGAGAGTCTGCGGTGGGGTCAAAGCCGATGTAGAACACAGCCTTGCCCTCGTTGATCATCTTGGAGATCTCCTCCTCGTTGGTGACCTGAGCGATCAGACCGCGGGCCTTGAGTTCTTCGTAGCAAGTCATAATTCTTTCTCCTTTTTCTGTTGTGGTCCGGCAGGGAAAAAGATAAAGCCCCCTGTCCGGCCGGACAGAGGGCGAATGAACGCGGTACCACCTCTGGTTCGTCACTGCCTCACGGCAGAGACCTCATGGAGTGCTGACACACTCCGGCGCGGTAACGGGCGCACCCGGCACGACCCTACTGCGCCAAAGCGGTTCAGGCGGCTGCTCCGGGGGGTATTCACACGGCATCGCTCTCCGCCCTTGCACCGACCGGACGGCTCTCTGCGCAGCATCTGCCGGGTTACTTCTCCCCTTCAACGCAATGAAATATAACAAGTGCATTATAGCGGGAAACAGGTCTTTTGTCAAGGGCTGTCATCCCTGATCCAGCCCTGTTCCTTCATGTAATCGTGGTAATAGGCCTTCTGCCAGCCGATCATCCGGTCGGAGTTTGCAAAGTCGGCAAACTCCGCCTCGCTCATCCAGCGGTAGCCCTCCGTCTCCCCTTCCTGCAGGGTTACCGAGTCCTTTTCGCAGTCCACAGTGCACAGGAAGTTATACAGAATGATGCGGCTGTTTTCGCTGACGTGGCGGCCCAGCTCCTGAAACTCGTCACAGGAGATTCCTGTCTCTTCTTTCAGCTCCCGGCGGATGCAGTCATACTTGGATTCACCCTGCTGGGCCGCACCTCCGGCAGACACCTCGTACATTCCTCCATGGGTTTTCTTCGATGTTGAACGTTTCATGCACAGGATGCTGCCGTCCGCATGGCGCACAAAGACGCCGCAGGCCATGTGATAAAGACCGTCCGGTATGGTCTCACCCCGATGCAGGATGGTGTCCGGAATCAGTTTGCCGTCTTTGGTATATGCGTCCCAAAGTTCCATAAAAGTCTTCTCCTGTTATCGGTTCTGATAGATGATGTAGCCGATCACCGCGATCAGGACGATCGCGCCAACGGCAACCACAGGCAAAAGCGCAAATGCCATATTCCCATCTCCTTGTGTTTGAAATATTATTGCTGGTCGGCGCTGCGGTACTGCTCGGCCTGCTGAAGCATCTCCTCTGCCCCCTGCAGGGCCGCCTGGGTCATCAGGTCACCGCTGGTCAGCCGGGCGAGCTCCTGTCGGCGCCGGTCGCGCTCAAGGCGCTCCACCGCAGTGTACGTACGACCGTCCTTTTCGCCCTTCTCCACACAGAAGTGGTTGTGGGCCATGGCGGCGATCTGAGGCAGGTGGGTCACGCACAGCACCTGCTTGCTGCGTGCCACGTCCGCCATCTTCTGAGCCACTTTCTGGGCCGCACGGCCGGACACGCCGGTGTCAACCTCGTCAAAGACAAGGGTGGACACGTCGTCATTTTCCGCCAGAACATTTTTCAGCGCCAGCATTATGCGGGCCAACTCGCCGCCCGAGGCAATTTTGTGGATGGGTTTGAGTTCCTCACCCACATTTGCGGACATGAGGAACTGCACCTCGTCCATTCCTGTGGCATCGAACCCGGGGTCTCCCGCTTTTTCCGCAAATTCCACCTGAAAACGCACCTTGGGCATATCAAGCTGGGAAAGCTCGCTGCGTATACGGTCCTGCAGCAGCAAAGCAGCCTGCTTTCGGGCATCAGAAAGGGCCTCGGCGCTGCGCAACGCCTGCTTTCTCGCCGTTTCCTCCTGCTGTTCAAGGCGGGCAAGGGTGTCATCCGCATACTGGATCTGGTCCAGTTCCTGTCTGCACCGGTCCAGATACTCCAGCATCTGCGCCACAGAGGAGCCGTATTTTTTCCGAAGCCGATAAATGGTGTCCAGCCGCCCTTCGATCTCATCCAGTTCCCCGGCAGAGAACTCAAAACTGTCCCGCATATCCCGCACCAGTTCCGCAAGATCGGCGGCAGCAAAGCGGACCTCGGCTGCCTTTTGGGCAAGCTGTGCCAGCTCCTGTGACACCCGGGACGCACCGTGCAGGGACTGTTCGGCATTCATCAGCATAGAAACGGCTCCGTCGCCGTTGTCACCGCCGGACAGGGCGTAGCAGGCTCTTTCCACCGCGTCCGTTATTCTGCCGGCATTGCGCAGCAGATCCCGGCGGGCGGCAAGCTCCTCGTCCTCCCCTTCTTTCAGGTTGGCGCGCTCCAGTTCATTGATCTGATAAGTCAATGTATCGATTTTTCGGGCCTTTTCCGCCTCATCCATGCGCAGGGAAAGCATCTGACGACGGATGTCGGAATATGCGGCATAGTGCTGACTGTATTCCTCCAGCAGCGTTCCGGCCTGACCGAAACTGTCAAGGTAGCCAAGATGGCAGGCGGGGTCCAACAGCTGCTGGCCGTCGTGCTGGCCGTGGATATTCAGAAGCTGGCGCCCCAGACTTTTCAGCTGGGACACAGTGAATGGTCTTGCGTTGATGCGGCAGATATTGCGCCCGTCACCCAGGATCTCGCGCTCCAGCAGCAGCTCCCCGTTTTCGTCCGGCCGGATGCCGTTTTCCTCAAACCACGCAAGCCGGGGCAGCGCGCAGAATACAGCGCTAACCCGGGCTGAGGGCGCGCCGGTTCGGATCAGATCCCGGCTGGTCCGCTCCCCCATGACGGCGCTGATGGCGTCGATGACGATGGATTTGCCCGCGCCGGTCTCGCCGGTCAGAACATTGAAGCCCGGTTCAAACCGGATGTCTGCAGACTGGATGACGGCAATATTCTCAATATGGAGCAGGGAAAGCATGTCCCATCCCTCCGTTTACGATTAGTTGAGCATCTTGTGGATCTCGCTGCAGAAGTCGGCTGCCGCATCATTATTGCGCATGATGAGCAGGGCGGTATCGTCCCCTGCCAGTGTTCCCACCATCTGGTCGATATCCATGGCATCCAGAGCAGAACAGGCCGCGGAAGCAAGACCCGGCATGGTGTTGACCACCACGATATTCTGTGCCACATCAAAAGAGGTGACGCTCTCCTTGAAAATCGTGCGCAGACGCCCGGCCAGATCCGGAGTGTGCTTTCGTTCCGTCTTGGTGTAGCGGTAGTGACCTGCTCCGGTCTGCTCCTTGACAAGGTGCAGCTGCTTTATGTCCCGGGAAATAGTCGCCTGCGTAGCAGAGACGCCGCGGCGGCGCAGGGCATCCAGAAGCTGCTCCTGGGTCTCGATATCCGTGCTTTCGATAATTTTCAGGATCTCCGCCTGACGTGTTCCTTTCACGGTGCATACCCTCCCAGTTTCTGATTAAGTAACTGATAGAAGTTTTTATCGGTCAGCCGAACCAGCCGCGTGCGGCATTCAGCAGTTCGAATCTCCACCCGGTCGTTGCCGGAAACACGCACTGATTTTCCGCCGTCTGTGGACAAATAGACGCTTTTTCTGCTTTTTGACGGCAGGCGGACCGTGATCGTCCGGCCGGCAGACATGACCATGGGCCGGGCGGACAGCTGGTGTGCGCACACCGGCGTGACGATCAGGTTGTCAGAGTTGGGCTCCACAATGGGACCGCCGGCCGACATGGAATAGGCTGTGGAGCCGGTGGGGGTAGCCACCACCACCCCGTCGCCGGTCAACCGGCAAATATTCACCCCGTCCGCAGCCACGTCAAGCTCCGCCACACGGGCGATGCTGCCTTTTGAGATGACTGCATCGTTGAGTGCCAGCTCGTCATACACCACCTGTTTACCCCGCATAAGGCTCACCCGAAGCATCATGCGCTCCTCAATAGTATAATCACCCGAAGCCAGCCGTTTGATCTGGCCCAGCTCACGCTCTTCCAGCTCGGCCATAAAGCCCACGCTGCCCATGTTGATGCCGAGGATGGGGACATCATGCCGGGTGGCATCCTTTGCGGCATGGAGTATGGTCCCGTCGCCGCCAAAGCAGATCAGCAGATCCGCATCGGGCAGTTCCTGCTGCAGCTCTGCAAAACGCAGATGGCGGGGCAGCTCCGGACGAGCCCCGGACTCTATCTCAAAGGGCAGGCAAAAACAGCACTGCACCCCCTCCCTCTCCAGGATCTTCTGGGCCTGCTGGGCCGCCCGCATACCGTGGTCGCGGTATGGATTTGAACTCAAAATGATTTTCACTGCTCCACCTCCTCCAAAGTGCCGTGGGAACGGCTGACCAGTTCCTTCAGGTCGCCCTGCCAGTCCTGTCCTGCGCCGGCTCTCAGATATCCCAGATACTCGATATTTCCTTCCGGGCCCTTAATAGGCGAAAACTCCATATCAAGCACGGTAAAATCCGCATTCCGGGCGTGGTCAAGAAAGTGCTCCAGCACCTCAAGATGCACCGCCGGGTCACGAACCACGCCTTTCTTTCCTACCTTATCCTTCCCGGCCTCAAACTGAGGCTTGACAAGGCAGACTACTTGCCCATCCTCTTTTAACAGCCCTCTCAGGGCCGGAAGGATCAGGTTCAGGGAAATAAAGGACACATCCACCGACGCAAAATCCAGCGCATCCGGAATATCCTCGTGGGTAAGATAACGTGCATTTGTGCGCTCCATACACACCACTCTGGGATCATTGCGCAGCCGCCAGTCCAGCTGGTTGTACCCCACATCTACAGCGTATACCTTACTTGCGCCGTTTTGGAGCATACAGTCTGTAAAACCGCCGGTGGAGGCCCCGATGTCCGCCGCCACCGCGTTTTGCAGTGAGATGGGCCAGCACTTCATGGCCTTTTCCAGCTTCAGTCCGCCGCGGCTGACATAGGCCAGGGTCTTGCCGCGCACTTCAATGCTGTCCCCGGGAGCAACGGGCGCTCCGGCCTTGGTCTGCTTCTGACCGTTTACATATACCTGTCCGCTCATGATAACAGCCTGTGCCTTCTGCCGACTTTCGGTCAGGCCCAGCTGGGTCATACGCACGTCCAGTCTTTCTTTAGCCATGTGAGAGCACCTCCCGCGCCCGTGTGCAGATACTTTCCGGGTCAAGCCCCAACCCCTGTTCCAGCAGCGGGGTGCTGCCGTGTGTGACAAACCTGTCTGCGCTATTGCACAGCACAGTTCTGGCGCAAACGCCGCTGCCCGTCAGGGCTGCGCAAAGACGCTGACCAACGCTTCCCGCCGCCACACAGTCTTCCGCCACCAGCATGGCCCCGGTCTTGCGTACAGACTCCAGTACCAGTTGGGGATCCAGCGGCGTGATCATGTTCAGTTTCACAACTTCGGCACGGATACCCTGCTCGTCCAGCAGCTCGGCCGCACGCAGAACATTGTTGATGTGGATTCCGTAGCTGACAAGAGTAATATCACTTCCTTTGCGCAGTATAACGCTCGCCTGTATGCCGGAGTCCTCCTTATACGCACCCTCTCCCCCTCTGGGGAAGCGGACGGCAACAGGCCCGGAACAGTCGACAACAGCATGGGTAAGCATGCTTTCCAGTTCTTTAAAGCTGGAGGGGGCAAATACGGTCATACCGGGGATGCTGTCCAGATAGGCTACATCAAATACACCGTGGTGGGTCTCGCCGTCCTCGCCCACAAGACCGGCCCGATCCACAGCAAACACCGCGTGCAGACCCTGCAGTGCCACATCGTGCAGCAGCATGTCATATCCTCTTTGCAGGAAGGTAGAGTAGACGGCAAACACGGGGATCGCACCCTGCTTTGCCATGCCGCCCGCCATAGCCACAGCATGGCCCTCCGCAATACCCACATCAAAAAAGCGGTCGGGAAACCGGCTTGCAAAGCCGTCAAGTCCTGTGCCGCTCTGCATGGCGGCTGTGATGGCACATATGCGTCTGTCTTCATCTGCCAAGCGGCAAAGCGTGCGCCCAAATACGGCCGAGAAGTTGTCGCCGCTCTTTTTCAGGGACTCGCCGGTCTGCAGGTCAAAGGGAGAAACCCCATGGAACTTGTTGGGTGTGCGCTCTGCATGTGTATAGCCCTTTCCCTTTACGGTTCTGACGTGAAGGAGGACAGGACCGTCCATTTCTTTCGCATATTGCAGAATATCCGTCATGCCCTTAATATCATGTCCGTCCACCGGGCCCAGATAGGAAAAGCCCATGTCTTCAAACATACTGCAGGGCAGCAGGCTCTCTCTGATCACCTTTTTCAGCTCGTGGGTGAAGCTGTAAAACTTTCTTCCCACCCAGGTCAGGGATGTGAGCTTGCGGTACCTGCGCTTGATGGACAGGTACTGAGGCTTCAGGCGCTGACGGGCAAGATACTCCGCCACGCCGCCAACATTCTGTGTGATGGACATACCGTTGTCATTGAGAATAACGATGAGCTTTTCTCCGCTTTGTCCGCCGTTTGAAAGGCCCTCGTAGGCAAGGCCGCCGGTGAGGGCGCCGTCCCCGATCAGGGCGATGACATGATAGTCCTCCCTCAAAACCGTTCTGGCCCGGGCCATACCAACTGCAACTGAGACAGAATTGGAGGCATGCCCCGCCACAAAGGCGTCCGCATCGCTCTCTGACGGCTTGGGGAAGCCCGCGATCCCGCCGTAGGAACGGATGGCGGACATGGCATCGGCACGGCCTGTGAGCATCTTATGGGGATAGCACTGATGGCCCACGTCAAAAATCAGGCGGTCCCGCTTCAGATCAAACACGCGATGCAGGGCCACAGTCAGCTCCACCGCTCCGAGATTGGACGCAAAATGACCACCCGAATTGGATACGCTTTCGATCAGCTGCAAGCGCAGTTGTTCGCAAAGCTGCCGGGCCTGGGCATCCGTCATTTCATGCATATTCAGTTGTTCCAGTTCACGGTCAGAAAGCACGCTCAAGCCCTCCCTTGCATCAAAAGCGCTGTATCAGTGATCCCGGCCCGCCAGCAGCTTGGACAGCCAAATGTGGAAATCGGCCTGTTCAAAGCCGGAAAGGGCCTCCACCGCCTGCATAGTCAGTTCGTCCACCAATTTGCCGCAGGCTTCAAGCCCCAGCATGGTCACAAAGGTAGTTTTCCCATTTTCCGCGTCCGAGCCGATGGGTTTGCCCAGCACCTGATCGGTGCTGGTCACGTCGAGCATATCGTCCCGAATCTGGAACGCGCGGCCCACGCACTGGGCATAGCGGCGCACGGCAGCACGCTGCTGGCTGCTGCCCCCGGCAATGATGCATCCTATCTCTGCCGCGGCACAGATCAGCGCCCCGGTCTTGAGGGACTGGGTCAGTTCCAGTTCCGCCAGCGCAAGGGGACGCTGCTCCCCTTCCATGTCCAGCACCTGACCGCCGATCATGCCGGCAGCACCCGCCCCATGGCTCAGACAGTCAATGGCGTCCAGTACCCGCCGGGGGTCAAGATCGCCGCAGTGCTCTGTCATCATCTCGAATGCGGCTGTCAGCAGCGCGTCACCGGCCAGAACAGCGGTAGCCTCGCCATACACCTTGTGGTTGGTGGGTTTTCCCCGGCGCAGGTCATCGTCGTCCATGCAGGGCAGATCGTCGTGGATGAGGGAATAGGTATGAATCATCTCAACGGCGCAGGCAAAGGGCAGGGCCGCCTGCACATCGCCGCCACACATGCGGCAGGTCTCAAGGGTCAGCACGGGGCGGATCCGCTTTCCGCCGGCCATGAGACTGTACTGCATGGCGTCATAAATCTGACCGTAGCGCTCCCGGCCTGCAAAGCATTGGTCAAGCCACTGCTCCACAAGGGCACAATCCGCTTCCAGAACCTTTTTGTATTCCATAGTTACTCCTCCACGGCAAAGGCAGTTTCCTCCGGCTGTCCCTGAGGGCCGACCTTCAGCAGTGACACCTTCTGCTCCGCCTTGTCCAGCAGTGCAGAGCACTCCCGCATGAGCTTTGTCCCCTCTTCAAACAGGGTCAGCGACTCCTCAAGCGTGGCCTCTCCCCGTTCCAGCAGACCCACGATCTCCTCCAGCCGGGCCATGGACTGCTCAAAATTCAGCTTTTTCGCTGCCATCACAGGCACTTCCTTTCTTCCACACGACACGCCAGTGTGCCGTCTTCCACCCGGACGGACACAGTCTGCCCGATTTCCACCTGTGCGGCGGAGGTGACCAGCTGTCCGTTTTCATCGCGGGTAATGGAGTATCCGCGTCCCAGCACCTTCAGCGGACTGAGGGCGTCCAGCGCCGCGGCAAGTTGCCCAAAACGCTGCTTCTCCCCTGCCAGCCGTTTTTCAAGGCCATGCACCAGACCTTTGCTCTGGTGGTCCAGCAGCAGTCTTCGGTCCCGGATGTATTCGCCGGGCTCGGCAAGTACCCGGGCCTTTTTCAATCTTTCAAGCTTCTCCCGGGCTGCGGTCAGAGGCATTCTGCCCGCCCGTTCAAGGCGGTGCGCCAACTGTCTGAGTGTATTATCAAGCTCCGCCTGATCCGGCACTGCAAGCTCCGCCGCGTTGGAGGGCGTTGCCGCCCGCAGATCCGCCACAAAGTCGGAGATGGTCACATCCGGCTCATGGCCTACTGCCGAAATGACAGGGATAGTGCTGTTATAGATCGCGCGGGCAACAGGTTCTTCATTAAATGCCCACAGATCTTCCGCAGATCCGCCGCCCCGTCCGGTGATGATCAGGTCGGAAAGGCTGTAATAGTTGACATAATCTATTGCCGCTGCAATCTCCTCCGCAGCCTGTTCGCCCTGAACATGCACGGGTACAACGAGCACCTCTGTCATGGGCCAGCGGGCGTTCAGGATGCGCAGCATGTCCCGCACTGCCGCGCCGGCAGGCGACGTGACAAGGGCGATACGCTTGGGATATGGGGGCAGCGGCTTTTTGTGGGACGGGTCGAACAGTCCTTCGCTCATGAGCTTATTCTTCAGCTGCTCAAAGGCGACCTGCAGGTCCCCTGCTCCCTCCGGCGTCAGCCGGACGCAATAGAGCTGATATTGACCGTCTCTCGGAAAGACGGTGATGCGGCCGGCGGCAATGGCCTGCATGCCGTTTTCCGGGCGAAAGCGCATACGCACGGCATCGCCCCGGAACATAACGCAGCGCAGCGCGCTGTCCGCGTCCTTTAATGTGAAGTAATGGTGGCCGGAGGGGTACATCTTGTAGTTGGAGATCTCGCCCCGGACCAGAAGGCCGGACAGCAGTTCATCCCCGTCCATCCAGCCCTTGATATACCTGCTGACCTGGGACACGCTGAGAATGCGCAGATCCTCCCTCATTCCAGCTCCCCCCTCTCCAGCGCCCGGTGGGTCAGGATGGCCACGCCCAGAGCGTTGTCGGTGGAGTAGCGGGGTTCGGCGAACAGGGCGCCGCACCGGGCGGTCATCTCCTGCCTCAGATGTGAATTGGAGGCAACGCCGCCGGAGCACAGCACGGGCAGTCCGGGATAGCATTCCTGCGCCTGCTTTGTGGTGCGTACCACCACATCGGCCACGGTGTCAAGGGTAAAGCGGGCGATCGACGCCGGCTCCTCCCCCGCCTGTGCCATTGCCTTGACCTTGTTTTCCATGCCGGACAAGGAAAATTTCAGGTCCTCGATTTTTACGCGAAAAGGCTTGACCGCTCCCCCCTGCTGATACAGGGCGTCCAGCGCCTTGCCGGCCGGGAACGCAAGCGCAAGCAGCACACCCGTGCGGTCAATAAGCTGCCCGGCGGAGATATCGGTGGTCCCGCCGATGATTTCGGCGGTGACATTGGAACCTTCCGGCTTTACAAGCAGCAGTTCGGTAGTCCCGCCGGACAGGTGCCACGCAAGAAAGGGCTTATCAAGCAGCTCAAGCCGCCCGGCAGACCAAGCGGCGGCGGCAAGGTGTCCCTGTTGATGAGAACAGGACAAGAAGGGCACCCCCAAAACACCGGCCAACGCCTGCGCCTGAGAAGTGCCCGCAAGAAAGCAGGGCATATAGGAGCCCTCCACCGCTCTTGGGCGGGTGCTGGCTCCCACTGCCCGCAGCATATGCAGATCGTTTTGTCCGGCAAGCTCCCGCATCAGAGCGGGCAGCCGCTTCACATGCTGAAACAGCGCATCACTTTGGCGCAGACCCAACGTGCCCTCCGGCACATCCAGGAGTCTTCCGACATTGCAGCCGGTTCTGCCGTCAAAGACGGCCACCGAAGTGGTATAGTTGCTGGTGTCCAGCCCCAGGACCGCACCGCTCATTCCTGCACCTGCTGGGCGGGAAATTCGCTGCGGGCAAAAGAGCCGAGAATGCCGTTGATAAACGAGACCACCTCGGGCGGCTCATACCCTTTTGCGATCTCCACAGCCTCGTTGATGGCGGCGGAATTAGGGATGTCGGGCATATAGAGCATCTCGTACATGGCAACACGCATGATGGACGCGGCCACACGGGGAATGCGGGCAAAGTTCCAGCCCACAGCGTGTCTGGCAATATAGTCATCCAGCTCCGGTCCATGGTTGAATACGCCGGTAACGAGGGTTCGGATATAGTTCTCCTGCTTTTCGTCGGGATAGCTGGCGTACAGGGGTTCCTCCGCGCCGATGTGCGCGAAGCACTCGGGCGTCAGCGCGTCCTGCAGCAGCTCGTCCGCGCTGCGATTGCCAAAACCAAGCTCGAACACCATGTGTACGGCGATCTCCCGGGCAACGGTTCTTGTCATAAGTGGATCTCCTCCGGTCTGTTTCTGAGGTTAGTTCCCTCAGATTCATCTGTGAATATTATATACATGAATATGCAAAAATGGAAGTCTTATTTTCAAAGAAAACGCAAGAAAAACGCAGCGGTGAACTATGAATATTCACCGCTGCGCCTTTAAAGATGTTTCGGTTTATTCTGCAGGTTTTACTGCGTCCCGCTCAAAGGTGATCCCGCCCACGTTGATGTTGACGGACTGTGCCTTGAGGCCGCTCATGGACTCGATGTTGGTGGACACGGCATCCTGAACGGCCCGGGCCACGTCCAGAATGGTATAGCCATACTTCACCATGATGGTCAGTTCCACCTGAACGCTGTCCTCGTTCACCTGAACGCGAACACCGCGGGTCATGTTCTTTTTGCCAAGCAGCTCGGAAATATCTTTTCCGCCGCCGGCAAGACTGCTGACGCCCTCCACCTCAAGAGCAGCAGCGGCAGTAATGACAGCCAAAACCTCTTCCGAGATATGGATGCTGCCCAGCTCGTCGATCTGAGTGACGTATTCCTTGTTATCGCCCATTCGGGTTGCACTCCTTTTCCAGATACATAATCTGTTTTTCTTCATTGTACCACAGAATCAGAAAAATACAACGATAATTTTCTCAGTCCGCCTGGATGATCTTGATTTGACTGGCCGGGAAATCTGTGGACTGCATCACGATGTCTGTGATTTTGGCGGTATCCACACCGGTCAGCTCCCCGCCGGGGACCTGAACCACCACACTGACGCTGTCCTGACCAATAAACGCCACACAGTCCCTATACCCCTTTGCCACCACCAGATTTTCGATCTGGGCTTCGGTAACGGTGTACCCTGCCATGGTCTGGATGGCGGCGTTGGCCTGATCCTTCATGGCCTGATCCGCGTTCTCGCCGGCAATGCTCTCCTGCAGCATGGACAGGGCGCTGTCACGGGCCTGCTGCCGGTTGAGACGGGCATTGGCAAAATATGCTCCGGTGGACACAGCGCCGCTGCTTCCGTCCTGCGTTCCGTCTGCAGAGCTGTTGCCTACCAGAGGGTCCTTGGCCTCGCCGCCTACCAGAGCGGCATCTCCCAGCGTCTTGCCTGCATCCGCCGCCTGGCCGGTCTGCTGATAGTTCCAGTTGAGATAGACCGCCACACAGACAAACAGCACGATAGCTGCCACCACTGTGTTGCGTTTTACCAACTGCGCCCAAGACTGCGTTTTCCCCTTACTGCTTTTCATTTCCCGTTCCTCCCTCATTTACTTGTGCAAATTGATATTTTTTCCGAACTCAGTCCTGTCAGGGCGCGCACCGCCTCCATGAGCTGCAGTCTGACCGTGGCATCCCGACCTCCGGGACAGACGATGAGCGCCCCCTGAAATTTTGGATATATGCTCTGGAGTACCACAGGTCCTTCCTTACCTGTACCCTGAGATATGATAACAGTTTTCCTGCTCTGTTCCTCGCCCGATACCTCGGTATCCTGTGCGGGTATCTGTCGACCGCCTTCTTTTACCGTCAGCACTACACTGACCTGACCGGCGCCTGCCACCTTTGACAACACCGTTTCAAGCTTGCGTTCCAATCCTTCCACATCAAAGCATCCGGACACATCTGAGCCTGCCGTCATTTGTGTTTCTTGTGTCCTGCCTCCCGAGGGCAGCAGCAGGAGGATCAGGCCCGCCGCTACCACCGCAAGCGCATATTTGTACCGTTCCCACAGCTTTTTATATGTCTGGGACAGCTTCAGCTTCATCTACTCACCTCCTGCCCAGAACAGCTGCTGCGAACTGACCCCGATCTCTTCCCGGATCAATTGCGTCAGCGCTTCCCGCTGTTTATCTGAGGCATCTTCCGCGCGCACATCCACGCGGCATGGGACCCATGTCCCCGCCTCCCCCGGCTCACAGGTCACCTCCACCTGACAGGAAAAGCCGCACCCGGTCGCCTTGTCCACAATATATGCGGCGGTCTGCTGCTCTATGAGCTTTTTTAAAAGACCGCCGCTGACCTGACTGAGCTGCTCCTGCTGTACTGCCGCCTGATCCCGGATGCCGCCCAGATATTCAAGCGGATCTCCCGGCTGCAAAGACAACAGCGGCTGCAGCACGGCCCACATGACCATAAGCGTGCAGGCAAGTTTACCCACCTGTCTGATAGGCCCTCCAGGCATCAGACTGTCCACAACGGCTGCAATGAGCGCCGCGCAGGTCACCGCGATCAGCCAGCTGCTTACCGCACCGCTCATGTTCCCACCCCCACAACACCGGACAGCATACTTACCAAAAGCAGTAAAGTACAAGCACCTGTCATACCAAGAATCAAGCCAAACGCTGTCCCGATCCCTCCGATCAGTTCGGAAAGCCGGCTGTTCGCCAGTGTTGCCGCCAATGCTGCACTGATCTTATAGGTCAGATAGTGGACGCCCAGCTGCAGGAACGGTACGATGCAAAGGGCCAGTACCGCGAGCATTCCGAATAGACCAACTGTATTTTTCAGCAATCCTGCCCCAACCAAAACTGTCTCCGCAGCGTCTGAAATGATGCGGCCAACCACCGGCACCACATTTGCGATGGCCATTTTTGCGGCTTTCAGCGCCGCCGCATCCGTGGTACCGGCAAAAATGCCGCTCAAAGAAAGATAGGTCACAAAGAGGATCAGCAGTGTGGTCAGAGCCGTGGTGACGACCCATTTCAAAATATCCGCGACCTTTTTCAGTCCCGGATTTCCCACCGCAGCATAGGCGGTGCAGGCGGTTACATAGGCATAGACAAGGGGGACCAGCAGCTTATCAATCAGGGTAAGCAGCAGGCTTGAAAACATGGCTGTTGCCACCTGCCGTGCCGCCGCCGCTCCCACGCTTCCTGTGGCGGCGGTAAAGGCCGCCATGACAGGCAGCAGCACCTGGCCAAACCCCTGCATTTTGTCTATGGTACTTCGTCCCAGCCCAAGCATCACCGTCATATCACTGGCTGCAAGCCCCGTAATCGCCAGCGCACCAGCCATGACAGATACCGGGATCCCGTCGGCCATCCCCGCAGCCTGTACTCCTTCTGCCGCAGCGCACAACAGCACCACTACAAGCAGCATCAGCGCACTTTGCACCGCATCGTGTAATACGCCGGGAAGATGCTCGGACGCACGCTTCAGCACAGACCGCATCCCTTCGTTCATGTCAAGCTCCGGGGAAAGCTCGATCCCCACATCATAGCGCTCCCCAGCCCGCGCAAGCTCTCCTGCCCCAAGCTCGTCCCAAAGCTGCACCTCCTGCGCCCGGCAGGGTGCGCACAGCAGCATTGCCACCGCAAAAAGAACAAACCATCTTCTCATGCCAGCAACCCCGTGATCATTTCCACAACCGCTTGGGCAAGGGGCAGGGTGGCCGCCAGCGCCAGCACCGTGCCCGCCGTCTCCACAAAGGCGGCGATGCCGCCGTCACCCGCCGAGCGGCACACCTCTCCCGTCACCCGCGTGACAATAGACAGTCCAACTACCTTCACCACCGGCTCTACCACCCGTGCGTCCAGTTTGGAAATGCTGACCAGATGGGTCAGAGTCCGGGTCACCTGACCCAAGGGCTGTGCCATCTGCATCAGCACCCAAACCCCGGCGCAAAGCATGACCAGCAGGGCAAACTCCGGTGCGTTTTTCCTCAAAACAGCTGCGCACAGCGCTGCTGTCACGGCTCCGGCCGCGATCTTCAACAGCAGCTCCATCACAGTCCAAACAGGCTTTTCACCAGTGTGAACAGCTCGGCGATCTCCCGCACCACCATCATCAGGACCACCACCAGCGCAGTCAGCGTGACCATGGTCGCCTGCTCGTCCCGACCGGCGCGGACCAGCACCTGATTGAGTACAGTGACCAAAATCCCTATGGCCGCGATCTTGAATATCAGATCCACATTCATGTTCTTCTCCCTCTCCGCCTGCGCGGCAGCTTCTTCCGTTTTAAATCAGGATCAGCGCCAGAAAGCCTCCCGCTGCCGTTCCCAATGCTGTATACACCCGGGCCGAGGCCAGTGTCTGCTGTCTGACAAGGGCAAGCCTGCTCTCCAGCCCACGGCGGATATGCGATACCGCTTCCCCCTGCCCTCTGTCCTCATACCGACCCAGGACCTGTCCCAGACTCAGCAGCAGGGCGCTGTCCTCCCGGCTCAACGGAAGCTGCGCCACCGAGCTGTCCCACGCTTTGACAAAACTGCCCCCTGTTTCCATGCTGTCTGCGCAGCTTTGAAACAGCTGTGCGCTCTGGGTAGTGGCCCTTGCGGAAAGCTGCCTCATCAGCTCCGGCAGCGCCCTTTGGTTCAGAGTCAGTTCACGCTCCATGATCTCAAGACTGCTGACCAATTCCTCCAAAAGCCGCTGCTGACTGCGCCGCTCCGCCGCCGCACGCAGGCCCCACGCGACACACCCGACCCACACCAGTACAGCACCCGTCAATCTCAGCATCCCAGTTCCTCCGCCGGCACTACCCTTGCTTCCCGTCGCCCGGACCGCCTTTCTATCATGACCAGATAACGGAAGATCCCCTCTGAAAGCAACTCCCGATAAAGAGGTCTTCGTTTCAGATCCTCCACTTCCCGGGCGTGTGCGGTCGCCAGCAGAGATACGCCGCAGCCCACCGCCTGCTCTATGGCTCGAACATCCTCTCCGGCGGTGATCTCGTCCACTGCGATCACCTGCGGATTCATTCCCCGCAGCAGCTGCTCAATGGCCACAGCCTTTGGACATCCCGCAAGCACATCCGTACTCTGGCCCAGATCAAGCTGTGGCGCACCCTGCCACATGGCGGAAAGCTCCCCCCTCTCATCCGCCACCGCCACACGCAGGCGGCAGTCGGAAAGCTGTCGGATAAGATCCCGCAGCAGGGTGGTTTTTCCCGCCCCCGGCGGGGCAATTATGAGCGTATTGGCCACCGAATTTTTTCCCTTTATATGTAAAGCTATTTTGCTTGCGCATCCTCTCTTTTCCCGTGCTATGCGCAGATTTGCCGAGGTGATCTCACGGATTGTCCGCACCTGTCCCCCCTCCATAACTGCCGTGCCGCACAGGCCGAGGCGGTGTCCTCCCCGGGTGGTCATATACCCCTGCCGCAGCTGGTCCAGAACTGTATGCAGCGACCACCTGCTTGCGTTTTGCACCAGAAGCTCGATCTCCTGCGTGGTGACAGGGTTCGCCCCCATCATGGGTACTTCACCATCCGGACAGGTCAGTGCCGGCATGCGGCCGGCCCGAAGCCGGATCTCCTCCACACCCACCATCTCACCCGGATCCAGCGCAAGCGCAAGCTCTCTGAGCCGCTCGGGCAAAATTGAGACTGCCTGTCGGAAGCTATCCATGCCCTCACCCCCTGTTTGTCCTATCCTATGACGGCTCGTCCCGGTTTAGTCCGGATTTTTCCATAAAAAATCGCCCCTGACTTTGAGTCAGAGGCGACTGATATGGATATTTACTTTCCGTGGCTCTGCGCTGCATACAGCGTGTTTTCCATGAGCATGGCCCGGGTCATGGGGCCAACGCCGCCGGGAACTGGGGTAATGTGGGAGGCTTTGCTTGCCACCTCAGCGTAGCACACATCGCCGCACAGCTTGCCCTGTTCATTTCGGTTCATGGCCACATCGATAACAACGGCACCCTGTTTGACCATGTCCGCGGTGATCAGCCCCACCTTGCCCACAGCGGCTACCAGAATATCCGCTGTGCGGCATTCCTCGGCCAGATTGGGGGTGCGGGAGTGACAGATGGTGACGGTGGCATTCTCACGCAGCATCAGAATGGCCTGAGGCTTACCCACGATATTGGAGCGGCCCACTACTACGCAGTGCTTGCCGCTGACATCCACGCCATACTCGCGCAGCATACGCATCACGCCGGCGGGAGTGCAGGGCAAAAAGCCCTCTTCGCCGATCATCAGCTTGCCCACGTTGAATGGGTGGAAGCAGTCCACGTCCTTATCGGGCCGGATGGCACGCAGGACCGCGCGCTCGTCAAACTGCTTGGGAAGGGGCAGCTGGACCAGAATGCCGTCAATGTCTTCTCTGCCGTTCAGCCCTTCGATCAACGCCAGCAGCTCCTGCTGAGATGCATATTCGGGCAGTGCGTGCTCCTCGCTGTAAAATCCGCATTCCTCGCAGTCCTTCTTCTTGCCGTTGACATATACGCGGGATGCGGGATTGTCTCCCACGATGATGACCGCAAGACCGGGCTTTTGTGTAAGGCGGGCGGCTTTTTCCCGCACCTCTTCCTTCACTTTCGCGGCAAGAGCCTTGCCATCGATAACTACAGCATCCATTATGCTTCCTCCTCTTTCTGCTGTTTTACACGCTCTACGTACAGGGGGCGGTGCTTCCCCCGCCGGAACCACAGAAAATATACCAGCACCGCACCCGCTGCCACGGCGGACAGAAGCGCCACCATCTGAGAGGTACGAACCGGCTGCCCAAACAACTCCAGCCCAAAGAAATACAGGCTGTCCGTACGCAGGCCCTCGATCCAGAACCGGCCCAGACCGTACCAGAACACGTAGCCGGCAAACAGCTGTCCGTCAAATTTATAAAACTTTTTGGACATCAGCACGATCAGCGCAAGCCCCACGAAATTCCACAAAGACTCATAGAGAAACGTGGGATGAACGCCCAGCTCCCCATTTAGGATGGAGCGGTAAACCGTGTCTGTGATCTGACCGTCACTGTAGAGCTGCTGGGCAATGGACGGCGAGCACATACGCCAGAGGGCACCGGTAACAGACCCGTAGGCCTCCACATTCATAAAGTTGCCCCAGCGGCCTACCAGCTGACCGATCAGCAGCCCCTGCACGCCCAGATCGGCAAAAGCAAGAAAGCTGACCTTTTTCCATTTGCAGAATACGGCCAGAACCACCGCCGCCGTGATGATCGCGCCGTAGATGGCGATGCCGCCGTCACTGATGCGCAGCATGGCGCCCCAGTCCAGCGAGCCGTCCGCATTGCGGAAGCGATCCAGATAGAAGATCACATAGTAGGCACGGCACCCGATCAGGCACAGAGGCACTTCGGCAATCAGCAGATCATAAATGTCCTCCTGCACGATACCAAAGCTCTGGGCGCGGCGGGTACAGAACAGAACTGCCAGCAAAAACCCGAGACCGATAATGACACCGTACCAATAGACGTTGCGCCCAAACAGGATCAGCGCCACCCGGTTCAAATCAAACTCAAGGCCAAGCCCGGGAAAAGATACTGTGGATACCATGGCACTACCCGGAAGCGAGATAAAACTCATTTTGCCCCCTCCTTTGGCCGGACCACAGAGATGGTGGTCCGCTGGTCGGTCACCCAGTCGGCGATCAGTCGCTGTGCATCCTGTCTCTGGATGGAATCAAAGGCCTCGGGAAAGGTCAGGGCGTCGGCTCCGCTGAAAAAGCTCTGGGCCTGTCCCACGCATATATTTTCAAACGAGTTCAGAGCGCGCACACGGCTGCCGTAGGCAGCTTTCTTCAGCCGCACCCAAAGTTCTTCGTCGATGCCCACCCGGGCAATTTGTTCGGCCTCCTCCTTCAGCAGTTGGGCCACCGCATCCGGGTCACGGCTCTCGCCGCCGGCATACAGGAACAAGCAGCCGGGATACAGCTCGCAGCCGCAGACAAATTCGCTGTTTACAAGGCCCTGCTCATACAAGCGGGCATACAGGGGGCTGGAATGGCCTGCCAACGCTTCCATGGCCAGCTCACCCAGCAGCTGTGCCCGCAGGGTATCGGGCCCCTCGGGAACCGGGTCACCCTTATAGGCGATCTGGAAAATGGGGGTGGACACCTCCATGTTTACTTCCACCCTGCTCTGGGCGGCGCAGGCGGGCTCCTCCTCGCCGTAGTCGCGCTTCACTTCCAGTCCGGACTGAGGGCCCAGTATTTCCCGGGCGATCCGGCACACCTGCTGCGCATCCACATTCCCCGCAACGCACAATACCATGTTGGCAGGGTCATAGAACGCCTTGTGACATGCGTAGAGGGTATCCGCGGTAATGTGGGAGATAGACTCCACCGTTCCCGCCACGCTGGTGCGCACAGGGTGGTTTTTATAAAGGCCGGCCATCATGTTCATAAAGACCCGCCAGTCGGGGTTATCCTCGATCATGCGGATCTCCTGAGCAATGATCCCCTGCTCCTTATCCACGCTTTCCTTGGTGAACCAGGGAACGGATACAAAGGACAGGAGGACGCGCAGGTTTTCCTCAAACTTCTCGGTACTTTCAAAATAGTAGCCGGTGATGGCGTTGCTGGTAAACGCATTGGGGGAAGCGCCGTTGGCCGCAAGATCCTGCAGGGCGTTTCCGTCCTTTGTATCGAACATCTTGTGTTCCAGAAAGTGGGCAACGCCCGCAGGGGTATCGTGCCTGCAGCCATCCAATTCAAAGCGCATATCCATGCCGCCGTAATTGGTGGCAAAGAATGCATAGCTCTTTCCGTAATCCGGTTTGGGGGAAACAAAGATGTTCAGGCCGTTCTCCAGCACCTCGTGATACATAGTCTCCCCGATGCGGGGATACTCCAGTTTGGTCATCCCATCTCCTCCTTTCCCTTCAGGAAATACACGGTATCAAGGCAGACGGATCTGGCCACATGGGCGATCTGCTCCGCCGTGACCTGCTCCAGCCGTTGGGCCAGCTGTTCCGGTGTCTCGGTCAGGTCAGCGGCCGCCTGCCCCAGCCAGTAGTCCGCCATGCGGCTTTGGGAATCCAGAGTGGTGTGCAGTGAATTGATCACGATGCGTCGGGCACCCTCAAGCTCATCCGGGGTGATCTCGCCCCGGCGGCAGGCCTCCAGCTGGGCCAGAATTTCATCTCTGGCCTGCTGGTACTTATCAAACTCAATACCGGAAGAAACCAGCATCAGGCCCTTCATCTTCTCAAGGCCGGAGCTTGCAAAATAACAAAGAGACAGTCGCTCACGCACATTCATAAACAGCTTGGACATACTCGTGCCGCCAAACACAGCGTTGAGCAGCATCAGCGCGGGATATTCCTCGTCCCACACGCTGAGCCCGCCGGTGCGAAAGCCCATAGCCAGCTTGCCCTGGGTCACATCCAGACTTTCTTCCACCACATTGGGCTGCTCCGGCGCGGTGATGCGGATCTCGCAGTCGGGCAGAAGGCGCTGCTCATTGACCGGCAGGTCGGCAAAGGCGTCCATCAGCGCCTTCTGAACCCGCTCAGGCTGTGCAGAGCCGCAGTAAAATAGCTCAATACGCGCAGTGGAAAGCAGGGTCTGATACCGCTCCCACAGGCTCTCGGGCGTAATGGCAGCAGCGCGGCTCTCATCGCCGTATTTGCTTACGCCGAAGGCCTCGTAAGCGCACATCTCCTGCCCCAGCCGGAGCATGGAATACTGACGCTTATCGTTCATGGCCGAACGGATGCGGTCGATCAGGTTACTGCGCTCGCCCCGCACATACTCCTGACTGAACACGCCCATTTCTGTATACGGATGCAGCAAAAGCTCGCCCAACAGGCGGGCGGCAGGGGTCAGGATGTCCTCCCCCGCCAGCGCATAGGCATCGTCCAGAAAGCTGGCGGTAAAGCCGATGCACTGGGTCTCGCCCTTCTTTGTGACCAGCGGCTCCACAGCTCCGCCGTACAGGTCATCCAGCGCGGCGGCCACAGACTGCATATCAGGATGGTCTGCACTGCCCCGGCGCAGCACCATGGGCAGCAGAGCATGCTGCGCTGCATGTTCCTTCTCCAGCGGGACAAGCATGGCCACGCCGAAGTAGCTGCTTTTAAACTTGCGGGTATGCACCGCCGTCAATTGTACGCCGGGCATCAGCTGAGTTTGGATCACCGAATTCATTACATCAATCCTTCCGCGCAAAACAGGTGTTGGCAGTATTATACATCCTTTCGGCATAGAAAGCAAAATTTTCTTGCAGATGCCATTGTTTAACTTTCCCATTGTACATTCCGTGTATCCCACTTCCCCGCTGTTTTTTCGGAAAATCTTGCGTTTTCCCCTTGACAAATCACACAAAATATTGTATAGTTATCGGCGGTAAAGTGATTTACCTTTACATCAATCCCGTTTTTGGAGGTGTTCTCGTGAAAAATCAGGCTTTTCGCATGGCTCTTCTGTTTGATTTTTACGGTGATGTGCTCACTGACCGCCAAAAAGAGTTTTATGACCTCTACTATAACGAGGATCTCTCTCTGGCCGAGATCGCCGAGAACTACGGCATCACCCGTCAGGGCGTGCGTGACGTGATCGTCCGCGCCGAGGCCATCCTCACCGAGCTTGAAGACAAGACCGGTCTGATCCGCCGCTTCCATGCCATGCGCAGCCAGCTGGAGGATATCGTTCAGGCCGCCGACGCCATTATCGAACGCAACGGCAGGTATGATGATGTCCAGATCGACTCTCTCGCCCGCCAGATCCGCGACAAGGCGGACACCATGAGCAGGGAGTAATCCATGGCGTTTGAAGGACTGACTGAAAAGCTCTCCGCCGCATTCAAAAAGCTGCGCGGCAAGGGCCGTCTAACCGAGGCTGACGTCAAGGAATCCATGCGCGAGATCCGTCTTGCCCTGCTGGAGGCCGACGTAAGCTACAAGGTAGTCAAGGACTTTATTGGCAAGGTCACCGAACGGGCCGTCGGCACCGACGTGCTGGAGGCCCTCTCCCCCGCCCAGATGATCGTCAAGATCGTCAACGAGGAGCTGACCGCTCTCATGGGCGGCGAGAGTACCAAGCTGACCATCGCCCCCAAGCCCCCCACCGTGGTGATGCTTGTGGGCCTGCAGGGCGCGGGCAAGACCACCAACGGCGCGAAGCTGGCCGGCCTGATGAAAAAGCAGCACAGCAAGCGCCCCCTTCTGGCGGCCTGTGACGTCTACCGTCCCGCAGCTATCCAACAGTTGGAAGTGGTGGGCGGACAGTTGGGCATCCCTGTGTTTCAGATGGGACAGATCTCCCCTGTGGACATTGCAAAGGCCGCTGTGGAGCACGCCAAGGCCCACGGAAACGACATGGTATTTCTGGATACCGCGGGCCGGCTCCATGTGGACGAAGCCCTGATGCAGGAGCTGCAGAATATCAAATCCGCCGTCTCCCCCACTGAGATCATTCTGGTGGTGGACGCCATGATCGGTCAGGACGCGGTCAACGCCGCCAAGGCATTTGAGGATGCACTGGACATCTCCGGCGTGATGCTGACCAAGCTGGACGGCGACGCCCGCGGCGGTGCTGCTCTTTCTATCAGAGCGGTCACCGGAAAGCCCATCAAGTTTGTTGGCACCGGCGAAAAGCTCGACCAGATCGAGGTTTTCCACCCCGACCGCATGGCAAGCCGTATCCTTGGCATGGGCGATATGCTCTCCCTCATTGAAAAGGCCGAACAGACCTTTGACATGGAGAAAGCCGCCAAGCTGCAGGAACGGCTGCGTCAGAACAAGTTCACGCTGAACGACTACTACGACCAGCTTTCTCAGGTCAAGAACATGGGTTCTCTGAGCGATATCGCCGGCATGCTGCCCGGCATCAACCCCAAGGATCTGGAAGGGGCATCCATGGACCAGAATGCCCTCGCCCAGACCGAGGCCATCATCCTCTCCATGACCCCTGCCGAGCGGGAAGATCCCAAGCTGCTCAACTCCAGCCGCAAAAAGCGCATTGCCGCCGGCTCGGGAACACAGGTTGTGGACATCAATCGACTGCTCAAGCAGTATGAGATGATGCAGTCCCTGACCAAGCAGTTCTCCGGCGGCAAAATGTCCAAAAACATGCGCCGGATGATGGGTAAGGGCGGCAAAGGCTTCCCCGGACTGGGCGGCGGCCGCGGCGGCTTCCCCTTCTGACTTCTCTTGTTGGCTGAACACAGATTTGTGTTTTCCATATCAAATTTATAAATTCATTTGGAGGTGAATATAAAATGGTTAAAATCAGACTGCGTCGTATGGGCGCCAAGAAGGCTCCCTTCTACCGCATCGTGGTGGCTGACTCCCGTTATCCCCGCGACGGCCGCTTCATCGAGGAGATCGGCTATTACAACCCCCTGACCAACCCCGCCGAGATCAAGGTTGACGCTGACCGCGCTCAGGCTTGGATCAAGACCGGCGCTCAGCCCACCGAGACCGTGAAGGGCCTGCTGAAGAAGGCCGGCGCCATCTAATGGTTGGAGGAACAACTGACCAATGAAAGAGCTTTTGACCTACGTCGCCCGCAATCTGGTTGAAAATCCCGATCAGGTATCGGTCAACCAGTATGAAAGCGGCGGGGAGACAGTTCTGGAACTGCGTGTTGCCCCGGAAGATATGGGTAAGGTGATCGGCCGTCAGGGCCGCATCGCCAAAGAGATCCGTACCCTGATCCGCTCCGTGGCCCAGCGCTCCGGCCAGCGTGTCTCCGTCGAGATCATCGACTGAAAAAGCGGCGCAGTGAACTTCTGCGCCGCTTTTTTCCACCCTTTTACTTGGAGGACTTCATATGAAACAGGAATTTTTAGAGGCAGGCAAGATCACAAACACCCACGGCATCATGGGCGAGGTGCGGGTGGAGCCATGGGCCGATTCCCCGGAGTTTGTCTGCCGCTTCCCTGTCCTCTATGTGGGACCCACCCACTGGCCCATTGAGGTGGAGCGTGCCCGCGTGCACAAAAATATGGCCATCATCAAATTCAACGGCATTACGGATATGAACGGCGCTCTGGCTATGAAGAACCAGATCCTCTATATTGCCCGCAAGGATGTACAGCTGCCCGAGGGCCACTTCTTCCTGGCCGATCTGACCGGGCTTGAGGTGCAAGATGCGGACAGCGGCGAAGTTCTGGGAACCATTGCTGAGGTCCTCACCCCCCCTGCCAACAACGTGTATGTGGTTAAGGGCGGCAAGCGAGAGTTCATGATCCCCGCCGTGCCTGAATTTGTCCTTGAGACCAATGTGGACGGGGGCTATATCCGCGTGCACCTGATTGAGGGCCTTTAATTACCAATGATCAAAATGACCTCCCCAACCGGGGAGGTCATTTTTCGTTACATCAGCGGTGCGAACAGACGCAGGATGCTGCGGTAGAACTGCACCAGAATATTCAGCTTGCGGCTTTTGCGCAGGCTGACCTTTTCACTTTTCTGCTGGGTCTGCAGAAAGTCCTCCTTAATGTCATGGATACAGGAGGTGTTGCACATCCAAACACCGTTTTCAAAGTGGAGGAACAGACTGCGGAAATCCAGATTTACCGTTCCCACCGTGGCAAACTGGTCGTCCACCAGAAAATTCTTGGCATGAATGAAGCCCGGGGTGTACTCGTAGATTCTGACGCCCGCCTCAAGCAGGGGCGGATAATGGGCGCGTGTCACCTGATATACCGATTTTTTGTCCGGCATACCGGGCGTGATGATCCGCACATCCACCCCCGACTTTGCCGCATTGCACAGGGCGGTGCTGGTTGTGGCGTCCAGGATCAGATAGGGCGTGGTGATATAGATATACCGCTCGGCCTTGCAGATCATGTTGAGGTACACGGTCTGAGCCACCGCCTCGTTGTCCAGGGGGCTGTCCGTATAGGGCTGGACATGGCCGGAAGCGCCCAGTACCGGGACACGCACCGGCTTGAACGCAGCGTAATCCTCCTCCTTGCCCTGACAGTAATCCCACATGGTAAGGAACATCACTGCCATGCTCCAGGCCGCATCCCCCTCCACCATGACCCCACTGTCCTTCCAGTGGCCGTAGCGTTCCCGGGCGTTGATATACTCATCCGCCAGATTGACTCCGCCGGTAAAGGCCACCGTACCATCAATGACACACAGCTTCCGGTGGTCCCGGTTATTGAGCAGCGGCGACATGACCGGGACAAAACGGTTGAAGACGCAGCATTTGATCCCCTTGTTCTCCAGCGTCTCCTTGTAGTTTTTGGGCAGGGTGAACATACAGCCCATATCGTCGTACATGACCCGCACATCCAGTCCCTGTTTGGCTTTATCCTCCAAAACCTCAAGGATGCTGTTCCACATAACGCCCTCCTGAACGATGAAGTACTCCAGGAAGATATACCGCTTTGCCAGCTTCAGTTCGCTGAGCAAACGGGCGTAGTATTCCTCTCCGATGGGAAAATAGTCCGTGCGGGTGTTGGCATAGACGGGGCAGTACGCGTTGCGCTCCAGATACCGGGCCTGACTGGCAGCATCCTCACCAACAGCCACCAGCGTGTCGGCTTTGAAGTCACACTTCATGTTCTCCAGCATTCTGGCGTGAATGCCTTCCATGGCGCGGCGCAGCCATCTGGGATGCCGGCTCCCGCCAAACAGCGTATAGATCAGGCCGCCGAACACCGGAAACGGCAGGATCAAAACCAGCCAAACGATTTTATAGGCCGGGTCGCTCCGGCTGCTGACGATACCGATGGCGGCAAGAAAGCTGATGAAAATGCACGCCCAGTAAAACTGAGTAAAGCTCTCGGAAAAGATGACGATCATCAGCACCAGAACCGCGACCTGCGTCAGCAGGGACAATGCCACCAAAACCGAACGGTGGAAGAGAAAATAGAGCAGTTTTTTCATCCTTCACTCCTCACTTGACTACCACCCGGTCAGTACCCAGCAGCTCCTGCATCTCTGCAACAAGGGCCGGATGGATCACACAGGGTGTGCCAAAACGCCTGCCCGTGTCTTCAAAATACAGGATTGCCTGCCCGTCCCCCGGGAACATGGACAGGATCAGCTTGATCTTTCTCATTCGCGCATCCTCCCGGCAGGGTATCTTCAGATAGAGCTTGCTGCCCTGCACGCCGGGCACAGACGCAGCCGCCTGTATCTCCGCATCCAAATCGCCAAGGGGACGCAGACTGTCACAGAGGATCTGGGGTTCCTTCTCATCCCGGACAGATATCTTTCCGGTGACCAGTACAGGACTGTTTTCCCGGATGTAGTTTCCGCTCTCCGTGAGCACGCGGGAGAACACCAGCAGCTCCATAGCCCCCGAGTCGTCCTCAAGGGTCACATAGGCCATAAGGGTATTATTTCGGGTAGTTTTGGTCTTGTAACGGGAAATAATTCCCGCCACTGTGACCTTCTGTTCATCCCGGAACCTGGCAGGACCGTCCTCGCCGGCAAAATCCGCAAGGATGGATCCTACCGAGACAGCACCCCGGCGCCGGGCAGCCTCCCGGTACTGATCCATGGGATGGCCGCTGAGGTAGAGGCCTGTGGTCTCCTTCTCCATGGCCATGCGCTCCTGAGGGGTAAACTCAGGCAGGTCGGGCAGCTGCATGGTCACCGCGGACTGGGAACCCAGCTCCTCCCCCATGCCAAACAGATCCATCTGCCCCTCCAGATTGCGCTTGCGGCTGGCGGCGATCCCGTCCAGCACCTGGCCAAAGACGGCCAGCAGCTGGGACCTGCGATAGCCCATGCTGTCAAACGCGCCGCACTTGATCAGGTTCTCCACCACCCGGCGGTTCAGATCAAGGCCGAACATGCGCTGACAGAAATCCACAAAATCTGTGAAGCTTCCGCCCTTTACACGCTCTTGCAGCAGCGTATCAACCACGCCGCGCCCAACACCTTTTACGGCCGCCAGACCAAAGCGGATGTTGTCACCCGAAACGGTAAAGGTGGTGCCCGATTCATTCACATCGGGAGGCAGCAGTTCGATTCCGCTGCTCTTACACTCGCCGATATACTCGGCCACCTTGTCCTGATCATCCAGTACAGAGGTGAGCAGGGCCGCCATATACTCCCGGGTGTGATGGCACTTGAACCACGCCGTCTGGTAGGCCACCACCGCATAGGACACAGCGTGGGCCTTGTTAAAGGCGTAGCTTGCAAAGTCATAGATCTCATCGTAAATGGACTGGGCCACCGCTTCCGGGATACCGTGAGCCACACAGCCGGAGATATTCCGCTCCGGGTCGCCGTGGAGGAAGGCCCCTCTCTCCCGTTCAATGTCCTTGACCTTCTTCTTGGACATGGCCCGGCGCACCATATCTGCCTGTCCAAGTGAATAGCCTGCAAGGCGGCGGAAGATCTCGATGACCTGCTCCTGATATACGATGCAGCCGTAGGTAACGGACAGGATGGGCTCCAGCAGAGGGTGCTTGTAGCTGATGAGCTTGGGGTCCTGCGCACAGGCGATGAACCGGGGAATGGAATCCATGGGACCGGGACGGTACAGGGCGATGATAGCGGTGATATCCTCGATGCTCTTGGGCTTGAGCCCCACGCACACGCCGGTCATGCCGGCAGACTCCATCTGGAACACGCCGCTGGTGCGGCCCTCGCACAGCATTTTATAGACTTCCGGGTCGTCGGTGGGGATCTGACCCAGACGGAAGCCAGGCTGATTCCGTCGCACCATCTCCACCGCATCATCCAGAATGGTCAGGTTGCGCAGGCCAAGAAAGTCCATCTTCAAAAGGCCCAGCTCCTCCAGCGTAACCATGGTGTACTGGGTAACGGCCAGATCGTCGTTGGTGGCAAGAGGCACATACTCATACACCGGGCGGCGGGTGATGACCACGCCGGCGGCGTGGGTGGAGGAATTGCGGGGCATACCCTCCAGCTTGCGGGCGGTATCCACCAGCTTTTTTACCACTTCGCTCTCGTCGTACATGTCCTTGAGGGGCTTAGACAGCAAAAGGGCCTTGTCAAGGGTCATATCAAGGGAGAAGGGCACCTGTTTTGCGATATTGTCCACTTCCGCATAGGGCAGGTTGAGCACCCGGCCCACGTCCCGGATGGCGGCCTTGGCCTTCATGGTGCCGAAGGTCACGATCTGGGCCACATGGTCCTCACCATACTTGCGGGACACGTAGTCGATCACGTCCTGACGGCGGCGGATGCAGAAGTCGATGTCGATATCGGGCATGGTAACTCGTTCCGGGTTGAGAAAGCGTTCAAAATACAGGCTGTACTTGAGCGGATCGATATCGGTGATATTCAGACAGTAGGACACCATGGAACCTGCGGCGGAGCCGCGGCCCGGTCCTACGGGGATACCGCTGTTTTTGGCGTAGCCGATGAAATCGGACACGATCAGGAAGTAGTCCACAAAGCCCATCTGTTCGATGACGCCCATCTCGTACTCCAGCTGTCTGCGGTTCTCCTCGGTCCCGTTGGGATAGCGCCACTCAAAGCCCTTGCGGCACAGGTAGCGGAAGTATTCAGCCGCGTCGCTCCAGCCCTCAGGAAGCTTGAATTCGGGCAGGTGGTACTTGCCGAAGGTGAAGTCCAGATCGCACAGCTGGGCGATTTTGGCCGTATTCTCGATGGCCTGAGGATACTGTGGGAACAGCTGAAGCATCTCCTGCTCGCTCTTGACGTAAAACTCGTCCGTCTCGAACTTCATGCGGCCGGGATCGTCCACTGTCTTGCCCATCTGAATGCACATGAGGATGTCCTGAGTCTCCGCGTCCTCTCTGGTCAGATAGTGGGCGTCATTCGTGGCGATGATGGGGATGCCGGTCTCCTCGTGCAGGCGGATGATACCCGCATTTACCTGCCGCTGGGAGGGGATATTATGGTCCTGCAGTTCCAGATAGTAGCCGTCTTCCCCAAAGATATCCCGCATCTCCAGGGCGTGGGCCTTTGCCCCCTCGTAGTCGCCGTTGAGAATGCGTCTGGGTATCTCGCCGCCCAGACAGGCAGAGCAGGCGATCAGTCCCCCGCTGTGGGCACGCAGAAGGTCCATGTCAATACGGGGCTTGATATAAAAGCCCTCGGTAAAGGCACAGGACACCATGTAGGAGAGGTTGCGATACCCCTCCTCGTTGCGGCACAGCAGCACAAGGTGCCGGGACTCGGCATCGAACTCATGGACCTTGTCAAAGCGGGTGCGGGGGGCCACATAGACCTCACAGCCGATAATGGGTTTGATCCCCGCCGCCTTGCAGGCCCGGTAAAAGTCGATCACGCCGTACATCACGCCGTGGTCTGTAATGGCCACCGCAGTCTGACCCAGCTCCTTGACGCGCTCCACCAGCTTCTGGATGCGGCAGGCTCCGTCCAGCAAAGAGTATTCCGTATGCAGATGTAAGTGGACAAATGACATTGCCCTCACCTGACTTTCTTTATTTCTTGTTCCAGAACATGATGATGTAGTACGCGGCCCAGATGGCAAAGATAACTACAAATACGGGATAGAAGTTCTGCCACAGATGGGTCAGAAGCTCCGGCGCGTCGGCGTAGCGCTCCGGATGGAGCAGCCGGGGCAGCAGCGTCCCGCCGGCGGTGATGGCCACAGACACACCAAAGGCGTTTTTCGCTGCACGGATCAAAAGTGCGATCATGACGCATCCTCCTCTTTCTTTTCTGCCCGAACCCACACCAGCACCAGCTGTGCAGCCAACATCAGCCCATACAAAATGGCCAGAGTCCGGAGCACCACCGACACAAAGTACCGGGGATTTTCAAACGCATAGGCGCGCACATCGGGTAAAACCACCAGCATGACTGCCATAAATCCACACAGCCACGGCAGGGTCTTCAGTATGATACACACAGTCTCTTTCAATGCTTTTTTCATGTTGCTTCCTCCTTTGCCGCCTGTATCAATCTGTCTCCCGTCAAACGATACACCGTCCATTCGTCCATGGGTACGGCATTCATCCGCTTGGTATAAAAGTCGATGGAGGGGGTGTTCCAGTCCAAGCACGCCCACTCCAGCCGTCCGCAGCCGCGCTCTACCGCGATGGAAGCCAGCTGTTTTAAAAGGCCCTTACCGTACCCCTTGCCACGATATTCGGGCAGCACGAACAGGTCCTCCAGATAGATGCCTGCCCGTCCAAGAAAGGTGGAAAAGTTGTGGAAAAACAGGACAAAGCCCACTTCCCTGCCTTCGTCCAGAGCAAAGAGCACCTCCGCCTTCTTTTTCTCGAAGATCCATTCCCGCAAAAGCTCCGGCGTGGCCACCACCTCATCGGACATGTGCTCGTACTCGGCCAGCGCGCGGATAAAGTTCAGGATGATCTCCTCATCCCCGGGAACGGCCATGCGAAAGGACAGCTTGCTCATCTTTTTGCTCCTTTGAAACGAAAATAAACCATCTGGCACAGGCGGGTCAGCACATAGCCCGCCGCCGCACCGGCAAAATTCAGGATGGAATCGTCGATATCCGCAATTCCAACTCTGGTGCACCACTGAAGATATTCCACCCCCACGGCAAACAGCGCCATCAGGGGCAGGGTCACCCAACACCGGCGCAAAGGCCGGAACATCAGGGGCAAAAGGATGCCCAGCGGAATCAGAATGACGATGTTGCCCAGCAGATTGGACAAGCTGGCCAGACTTCCGGTGCGCCGGTAGTGGATCAGAAACCGGCGAATGGTGTAAAAGGGCTCCAGATTGACCGCACTGCCCCAGGCCCGATCCACATGGAACAGACCGCCGAAGAACAGCAGCACCGACAAAATAGCCAGATAATAGATAAACAGCACCCAAAGGGCTCTGCGGCTATAGGCCGTTCTGGAATCCGTGGTCATGCCACGCACGGCAAACAGCAAGCCCACGCCCGCCACAGCCACCGCCAGAACAGGGATGATCATCTGGGTCCGGGTGGACAGCTCGTCCCCCTCCAGCAGCCAGTAGACGTTCAGAAGTCCCGCAGCGAAATAACAAATGTACGCCATCCCGTCAGTCCTTTTCCCGCCGTCCAAGTTCCACCAGCTTGCGCAGACGGTGGTTCAGGGCAGATTTTGTGATAGGCGGATCGCACTGCTCCGCCAGCTGGGTCAAAGTGTCCTCCGGATGGGCAAGGCGCAGCCGGGCCGCCTCCTTCAGCTTGTCCGGCAGCTTGTCCAGCATACCGGAGCGCTCCAGCGAGTAGATGGCCTCGATCTGGCTCTGAGCCGCCTCCACCGCCTTGTCCAGGTTGGCGGCGTCGCAGTTTACCCGACGGTTCACGCTGCCCCGCAGGGTCTTTTCCACCTTTGCATTCATGATCTCCATGGCCGCCAGCGGCGCGCCGATACCGGTCAGGAAATCTTCAATAGCCTCGCTCTGTTTAAAATATGCGATGTAATTTGCCTTTCGGGTGACCTGTTTGGGGGCAAAGCCACACTCCTGCATCAGGGCGTGGGCCTCACGGCTGACATTATAATGGGATGTGGCGAGCTCCAGATGATAGCTTTTTTCCGGGTCGGTCACCGACCCACCTGCCAGAAACGCGCCCCGCAGGAAGCTGTGGCGGCAGCAGGACTCCTCCAGCACGGCAAAGTTGATGTGGTGGGCGGGCATGCTCTTATCATCCATGCCGTACACCTCCCGCACCACACCCAGCTTTTCCGGGCTGCTGATGGAAAACACGCGCTTTCCGGTGCCGTCCGGGTCGGGAACGCGGTCAAACTCCACCCTGAAGGCCTTTTTAAACAGCATCGGCAGGCGGCTGACAAAGGCGTCGTTCTCCGTCATAATGCGGATCTCGCCTGTGCTGAATTGATTGCAGAACATCAAAACACCGTAGGCCTCCGCCTGTGCGCAGCACCGGCGGCTGAGCCCGGTGCGGCAAAGTTCTGTTTTCACTTGGGCTGCAAAGGACATATTCTTCATCCTAACTCTCAAAAAGTACCTTCCGGTCAGCTGCGCCTTGTCCGCTGTCGATAGATGGACATCACCGCCCGGGCAAGGCGGTCCGGACTGTGCCGGGCATAATCAGACGTCTGGGAGGCCACCGGCATCTCGACCAGCTCCAGCCCCAACCCGTCAAAGCGTTCCCGGTCCACCACAAGGGGTGCCGCGTCCTCCTGACGATATCGGTCCAGAAGCTGCGCAGGAACCTGCTGACTGTTTGCAAGACACACATCGATCAGCCCCTGCGTGCCGTGCTCCAGCAGCGCGGACACATGGTCGGCGGCGGTATACCCCTCCGTCTCCCCTTCCTGGGTCATGATATTGCAGATGTACAGCTTCAATGCCTTGCTGCTGCAGATCTCGTCCACCACGCCGTCCACCAGCAGATTTGGAATAATGCTGGTATAGAGACTGCCCGGGCCAAGGATCACAAGGTCGGCCTCCCGGATGGCCTGCAGGGCAGCGGGCAGAGCCTTTGGCCGCTCGGGGATCAGGCGCACATAAGAAATGCGGCAGTCCTGTTCTTTTTTAAAGGAAAATATCCTGGACTCCCCCACCACCCGGCTTCCGTTTTCAAATACAGCTTCCAGCTGTACATCTGTGCCGGTGACGGGAACCACCCGTCCGGTAATGGCAAGCACGTGGCTCATCTGCTCCACAGCCTGCTCAAAGGATCCGGTGATACCGTTGAGGGCAGCCAGCAGCAGATTGCCAAATGACTGCCCGGACAGGGAGCCGTCCGTAAACCGGTAGCTCAGCAGCTGCTCCATAATGGGCTCCACATTGGCAAGGGACTGCATACAGTGCCGGATGTCACCGGGGGGCAGCATACCCATCTCCCGGCGCAGGACGCCGGAACCGCCTCCGTCATCCGCAACGGTAACAACGGCGGTGAGATTCTTTGTATAGGTTTTAAGCCCTCTGAGCATGGTGGAAAGACCCGTTCCGCCGCCGATCACAACGATTTTAGGGCCATTCTCCCTCAGTCCACGGGCCCGCGGTACTGCACTCATCTGATCCCTCCACAGAAAAACAAGTCATTTTCGTGACAGATCGCGATGATCTTCCGTCACCGCATATCCAAGCTGTTCGATAAACAGGGCAAGATCCCGGGCAATGGCCACCGAGCGGTGATGGCCGCCGGTACAGCCTACCGCAATGAAAAGAGCGGTCTTGCCCTCCTCTACATAGCGGGGCAGCAGGTACTCCAAAAGATCCTGCAGGCGCTTGAGGAACTGCTGCGCCTGTCCGTCTTCATACACATAATCGCGCACCCCCTTGTCAAGTCCCGTCAGGTGCCGAAGTTCCTGTACGTAATAGGGATTTGGCAGAAAGCGCACGTCAAAGACCAGATCCGCCGCACGGGGCAGTCCGTGTTTGAAGCCGAAGGAGGTCACATTGACCTTCATATTTTCCGCGGCAGCGCGTCCGCTTTGGAAGATGCGGTGCAGCTCATCCTTCAGCTTAGCTGTGGGAAGGTCGGTGGTATCGATCACATGCTCGGCTCGCCGGCGCATACCGAGCAGCATCCTGCGCTCAGCGGCAATGGCCTGTTCCAGACTGTTGTTTTCATCGGACAGGGGATGGCTGCGACGGCTCTCCTTATACCGCTTGATGATGGTGTCATCCGCGGCATCCATAAAAAGTATACGGTACGGACACTGCATCTCACCCAGCTCATCCAGAACGGGAAGCAGACTGTCAAAGGCTGCCCCCGCCCGCACATCGGTGACCAGCACCATGCGCTTATATTCACTGGCCCCGTCCATACCCAGTTCAGCAAACTTGGGGATCAGGGGCACGGGCAGATTATCCACGCAGAAAAAGCCCATGTCCTCCATGAAAGAGGCCGCCTGGCTCTTACCGGCACCGGACATGCCGGAAATGATCACAAATTCCATTCCTATCATCCTTTGTAAACAAGGTTCTCTCTGTCAGCATGGGTCAATCCAGAACCTTTACCTCCATCTCGAGAGGTACACCGGTCTGCTCCAGCACCCGCCGCTTTACCTGTTCCACCAGTTCAAGCACATCAGAACAGGTGGCCTCCCCGCGGTTAACGACAAAGCCCGCGTGCTTTTCCGATACCTGGGCACCGCCCACCGTCAGCCCCTTCAGGCCGCACTGGTCGATCAGAGCCGCCGCAAAGTGACCCACAGGCCGCTTGAACATACTGCCCGCGCTGGGATATTCAAGAGGCTGTTTCTCCTGCCGCTGACGGGCAAGCTCATCCATGCGCGCGCCGATCTGCGCGGGGTCACCGGGAACAAGTTCCATTTTAGCACAGAGGATCAGCCGCTCTCCACCGGAAAAGGCACTGTGCCGGTAACCAAAATCAAAGTTGCGAACCGTCTCTACCGTGCCGTCAGGCAGCAGGCAGGTCACCTCGCGGATCACCTGCGCCATCTCACCGCCGTAGGCGCCGGCATTCATGGTAACAGCGCCTCCCAGCGTCCCGGGGATCCCGTGCGCAAATTCAAGGCCGGTAAGCCCCTGCTCCCGGGCGAATACAGCCAGTCGGGCAAGGGTGATGCCGCTGTGCGCATCGATCGCATTCCCCTGCGCACGGCACCGGCGCAGATTGGACGTTTTGATCACAAAGCGGTCCACGCCCCTGTCCGGCACCAGCAGGTTCGATCCGTTTCCCATAAAGAATGGCCGGACGCCGCAGGCGGCGGCTGTGCGCACAGCGGTCACTGCCTCTTCCTCGCAGGCAGGCAGCGCCATCAGCGCAGCCGGTCCGCCGATGTGAAACGAGGTGTGGCGGCTCATCGGCTCATCCCGCCTCAGTTCAAGCCCGGGGCACGCCCGGGTCAGCTGTTCATACAAAGATGAAGGCAGTTTCATACTGCTCCCTCCAAAGGGTACAAAAACCCAAAATATACTGTTTGTTATTATATCAAATCCGGCAGGCAAATAGAATAGTTTTCCACAAAAAAACAGCTCAACTCTTTTTCCTGTTTTTGATTTCAAAAACCACCTGTTTTTCTCTATTTTATTTATGTAAACGTAAAAAATATTTCCTTCCGCAGATGATTCGACTGTTTCGCCCTTTCCTCGCCCTCCCACTTTAAAAAGACTGTCGAAAGGACAGATTTCCTGTCATTTTTCGCGATATGTTCCTCTTTAAACTCCGGGCATACCACTATATAATGTGTTTAAAGATTCATTTTAGAGGGGATGGCACAATATGATGGAGACGGCAATCAGTTCACGCACTTGTACGGATGAGACAGGAGAATCACACACATTTCATTATTATCTTCTGTCGCAGGAGATCCTAGCAGATCATTTTTCCTGTGAAAACTATGGGGTCAAGATTGTCAGTTCTGACGGCACACATGCCAGTGTACCGGGCATCACGCCAAGTCAAACCCGCATTATGGCGCTGTTGGAACTGCTGATCGAACATGTGGTAACTCCCACCAATCTGCCCGATATAATCGAGGACTGGCTGTAAAAAACCGCCTGCCGCACATCTGTGCGGCAGGCGGTTTGACGTTATTTCTTTTTGTTATCGAGCTTCTTCATCAGCGCCACGACCACAGCGATCAGGCCCAGCACCACAAAGATGCTGGCCATTCCCTGACCCAGGATCTCCACAGACGCACCAAGGTTCTCGGCCATTCCAACACTGGAAGAGGTGATAATGGCGGTGGGGCCGTCTGCGCCGCCGATCACACCGATATCACCGGCAGGCGAAGGGGTAAACTGGTTGTTAATATTCTGATTATCCATTTCCTGTTCCTCCTATCAGCCCATAAAATACTGCAGCACAACGCCGCCGGCCACCACGGAAGCGATCTGACCGGACACGTTGGCGGCAACAGCGTGCATCAGCAGGTGGTTCTGGGGATCAGCCTCCTGACCCATCTTCTCAATGACGCGGGAGGACATGGGGAACGCCGAGATGCCGGCCGCACCCACCATGGGGTTGATCTTGTTCTTGGGGGTAAAGATGTTCAGCACCTTGACAAACAGGACGCCCACGACAGAGTCAAGCACAAAGGCGACAAGACCCAGCCCCATGATCATGAGCGTCTCGACCTTGACAAACTGGTCGGCCTTCATGGAAGCGGCAATGGTAATGCCCAGCAGCAGGGTGATCAGGTTGGCAAGCTCGTTCTGAGCGGTCTTGGACAGGGTCTCAAGCACACCACACTCGCGGATCAGGTTGCCGAACATCAGGAAGCCAACCAGCGCCACGGAGGCAGGGGCCACGAGACCGGCAATGACCGTCACGATAATAGGGAACAGGATGCGGGTACGGCGGGACACGGTGCCCCCCTTGTAGGGCATGCGCATGGCACGGTCCTTCTTGGTGGTGACCAGCTTGATGGCAAAGGGCTGGATGATGGGCACCAGTGCCATATAGGAGTAGGCCGCCACCGCAATGGCTCCGATGTAGTTGGACTGCAGCTGCTGAGACACCAGAATAGAGGTGGGTCCGTCCGCAGCGCCAATGATGCCGATGGAGGCAGCATCTTTAATGTCGAAGTTCAGCAAAGACGCGATGATAATAGTCAGGAAAATGCCGGCCTGAGCGGCAGCACCGCATAGAAACAGCTTGGGATTGGTCAGCAGCGGACCAAAATCGATCATAGCACCGATGCCGATGAACAGCAGAATGGGCATGGCCTCTGCAGCTTCGATACCCACATCGAACAGCCACTGGATGATGCCGTGCTCCCCCATCACACCGGACAGGGGCAGGTTGACCAGAATGGCACCAAAGCCCATAGGCATGAGCAGAGCAGGCTCGAACCCTTTTTCAATGGCCAGCCAGATGAGCACCGCGCCCACGGCGTACATGATGTACTGCTGCCATGTAATCGCCAGCAAGCCCTCCCACAAAAAATCCATATTACTTCCTTCCTTTCACGCTTTCCTATTACGAGAGTATTCCGCGGCCTTTACAAAGATGTAAAAAAGACCTGCGTTCCAAAAAACTGGAACGCAGGTCTGGTCATTTCAGGCAAAGCCAGAGCGGACAGAACCGCCCATGCTTGTTGACTTTACCGCGCGGCAGGCCGCGCCGACTACTCCCCTTTGTTGGATGGATAATATCACATTCACTTTTTTCTGTCAAGGAAAGTTTTCCAACATCAAGAAAACTTTATATTCATATCCCATTCAGGACGGAAATAGCCGATTCAATGTCCTGTTCGCAGGCCTGCATGGCACACAGGGTCTTTTCCAGCAGCTGATCCAGCTCCCAGCCCAGCATATCCGCCCCCTGTGCGATCACGTCCCGGGAACAGCCGGCGGCGAACTTCTTATCCTTGAATTTCTTTTTCAGGGACTTCAGCTCCATGTCGCTGACACTTTTGGACGGACGCATGAGCGCCGCCGCGCCGATCAGGCCGGTCAGTTCATCGCAGGCGAACAAGACCTTTTCCATCTCATGCTCCGGACGCACCTCCACCCGGTGGCCCCAGCCGTGGCTGGCCGTGGCATGGATCAGTGCTTCATCCAGCCCCTCCTGCCGCATAAGCTGCTGAGATTTCAGGCAGTGTTCCTCCGGCCACATCTCAAAATCAAGGTCGTGAAGCAGTCCCACGATACCCCAGAATCCGCACTCAGCGCCATAGCCCAGCTCCCGGGCAAACCAGCTCATAACGTGTTCCACCGTGACCGCGTGGCGAATATGAAAGGGTTCTTTATTATATCGCAGTAAAAGTTCCAGCGCCTGTGAACGCGTAACAGACATGGGGACGCCTCCTTAATAGGCGGTGACAATACCGCCGTCGTTGGCATAGACGGTGGTGATCCCGCCCGCACCGGTCATGAGGATCTGGGCAAAGTTGCACTTGCTTTCCATCATGGCTTTCACCTGCAGGGCCCGGTCCAGATTGTTGCAGTGGCTGATGATCAGGGTACGCCCCTCGTGGTCCGGGTCAGAAGCAGCCTTATCCACCAGCTTGCTCAGCGCCTGCTTGATGGTCAGCGCCTGCCCAAGTTTTCCGATCTCACCCTCGGGGGTGGCGTGGCAAAACAGCTTGATGCGCAGCGCGCCGGTCACAACTGCCTGCAGTCTGGTCAGCCGGCCGTTTTTGCGCAGGTTTTCCAGATCCTCCAGAACAAAGAGCGTCTGCATGCGGTAGATGAAACGCTCCATTTCATGTACGACTTTTTTAAAAGGCATACCGCTGTCCGCCAGCTCCTTGATCTTCAGCGCGATCAGGGTCTCGCCGCAGACGGCAGAACAGGAGTTGAACACGTGAACATTGATTTCAGGGTTATCCTCCTCCAGCAGGACCTTTGCCTGCTGGGCGCTGTTGTGAGATCCGCTGAGCAGTGCGGAAAGGGTGACCACATAGATATCCTCCGCCCCGCACCGGTACGCATCCAGATAGATCTGGGGAGAGGGGCAGGACGTGGCGGGAGCATCCTTACTCTGCTTCATGGCCCACAGCAGATCAGCCTGATCAAATGTATCATCATCCACAAAACTGCTGCCGGCACAGGAAATCGTCAGCGGGACCCTGACAAAGCAGGGGTCGCTTTTCATCTGCGTCGTCATCTCACAGCAGCTGTCCACCACGATTTTATAGCTCATATTTTGCACCCCAAAACATAGTTTTTAAAACCAGATGTAAATACTATATCACAACAGCGCCAAAAAGTAAAGGGGGACGGCCCCCAATCACCACAGGCCCTCGTCTTTTATTTCCTGAATCAGCTTTTTATCCTGCTTGGAGGACAGATCCAGCTTTTCAAACATATCCGGGCGGCGCCGGCGGGTGCGCAGGATGGCCTGCTTGCGCCGCCACTTGCGGATATTGTCGTGGTGGCCGGACAAAAGGATGGACGGAACTGCCCGGTCATGCCACACCTCGGGCCGGGAATACTGGGGCGCTTCCAAAAGGCCGTTCCAGTGGCTCTCATTCTCATAACACTCCGGGTCGGACAGCACGCCGGGCACAAGTCGGCAGACCGCATCAGAAATGGCCATGGCAGGGATCTCGCCGCCGGTAAGTACAAAATCACCCAGCGAAAGCTCTTCATCCACGCACTCTTCGATAAACCGCTCGTCGATCCCCTCATAGTGTCCGCACACCAGGATCAGCCGGTCATACTCGTCCTTCAGCCGGATGGCGTCCGCCTGACGAAAGGTCTTGCCTGCCGGGGACATGAAGATGGTATGGACCCTCTCCCCTGCCTTATCACAGATGTGTTTCCAACATCTGTAAAGTGGATCTGCCTGCATGACCGCACCACGCCCGCCGCCGTAGGGGTAGTCGTCCACCTGCTTTTGCTTGTTGACAGTATAGTCCCTGATCTGGTGGCATTCGATGCGGATATAGCCCCGTTCCTGCGCGCGCCCCAGGATAGACTCGCAAAGCATATCCCCCACCACGTCGGGGAACAGGGTCATAATATCGATTCGGTACATTTGATCGCCCTCTTATCCGTTCTTAGCGCTATTATAACCTAATCCTCCGACCCTTTGCAATGTGTTATGAAATTTCTTCCAGTATTTTTCCTGCTCTTGTGTTTTTGTCGAAAATAAGGTATTTTATATATAAGTATAAATTTATCCGGAGGTTACAATGAAACGTTTGATCTGTCTGGCGGTATCTGCGGCAATGGCCTTCTGCCTGTGCTCTTTTGGTGCGTGGGCGGCTGTGCCGGCTCAACTGGACGCTGTGTGCACGCAGGAAGAGTGGCAAATGCTTAAGCTGACCAATAAAGAGCGCCTTGCACAGGGGCTTGTCCCCTACTCCGCCTTTGCCGGCCTGCAGGCTGCCGCGGATGTCAGAGAAAAGGAGCTGATCCAACTCTATTCTCACACTCGTCCCGACCAGTCCTCCTGCTTCACCGCCATTACCCAGGCGGGTCTTGGCTATACCTCCGCCGCTGAAAATATTGCTGCCGGCCAGAAATCCCCCGAGGCTGTGACCGCCGTCTGGCTGGACAGCGATGGGCACCGTCAGAACATGCTGGACGCCAAATTCACCCACACGGGCACCGGGTACACAGATCAGCCCTGCACCATTGTAAGCGAGGCCGGCACAGCTCAGATCCCCAATGGCTGGGTGCAGATGTTTATTGCCCAGGACTGCTCCATCACCTCCATCTCCCTGTCTCAGAAGACCGCTTTTGCCCCCCGGGACGGATCATTGGACAGCCTGGATCTGTATATCGAGGCCCAGTGCTCTGCTCACGGCCCCTGTTACCTCCCTGTTCTGTCCGAGATGTGCAGCGGCTTTGACCCCAACGCCGATGCCGCGCAGGCTGTCACCGTGTCCTATGCCGGTCACAGTCAGCAGCTTTTGATCCTGCCCGACTCCGTTACGCCGGTGGACCTCTCCTCCGCCGACAGCTGGGCCGTGGATTGGATCAGCCGCGCCCACACGCTGTCCCTGTTGTCCGAACTTAACCGCACCGGGTTCACCGACAATGTCACCCGTCTGCAGTTTGCCGACCTTGCGGTCAGCCTTGCCCAGCAGCTGACCGGCACCGAGATCACCCCCGCAGACAACAGAACCTTTACCGACACCACCGAAACGGCAATTTTAAAGGCCAAAACCGCTGGCATCGCGGGCGGTTATGAGGTGGACGGAAAGTACGAGTTCCGTCCCCAGAACCCCATCACCCGGCAGGAGATCTGCGTGATACTGGCCCATGTGGTGGACTATGTGGACAGCCAAAAGGGTGTCTCCTCCGACATTGACCGTACACAGGTCATTACCGCCTCCTTCCCCGACGCAGGTCAGGTGGCCGACTGGGCCGTGAAGCAGGTGGCCCTCATGACAAACAACAGCGTTATGAGCGGCCGTGCCTCCGACCACGGCACCATGCTCACTCCCCTGGCCCACACCACCCTGCAGGAGGCCGTCACCCTGACGGTCAAGCTGCACGATCTGCTGAAATAGATCCTTACACATGATAAAGCGGCGGCCCTGACGGGCCGCCGCTTTATTGCTTATTAACCGGGAGGCCAGGTCATATCCCGCCCGCCCAGCACATGGAAGTGCAGGTGGAAGACGGACTGACCGGCCTGCAGGCCGATGTTGGACACCACGCGGTAGCTGTCCACACCCAGCTGCTTGGTCACCTTGGCGATCACAGTAAAGATATGCGCCACCACAGCGGCATTGCTCTCATTCACATCTGCCGCAGAGGCGATATGCTCCTTGGGAATGACCAGAAAGTGAACGGGAGCCTGCGGATCAATGTCGTAGAAGGCATAACAAAGCTCGTCCTCGTAGACCTTGCTGGAGGGGATCTCCCCCTTGATGATCTTACAGAACAGACAATCGGACATGTTCGTTTCCTCCTTACCGGCCCAGCTTTTCAGCCACAATGTTGTCAACCGCGGCCAGCGCGTCGTCCAGCTTGACTACATCGGAGCCACCGCCCATGGCACTGTCGGGCTTTCCGCCGCCCTTACCGCCGCAGATGGGGGTGATGGTCTTGATGATGTCGCCGGCCTTCACACCGGCAGCCACGGCGTCCTTACCGCATGCAGCAAGGAAGGTGATCTTGCCCTCGTTGACTGCAGCCAGCACAGCCACGATGTTGGCCGCTTTGTCCCGCAGCATATCGCCCATCTGGCGCAGACGGTTGGCATCGGCATCCTGAACGGTGGCGGTGAGCACCTTCAAGCTGCCCACGTCGTGGGTGCCGAACAGCAGCCGCTCGGTCTCGCCGGCAGCTTCCCGGGCCTTGAACTTTTCCACCGCCTGCTGCAGCTTTTTGATCTCGTTCATGGCCGCCTCGGCCTTTTCCCGCAGTTCGCCGGGCTTGGCCTTCAGGGTAGCCGCCGCCTGGAACAGCATCTGCTGGTTCTGGTTCATGATGTCCAGAGACACCTTGCCGGTCGTGGCCTCAATACGGCGCACGCCGGAGGCCACGGAGAACTCGCTGGAGATCTGGAACACGCCGACCTTGGCGGTGTTGTCCAGATGGGTGCCGCCGCAGAACTCCACGGAGAAGCCGTCGCCCATGTCCACCACCCGGACGATGTCGCCGTACTTCTCGCCGAACAGAGCGATCGCGCCCTTTTCCTTGGCCTTTTCGATGGGCATTTCCTCTGTAACGATATCATAACCGGCCAGCACCGCCTCATTGACGATGGCGCTGACCCGAGCCAGCTCCTCAGCGGTCATGGCGGAGAAGTGAGTGAAGTCAAAGCGCAGGCGATCAGGCTCTACCAGAGAGCCGGCCTGATGGACGTGATCGCCCAGCACGCTGCGCAGGGCCGCGTCCAGCAGATGGGTGGCGGAGTGGGCGCGCATGATGGCGCGGCGGCGCTCCCCATCCACATGGGCGCGGACGGTATCGCCAATCTTGAGCATACCCTCGGTCAGCTTGCCTGTGTGCATATACTTGCCGCCCTTGTTCTTCTGGACGTCAGTCACCTCGAACATCAAACCGGCTTCACCGCTGCGGGCCAGGAAGCCGTGGTCGGCAGTCTGACCGCCCATTTCGGCGTAGAAAGGAGTCTTGTCCAGCACCACGATGGCCTCGACGCCGGGCATCAGTTCCTCCGCCTGCTCGTTCTCCACCACGATGGCAACCACCTTGGCGTCCATAACCGCCAGGGTGTCATAGCCCACAAACTGCGTTTCAGGAACTTCCTTGCCGAACTCCACGCCGGCCCAGCCCAGATCGCCCAAGGCCTCCCGGGCTTTGCGTGCGCGGGTGCGCTGCTCGTCCATCTGTTTGTGGAACTCAGCCTCGTCCAGAGTCATCCCCTGCTCCTCCACCATCTCGATGGTCAGGTCAACGGGGAAACCGTAGGTGTCGTACAGCTTGAAGGCATCGGCGCCGGAGAAGGTCTTTTCACCCTTGCTCTTGTGCTCGGTGAGCATGTCGTTGAAGATCTTCAGACCGCCGTCGATGGTCTTGGCGAAGTTCTCTTCCTCGGTGCGGATGATCTTGGTGATATAGTCCTGACGCTCCCGCAGTTCTGGATAGTGGCCCTCGTTCTCACGGATGACCGTGTCGCAGACCTGATAGAGGAAGGGCTCGTTAACTCCCAACAGCTTTCCGTGGCGGGCCGCCCGGCGCAGCAGGCGGCGCAGCACGTAGCCGCGGCCCTCGTTGGAGGGCATCACGCCGTCGCAGATCATAAAACTGGAGGCGCGGATATGGTCGGTGATGACGCGCAGGGACACGTCCTTGGCGGTGCTCTGGCCATAGTGGGCACCGGTGATCTCAGAGACCTTGTTTGTAATATTCATAACAGTATCAACATCGAACAGGGAGTACACGTCCTGACAGACGACCGCCAGACGCTCCAGGCCCATGCCGGTGTCGATATTCTTTTGCTTGAGCTCGGTGTAGTTGCCCTCGCCGTCGTTGTCAAACTGGGAGAAGACGTTGTTCCACACCTCCATGTAGCGGTCGCAGTCGCAGCCCACGGTGCAGTCGGGGCTGCCGCAGCCGTACTTCTCGCCGCGGTCGTAGTAGACCTCGGAGCAGGGGCCGCAGGGTCCGGAGCCGTGCTCCCAGAAGTTGTCCTTCTTGCCAAAGCGGAAGATGCGCTCGGGGGCGATGCCGATCTCCTTATTCCAGATCTCAAAGGCCTCTTCATCGTTCTCATAGATGGAGGGATACAGGCGGTCGGGATCCAGACCCACCCACTCGGGGCTGGTCAAAAACTCCCAGGTCCAGGCAATGGCCTCTTTCTTAAAGTAGTCGCCGAAAGAGAAGTTGCCCAGCATCTCAAAATAGGTGCCGTGGCGGGCGGTTTTGCCGATGTTCTCAATGTCTCCGGTGCGGATACACTTCTGGCAGGTACACACGCGGCTGCGGGGCGGGATCTGCTCGCCGGTAAAAAAGGGCTTCATGGGTGCCATGCCGCTGTTGATCAGCAGCAGAGAGGCATCGTTCTGAGGCACGAGAGAGTAGCTGGGCAGGCGCAGGTGACCCTTACTCTCAAAGAAGGACAAAAACATTTCTCGCAGCTGGTTTACACCGTAATTCTTCATGGTATCTCCTCCAAACTTTCTTTGTTACACGCTTACTGCCGATTAAAGCTCAGCCCGATCATGTTCATCTCAAGGTCAAAGGCAACACACAGAGCCACAGTCTTCTTAGAATACTTGGCCTCAAAAACCGCAATGCCGTGCGGCTCGGGATCGGATGCACCCATTGTGTAAATTTCGGTCATTTCTTTAAATTCACCGATCTCGTCGGGAACGAGGAACTGATCCACCAGCTCTTTGATGTGCCTGGCTTCGATCTCCTTGCCCGGTGCCGTGCGGATATCCTCGCGGATCATGCCGGCTACGGCCTCGTACTCCTCCGCCATGACCAGATCGTAAACCACCTGACCTGAGGCGATAACTTTTTCCTCATCCATCTGCCTGGGCAGCGGTTCTTTGGCACATCCGGCCAGCAGAAGGGCCAGCACAGCCCCAAGGCATCCGATCACAACGGCTTTTTTCAGTTTCATAAGAATTTCCTCCTTGCTGAATGGGCGGCAGCGGCGAAAACAAAAAACGCCCCCGACCTGTCGGTCAGGGGCGAAGTATACACTCGCGGTACCACCCTGATTTTAAAATTTGCCGCGCAAATTTTAAATCTCTGTCATCCGGTAACGGAGATGAACCGTTCCGCTCATCGCGGACCGTTCGGGAGTGGCCTGCACAGGCAGATACCGAGGGCTTTCACCGTCCCCTCTCGCTGAAGGCGCTGCTGGTGTGCTTGTCTCCGTCAAAACATTTCCTCTGGTATTCTATCATATTTCCCCCGCTTGTCAACTGTTTTCGCCGCAGGCGAATCAAAAGTTGCGCACGAAAATATCACTGTTTTCCAAAAAGTCTTCAATCGAGTCAAATCCAAGCCGTCTGAGCAGCTCCGGAACAAAGGGGTTCTCCAGCGGGGTGGCGCAGGCGGCATCTTCCCCATATCGCACCACATTTTCTCTCCCCTGTTGGGCATCCACAAGGGCCTTCGGGCCGCCCACACAGCCGCCAACACAGCCCATTCCCTCAAAAAAGTTGGCATCCTGCTCTCCCCTGCGGATGGCTTCGATCAGCTCGCGGCAGGCCGGAACGCCATCGGCCTGTACCGCATGCACCTGAATAGATCGGTCGGGGCGCAGCTGTTCCACCGTGGAACGCACCGCTTCGCTGACGCCGCCGGTGTGGGCATAGATGCGGCCGGCCCGGGAAGAATGGTCCTTGTGCAGTTCCTCCAGCTCCTCGGGATGGATATCCGCCGCCTTAAAGATATCCTGCACTTCCTGAAAGGTGAGCACATAATCCACCGCCCCGGCGATGTCCGGTTCCCGCGCCTCCGCCTTTTTAGCCACACAGGGACCTACAAATACAGTTAGAGCATCGGGATACAGCTGCTTTACCGCCCGTCCCGCCGCGATCATGGGCGACACCGCGCCGGGCACGTGCTTCATCAGTTCAGGGTACTGCTTGCGGATCATGGCGATCCACACCGGGCAGCAGCAGCTGGTAAGCTGAAAGTCTCCTTCCTGATTGACATGGCGGTCAAATTCAAGCGCTTCCTTCAGAGTCAGGATGTCGGCAAACAGCGCAACTTCCACCATGCCGGTGAAGCCCATCTGGCGGAAAGCCGCACGCAGCTTTCCCGGTGTGACCCGGGAGGAAAACTGTCCGTGAAATGCGGGCGCGACCAGAACATAGGCAGGTCCCTTGGCATGCTTGAGCGCATCCAGCACGGGCAGAATATCGCGGCTGGCTGTCAGATTGCCCGCCTTGCACGCGGAAATACAGGCACCGCAGCCACAGCAAAGTTCCGGATCAATAGTCAGCTTGCCCTGCTCATCCCTTACGATGGCGTTGAACAGGCAGGCGGTCGCACAGTGCTCCTCCCCTGCCCCGCAGCCACATTCCTGCAGCCGCAGCACATACGGCTGCTTCTGGGGATGGAGCAGGCAGTCCAGATGTCTTTCATCCGTTCCCGCGGTCCGAACTTGCTCCTCTCCCCGCAGGGCACGGCTGAGCGCTTGCTGGTACACGCTTTCGAATCCCATAGTTTTTCCTCCAGATGTTTCTCTTTCTAATTATATCCCTCAGAGTAATCCATAAACAAAGCCTTACAAATAACACTTGCGGCAAAACCTTAAAAAAATCGTCGCGAACCATATGCAGTCCGCGACGGCGTGGAGCAGGATACGGGAATCGAACCCGCCTCTTCGGCTTGGGAAACACAATGCCGATTTTAGACCACTATCCGCAAATTGCTTAAAAGTCCAGTGTTTTCAATGCTTTCAAGGTTTTTGAAACTTGCTGTCTTTCGAGAATTTTTAAGAAATTTAGAGCGTTTTTCAGAGATATAGCGTAACAATAGCGTGACTTTTGATTGACAGAAACACATCCATATCATACAATTAAGGCAAGCAAGGAGTGATGATATGGAGCGCAGAAAAAAGGGCAGCGGTCAGATTACCTATGTGCCGGATCGCAAGTCCCCGTGGCGGGCATCTGTGGTTGACGGTCAGGGCAAGCAGAAATCACGCTTTTTCAAAACCGAAAAAGAGGCAAAGGCCTTTCTGCGTGAAGTCAACGCCGATGCCAACAAACTGAAATCCCTCGTAGAAACAGGAGTTACCTTTGACGCCTTTTCGCAGGTGTTCCTTGACGAGAAAAAGAAAAGCAATATGAAGGTAACTGCATACAAAACGCTGGAGGGACAGGTGGAGCGTGCAGCCTCTTATCTTGGAAAAGTGAAGCTGGGCGACATTGACAGCGACCTTGTCCAGCAAATGATCTTCTCGCTGGCAGAGCAGGGATATTCCGAAAGTGTAATGACAAAGGCCAAAATCGCCGTTGGCAGCGTATTGAAAATGGCTGCGGCCAAACACTATATTGACACTGTTCCTGTGTTTAATATTACAATACCCCGGGCAAAAAAGCAAGATGATGACCGTTTGGCGAAAAAGAACTGGATGCGAGACGATGAAATGGCCTTGTATGAAGCCGAGTGTCGGCGCACCTATGTTCCGCAGAAGTACACCAAATATGCCGGAGAAACGTTGATGGTACATCCGGCGGGATACAAACTGCTGTTCATTCTCCATACAGGATTGCGGCTTGGCGAGGCTCTGGCTCTGACATGGAGCGATTATGACGATTACAGCAAAACACTGATGATCGACAAAAACACGGTCTATGTGGATGGCGAGAAAGTTACTCAAACGCCTAAAACGGATTCCGGCGAACGGCTTATCATTCTCAACCGTCAGGCCGTCAACGATTTGGAAATGCTGCGCAAGCAATTCGACGAGCAGACAAGTTTGATCGAGCAGCGAAAGACGGAAGAACTGCGGCAGGCTGAACTAAAATACTTCGGCCCAGAGCAAAAGTCTGCCAAGCTGCGGATCAAGGAAAAGTACGCCGAAATCGAGCGAGAGCATAAATACATCTGTGGATCGACCACATTCCCCTTTGGCAGCGGCGGCCATTCCAGCACCTTGCAGACACATAGAAAAATTTGCAAGGCTATCGGTCTTTCCCATACGGTTACGGTGCATGGTCTCCGGCATACCTATGTGACCCACTATTATCTGCACCATAAAAATGACCCGGATTTTGACCTTGCCACTTTTTCAAAGTCTATCGGTCATTCCAGCATTCGGACAACCATGGAGATATATGCCCATCTGGATATGACACAAAACCGGTATATTCCACGGTCTGTCGAAGATCTGAAAGATTTTTAATTTAAAAATAACTTAGCGGCAGACCATAAATTGCTATGGTCTGTCGTTTATTGTTTGATGAAAACCTACCAATATGGGTGTATACTGTATTAAAATTTTCTTTATATGTGACGCGCGGCATAATTTTGCGGTGTATTAGGGTGAAAGGCCTTGTCATTTTGGAATAGGAGGAAGCCAATGGAAGATCGGGAAATCGTAGATTTATATTGGGCGCGTTCCGAAAGTGCAATATCAGAAACCGCGCACAAATATGGAAAGTACTGCCATACTGTCGCACACAATATTCTTTGCAGCATTGAGGACAGCGAAGAATGCGTGAACGATACATATATGCGGGCTTGGAACAGTATGCCGCAGCATCGCCCGTCTGTATTAAAAACCTTTCTCGGCAAAATCACACGAAATCTTGCTCTGAATAGATACAAAACGCTCTCCGCAGATAAGCGCAATTCCGGCCAGATGCCGCTTGCGTTGGAGGAATTGAAATGCTGTGTTCCCGGAGAGGATAATACCGCAAATATTGTGGATGATTTGGCTCTGGCTGAGATTTTTAATCGCTTTCTCGCTTCTTTGTCTGAGGAACAGAGAAAAATTTTTATGCGCCGTTATTGGTATCTGAGTAGTATCAAAGAGATTGCCAACGAGTACAGCGTGGGAGAAAGCAAGGTAAAAATGTCCTTAATGCGGTCAAGAAACGAATTGAAAACCCTATTGGAAACGGAGGGTATATCGCTATGAAAGAAGAACGAATTTTGCGTGTCCTTGGTGAAGTGGACGAAACATATATTGGTGAGGCTGCCCCCAGAGAAATCCAGCGCAAGAAACCTGTTTTACGAAAGTTGATAATCATTGCTGCGTGTTTAGGCCTGCTGTTGACCTTGGGTTGTGCAGCGGTAGCCGTTAGCCCGGAAATTCGAGCAGCTGTCCAGAGTGTCATTGAAACTCTGTTTCCCCCAAAGGAAATCGCAGTTGCTCCGGAAGGACTGCCGGAATCCATTCCCCATATAGCGCAAGGACAGGAACCAACAGAAGATTCTCCCGGTTTTGCTATCTATGTGGATGAGGATAGGTATGAAATGACCGAGGAAAACGGTGTATTTTTCATCCGCCCCAAAAAATCTTCTCTTTCCAGAGAGGATGTCCGACAGAACAATTCCGCTTTGCTGGAAGGCCTTACTGTTGAGGAACAGGAAGCATTTATTGATGATCGGCTTGAAGAACAGAAGGCTTTCTACGCAGCCCTGCCGCCTTGTGAAATGGAAATCCGTGAATTGGTAGGCACAGACCTCGAAGCCGCTGCCGCTGCTGCAAGAACGGAAGTGACACAAGCATGGGAGACTGTCACAGAGATCGAGAATGAGGATTTCCGGCTCAGCTTTCTTGCCTCTGACGGAACGGCTTGGGATGCCCCGCAGGAAAACCATTATTTTTATCCAAACGGAGAGCGGCAGGTGTACCATATTATTATCCGTTACTATTTAGAAGCGGAAGAGGGTCATGGCACCCGGCTCCGCACCATGCTGGAAACATTTTCAGTAATTGATTTTTCTTCTGCCATCCAGCCACAGGCCAGTAAAGCATCAAAATCGATGGAACCGGATATGGATGCAAGAAAGGTCTATGCGGCTACGCTCCGCAATCTCTTATACAGCGACATTTTGCCCGATGGAAGCCAAGCAAAATTTTCGGATGGCGGTGCGTATTCACAGTTCGCCGTGGGTGATGTAGATGGGGACGGTAAGGAAGAACTGATTTTACTGTATGATTCCGGCGTGATGGCAAACTCGGTGGGATATATCATCGGATATGATACAGAAACAGGAAATATTTACATCCAATTGGAGGAATTTCCGTTCTTTTCTTTTTTGGAAAACGGCAATCTGAAAGCTCTTTCCTCCCACAATCAGACCTATGGAGAGATGTGGCCGTATATACTTTATCAATATCTGCCGGAAAGCGATTCCTACAAGTTGGCTGGATATGCTCACGCTGAGGACAGAGCTACTTTTGAAGCGAATGGTGTGCCTGAGCGCTATCCAGATGCCGCAGATATTTCCGATACGGGAACCGTCTATTATATAGGGAGTGACGCATGGGGCATAAATCCCATTGACGAAGCAGACTATACAACATGGTTGGAAGAAAATCATGGAAATACATCAGAACTGGAAATTGAATATCTCCTGCTCACAGAAGAAAATATCCTAACCTGCGAAGCCAACAGAGATAGTGAAAATCGAACATGGCAGAGTGCGTATCTGGAAATCATACATCATCTGGACGAATATCTTGCACCCATATATGGGGGCAATGGCGTTAATTCCAGAAGTTATATCGATCCCGCAGATATTCAGATTTATCTGGGCATCCACGATTTTGATGATGACGATACCTTTGAGTTGATTGTTGGTGATACCCTTACTATGGCAGTATTTACATACAAAGACGGTCAGATAGAAAAAATTGCAGACTTATATGATCCAAATGCAGAATGGTGTATCAACGGGGTACATTTTAAGGACAATAGTATAAGCGTAACTTGTGCCGGTGCTGGGGGATCTGACTTTGTAAATTTCGGATATTTGGATGGAGAATATGTGCTGGGGCATTACAACGCAATTGATCTCTCCGAAGTAACGATCAACGGAAAAGAAAGCACACTGGAGGAAATGAACCGGATCTATACGCTGGATTGGAATGAGCGGAGCGAAACTGAGAGAAAAAATTGGATTCGTCTTGTAAAAGAAAATGATACATGTGTATTGAAGTATCAATCTGGAGAGAATGCCGTTTTGAACAGCGACTTTGATTTTGACTCGATCCTATGGTAAAAGCAAAGAAATCATCATAGATGTTTTGAAAAACCGCTATTCTACAATCAACATAGGAACAGGGCCGATAACCCGTAAGCTTTGCTGGTGCGGATTATCGGCTCTTTTCATTTCTATATACTCAAGCTCTCGGTCAGACCATCGAATACCCCTCTTTGGCTAAACAGCCACCCCTTAAAAGCGCCGGTACTTTGACCGCTATGTTGCACTTCATTTTTTCGCTTTGTAGCCTCATTACGGAACTGCTCAAACGTCGCTTCCAGCTCCGCCAATTTCTCTGGATCGATTTCGGAGGACTGGCGGAGTTTTTTCATGCGGTTATACCAATACATATAGGTGGCGCGGTAATCCTTTTCCGCCTCGTCATCCTCCACCTTGTCGCTATACCGCTTTCGGTTTTCTTTCTGCTGAGCCTTGCGACACTCGTCGCTGCAAAAGCTCTGTACCTTGTTCGTGTTGGCAATGAACAGTTTTCCGCAGCGCTTGCAGTATTGGAAAAATGCCCGTTTTGTATAGACTGTGTTCAAGTAATGGATATAGAGCGGCATACCGGAAAGATCCGTTACATGATAGACCCTCAAAGGTTTTGCGTTCTGATACATGACATAGGCCGGATAACGGAAATAATCCATGCTCAAAAAGTTGTATAGGTTGGAATAGATGTAGACCTTATCCCAAGTTTCAATCTGGCTTTTGTGGCTGATCCGCATGGGATAGGTAATCTCGTCCATCCTGTCATGTATCTCGATGCTGTCCGGCTGATCCCAAACGGCTCGATATTCCTGCCAGAGCCGGAGCGCCAAAAAACGCCACAGCAGATTGTCGGATTGGTAGACTTCCTCCACAAACTGAGCGCCGCCTATCAGCAAATCGGGTCGTGTGTTGATCGTTTCAGGCCAAAAGCCGGTAGCTGCATCTTTGGCCCTCATCGTACAGGTATCAAAAAAATCTTCCACCAGCTTACCAAGAGGCCGGGTTTCATTGACAAGCAACTTATCTGTTGCGCCGGGTATTCCAGCAAGGTGGCGGTAGATGTCCTCCATCTCTCCGATGACAATATGTTCCCGCTCTGCTTCAAGGTCTATGGATAGTCCCATAGCGCAGTGTGTAGTATTGGGAATATCCGGTGATAGCTCAATATGCGAATTTTCATCCTTGCGCTTTAACCAAAACACAGCAAGCTCTCCTTTTAATGCGAATTTCGTTATGCAGATTGAAATTTACGGGTTAATACTATCACAAGTTGCCTTGACTTGTCAAAATTTTTCGATTAGAGTTTATTATGCGAATTGCAATAGCGGTCTGCTTCACAAGGACGGATTAGCTACCCGCTCCGCAGACTATCCCAAAGAAAGGAGATTACCTCATGCTGACGATTCGAGATATTGGTCTTGATCTGGCCTCTCTGGGGCAGATGTTGCTGGTCGATATCACACCTTGCCGTGAATTTGTCGATGGCAAACCCACGGATAAGATTACCGGATATAGATATTTCGTAACACTGCCTGCAAAGAACTACAAGAGACTGGGTGTCAGAATTGATGGAAAGCAGATCATGGAAATGCCCGATTCCGTAATGGAAGTCGAGTTCACCGGACTTGATATTTCTGCTTATGTGAGCGGCAAGTTCATTCAGCTTTCTGCCAAAGCAACCGGAATTGCTCTTGTAAACAAGCGTGCCTGATCCATGTCGGGCGGTGCTGCGGTAGACGGGGATAAGACAATTTTCCTCAAGAAAAGTGTCCCCCGGCGGCAGCGCAGCGCCGCCCGCTGTGTAAAAGGGTACCATTGCCTTTTACACAGCAAATAGCAGTTAGCAGAATTTGCAGAAAAGGAGGACAGTGCAATGTCTGACACCATGCAGTCTTATAAATGGCTGTTGACCTTGGAAAATCCGCTGGATTATGGCTTTGACCGTGAGCGTATTCTCCAACAGCTGAACCTGTTCTCTTTGGATTATTGCTGCCTGTGTGACGAGATAGGCGGGAAAACCGGAACGCCTCATACGCACATTTTCATCTACACCCATTCTCCGACACGGTTCAGAACCGTACAGCGGCGATTCCCTACGGCACACATTGACAAAGTAGACGGAACCGCAAAGGCCATGCGGGACTATATCACCAAGACTGGGAAATGGGCAGATACGGAGAAGGCAGACACTTCCGTTGAAGGCAGCTTTTACGAGCAAGGCGTTTTACCCTCGGAGGAAGAAGAACGATCCCCACGGATGTTCAAATTGCTCCAGCAGATAAAAGAAGGACGATCTACACTTGATATTATTGAAGAAACGCCCAATTTAGCTTTAAGAACAAGAGAAATCAACAATTTACAGCAGATATATTTGGCAAAGCGCTTTCGCTCTGAATTCAGAGAGGTTGAAGTTCATTATATTTTTGGTGAAACCGGAGCGGGTAAAACCTACGGTATTTACCAGAAGCATGACCCTGAAAAGATTTGCCGTATCACCGACTATGGCGGCAGGAACGGCGTGCGGTTTGATGCCTATGACGGGCATGAGGTTCTTGTATTTGAGGAATTCCATTCTCAGATCCCCATTGGCCCCATGCTCAACTACTTGGACAAATACCCGCTTACACTTCCTGCCCGCTATAATGACCGGGTGGCTTGTTACACTACGGTCTATATCACTTCCAACATTCCGTTAGAGCAGCAGTACCAGGATGTGCAACAGCACAAGCCGGAGACCTGGCGGGCGTTTCTGCGCCGTATCTGCACTGTAACGGAATACAAAGCAGGCGGTATCACGGAGGTAATCTATGACCAGAGATGAGAAGTTCCGAGTCAAGCGCAGAAGTGCCCGCCGTGATCTCTGGCGGCAGTTTAGCTCCATTCCTGCTTTACCACTAAAAATCGCTCTGCTATCAGCATACATTGCGGGTGCTGTCTATGTGCAGGGCAAGCAAGAAGCGGTTGACGCTTTTATGGAAACGCTGATTCTTCCAGCTCCGCTGGTAGAGGCCATCTGTGACAATTTGCTTCGTTCCTACCTGTTGGCGGGTGTGATCGCATTTGTTGTCCTGTTGGTCTATCCCTTTAACCGGAAGATGGTTACCGATGGCTGCCTGCAGATTGCCTTGACCAATAACGCTGGCGAAACGCCAACGCTACTCCGTGTACGCAGGGACAAAGAGCATCCCCGTGTAAAGATTTGGGAACTTAACAATCCCAGTATCCCGCTGAAAATGTGGGAGGACAAGCAGCTGGCAATCGAGGCCGCCTTTGATATTAACGTTGTCAGCGTGGACTTCGGAAAGAGTACCAGCCGGATCATCCTGAAATTTGTTCCCGGAAGAAATGTTCTCCCGAAACATATCGTGTGGGAGGACGAATATCTTTCCCCGGACAGCTTTGTGCTGACTTTGGGTGAGGGTTACATTGGCCCCGTCACTGTCGATTTGGCATCGATCCCGCATATCCTTTTAGGTGGTTCTACTGGCAGCGGAAAAAGCGTTCTTCTGAAGCTGCTGCTCATGCAATCGCTTCATAAAGGAGCGGAGGTCTATATTGCCGATTTCAAGGGCGGTGTAGACTTTCCTCCTGCATGGCACGAGCGCTGCCGGATGTGTTTCGAAGAAGATGATCTGCTCGAACTGCTGACGGGGCTTGCAGACGAATTAGAGCGGCGCAAGAAGCTTTTCGGCAAAGTAGGGTGTTCCAACTTGGACGAGTACAACAAGGTCTCGAAAACGCAGCTGAAACGGCTTGTGTTCGCCTGTGATGAGGTTGCGGAGATTTTGGACAAATCCGGCGCTGACAAAAAGAGGAAAGACCAGATTGGATTGCTTGAAAGCAAACTGTCCATCATTGCACGGCAGGGCAGAGCCTTTGGCATCCATCTGATCCTCGCTACCCAGAGGCCGGACGCTAATCTGATCCCCGGTCAGATTCGTACAAACCTCGGATGCCGGATCTGCGGCAGAGCGGACAGCATCCTTTCCCAGATCATTTTGGACAGCACAGCGGCGGCAGACCAGATTTCCAAGGAGGCACGAGGCCGCTTCCTGCTCCATGACGGAACCATGTTCCAGAGCTTCTTGTTTGATGAAACCACCACGCTCGGCGCAGGAGGTAACAGCATTCAAGCATGACAATCTCCATAGGCGAAAGGTTTGTTTCTCTCCATGAAACCTGCCGAGGCCAATTCCACCATATTTTCCGAGCGTGGAATGTTCCTCACTGTCACGGACATGGCGGAGCTGCTGAAAGTGTCCCGGTTTGTAATAGACCGGATGCTCAAAAGTGGTCAACTCCCCGCCGCAAAGCTGGGAGGTCAGTACCGTGTCCGCACGGACGATTTCCTAAAATGGTGGGATCAACAGGTCAAACAAGAACAGAAAAATATTTTAAGAGGTTGCCTGAAATAACAGGCAACCTCTTAATTTTGGAGCGGGGTACGGGAGTCGAACCCGCCTCTTAGCCTTGGGAAGGCCGCATAATACCGATATACCAACCCCGCATATTCAGTTTCATAACGTGACAAATAGCGTAACAATTTTTGCTTTCGAGAAAAATTATAGCCGGAAACACTTGAAAAATCAAGGTTTTCTTGCGGATAAATCTTCAGCTTGGGAAGCCGACATACTACCGATGTACTAATCCTGCAGATATTGTTTTCAAACCGTGGCACTATGATAGCACAGCCTGCGTTCTTTTGCAAGCAGAATTTCCCTCTCCCTTTCGACGTTTTGCATGGTATACATACTTTTTGCTTCCGTGTCAAAACTACACGGGAACACCTTTAGAAAGGAGGATCTTCATGGATAAGGATACAAAGCTGCTCAGTTATATCCACAAAAATGCCGCCATGGGCACCCGCACGATCCCGCAGGTGCTTTCGCTTCCCCAAAGCGCTGCCATGAGCCGTGCACTGAACAGCCAATTAAGAGAATACAAAAGCATTGCCCAGGCGGCACAGGCTCACGCAAAATCCAGAGGTGAAACTGTTAAAGAACCTTCACATGCGTCCCAGGCCATGTCTGCCATGATGCTTCGCATGCAGACACTGACCGATCGCTCCACCTCCCATCTGGCTGAGATGATGATCCAGGGCAGCACCATGGGCACAGTGCAGATGACCCGCCGCCTGAACCAATTTCACGCAAATGCCGATAAAGAGATCATGGAACTGGGGAAAAAGCTGCTGGAGACCGAGGAGAGAAACATCCAGCAGATGAAGCTTTACCTGTAAAGCTTTTTCACCTTTCGACTTTCAAATGACAGGCTATACACAAAGCGGCCACCCAAGGTGGCCGCTTTGTGTATATGATATAGCGATCAGCCCCACAAAGCCGAAAGGGTGGGAACGATCTGTTTTTTGCGGGAGAGGATCTTGGGCAGGAACGCACAGTTTTCCCGCGGGTTTTTAATGTTGAACGCCTGACAGATGTTGTTTTCATCCCCCACGAACAGCAGCTGTGTGCCGTCCAGCAGTACGTCCGTGATCATGAGCAGTACCGTATCCAGCCGCTCCTTCTGCCGAATCTGGCGCATGGCCTCAAGGAACTCGTCCTTGCGCTTGAGCAGCCGCTCGGAATCCATGCAGGTGATCTGGCTGATGGCCAAATTATGACCTGCAATGTGGAACTGCTTATAGTCGGTGTCAAGCATATTCTGAACGGTCTTGTCCTCCCCGCAGGTGGCGGAGAAAATGGCCCGGCCCAGTTCCTCAAGGGATACGTTGGCAATGCGCGCCATGCGGTTTGCAACGTCAATATCCCGCTGGGTACAGGTGGGCGACTTAAACATGACCGTGTCGGATACAATGGCTGCCGCCATGAGGCCGGCCATGGTCTCGGAGGGCATCAGGCCCTTCTCCTGATACATTCCCGCAACAATGGTGGCAGTGCTGCCCACAGGCTCGTTGCGGACATAGATGGGGTGCTTGGTCTCAATATCCGCCAGTCGGTGGTGGTCCACGATCTCCAGGATCTCCGCCTGTTCAAGGCCGGTCACAGACTGGGAACGCTCGTTGTGGTCCACGAGAATAACCTGCTTGCGGCGGGGTTTCAGCAGATGGTAGCGGGACAGCGTACCTACGACTCGCTCATTCTCATCCAGAATGGGATAGGCGCGGAAACGGCTTTCCAGAACGGTATTGCGCACGTCATCTATGTAATCTTCCAGATGGAAGCACACAAGGTTCTCTCTCGTGCAGACGCCGCCGATGGGCAGAGCGTTGCAGATCAGCCGCACCGTCCGGTATGCGTCAAAGGGTGTGGAGATGATGCATGTTTCGGTCTGCATTTCCAGCAGCTGCTGGTCCACCTCTGCCTGACAGACGATGACGCTGTTCACATTCAGTTCCATGGCCCTGCGGATCATGTCGGGCTGATCGCCGCAGACCACGATGCTGTCCCGGCTGGAGAAAATCAGGTTTTCCCGTCCGGTGGGCAGTGCGATGGTCACTTCTCCGGTGATGACGTCCAGCATTTCGCCGCTCTTGTTCAGGATCCTGCCCTCCAGGACGGACAACAGGTTATACACGGGCACACCCGCAATATAGGGGTCGCGCACAGCGGCCACATCGTTGGTGGCAATATCGCCCGCAGAGACCATGCCGTACAGGGTCCCGTCTTCGTTTCCGATGGGCAGTGCTCTGATATGGTCATCACGCATGGTCTGCCACGCACGGCTGATGGTGGCGGCAGGCGAAAGCACAGGCGGGGTATCGTATGCCAGGTCCTGGACCTGTGTGCGCAGGTTATTGATCAGTTGAGGCGGTTTTACGCCAAAACGATCCAGAACCGCCTGCGTCTCGTCGCTGATCTGGCCCAGACGTGCCGCCTGATACCGGCGGTCACCCAGTGCATTTTTTAAGGCCGCATAGGCCATGGCAGACACGATGGAATCCGTATCCGGGTTTTTGTGGCCGGTGATATAAATGGTTTCCATATTGGCCTCCTTAATCGTTAATTAGGCAAGCTATTTAACCTGATTCACACCATGATTATACCGCACGCAATTTAAAAAAACAACTGGGCTTTTTTCAGGCGGCTGCCCGCTCCAAAAAGAAACTGCACAGCACAAGGCTGCGCAGTTTCTGTGGGGTTAACTTTTTGCACCCACCAGATCGTTGACTTCCTCCGGTGCATGGTAAGTGGGAACCATGGATTTCATCAGGCAGATGATCTCCTCGTTGCTCACTTCATCTGTCACCGCTTCATCCAGCAGCATCAGGTCCTTCATGATAACTTCCGGAACGATCCGGCCCTGTTCCTCAATGAATATCTTCTTGTTTTCCGTCTTGGTCAGGTGCTCATTTTTCATCAGCAGCTCTTCGTAGAGCTTTTCACCGGGCCGCAGGCCCACCTCTACAATTTGGATATCGGTGTAAGGCTCCTTGCCCGAAAGGCGGATCAGGTTTTCAGCAAGATCGAGAATCTTCACCGGCTCGCCCATGTCGAGCACAAAAACCTGATTCTGCTGTGCCATGGCACCCGCTTCCAAAACCAGCTGGGCCGCCTCGGGAATAGTCATGAAGTAGCGTATAATGCGCTTGTCTGTCAGGGTAATGGGGCCGCCTGCCTCGATCTGCCTCTTGAAAAGCGGTACCACAGAGCCGTTGCTGCCCAGCACATTGCCAAACCGCACCGCACAGAACTCAGTGCTGCTGTTGACGCGGCTTTGCAGGATCATCTCGCAAAATCGCTTGGTCGCGCCCATGAAGTTGGTGGGATTGACTGCCTTGTCCGTTGAGATCATGACAAACTTCTTCACACCGAATTTCTCCGCGGCTCTGACCACATGATATGTACCGAACACATTGTTCTTGATGGCCTCAGAGGGACAGGCCTCCATCAGCGGAACATGCTTGTGGGCCGCGGCATGGAAAATAACATCGGGAGCGTATCCCCTGACCACTTCGTAGGTGCGCTGCTTATCCCGCACAGAAGCGATTTCCACCCGGAGATCAAGGGCATCTCCATAGTCGCGCAGCAGCTCCTGCTGGATCTCATAGGCGTTGTTCTCGTAGTTGTCCAGAATGATCAGCCTGCTGGGAGAAAATTTGGCAACCTGCCGGCACAATTCGCTGCCGATCGAGCCTCCCCCACCCGTCACCATAACTACCTTGTCTCGCAGAAAGGAGTTTACCAGTTCCATATTCAGCTTCACTGGCTCGCGCCCCAACAGGTCCTCCACCTGAACATCCTTGATGTCGGAAAGGCTTACTTCCCCGTTGACCATCTGGTAGATACCGGGAAGAACCAGGATCTTGCATTTGGTCATCTTACAGATGTCCAGAATGTCTCTTCTCTCCGCAGGGGTGGCGGTAGGGATCGCAAAAATGATCTGGGTAATTTCCTCTTGCGCCACGATTTCCGGAATTTTATCTCTTCCCCCCAACACGGGAATGCCGCTCAGCTTTTTCCCCCACTTTTCCGGGTTATCGTCAATCACGCAGCACAGCTCGCCCTGGATCCTGTCGCTGGTCCGAATTTCATGGATCAGGGAACGGCCGGCTTCTCCCGCGCCGATGATCATGATACGCCCGCCATCCTGATGCTGCGTCCTCTTTATGACGGTCGCATAAAAGCGCAGAGAACAGCGCATGGCAACAAACAGGAGAATCTGGCAAACAGCCATGATAAAGCACACACTGCCAGGCACCCATATATCAAGGAGCAGGCTCGCCCCATAGCTGAACACACTGGCAATAGATACGGAAATGATCATCCCGGCCACATCCAGCACTGTAACGGAACGCCAGATATAATGGTACATCCGCCTCAGCCAGAACACCGCGGCGGTAACGATGATCTGAACCGGCAAAAATTGGATCATGCCGATTTTTACCGCCTCAGGGATATCGGAAAAGGAGTACTCAAATCGGGTCAGTACTGCAAAACCGTCTGAAATCGCCAGAATCAGGCAGTCCAGCAGAAAAATGGTCAGCAATTTTTTATACTGATTTTTCCGTTCATTTGCATTCATAGTCAGCGTTCTCACTTTCATCATCAGAAAAAAGCACCGGCATACAACTGCAATTATTGTACCAGATTATTATAAAAAAAGCAATAATACATCATTTTCTCTTCTCTCTAAACAAAATCAAAGGGTGCTGACACGCAGCACCCTTTGATTCCCAAGGAATCAGGCCCTTTTTCGAATATAAATTTTTTTCTCTTTAACCTCCAGCTGAATATGGGCAAAATCGAGGGCGGCGGGTCTATGGGTCACCACCAGACAGGTTCTGTCCGGCAGTCCCGCAATACGCTCCAGTACCATGCGTTCTGTCTGCGCATCCAGCGCGGAGGTGGCCTCATCCAACAGAAGGATAGGGGCCCGACTGAGCACAGCCCTTGCAATTGAGATCCTCTGAGCCTGTCCCTCCGACAGGCCTTCCCCACCTTCGCCGATCACGCTGTCAAGGCCGTCCGGCAGCTGGGACAAAAACTGTTCCACACCGCTGACATAAACCGCGTTCTGAAGCGCTTCCGGTGTGGCTTCCGGATTGCTGATCAGAATATTCTCCCGTACCGTTCCGCTGAACAGAAGGTTTCCCTGCGGTACATAGGCAAACATCCTTGCCCCAGAGCGGGAGAGTTTGCTCTGCTGTGTTCCCTGCTGTATGTAAAGATTCCCCTTTTCTGCTTTAAAAACGCCCAGGATCAGCTTCAGCAGTGTACTCTTCCCGATTCCGGATGCACCGGTGATCACCGCAAAGGAACCCTTGGGCACATGGAACGAAGCTTCATAAAAGATTTCTTCATCATCGTAAGCAAAGCACAGGTCCTGTGCTCCAATGCCATCCAGTCGCTGATAGGTCCTGAGCACATCAGCGTGAGAATCAAGCTTCTCGGATTGTTCGATCCGGTCCACTTCCATCAGCCGCTCTGCCGCCGCCAGCATGGCTGCATATTGCGGAATAAAACCCGACAGATTGACAAACGGCGCCTGGATCTGGCTGACCAACTGAATTACGGCCGTCAGCGTTCCAAAGGTCATGACCCCTGCAAGGAGACGGTTTGAACACCAGACAAGGGTTATAAAACCCGCAAGATGGTATACGATGCCAACGCCTGTATTTGCAAACAGGGAAACACGCCGTCTGCGCCGCTGCAGATGCAGTCGTTCCTTCAGCAGTCCATCCGACCGGCGTTCAACCTCATCGGAAAGGTCCATGGCCTGCACGATCAGCAGTCGCTCCAGCACCTCCTGCAGGAAGGAGAGCACACGCCCGTCCGCGCCGCTCACCTGCTTGTTCAGTTCTTTCAAGCCTCTGCGTGCTATGCCGGTCCCAACAACCGCGGCCACACCCACGAGGATCATGACAAGGGCAAGGACGGGGGCCACCAGTGCCAGCACAAACACAGCCGTACCCAACCGCACAACCATGGAAACAAGGGACGGGATGGCAGATACCAGACCATCGTCCAGTATTCTGATATCATTGTTCAGCCTGTTGATCAGTTCGCCGCTGTGGTAGGACGAGGCCTGCGCATAGTCCGCGTGCAGCAGTCTGTGCAGCAGATTCTTTTTCCAGTCACGGTCCAGTTCGGTGACCAGCTTATCTCTGAAGTATCGGGACAGTGCCAGACAGAGGATCATCCCCACAATGATGCAAAACTGTTGAAAACAGGCCTCAAAAAACACTTGCCTGTCGCCGGAAACCGCACCGTCAATGATATTCCTGCTGCCAAGCGCAAAAAGAACTCCCAGAACTGCGTTGACCGCGTTGACCGCCGACATAAGCAGCAGAGCCGGGACCCGGCGGTATATCTTTTTAAAGACCCAAAACACAGCCTTTCGGTCTCTCATTTCAAGATCCTCCGTATTCTTCCCTTGGCCCATCTCCACACACGCCGCACCGGACGGGAAAAGTGCCAGAATCTGCAATAAACCCGGTACGCCGGGTGATCAACAGACCATCTGCGCCCCGCACGGGTAAATGCGGTAACAACAGCTATCAACTGCCCGTGGTCGATCCCACGTTCCAAGGCAAACTGGTTGTCACCTACACAGGTATAGGTCTCACCCACATCTACAATACGATGCAGAACATACTGCCCGTCCCCGCGCCGGTACAGCGGAATGTCATACTTTTTCAGCCGTTGGGGCAAAGGAGAAAGGATCACGCTGTCTTTCCCCTCCCGCAGCATGGGAAGCATACTGGTTCCACGGGGAGCAAACTGTACGCTCTGCCCCCGAGCCAGCTGCTCCTGAAACAGGGGCATGGCTTCTTCCAAGCGAATCCGATGTTCAAGCAAGCAGATCAAGCTCCTTCAACTTTTCGACAAAATCTGCAGCGGCGGCGCTGGCTGTCTGCTCATCCACCTCATACTCGTTCAAAAGCGCTTGAATCAAATCGGACATCTGCACTTCCTGCTCCAGCGCGCACCACAGGGTACGGCCGGTGCTGTTTAAAGTGAGCATCCCGTTCAGGTCCATTTCAGCACTTATACTGAGTACCACGTGTTCTCCCGCTACTTCGCGAAGAATAAAGCCTTCTTTTAGTTTCATAGATCCTGGTCCTTTCTGTCTGCCGACATGGCCTCCCACGCAACAAGTGCAGCCTGCGGGTCCATATTACATTCCATTTTCCATACGGGAACCGTTCGCAGAAGGCGATCCAGCAATTCCAGCAGCTTTTCTGTCAGTCTCTGATCTCGGGGGCGGATCGTCTGTTCCAAAATGTCGTGGATGGCCCGTTGGCCCTTATAGGGGCAGATGATATTTTCCTCTCCCCGGCTCAAAATGCAGATGCCCGCCAGCGGAACACGGGTGTTGATATTCTGATCCGTTTTTCCGCTCCACGGCGTACCGTAGGCATAAAAAACGCCATCTTCCAGACGCAGTGCCGGTTTATCGTCATTCAGGATCTTGGTCCTGTCTTCTCCAAAAACACGGCGCCAGAGCGCGGTATGTGTGGACTTTCCCGTTCCGCTGGGTGCAGAAAACAGATAGGCTTTTCCATCCAGCACGACAGCCGAGGCATGCAGCAGCATCCCGTTAAACCCAAGCAGCTGGCGATAAAAATCTCCTCCGGTCGAGATGTACTCACACTCATCCTCGGAAAGATGAGGCTGCTGTTCCTTCAGCGCTCTCCAATCAACCTCAATTTTAATGTCGGGTTTTTCCTGCGATCCCTGCACCAAATATGGCTGCGCCTGCACTTGTGTGCGGCCAAAGCTGTCCATTTCAACGGTCAGCCCCGTAATTCTATAGTGCTTGACCATACTCCGCTCCTCATAAAAAAGTTCCGGTCACGGACACGAGTCCGAGGGTTCAGACGCATGTCCCAAACCGGAGCTTGGGTGTTTGTGAACTGCCCCCCGGCGGCGACAGCCGCCGGGGGGCAGTTGATGGAAAAGTTATTGTAAAATCAGTTGGCGATGTTCACGAAGAAGTTCATGATCATCTGAGCGGCCTCAGCACGCACAGCGCCGCCCTGAGCGTCCATGACGTTGCCGCCCTTGCCGCCCAGCAGCTCGGCACCAACGCCCCAGCCCATGGCTTCCTTGGACCAGTCGGAGATCATGTGGTAATCCACAAAGCCCTTCAGGTCAGCGGACTCGTCGCCCACAAGGCCCTTATACTTGGCGTAGTTATAGAAGATCTGGACCAGTTCCTCGCGGGAAATGTCCTTGTTGGGCTGATAGGTGCCATCGCCATAACCGGACACAATGCCCTCGGCAGCGGCCCAAGCGATAGCGTCATGATACCACTCACCGGCAGCAACATCGGGGAACGGAGAACCGCCAGCGACCTTCTCGCCCTTTTCAACATTGTAGAAGATCTGAGCGATCATGGCGCGGTTCAGGTTGGTATCGGGGCCAAATTCAGTGGCATTGAAGCCGCTCATGATGCCGCGGGCAGAGACAAAGTCAACAGCGTCCTCAAACCAGTCCTCAGCGTCCACATCAGCAAAGTCCTTGGCATTGTTCACCAGCTTAACGGTGGCATCGTCGGTCAGGGCAACGATAACGCCCTTAGTACCCAGAATGCTGTTGACAATAACTTCCTCGGTGCCGTCGGCATGAACGATAACAGCAACAGTACCGGCAGCGGCGTTCTTCACGGGAATCTCCACCTTGCCGCCGTCTTCAGCCACATCAATAACTGCAGTGACTTCGCCCTTGGCGGTAGTGGTGGTAGTGGCAACAGAGCCATCGGGAGCGGTGGTAGTGGCTTTGCTGGAACCGTCAGCAGCGGTCTCGGTGATGATAACAGTGCCGTCGGGCAGATTGTCAACAGTGGTAACAGGGCCGGTGGGAGTGGTGGGAGTGGTGCTGCCGCCGCCACCGACGTTGCCGCCGCCACCGACATTGCCACTGCTGGTCTCACACAGAGTAATGGTAAAGGTATAGGTGTTGCCGTAGGCAGGATCGCTCTGCTTGTTCTCAGGCAGGGCGGGGGTGTACTTCAGGCTGTAGGCAGTATTCACGGTCAAAGCTGCGACGGTAGTGCTCTGATCCTTCAGCTTGGCAACCAGATTGATGGAGGTAGCGGCAGTATTGCCGTTGGTCACATTGGCGGAGTTGGACGCAGTCCAGGCATCCCAGGACTGACCGCCCTCACCCTTGAAGGCCTTGATACCGGAAGCCAGCTGGCCGTACATGGCATAGGACTTGAACATATACATACCAGTACCCTTGGCCTCATCGTCCGCAGTCATTTCCGCACCGATGATCTCCACCAGCTCGGCAGTAAGCGCCGCAGACTTGGCAACATAACCACTCTGGGCAGTCAGAGTCTTGGACTCTTTGCTGTCCTTGATCTCAACCTTCAGGTAGTACTTGGTAACGGCGGCAGACGCGCAAAGGGCCATGGAGAGCACCATGCACGCGACCAAAAGGGCCGATACCATTTTTTTCAGCATACCATTTTTCATTTCAAACCAATCCTCTCTTCTTTAACTTTTCCATATATAAAGCTTTTTTTAAACTTTTCTCTTCCACATAGGTGTCAAACACAGTCTGCGGCAGTGATTCGTCACCGTTATTCTCCTGGATCAGTGCTTCAAGTTCGACCAGGATCTCGTCCATTCTTTGGTCGCACTGTTTTTCCAACGCCAAACCTCTGGACATATACTTGCCGACCATACCGGTCAGCGCAGACGCAGAACGTTCTCCCTCCGGCAGGGCACGATACTCCGCAATGGCCTCCGCCTGCAACGCGTCAAGCTTGATCAGGAACTCTTCCCGCAAAACATAAACTTTTGCCAGTACAGCGGAGAGTTTCTTTTCATATTCAGCCTTCGCCTGTTCTTCCGGGGTCGGCTGCGGTGTTGGGTCAACCGCAGGTGTCTGGGGTTTGGGCTGAACGGTTTCCGGCTTCTGCTCCGGTTTTACAACCGGCTTGACCAGATTCTCGGTCAGCTCTTCCCGTGTCAGCGAACCGTCCCGCAGAGCTTCTTTTTCCTCTTCGGTAATATCACGAATGGTGACATCAGGAAGCTTTTCAACGGCATCCTTGATCTTCTGATCATTGTCCGCAATTTTTTCTTCCAGTTCTTCCTGAGAGAAGCGGACAAAGCTGAGCAGTGCAGAAATATTGTTTCTCTGCCACACAGCAAGGCCCACGATCAAAAGAAGTATTGAAAGCAGAACGATGCATATTATTCTTTTCCTTCTGCTCATTCCGGCAATCATCCCCTACGCTCGGACAAAACACAAAATACTCTATCAACTATGAATTATAAACCAGATTTTTTTGTTAGTCAAGGGCACAAACATATTTATATGTAAACACTCAACATTTGATTGAAAGAGAGGTTTTCCCTGTGGTCACTGCGTTTTTCCTCTCTTACTCGCTTTTTCTCCAAACCATCTTATTTATTATAGTTGTATAGGACTGAATGATCTTTACCACCTTGACAGACACATCTTCCTCAATATAGTTCGGAACGGGTGTCCCGTGGTCTCCCGCCCCATTCATCGCAACCGCGGTTTCCACTGCCTGGAGCAGTCCGTCGGTCTCGATCCCCGACAGGATGAAGCACGCCTTGTCAAGGGCCTCGGGCCGCTCGGTACTGGTGCGTATGCAAACAGCCGGAAACGGGTTCCCAACGCTGGTAAAGAAGCTTGATTCCTCCGGCAGCGTCCCGCTGTCAGAAACCACCGCAAACGCGTTCATTTGCAGGCAGTTATAGTCGTGAAAGCCCAAAGGCTCATGGCGGATCACACGGCCGTCCAGCTCGAAGCCGCTGCTTTCAAGACGCTTTCGGCTTCTGGGATGGCAGGAATAAAGGATCGGCATGTCGTACTTCTGCGCCAGCGCGTTGACAGCTGTAAACAGGGAGAGGAAATTCTTCTGGGTATCAATATTTTCCTCCCGGTGAGCAGAAAGCAGGATGTACTTCCCTTTTTCCAGACCAAGACGTGCATGGATGTCGCTGTCCCTGATCTGGGCAAGGTTGGCACGAAGCACCTCTGCCATAGGAGAGCCGGTGACATAGGTGCGTTCCGGTGCTGTTCCCTCCCGGTTCAGATAGCGCCGGGCATGCTCGGAGTAGCACATATTCACATCGGCGATATGGTCCACGATACGCCGGTTCGTCTCCTCCGGCAGACACTCATCGAAGCAGCGGTTGCCCGCCTCCATGTGAAAAATCGGGATGTGCAGACGCTTGGCCGCGATGGCGGACAGGCAGGAGTTCGTGTCACCCAGGATCAGCAATGCGTCAGGTCGTGTCTCTACCATAAGCTTATAGCTTCTGGCAATGATATTTCCTATGCTCTCCCCCAGGTCCTCCCCCGCCGCATCCAGATAATAGTCCGGGGCGCGCAGACCAAGGTCCTCAAAGAACACCTGATTGAGGGTATAATCATAGTTCTGACCGGTGTGAACAAGGATCTGTTCAAAGTACTGGTCACACTTTTTTATAGTGGCTGAAAGGCGAATGATCTCCGGTCTTGTCCCGATAATCGTCATCAACTTCAATTTCGCCATGGTGCGTCCACCCCTCTGTTTCGATTGCTCGTTGGTTTTAATATTTCATTTTGCGCTCAAACTTCCATAAAAAAGGTATCGGGCCGTTCCGGATCAAAGCTTTCGTTGGCCCACATCAGGGTAACAAGATCCTGTGTATCGGACAAATTGACGATACTGTGCGTATAGCCGGGGATCATCTCCACAACCTGCAGGCGATCTCCCGACACCTTAAATTCCACCACTTCGTCCGAGTCAAGTTTTCTCAGCCGGATCAGGCCGTGTCCGCTGACCACAAGAAATTTTTCATTTTTCGTGTGATGCCAATGGTTTCCCTTGGTCACTCCGGGCTTGGAAACATTCACAGAAAACTGTCCTCGCTCGGCAGTCCGAATAATTTCGGTAAAGCTCCCCCGTTCGTCACAGTTCATATTCAGATCATAGATAAACTTTTCTTCCGGCAGGTAACTGAGATACGTGGAATACAGCTTTTTGACCAGGGGATCGTCCATCTTCGGCACAGACAAAGTCCGGTTCAGCTGCGGGAAGGAACAGATCGTATCTGCCACAAACCCCAGCGTTGTCTGATAGTGGACGGGCACCTGACAATATCCGCCCTCTGCCCTTGTCTCCTGTGCGCGCAGGGCACGCAGCATCTCTTCGATCACATCATCAATGTAAGCAAGGTCAAGACAGACAGCCGGATCGTTCACCTGAATAGGCAATCCGTTGGCCATGTTATGACAGAATGTTGCCACTGCGGAATTGTAATTTGGCCGACACCACTTTCCGAACAAATTCGGAAACCGATAGACCAGTACCTTTGCGTCGGTCAGGCGGGCATATTCAAAAAACAGTTCCTCTCCCGCCCGCTTGCTCCTGCCATATTCACTGCCTGCGTAGCGGCCTTCCGTGGATGCCTGAACAGAGCTGGACAGCATAACAGGGCAAGTATTTCCATGTCTTTTCAGGGCATCCAGCAGTTCAGATGCAAACCCTGCATTGCCCCGCATAAACTCCCGGTTGTCCTTGGGCCGGTTCACCCCTGCCAAATGAAAAACAAAATCACATTCCGCACACCATGCATCCAGCTGCTCGGGCGTGCTGTCAACATCATATGCAAAGACCTCGATCCGCTCCGGCCTTGGGCAAATGACATGATCCTCACGCCGGTCATGCCCATTTCTGATCTCTTCCAGGGCGGCACACAGGTTTTTCCCGACAAATCCTTTCGCTCCGGTCACGAGGATCTTCACGCGATCACTCCTCAAAATTAAAGTCCAGTCCCACGTAATTCAATGCCCGCTCATACTCTGCCACCCGCCGGCGGCTCATGTAGGCGAACTCCTGCCCATACTGTGCCATTTTCCCCTAATCGATCCCGGCCTCATCAAAAGCAGCAAACAGCCTGTGCGTATGTGCCAGCTGTTTCTCACTGTGCCGCACTCAGATAGCACACAGCCAGTATTCGATGTGCCGCCAAAATATCATATACCTGCGCAAACTCAAAGGTTTTCGGCAAAGGCAGCTCCTCCCCCGTCAGACCGCTGCGCAGCAGCAAAATGATGCCCTGCTGCAAATCGTTCATCTGCGGGCCTCCCATGCAGCAAGTTCATCCCGGATATACTGCAGGCTCAGCAGTTTTTCCTGCACCTGCTTTACATCCAAAATCTGCGTGTTGTTGCTGTTGAACTCTGTCAGGGGATTTCGATCTACATTTCCCTGACTAAAAAACTTGTCGTAATTCAAGTCCCGCTTATCGCAGGGGACACGATAGAACTTACCAAGGTCAATGGCGCCGCTGCACTCCTCGTTTGTGAGCAGTGTCTCGTACATCTTCTCACCGTGGCGGATGCCGATGGTTCGGATCTCATGGTTGGGGGCAAACAGTCCCGTCACCGCCTTAGCCAATGTCTCAATGGTGCAGGCAGGCGCCTTCTGAACCAGGATATCGCCGCTGACGCCATGTTCAAAGGCAAAAAGCACCAGGTCGACCGCCTCGTCCAGGGACATGATAAAGCGTGTCATGGTCGGCTCGGTAATGGTGATGGGGTTGCCCGCTTTGATCTGCTCGATCCACAGCGGGATAACGGAGCCGCGGGAACACATAACATTGCCGTATCTGGTGCAGCAGATCTTCGTGCGCTCGGCGCTGACCGTGCGGCTCTTGGCAACAATGACCTTTTCCATCATGGCCTTGGACGTGCCCATAGCGTTGACGGGATAGGCCGCCTTGTCCGTAGACAGACAGATCACAGCAGATACCCCCGCTTCGATTGCCGCAGTCAGGACATTGTCCGTGCCGATCACGTTGGTCTTGACCGCCTCAAGAGGGAAAAACTCACAGGAAGGCACCTGTTTGAGCGCGGCAGCATGAAAGATATAATCCACCCCATGCATGGCGTTTTTTACAGAGGCCAGATCCCGCACGTTGCCAATGAAGAACTTGATCTTGTCCGCCACTTCAGGCATTTTTGCCTGAAACTCGTGGCGCATATCGTCCTGCTTTTTCTCATCGCGGGAAAAAATGCGGATCTGACCGATATCCGTGTCCAGAAAACGGTTGAGTACGGCATTGCCGAAAGAACCGGTACCACCGGTGATCAAAAGTGTTTTGTTCTCAAATACAGACATTTCCTCACCCTTTTTCTTTGTTATACGGCTCAATTTCCCCTTGCCAGTTCATCGGCACAACACACAAGTTCGCTCACTTTGTTCTCAGACAATTTGCGGCGAATGACCTTCAGCGCCATGTCCATATCGGGCGGGCGGCAGGTACAGTCATGACAGTCTGAAGCTGCCAAACAGGTATAACCCTCCCGCAGCAGCTTCATCACTTTTCTTCGCACAAAAAAGCCCTCAAATGCCGCGCAGCTGATTTGGATCGGGACATCCAGCTCCAGAAGCTTTCTGATAATTTTTGGATCCTGCCTGTCCAGATATCGCTCTAAATGCGCGATGACCGGTGTGATCCCAAAGCAGACGATCAGCTCGTAGAGCTGCTTGATCGTTCCATCCGTCCACGGGGTGAAGGGAAGCTCCACCAGCATATTTTTGGTCTGCCCAATGCACAGCAGAGGAAGTTCTTCTTTTTCCAGCAGTTCGGACCTCCAGGCCACCTCCGCCCCCAAATAAAGCGCCGGGAGTGTTTTGTATTCCTCTCCGGGAAGCTGCTCCAAACGACAAGTCAGTTCAGAAAACGACCGCTTGCGCCGCAAAAGAAAATGTTCAATTGATTCCCGATCGCTGTAAAAATGCGGAGTCAGCACCACGGCTTTCAGGCCCTGTTCCCGTTCCATGCGCAGCATAGCGACGCTTTGCGTTACATCACGCGCACCATCATCCATTCCGGGCAGGATATGGGTATGAAGATCCGTCATGTGGCATCCTCGTCCTGAAGAATGTCCGCTACATAGGGAGAGGGCATCGTGCTGCTGTAACCATAGCGATATCCACGCGCGTACTGATATTTCCCATAGCGGAAATACCGCCGGTAGTGCCCTTTCCTATAGCCGTAACGCGCTCTTTGCACATCCACGCCATTGAGCACAAAACCCAGGATCTTCGCCTTGGCATACTCCAGCTGCTCCACAGCATGGACCACAGCGCCCCGCTCGGAACGGCCGGCGCGGACCAGGAAGATCACGCCATCGCTTTTCGGCGCCAGCACCACCGCATCCGTCACCATATTCACAGGAGGCGAATCCAGGAAAATATAGTCATAGTGTTCCTTCAGCTGTTCCAACAGCGCATCCATTCTGCCGGAACCAAGCAGTTCGGAGGGATTGGGAGGCACATTGCCCGAAAGGATGACATCCAACCCGGAAAGCCGAGTATGCTTAATGGCCTCATCCAGCAGTCTGGGGTTGACGATCAAGTTGCTCAGCCCCACCTTGGAGCCCATCTGCAGCAGCCGGGCCAGCTTCGGACGGCGCAGATCACAGTCGATGAGCAGCACCTTCCGATCTGCCATGGCATGGGAAATAGCCATGTTGAGCGCCGTGATACTCTTTCCCTCTCCCTGCATGGAGGATGTCACAACAATCACCTTGCACCCCTCCTCATCGGGCAAGGCAAAAGAAACGTTGGTACGCAGGGTCTTGTACGCTTCACGGATAAAAAAGTCACTCTTGGGAGAAAGCAGGTGCTTGCGCTCGGTCTGAATGGAGCGCCCCTTCTGAGTTCTCTTCCCCTTTTTTCCGAAGATGCTCATTCCTCCTCCTCCTTCTCTTTACCTGTATGTTCGCTCATTTCAACAACGCTTTCATATCCGTATCCGGCCCGATGCTTTGCTTTCACAGAGTCAAAGTCAGGGATCTGGCCAAGTACCGGAACGCCAAAAAGCATAACAAGATCATCCTCATCTTTGATCCGCACATCCGCAAGAAACATAACCGTCAGCAGAAGCAGCGCCAGCAGACAACCGCACACAGCGCCCATCATGCAGTTTTTCCGGATATTGGGAGAAGCAGGGGCTCCGGGCACTTTGGCATAGTCAATGACCTTTGTGGAGCTTCCCTCCACAAAGCTTTCGATCTCGGCCGGTGCCACCTGTGCAATGGTGTTGGCGATCCTCGTTGCTACGACCGGGTCGGCATGCGTGACCGCCAATTTCAGCAATTCAGTGTCGCCGTCCTGAGACGCGTGCATGGCCGCCCGGATCTCGCCGACAGAAATATCCAGCCCGGTGGCCTTTGCCACCTTTTCCAGCACAGTGTCGCTTCGAATGATCTTGATGTATGTATTGACCAGACGCTGGGCGGTTTCCAGATTGCTGCTGGTGATATAGTTCACCTGTTCGCCATTTCTCACATTGTTGACGTAGATCGTCACGTTGGCCCGATACATGGGCGTAATGTGATTGATCGAAAAATATCCGGCAAGTATAGTCCCAGCCAGCACGCAAAGGGCGATCAGCCACCATTTGCTCAAATATGCCATCAACAATTTGAAAAGATCGATCTCAATGGTATCCTTGTCCTCATTTATCATCGTATTCCACCATGCCTCTCTCTTCACTGACGAAGAAAATTTCCCAGTTTCTTTGCGCATACCATAACATTTTGATTATAAACCAACCCTTTTGATTTTTCAAGGAAAATCGGACAAAATTCTGCAAAACTCAGTCGAAATACACGCCTTTTACCGCCTTTTTCCTTCTGCGCACAGGCACATCACATGCGTACAAAAAGGGTGCAGCTCGCAGCTGCACCCTTTTAAACTTCATATAAAATTACAGTTCGTGCTCCGGCCTTTTCGAGCGGGACATCAGGTCGGTCACCACACTGTGTACGTCCCGGCCCTCATACAGCACCTCATAAGCCGCCTGAGCAATGGGCATCTCCACACCTGCCTTCCGTGCCAACGCACGGGCGTTGGCTGCGGCATAGTAACCTTCCACCACGGCGCCGATTTCTTTCACCGCCTCATCCACGGGCTTTCCCTGACCGATCAGAATACCGCACCGGCGGTTGCGGGAGTGCATGGAACAACAGGTGACGATGAGATCACCTACACCGGCAAGACCTGTAAAGCTTTCCTGCTTGCCGCCCAGGGCCACACCCAAACGGGCGATCTCCGCCAGACCGCGGGTCATGAGCATGGCCTTTGTGTTGTCTCCGTAGCCCATGCCGTCGCAGCAGCCGGCGCACAGGGCAATGACATTCTTCAGCGCGGCACAGATCTCAGTACCCACCCGGTCTGTGCTGGTATAGACACGGAAGCGGCTGTTCATAAACAGGTCCTGCACCAGCTGAGCATGCCTAATATCGTCGGCGGCGGCCACTACGGCGGTGGGGATGCTTCTGCCCACCTCCTCGGCGTGGGAGGGACCGGACAGAACCACCACGGGGCACTTGTCCCCCACCTCCTGCTCAATAGCCTCGCTCAGCCGCAGAGAGGTATCTTTCTCGATACCCTTGGACACGGAGATGAGCACCGTGCCGGGGTCGGCAATTTCACGCAGCTTGGCGGCGGTGGACCGCACCGCAAAGGAGGGGGTTGCGATGACCACGGCACCGCAGCCCTTGACCGCGTTCATGTCGGTGGTCAGCTTCAGCTCCCTGGGCAGAGGCACGCCCTTAAGCATGGGGTTTTCCCCGGTCTGCTCCAGAACGGCCTTCTCCTCCTCCAGAAAGGACCAGAGGGTCACATCGTTTCCGTTTTCCAGCAGCACCATAGCAAGGGCTGTGCCCCATGCTCCGCTGCCCAGTACCGTTACTTTCATGTTGTGCTCCTCCTTATTTTTTCTTATGCAGGCTGAACTTGCTCTCCGTGCCGGACAGCAGCCGCTTGATGTTGCCCCGATGCTGCCAGACCACCAGACCGCCGGTGATCAGAGCCAGCACGAATATGACCATTTTACCGAAGACAAACCAGCTAACAAAGGGGAAGGATGCTCCCGCCCATACAGAGCCAAGGGATACATAGCGGGTCAGGATGACCAGAACGAGGAATCCACCCCAGACCACCAGCGCCACACGCCAGTCGATCATCAGGGCGATGGTGCCGCCGGACAGGATGCCCTTGCCGCCCTTGAAGCGGAACATACAGGGGAACATATGGCCCAGCAGGCAGAATAGGCCGGCCCAGTACTTGGCGAACACCGCACTGTCCATCCACTCCCCGAAGATGACCGATTGCGGGCCAATCAGCCAAAACACCTTCACACCGATCCAAAGGGCCACCACCGCCTTGAGCACGTCACACAGGATGACCACAAAGGTCAGCCCGCCGCCAAAGGTGCGATGGAAGTTGGTCAGACCCGCGTTGCCGCTGCCGTGGCCGCGCACATCGTCACGCAGGATGTACTTGGACACGATGACCGCACCGTTGAAGCAGCCCAGAAAATAGGCCGCCAACGCGGTGCCGCCAAAGACCAGAAAAATCAAAAGAAACCAAGGTTCCACGCTCAGCCCTCCTTATCGCTCTTTTCTCGGACGGTCAGGCGGACAGGAGTACCCTCCAGACCGAAGGTGGCACGGATCTGATTTTCCAGATACCGCTGGTAGGAGAAATGGAACAGACGGGCATCGTTGCAGAAGCAGACGAAGTGGGGCGGTTTGATGCCCACCTGAGTCATATAGTAGATTTTCAGCCGGCGGCCCTTGTCCGTGGGGGGCTGGACCCGGGCGGTGGCATCGGCCAGCAGGGTGTTGAGCATACCCGTAGTAATACGCATGGCAGACTGGTCATTGACGTAGTTGATCAGCTCGAACAGCCGGTCCACCCGCTGGCCCGTCAGGGCGGAGATAAACACGATGGGCGCATAGGTCATATAGCTCAGGTCCCGGCGGATGTCCTGACGCATATGGTCCATGGTCTTGCCGTCCTTTTCGATGGCGTCCCACTTGTTGACCACGATGATGCAGGCTTTGCCCGCCTCGTGGGCAAGACCGGCTACCTTGGTGTCCTGCTCGGTGACCCCCTCGTTGGCGTCGATCATAACGAGGCACACATCGCTGCGCTCGATGGCCATGGTGGAGCGCAGGACGGAGAACTTCTCGATGCGGTCGTCCACCTTGGACTTTTTGCGCATTCCCGCAGTGTCGATGAACACGTACTTGCCCTGCTTATTCTCAAAATAACTGTCAATAGCGTCCCGGGTAGTGCCCGCCACGTTGGACACGATGACCCGCTCCTGACCCAGAATGCGGTTGACCAGAGAAGACTTGCCCACGTTGGGCTTGCCGATGACGGCCACCTTGATGGTATCGTCCTCTTCCTCCTCCTCTTCCTCGGGGGGGAAATACTTCAAACACTCGTCCAGCAGGTCGCCTGTGCCGTGACCGTGGACGGCGGAGACGGCGATGGGGTCGCCCAGACCCAGATTGTAGAACTCGTAGATGTCGGGATTTTCCCGGCCTACGCTGTCCATTTTATTCACCGCCAACACCACGGGCTTGTTGGCCCGCAGGAGCATCCCGGCCACCTCCTGATCGGAGGCGGTCATGCCTGTTTTGATGTCACACACGAACACCACCACGTTGGCGTTGTCAATGGCGATCTCCGCCTGACGGCGCATGAAGGCAAGGATCTCGCTGTCGGTACCCGGCTCGATACCGCCGGTGTCCACAATGTCAAAGGTGCGTCCGCCCCACTCGCACTCGGCATAGAGCCGGTCACGGGTGACGCCGGGAGTGTCCTCCACAATGGACAGGCGCTGGCCGCACAGCTTGTTGAACAGCATGGACTTGCCCACATTGGGCCGGCCCACGATGGCAACCAAAGGCTTCATATCAAATCACTCCTACCTATTCAGGCTCCCCCTTGACAGGGGAGCTGTCAGCCGTAGGCTGACTGAGGGGGTATCGTTTATCGCAAACCTGGATTATAGCGGTAGTATTCATCCTCCGGCACCGCTTGGGACACCGCAGGCTGGCCGTTGTGCAGGCCGAAGATGGCGTCGCACAGCTCATAACCGTCCTGTGCCACGGGAATGACGGGGACACCCAGCTCCCGCTCCACATCGTCCAGTGTCACATCGTCCAGAAACACCCGCTCGCCACTGCGCAGCATGCTGGCCGGGATGAGAAGGCGCTGTCCCAGTTCTTTGCCCTGCATCTGGTCGATCAGGTCCCCGCCGGTCACAAGGCCGGCCACCACGATGGTCTGGCCGAAAAAGCGGTTCTCAATGGCATGGACCCGTCCCTTGAGGTCAGGATACTTTTCCCGGGCCATATCCACCACCTGCTGCATAAAGGGAGCCGCCGACATGCCGGTGGCGATGGAGAAGGGCACAGCGCCCACCATCTCTTCTTCCTCCAGCAGTTCCAGCGCGCGGCGCACTTCGCTCAGCAGCAGGCGCAGCATACCCACGCCGTTGTCCAGCTGGGTAAATTCCTCAAAATATTCCTCTTCCGGCAGTTCCCGGCCGGCGATGAGATAGAACTCGTCCGAGCACCAGATCAGGCTCGTGCCGTGCTGCTGCTTATGCTTGGCTGCAAATGCCTCTACCTGATCCACCACAGCGGCCGCCTGCTGAGCCGTATAGGGCTCAAGGGGATAAAGACCCTCCCGGTAACGGGTAACACCAACCGGGACTACAGACACACTGTTTACCGCAGGGTACATGGCCGCAAGGTCGGTCATTGTTTTTTCCAGTGCCGGCCCGTCGTTGATGCCGGGACAGGACACGATCTGACAGTTCATGGTGATATTGGCCGCGGCAAGCCGCTGCATAACATCAATGCCCCGGCCTGCATTTTGATTGCCCAGCATCATGGCCCGCAGCTCCCGGTCCGTGGTATGCACGGAGATGTTGATGGGAGACACCCGCAGATCAATAATGCGCTGTACTTCCCGGTCGGACAGGTTGGTCAGGGTGATATAGTTACCCATGAGGAAAGAAAGCCGCGCATCGTCATCCTTGAAATACAGGGTCTTGCGCATTCCGGGAGGCAGCTGGTCCACAAAGCAGAAGATACAGTTGTTGGCGCAGGATCGAGCCCGGTCCATGAGGTAGGTTTCGAATTCCAGCCCCAGGTCCTCCCCTTCTCCCTTGCGCACCCGGACGGTACGCACATTGCCCTGTGCATCCTTCAGCGTCAGTTCCAGCCGGGGGTCATAGGTATAAAACTTATAGTCCAGGACATCCACGATGGGCTTTGCGTTCACATGGGTCAGGGTCTCCCCCACCCGAACGCCCGCCCGGTGGGCGGGGCTGTGGTGCGCCACGGCGCACACGGCAGTCAGACTCATGGATATCCCCCTTTCGGCATTGTTTCCTTATCCAATAAAATATACCACAGCCTTGCAAAAAAAGAAAGCATTACAGAAAAAAAGAGCGCCGTTAGAGTCGTACTCTAAAGGACAGTCTTATGTAGGATACGGTGTAGCCCGTGAGGGCTGCACCGTTTTCCTTTGTTCAAGCGGATTTAAGCGGTGTTTCTCGCATTTCTTGCATTGCCGCAATGAGTTCTTTTTCGGTAG
>JAGAMC010000048.1 GCA_017624915.1 Oscillospiraceae bacterium | reverse complement strand
GAGGGGTTCATTACCGGCACGGCGGTCAAGCTGTTCACCGTGGCCGGACCGGTGCTGGTGTACGGCATCAGTGCCAGCGTGCTCTACGGATTGATTTTGTGTCTGATTTGATAAATGATAAATATCCCCGCATAGCGGGGATATTTATCATGCATTACTGAGTTGAAGAAGTGGATTTTCGCATGAAAACAGGGCTTTGGCCGTGGTTACAAATTCATTTACGATATGCCCTGAATCTTTTTGGGGATAGGTGATGGAGAAGCTTTGTTTTCCGGCGGAATTTCCAAGAACGAAATACACACACTTTGAGTCTGGCGGCATGGTTGCGATGTTGGCATCGGTGGTGAGCAGCGCGCCAAATCCGGAGCACATCAGATTGAAATTGAACTGCTGGCGGCCTGCGTTGGAAGTGATGTAGGGGGAAATGTCGGATTTTCCGAAGAGCAGCTTTCGCTTTTTCTGGATGTTGGTATTGGGGGGACTGTAAATGAATTCGATTCCATGAAAAAAGGAAAGATCGCTTACCTCTTTGTACTTGTCATAATTGGCGTTGATCAATTCGTTATGACTAAGCGCATAGGGCAGCAGTACCTCGGTTACCATATGGGGCGGCATAGCCACCACGAATCTTTCGTCAAAAAGCTCGACTGAGCAGTAACCTTCCGGGGTTGCTCCTCCGGAGATGAAGACCAGATCAGCCGTTTCGTTTTGCAGGTGTTCGTAGAGCTTGTCCGTGTTGGCAAAAATGATATGGGTGTCGATTTGTGGGTGCTGCTTTTGAAATGCTTTCAGAATTTTCGGGATGGCGTAAAAGGATAAGTGCGTAGAGGTGGCGATGCGCAGCGTGCCGCCCTGCATGTGCCGGATGTCGCTGACCTTCTCTGCCGCCTCCCGTTGAATTTGAAGCATTTTTTCAATGGCCTCTATGTATACCTTTCCTTCAGCGGTGAGAGAAAAAGGGTGGGTTTTGCGGTTGAAAATCGGCGCCCCCAGCTCCTTCTCTGCCTTTTTGATGGCGCGGCTTAGTGCGGGCTGAGAAATATACAGCTCCTGCGCCGCCAAAGAAACGCTTTTCAACCGATAGACGGTGTATATGTACTTTGCAGTCGTCTCTATCATGGTTATCACCTTTTTATTATAACTTTTGTGATTTTATTTCTATTTGATTATACTGCGCGATGGAAATATAATCAAGACAAAAGAGAGGTGTGCGCTATGAATTGTCAAAATTTGTTTTCTGTTATTGACGAACTGAACGATACATACTGCGGCATTTGGGAAGATGTGTGCAACATCGAAAGCCCGACCAACTATAAAAAGGGCGTGGACGAGGTTGGAACCTATTTTATCAAACTGGCAAGCCGGCGAGGCTGGTTGATCGAGGTTTTGGAACACGAGCAGGCGGGCAATGCCATTTGCATTACCATGAACCATGAATCCGAAGCCGAGCCGGTTGTATTTTCGGGGCATATTGATACCGTACACCCCGTGGGGCTGTTTGGCACGCCTGCTGTTCATACAGACGGGGAAAAGATATACGGTCCCGGTGTTACGGATTGCAAGGGCGGCGTAGTTGCGTCCTTTATGGCGATGGATGCTCTTGAAAAATGCGGATTTACCGCACGGCCTGTCAAGATTATCATTCAGTCCGATGAGGAGACAGGGAGTAAAACAAGCGGTCTGAAAACGGTGGAGTTTATGTGCCGGAAAGCAAAGGGTGCTGTTGCATTTTTAAATGCAGAGCCCTGGTCGGGGCATTCTGCCGTTTTACGCCGTAAGGGTATTCTGCGCTATCAGTTTACCGTTTCCGGAAAGGCGGCCCATTCCTCTACCTGTCACCTCGGAGCGAATGCCATCGCAGAGGCCGCCCATAAAATTTTGAAATTGGAAGCCCTCAAAGACGTAAATGCGCTTACCTGCAACTGCGGTATCATAACGGGAGGAACGGTTGCAAACACAGTGGCGGAGAAATGCAGCTTTACTGCGGATTTCAGGTTTTCTTCTGAGGAGGAGTGCGCGAAAGCGCGGGCAATTGCACAGGAGGTCTGCGAGCAGTCCGCCATTGAAGGCTGCAGCTGTGAGCTGGAACAGGTCAGTTTCCGCCCTGCCATGCCGCTGTGTGAGCGCAATCGGGAGCTGCTTGGAAAAATGAATGAGATCTATAGGCAAAGCGGCTTGCCGCAGCTGGTCGAGGACAGTGGTTCGGGCGGTTCGGATGCGGCGTATATTACGCAGGCAGAGATCCCCTGTGTGGACAGCGTGGGCGTGAAAGGCGGCAGGATCCACTCCGTGGAAGAGTATGCATATCTTGATTCGCTGGCAGCCTGTGCAAAGCATCTGGCTGCGGTAGCTTATTGCATATAAAATTGCAGTGGTCTATATCCACGGCATGAAAAGAGTTCCTGCGTTTGTGAAAAACGGGAGAGCATCGCTCTCCCGTTTTTTTAATATCATGTTTATTTTTTTTGCTGCGGTGCAAACTGAATAACAGCAAGTACATTGACAGGAGGAACAGCAATGAAAAAATGTTTACTTTCCCTGACGGCGGCACTGGTGGTTTTGACCGGACTTCTGTCCGGCTGCGGCGGAGCGGATACACCGTCGGTCTACTGGATGAACTTCAAGCCGGAGGCGGACGCGGCGCTGCAGCAGATCGCCCGGACCTATCAGCAGCAGACCGGTGTAGAGGTCAAGGTGGTCACTGCCGCCGCCGGTCAGTACGAGGCGACCCTTACGGCCGAGATGGATAAGAGCGAGCCTCCCACTCTGTTTGTGGTGGGCAATTCCGCCGCGCTGGACCGTTGGGGCGAATACTGCTATGACCTGCGCAATACCCCTGTGTACAACCAGCTGACCACCGATGATTTTACCCTCTACGACGAACAGGGCAGAGCCTGTTCCATCGGCTACTGCTACGAATGTTTCGGGATCATTGTCAACAAGGAATTGCTGGAACAGGCAGGGTATCAGGTGGTGGACATCAAGGATTTTGCCTCCCTCAAGACCATTGCAGAGGATATCCACGCCCGGGCGGAAGAACTGGGCTTTGATGCTTTCACATCCTCCGGCCTGGACGACAGCTCCAGCTGGCGGTTTACCGGGCATCTGGCCAACATGCCCCTGTTTTACGAGTCCAGAGACAACGGCGGCTGGACACAGGCCCCTGCCCGCATTGAGGGCACGTATCTGGACCAGTTCAAAAATATCTGGGACCTGTATATCAGCAACAGCACGGCCGATCCCCGCACCCTTGCCACCCCGGGCTATGACGCTCAGGCAGAGTTTGGCAGGGAGGAGGCGGTATTCTACCAGAACGGCTCCTGGGAGTACAGCAATCTGGTGGAGAACTATGATATGGACCCGGACGACCTGGCCATGATCCCCATCTATTGCGGGGCACCGGGCGAGGAGAAGATCGGTCTGTGCTGCGGTACGGAAAACTGCTGGGCGGTCAATGCCATGGCATCTCAGGAGGATATTCAGGCTACCCTCGATTTTATGAACTGGATGGTCACAAGTGAGGAAGGGACCGAGGTCATGGCCGAACAGTTCGGACAGATCCCCTACAAAAATGCTGCGCCCAACAACAACGTGTTCTTCCGGGATGCGGACACCTATATGCAGAACGGGAACGAGACGGTGGACTGGGTGTTCAGCTATACGCCCAATGTCAACCAGTGGCGGGCGGCGCTGGCTTCTGCCCTGACCCAGTACTGCAGCGGCGGTCCGTGGGAGGACGTGAAACGCGCCTTTGTGGACGGCTGGAATGTATAACAGGGTATCTGACTTCACCGGGGCGGGCGGAGACGCCCGTCCCCGGTTTTTGATACCACACATGGAGGGACTGACCAATGAGACGAAAAAGAAGCGGGCTGCGCACAGGGGGCAATGGCGTTCTGCTGCGCCATGCCATGCGCAGGTACTGGTTTGTGTTCCTGCTGCCTATGACAGCGGCCTTTGCAGTGGGCTTTGTGTGGCCGTTTTTACAGGGGATTTACCTGTCTTTCTGCAGCTTCACGACCACTTCAAACGCGCGGTTTGTTGGCATTGAGAATTACTTTACAGCCATTGGAGATAAAGGGTTTATCTACTCTTTTTGGTTTACGGCCCTGTTTGCCGCGGTGGCACTGGTGCTGATCAATCTGCTGGCCTTTGCGGTGGCCTATGTGCTGACTCAGGGCATCCGTGGAGCGAACCTGTTCCGCACGGTGTTCTTCATGCCCAACCTGATCGGCGGCATTGTGCTGGGCTATATCTGGTCCATCCTCTTTGACGGTGTACTCAGGATGTACAACACCTCCATTCTGATGGAGACAAAGTATGGATTTTGGGGGCTTATCATTCTGCAGTGCTGGCAGCAGGTGGGGTATATGATGATCATCTATATCGCCGGGCTTCAGGCGGTGCCGGAGGACATGCTGGAGGCAGCCCGTATGGACGGCGCAGGCCGTTGGAGCACGCTGATCCGGGTGACCATCCCCAATTTGATGCCTGCCATTACCATCTGTACCTTCCTGACCCTGACCAACAGCTTTAAACTGTTTGACCAGAATCTGGCCCTCACCGGGGGCGCTCCCTTTGTGTTTGAAAAGGGAGCGGACGGAACGCTGAATACCATACGCACCACAGAGATGCTGGCGCTGAATATTTATAACACCTTTTACGGACAGGGCAGCATTTCAAGAGGGGCGGCACAGGCCAAAGCGGTGCTGTTCTTTGTGCTGGTGGCGGTCATATCCGTCCTGCAGCTGCGTACCACAAGAAGCAGGGAGGTGCAGCGGTGAAAAAGCGACCGGGATCACTCAAGCGGCAGCACCGCAGCAGGCTGGCACTGACCGCAGTCTTTTCTGTCATAGCGCTGGTTTATGTTTTCCCTGTTTTTGTGGTGGTCATCAACGCGTTCAAACAAAACACCTATGTAAAGACACAAACCTTTTCACTTCCCACGCAGCAAAGCTTTGTTGGTTTTGATAATTTTATCAAGGGCATGACTTTCGGCAACTATCCTTTCATCAAATCCATGCTGTTCAGTGTGGTGATCACCGTGCTGTCCACGGGGCTGATCCTGCTTTGCACCTCCATGGCTGCATGGTATATGGAGCGTGTGAACAGCAGGGTGTGCAGAGGGATCTATTATCTGTGCGTGTTTTCCATGGTAGTGCCCTTTCAGATGGTCATGTTCACCCTGTCCAAGACCGCTGACAGGCTGCAGTTGAATACGCCATGGACCATCCCTGTGATCTATCTGGGCTTTGGGGCGGGACTTGCGGTGTTCATGTTCACCGGGTTTGTCAAAAGCATCCCGCTGGAGATCGAACAGGCGGCGGCTATCGATGGCTGCGGCCCTGTGAGGACCTATTTTCATGTGGTGATGCCTATGCTGCGGCCCACCATGATCTCGGTGGGTATCCTTGAGATCATGTGGATATGGAATGATTTCCTGCTGCCCTATCTGGTGCTGGACCGCAACAGCTATATGACAATCCCCATCCACATCCAGTACCTGCAGGGCAGCTACGGATCGGTGGATCTGGGCGCCACTATGGCGCTGATCCTGCTGTCCATCATCCCGGTGGTGGTATTCTACCTGCTGTGTCAAAAGCACATCATCAAGGGCGTGGCGGCCGGTGCGGTGAAGGGCTGAGCCGAGGTTGAAAAAACACCCTGTTTTGCAAAACAGGGTGTTTTCTGCGTTAAAACGTGCGAGAAAGTGCGAAATGAAGCCGAAATAGTCCGGAACGGTTTTGCTGGCAAAGGTGGAAAGACAGTCCGCGCGTTTTTCCCGCCGACCGAGCCATAATGAGTATTGTGGGCACATGCTCATAAAAAAATTAAAAGGGGAGGTGGAACGATGGACAAACCAAAGCGGCGTTGGGGCACTTTGGCAGTGACGCTGATCCTGCTGGCTGTGGGCGTGGTACTCACCGTTCCGGCGCAGGAGGAACGGCCGGGCAGTCATACAGCGGTATCGGCGGCAGCGGTGCTGGAAGTGCCCCGACCGGGCAGGCTCACAGAAGCTGCGGATGCGGTGGGAGACTGCGTCATTCCGCTGGGCAGAACGGTGGGCATCAAACTTTTTTCTGACGGCGTTCTTGTGGTAGGGCTGACTGACATTCAGGCAGAGGCGGGGGTCATCTCTCCGGCCAGAGATATGGGTCTCAAGGCCGGTGACGTGATCACCCATATCAACGACCGGGACGTGGACACCATTGAGCAGGTCCAGTCGGTCATCCAGTCTCTGGCGGGGCATACCATGTCGCTGAGAGTGACCCGGGGAGATAAACAGCTGCAGCTGAGCGGAGCCGCAGCCTGTTCCCGACAGGGCCGCTATCAGCTTGGCGCGTGGATCCGGGACTCCATGGCAGGCATTGGGACCATGACCTTTTATGACCCGAGATCAGATACCTTTGCCGCACTGGGACACGGGATCAATGACGTGGACACGGCTCAGTTGATGACCATGGAGTCGGGCAGTATCATGCACTCCACGGTGACGGATGTGAAAAAAGGCCTGAGCGGAGCGCCCGGAGAGCTCCACGGCAGCTTTGATCTGGAGAAGGACATGGGGCAGCTGTATGCCAATACCCGGGCGGGGATTTTCGGCACTCTGGGGGATGAGAGCATATTGGGAGCTGCTCAGCCCATAGAAATAGCCCACCGCAGTCAGGTGAAAACGGGCAAAGCCACGATTCTGTCCAACATCGCGGGTGACCGGGTGGAGGAATATGAGGTGGAGATCATCTACGTCTACCCCAATGTGGAAGGCGAGCTGCGCAACCTGATGATAAAGGTGACAGACCCGGAACTGCTGGAACAGACAGGCGGCATTGTTCAGGGAATGAGCGGCTCACCAATCATTCAGGAAGGGAAATTGGTTGGCGCTGTGACCCATGTTTTAGTCAATGACCCGACAAGAGGGTATGGGATTTTTATAGAGAACATGTTGGAAGCGGCCAACTGACGAAAGGAGCAAGGCGTGTGCCTTGCTCCTTTCGTCATACTAATGCTCGCTTTGACAGACACATAGACGACGAGTACGGGGCGGTATTCGTTCAAATGTCGAATTGTGTCGAACGAATCCGAAAGAAAATACCAAAAAATGGCAATTTTGGTATTGCGTTCGCTGTCTCAATATGTTACATTATATTTGACCGGTCGAACCCCGGGTTGGGGAACAGTACAGGAGCAACGAAAGTACCAGAAAGGGTAGGTTATATGGAAGCCAAAAAGAAAATTTTGGTAGCCGATGCAGGGGAGGACTATCGCAGCGCCCTGATCGAAGCTATTTCAGCAGAGACTGATATTCAGGTGGTTGGTCAGACCGGTGACGGTCAGGAACTGCTGCATCTGATTCGGGAGCGCAGGCCGGATCTGGTCGTAATGGATGTTATCCTTGCGCAGATGGATGGAGTGGAGGTACTCCAGAGTCTGGAGGGATTGCCTCAGGCAGAGCGGCCCAAGGTTCTGGTGGTGTCCGGTTTGGCAAGGGGCACTATGGCAGATTTGGCCGTGCGGCACGGAGCAGATCATTATATGACCAAGCCCTGCCGGAGCGAAGTGATCTGCGAGCGCATCCGTCAGCTCACCGGCATGGATCAGGACAATGCCCAGAGCTATCAGTACAGCATGGAAAGCAGAGTCACTGCCATCATCCACGAGATCGGTGTCCCCGCCCATATCAAGGGCTACCACTATCTGCGTGAGGCGATTTTGTACTCCATTGACAATATGGAGGCCATCAACGCGGTGACCAAGATCCTTTATCCCGAAGTGGCCAAGCGGTATAACACCACGCCCAGCCGCGTGGAGCGCGCCGTGCGCCACGCCATTGAGGTTGCTTGGGATCGGGGCGATCTGGAGACTTTGCAGAAGTATTTTGGCTATACTGTCAGCAACATCAAGGGCAAACCCACCAATTCGGAGTTCATTGCGATGATCGCTGACCGCCTGCGTCTGCAGCAGAAGGAGCAGTAAGCGACATTATACGCGATAGTGCTTGCAAAAACGGTCGAAAACGGGTATGATATGGAACAGGTTCGAAGTTCGGCTCCGGCCGGACGGGAGGAGGAGACCATGACCATTGAATACACGCCAAAGGGAGTTTGTTCCCGCAAGATGACCGTGGAGATCGAGGACGGTATCATTCTGTCCCTCCGGGTGGACGGCGGCTGCAGCGGCAATCTGCAGGGCATTGCCCGCCTTGTTGAGGGGATGAGCGTGGACGAGGCCATCCGCCGTACGGAGGGGATCCGTTGCGGCTGGAAGGATACGTCCTGTCCCGATCAGCTGTCAAAAGCACTCAGACAGTATCAGAAATAAGCAAAAGGAGCGGAGAGAGTTCTCCGCTCCTTTTCCGTATACAAAAACCGCACGCTTTTTCAAAAAGCGTGCGGTGATCTGTTTGAATTGAAACTCAGTGCAGCAGATAGAACTTTACCAGCGTTTGCAGCAGCTCGTCCCGGTCCACCTTGCGGATCAGGGCGCGGGCGTTGTTGTGGTTGGTGATATAGGTGGGATCCTCGGACAGGATGTAGCCCACGATCTGGTTGATGGGGTTATACCCCTTTTCCTGAAGTGCCTGATACACCGTTGTGAGGATGGCCTTGATCTCCAGATCACGCTCATCAGACAGGCGGAATTTTCTTGTAAAATCCATTTCCATACAGACACCTCCCATATACGTATAGTTTACTCTGAAAAGCCGGACATGTAAAGAGAAAAGTGAAAAAATTTCCACCCGGAAGTCAAGGGATGATGTCCAGACCCGGTTTGCCCTGACGCACAGCCTCTACCAAAACCACAGAAGCAGGCGCGGCGGGGGAGTGGGACAGCAGCTTGAGCCGCTTGGGCTCCAGGCCGTGGGCGCGCAGACAGCACATCAAATCGCACAGCCGCTCGGGGCGGTGGCACAGGGCAAAGCGGCCGCCGTTGTGTACCAAACGGGCTGCGGCGGCGCACAATTCTTCCAAGGAACAGGTTTCCTCACAGCGGGCGCTGCCCCCGGAGGTGCCGCTGCCCACAGAGAAGTAGGGGGGATTGGAGATCACAAGGTCAAAATGACCTGCGGGCAGGGGGGCGCAGCGCAGGTCGCAGCAGAGTGCCTGACCGTCAAGGCGGTTGGCGGCCAGATTGTGCTGTGCGGCTCTGGCGGCTGTTTCATCCAGCTCCACGCCGGTCAGCTGCAGGGTGGGTTCCCGCCCTGCCAGCAGCAGGAGCAGTGCGCCCGACCCGCAGCCCAGATCGCACACCCGCCATCGGGGGCGGACGGTGGCGAAGGCGGACAGAGCAACCGTGTCACCGCACAGAGGGAATACGCCGTCAGGCTGTTCCAGAAGATAGGGGCCCAGCTGTTCCGGTTTGGGCATGGGTCAGTCCACCTCCCTGCAAAAAAATCCCAGAACGTGCCGGGTGATCCGTCCGGTCAAGCCCCAGATGGCCTTGCCATCCCACGGATACACGGGGCCGGTCTCGGTACCGTGCTGCCAGCGGTAGTCCTTTCCGATGCCGATCAGTTCGTAGGGGAAGTCCTCGGAGACGCGGGGGACCAGCTCGTACCGGTACTGTACGGGGATCATGGAGTGCAGAGCGGACAGGGGGACAAGAAAGATTTCATCCACTTCGGCGGGATTTGGGCAAAGAGCGTCAACGGCGGCCGGGTCAATCAGCGCCAGAATGGGGTATATGACAAAGCCGCCCCGGTGACAGATAAAGTCCAGCGGACCCAGAATGCGGATGGCATCGGCGGGGATGGAAAGCTCCTCCCGGGTCTCGCGCAGGGCACAGTCCACGGCGGATTCACCCGGTTCCATCCGCCCGCCAGGGAAACACACCTCCCGGGGCTGGCGGCGCAGGGCGGCGGCACGCACCTCGTAGAGTAGATGAAGTTCGCCATTTCGTTCCACCATCGGGACCAGAACGGCATAGGAAGCCGCGGTGTCCATCGGTCCGGGTGTGCGGCTGTTCAGCAGCAGCTGAAGTTCAGGTACAGTCATTTTAGCACCTCTTTTCATTAAAAATATCCTATCAGAATTTCAGACCGGTGTAAAGCAGATGGAGCAGGCGAAAAAGTGACTGAAATTTAAGGCGGAAAACAGTCGTTTTTCGTAGGTGATTTCGAAAAATGTGTTTGATTTTCCTGTATGTTTGTGGCACAATAAAAGATGCATCTTAATATAGTTTGTGTATGAGGGGAAGGGAAGGTATGAGACGGAGTCGACATGTGGCAGCAGGACTTGCTGCCCTGCTGCTGATCCTTGGGATGCTGTTGCCTGCGGCGGCGCTGCAGTCGCCAGAGCAGCGCACGACTACGGTGCTCTTTACCCACGACCTGCACTCCCATTTCCTGCCCACTCCCACAGCCGACGGCGGACAGACCGGGGGATATGCCCGGCTGGCCACTGTTTTAAAGCAGCAGCGGGAGAAATACCCCAACGCGCTTACTCTGGACGCAGGCGACTTTTCCGTGGGCTCGCTGTTCCAGTCCCTGTATACCACCCAGGGGGCAGAGCTGCGCACCATGGGGATGCTGGGCTATGATGCCACCACACCGGGCAACCACGAGTTTGACCATGCCGGCCGCGGCTTTGGAGAGATGCTCAATGCAGCGTCCGAGGCCTACAAAGCCACGTGGGGTGCGCTGTTCAGCTCCCAGCACAGTGCTATCGGTGAATATGAGCAGCAGTACGGGCCGCTGACCATGCGGCTGCCCGCCATCGTGGATGCCAACTATTGGCCCGCCGAATCCAACCCGGATGAGAGCTTTATCCGAGAGGCTATGGAGAGCTACGGCGTGAACGACACCCTCCTGCTGGAGCGGGGCGGCGTGACCTACGGCATATTCGGACTCACGGGTCAGGACGCTCACGACTGTGCCCCCACGTCCGGCTTTGCGCTGCGCGACAAAACGCTGGCCGCACAGGCGTGTGTGGACGCACTGAAGGAACAGGGCGCGCAGTTCATCATCTGCCTGTCCCACGGCGGAACGGATTCCGACCCTGATAAGTCCGAAGACGGGCAGCTTGCCAAAGCAGTGGACGGCATCGACCTGATCGTCTCCGGTCACACCCATACCACGCTGGAACAGCCTGTTGTGGTGGGCGATACCTACATCGTATCCTGCGGCCAGTACGGGGAAAATCTGGGTTCCATCACCCTGAACTGGAATGAGTATGGCGGCAAGACGCTGGTGGAGTATGACCTGATCCCCATTGACCAGACGGTGGAGGAAGACCCCGACATCGCCGCGCTTGTGGAGGAATGGAAAGGCCGGGTCAGCGAGGGCTATCTGGCGGGTTACGGTCTGACCTATGATCAGGTGCTCACCCGCAGCGATTTCAACCTGAACACCCCGGAATCGGGGGTGCAGAAGGGCAGCAATCTGGGCGAACTGGTGTCCGACGCCTTCCTGTGGGCGGTGGGACATCTGGAGGCGGACGCCCCGGATGTGAAGACCGTGACGGTCACTGCCGACGGTGTGCTCCGTGCCAGTCTGCCTAAGGGAGATATCACCACCTCCATGGCCTTTGACGTGCTGTCCATGGGCGTGGGCAGCGACGGAACTTCCGGATTCCCGCTGGTGGCGGTCTATCTGACGGGCAGGGAACTGAAAGCCGCCGCCGAGGTGGACGCTTCCGTTACCCCTATCATGCCCGCGGCTCAGCTGTATATGTCAGGCATGGCCTATTGCTTCAATACCAACCGCATGTTCTTCAACCGGGTGACCAGCGCATGGCTGGAGGAACCCGTGTTTGATACCGGCCTGACCCGGCGGGGCCTGACCGAAATAGAGGACGATCAGCTTTACCGCGTGGTCACCGGTATGTACTCCGCCCAGATGCTGGGCACGGTGAAAAGCAAATCCATGGGCCTGCTGTCGCTGGAACCCAAGGTGGCCGACGGCAGCCCCGTTACCGATTTCAACGCCTGCATCCTGCGGGATGAGAATGGCAATGAAATAAAAGAGTGGTACGCTCTGGCCGCCTATCTGCAGTCCTTTGGAGAGAACGGTGTGCCGCCCTACTACTGTTACCCTGACGGCAGAAAGTCCGTCAGCAGCAGCCTGAACCCCGCAGAGCTGCTCAAAAACCCCAACTGGATCACCCTGACCGTTCTGGGCATCCTGCTGGCAGTCATCATCCTTGTTGTGAACGTGGTCCGGATCGTTATGCTGCGCCGGCGCAGAAAGCGAAACAGCCGCGGGTAACAAATACAGAAATTTTGCGCCGATGGCGCGTGGAATTAGGAGGAATCAGATCAAAATGCATCAGACTTATGAAATCGTTGTAAAAAAGACCCTGACGCCTGAGATCAGCCTGATCTCAGTGTCCGCCCCTCTGGTGGCGGCCAAGGCCAAGGCGGGTCAGTTCATCATCCTGCGTGTGGATGAGGACGGCGAGCGCATCCCCCTGACCATCTCCAATGCCGACCCTGAGAAGGGGCTGGTCACCGTGGTCTTCCAGAAGATCGGTGCTACCACCATGGCGCTGGATCAGCTGCAGCAGGGCGAGCGCCTGCACGACTTTGTCGGCCCCCTGGGCCAGGCCACCGAGGTGGAGAATCTGGGCCGCGTGGCCGTTCTGGGCGGCGGTCTGGGCTGCGCCATCGCGCTGCCTGTTGCCAAGGCTCTGACCGAAGCGGGCAACACCGTGGACCTGATCGGCGGCTTTAAGACCAAGGACATCGTGATCCTTGAGGACGAGATGAAGAACGCCTGCACCGACCTGCACATCTGCACCGACGACGGCAGCTACGGCTTTAACGGCTTTGTCACCGGCAAGCTGGAGGAGCTGATCGCCTCCGGCGTGAAGTTTGACCACGTGTTTGCCATCGGCCCCCTGATGATGATGAAGTTTGCCTGCAAGCTGACTGAAAAGTACGGCATCCCCACCACGGTCTCCATGAATCCCGTCATGATCGACGGTACCGGCATGTGCGGCGGCTGCCGCCTGACCGTGGACGGTGAGGTGAAGTTTGCCTGCGTGGACGGCCCCGACTTTGACGGCCACAAGGTGGACTTTGACGAGGTCATTGCCCGCAACGCTACTTACCGTGATTTTGAAACCAGGGCGAAGGAAAAGCATGCCTGCCGCCTGGGAGGAGGTGCCATGAATGGCTAATATGCAGATGAACAAGACTCCCATGCCTGAGCAGGAGCCTAACGTACGCAATGCCAACTTTAAGGAGGTCGCCCTGGGTTACACCCTGGAGCAGGCCGTGAACGAGGCCAAGCGCTGCCTGCAGTGCAAGAACCCCGCCTGCGTGGGCGGGTGTCCCGTGGGTATTCCCATTCCCCAGTTCCTGGCCAAGGTGGCTGAGGAGGATATCGCCGGCGCTTATGAGATCCTGTCCAACGCCAACGCCCTGCCCGCCATCTCCGGCCGTGTCTGTCCCCAGGAGAACCAGTGCGAGGGCAAGTGTATCCGCGGCATCAAGGGTGAGCCCGTGTCCATCGGCCGCGTGGAGCGCTTTGTGGCCGACTGGGCTGCCGAGCACGGCATTGCCAACGTGGCTACCGCTCCCAAGAACGGTCACAAGGTGGCCGTGGTGGGTTCCGGCCCTGCCGGACTGACCTGCGCCGGTGAGCTGGCCCGCATGGGTTACGACGTCACCGTCTTCGAGGCTTTCCACACTGCCGGCGGCGTGCTCAGCTACGGTATCCCCGAGTTCCGTCTGCCCAAGGCCATTGTGGCTCGTGAGGTCGCCAATCTGGAGAAGATGGGGGTTGACATCCAGCTGAATATGGTCATCGGCAAGATCCTGACCATCACCGACCTGTTCGATATGGGCTACGAGTCCGTGTTCATCGGCTCCGGCGCCGGCCTGCCCATGTTCATGAAGATCCCCGGCGAGGCCCTGATCGGCGTTTACTCCGCCAACGAGTATCTGACCCGCATCAACCTGATGAAGGCCTACCGCGAGGATGCGGCCACCCCCATCCTGCGCAACAAGAAGGTGGCCGTGGTGGGCGGCGGCAATGTTGCCATGGACGCCGCGCGCTGCGCCAAGCGTCTGGGCGCCGAGGTCCACATCATTTACCGCCGTTCCGAGGCTGAGCTGCCCGCCCGTAAGGAAGAGGTGCATCACGCCAAGGAGGAGGGCATCATCTTCGACCTGCTGACCAACCCCGTGTGCATCAAGGGCGATGAGACCAACCACGTCAGCGCCATCACCTGCGTGAAGATGGAGCTGGGCGAGCCCGACGCTTCCGGCCGCCGCAGCCCCGTTGTGGTGGAGGGCAGCGACTTCGACATCGAGGTGGACGCAGTCATCATGGCTCTGGGCACTCAGGCCAACCAGATGAGCTACAACGGCACTCCCGGTCTGGAGAAGACCCGCAAGGGCTGCGTGGCTGCCGACGAGAAGGGTATTACTTCCGTTCCCGGCATCTTTGCCGGCGGCGACGCCGCTACCGGCGCTGCCACCGTCATTCTGGCCATGGGCGCCGGCAAGAGCGCGGCCAAGTCCATTGACGAGTACATCAAGAGCAAGTAAACTTGCTTCAAACGAAACCCGCTACGCTGGGCTTTCGTTTGAGTGAGCTGCGGCCCACTGCAGCGCACGCCTTCGGCGCACGTTTGTGGGCCGAGAGGTGTTTTCTCCGAGGCACATGTCCCCGGAGAAAACGATTAAAATAGATTCGCGTCTGCGGACGCGAATTGCACGCGGCTTTCAAGAAACGGCGCAGACGAATTCGTCTGCGCCGTTTTTGCATATTTGCAGCCGGAGTGGGAAACAGTAACACCGAGAACATTTTGAAAGAGGTGTGCTGTCATGGGCACGAAGAAACTGGGGACACAGACCGTGGCACTGGCCCACCCGCCCTCCATCATGGGCCACGGCAACGTGGTGGGGAAAAAAGAAGGAGAGGGGCCGCTGAAGGAGACCTTTGACTATATTGACAAGGACGACACCTTCGGTCAATCCAGTTGGGAGAAAGCGGAGGCACAGATGCAGAAGCAGGCGCTGACCTGCGCGCTGGACAAGGCGGGGCAGACGGTGTCGGGGCTGGATTTCCTCTTTGCCGGCGACCTGCTCAACCAGTGCATCAGCTCCTCCTACGCCGCCCGGGGGCAGGAGGTGTCCTTTTTCGGTCTGTACGGCGCATGCTCCACCATGGGTGAGGGGCTGGCTCTGGCAGCCATGACGCTGGACGGCGGGTTCGGACGGTGGACAGCGGCGGTGGCCTCATCCCATTTCTGCTCGGCAGAGCGTCAGTACCGCAATCCGCTGGAGTACGGCAGCCAGCGCACCCCCACCGCTCAGTGGACGGTGACGGGGTCAGGTGCGGTGGTGCTGGGAAAGGACGGCCCCGGGCCTTATATTACCCACTGCACCATTGGAAGGATCGTGGACAAGGGGATCACAGACGCCAATAATATGGGGGCGGCCATGACTCCTGCCGCCGTGGAGACCCTGAAGACACACTTTCAGGACACCGGGCGCAGCCCGGGTTATTACGACCTGATCGTCACAGGGGATCTGGGGGTGCTGGGCAGTGAGCTGCTGGTGGAGCTGCTGGGGCAGGAGGGCTATGATATCGGCGGCAATCACACGGACTGCGGAAAGCTGATTTTTGACCTTGAGGGGCAGGATGTTCACTGCGGCGGCTCAGGCTGCGGCTGTTCGGCGTCGGTGCTCACGGGGTATTTGCTGGACGGCATGAAGCAGGGGCGGTGGAACAATATCCTGTTTTGCCCCACCGGAGCCCTCCATTCGCCTACCGCCACCATGCAGGGGGAGTCCATTCCCGGCATCTGCCACGCTGTGGCCATCTCCAGGGAAAGGTAAGGAAACGGGATGGAATATTTAAAGGCGTTTTTGTGCGGCGGCGTTCTGTGTGTGATCGGCCAGCTGCTTATTGACCGAACCAAGCTGACCCCGGCGCGGATCCTTGTGTGCTATGTGGTGGCCGGGGTGGTTCTGGGCGGTCTGGGTATTTACCAGCAGCTCATTGACTGGGCCGGAGCGGGGGCAACGGTGCCCCTGACCGGTTTTGGCAGTCTGCTTGCCAAGGGCGTGAAGAAGGCGGTGAACCAAAAGGGGCTGATCGGTGCTTTTACCGGCGGCGTAACCGCGGCGGCGGGGGGAATCACCGCGGCGGTTTTCTTTGGCTTTTTGGTGGCACTGCTCTTTAAATCCAAACCGAAACGATAAAGGAGAACGATGTTATGAAGTATCCTGATCTGAACGCACTGCTGGAGGGGCAGCCTGAGGCGGCGGCCTACTTCCGCTCTCTGCCCGACTATGTGCGCGAACACATGGAGAGCCGCTCCGGCGGCATCAATTCCTTTGAAAGCCTGAAAGACTACGCGGAAAACCTTACCCGGGGGGACGGCTGAAGTGGCGAAAAAGGGCATGAAGCGGATCTCCCGTACCCACGTCAAGCCGAAGAATGATGTTCCTCCTGTGCCGGAACTGCAGGGGGCCGCGAAACGGACCAAGCAGAAGGCAGAACTAATTATTGAACCTTGAATGTGCAGGGCCGCCCGGGATTCGGGCGGCTCTGACGCTGTATGGGGTTATTTACAATTAAACGCTCGCACCCAACGCCTGTACACCGCATAGGCTGTTGCAGACACTGTAAATAACGGGGGGTCGGTTATGCCGAACATTCAATATTTTCTTGGGGCAAATTCACCGCAGGGCTTTTACTCCCTTTACGATCAGCTGATCGATCTGGAACGGGCAAGTGCGGTCTACGTTCTCAAGGGTGGGCCGGGCTGCGGGAAATCCACGCTGATGCGCCGCGTGGCAAAGGCGGCGGAGGAGGCCGGACTTTTGGTAGAGTACATCATCTGCTCCGGGGATCCGCAATCGCTGGACGGGGTGGTACTGCCAACCCTTGGAGCGGCGCTGGTGGATGGAACAGCGCCCCATGTGGTAGAACCCAGATATCCCGGCGTAGTAGAGCGGTATGTGGATCTGGGTGCCTGCTATGATACGCAGGCACTTGTTCCGCTTCGCCCGCAGATAAGGGAATGTATGACGGGGTACAAGGGCTGCTATCAGCGGGCGTACCGCTGCCTTGCTGCTGCGGCCCGGATCAGGGAGGACATGCGGGCCACGCTGCTTACAACTCAGCTGGAAGCAAAAATGGAAAAACGGGCAGCCGGCATTCTTGGGCGCGAGGTGCGCCGCAGGAAGGACCGGGGGCAGGGCAGAGTGGTCCAGCGGTTTCTCAGCGGAATCACGCACAAGGGGGTCGTGACCCTGTATGGGACGGCAGAGGAACAGTGCGGGAGGGTCTATGAGCTTGTGGACAGTTATGGTCTGGCCCACACTATGCTGACCTATCTTCTGACCGGAATCACCGCCGGCGGCTATGATGTGGTGGCCTGTCCGTCGCCCGTGTTCCCCGAGCGACTGGAGCACCTGATCGTGCCGGAACTGGGCCTCGGTTTTGTGTCCTGCAGCCGGTCACGGGAACTGACCGGGCATCCCTACCGCCGTATCCGGCTGGATGCCATGATAGACGGCGAGCTGATGCGCACCAGTCGTCCGCGGCTTCGTTTTTCCGCGAGAATTGCGGATGCACTGACCGATGAGGCGGTGGCCTCCCTGGCGCAGGCCAAGAGGATGCACGATGAACTGGAGGCCATTTACAATCCGCATGTGGATTTTGGCAGGGTCAATGATACGGCAGACCGGATCATTGACCAGCTGATCAAATAAAAAAGTGCCGTTCCCAAATGGGAACGGCACTTTTGACAGGTTTTGTGAATTAGAACACACCCTGAGCCATCATGGCGTCGGCGACCTTCTGGAAACCGGCGATGTTGGCGCCGGCCACCAGGTCATAGCCCAGGCCGTAGCGCTCAGCAGCAGCGGCGGAAGAATCGTGGATGTTCTTCATGATGCTCTTGAGCTTGGCATCGACTTCCTCGGCGTCCCAGACCAGACGCTCGGAGTTCTGGCTCATCTCCAGAGCGGAGACGGCCACGCCGCCGGCGTTGACGGCCTTGGAGGGAGCAACGATCATGTGCTTCTGCTCCTTCAGGTACTCCAGAGCGTCGTTGGTGGTGGGCATGTTGGCCACTTCGATGTAGTACTTGATGCCGGAAGCGGCGATCTTCTTGGCGGAGTCCATCTTGACGTCGTTCTGCATAGCGGCGGGCATGATGATGTCCACCTTGTCAGCGCCCAGACCCCAGGGCTTCTCGCCGGCGAAGAAGGGAACACCGAACTTGTCGGCGTAGTCCTGCACGCGGTTGCGGCCGGAAGCACGCATCTCCAGCATGTAGTCGATCTTCTCATCGGTGATCATGCCGGCTTCATCATAGATGTAGCCGTCGGGGCCGGACATGGCAACGACCTTGCCGCCCAGCTCGGCGACCTTCTTGACGATACCCCAAGCCACGTTGCCGAAACCGGAGATGGCAATGCGCTTGCCCTCGATGGTGTCGTTTTCGTGCTTCAGGACCTCGTTCAGATAGTAAACAGCACCGAAACCGGTAGCCTCGGGACGGATCAGGGAGCCGCCGAAGGGCAGGCCCTTGCCGGTGATGACGCCGTTCTGGAAAGCGCCGACGATGCGGCGGTACTGACCGTACAGATAGCCGACCTCGCGGGCACCAACGCCCATGTCACCGGCGGGAACGTCGATGTCGGGACCGATGTGGCGATACAGCTCGGTCATGAAGGCCTGGCAGAAACGCATGACCTCGGCGTCGGACTTGCCGGCGGGATCGAAGTCGGAACCGCCCTTGGCGCCGCCGATGGGCAGGGTGGTCAGAGAATCCTTGAAGGTCTGCTCGAAGCCCAGGAACTTGATCATGGACAGGTTGACGTTGGACTGGAAGCGCAGGCCGCCCTTGTAGGGGCCGATGGCGCCGTTGTACTGCACGCGGTAGCCGCGGTTGACCTGCCACTGGCCGTTGTCGTCCATCCAGGTCACGCGGAACTCGATGACGCGCTCGGGCTCGACCATGCGCTCCAGCAGAGCGACCTTCTCATACTCGGGATGAGCGTCGATAACGGGAGCCAGAGAGGTCAGAACCTCTTCCACAGTCTGCAGGAACTCGGGCTCGTTGGCGTTCTTGGCCTTGGTAGCTTCCAGGACGCGATCAATGTACTTGCTCATGTTTGTTTCCTCCTGTTTAAAAATATTGTCGGGGTTTGGTTTATGTACGTTGCTCAAAAAAGGCAAACCACTCCATGCCCTTCTTGTCTTCTTTTACATCATAACATATATTCTAACAATGTAAATCATGTTTTTCTTTTGGGTCGCTACAATTGTTTGGCTGTGGGCGGGAGAAAAATGACACTTTTTACACTGCTTAACGATAAAAAAAGAACAGGCAGCGGAAATTTGCTCCGCTGCCTGAACTCTTAGCTCTCCATGTGCCGGCCCAAAAAGCCTGCCACGGTTTGAACGAGCTTGTATTCCACCTCGCCGGGGGAAGGATCATCTTGCGTTCCTGCCAACAGTACGCTGCCCAGCACATCGCCCTCGGACAGAATGGGGGCGGCGGTAAACACCTGATACTTCTCATCTCCGGTGCACAGGGTGATCTGTTTGTCGGTGTCCTTGCGCTGATAGATCTGGCGGCTTTCCATCAGATCTTCCAGTTCCCGGGAGACCTGCTTGTCCATCAGATCTCTGCGGGGAGCGCCTGCCACGGCAATGCAGCTGTCCCGGTCTGTGATGACACAAATGCGGCCCGAGGTGCGCCAGAGGGTCTCGCACAGCTGACCGGCAAACTCGGACACGCCGCCCATGAGAGAATACTTTTTGAAGATGACACCGCCCTCTTTATCCGTATAGATCTCCAGCGGGTCGCCCTC
>JAGAMC010000047.1 GCA_017624915.1 Oscillospiraceae bacterium | reverse complement strand
GGCTACACCCGTGAGTATCCCGTGGAGCGCATGATGCGTGACGCTAAGATCACCGAGATCTATGAGGGTACTTCCGAGGTCCAGCGTATGGTTATTGCCAAGAACCTGGGCGTGAATTAAGTTAGGAGGCAGATTCAAAATGAAAATCATTGTTTGTGTCAAGCAGGTCCCCGATACCTCCGGTAAGGTGGCCGTCAACCCCGATGGTACCCTGAACCGTGCCTCCATGGCCACCATCACCAACCCCGACGACCTGAACGCCGTCGAGGCCGCTCTGGCTCTGAAGGAGCAGACCGGCGCCGAGGTCGTGGTCGTCTCCATGGGTCCCCCTCCCGCCGAGGGTATGCTGCGTGAGGTCATGGCCCGCGGTGCTGACCGCGCCGTTCTGGTCTCCGGCCGCGAGTTCGGCGGTTCCGATACTTATGCCACCTCCCAGATCCTGGCCGCTGCCATCAACAAGATCGGCGTTGGCGAGGAAGACATCGTCATGTGCGGCCGTCAGGCCATCGATGGCGACACCGCTCAGGTCGGTCCTCAGATCGCCGAGAAGCTGAACCTGCCCCAGGTGTCCTACGCCGCCGACATCAAGAAGGACGGCAAGACCCTGACCATCAAGCGCATGCTGGAAGACGGCTACATGACCATCAAGGTCAACACCCCCTGCCTGATCACCTGCATCAAGGAGCTCAACGAGCCCCGTTACATGAGCGTCGGCGGCATTTTCGAGTGCTACGCCAAGCCCTACGAGGTCTATGACTACGAGACCCTGAAGGACGATCCCCTGATCGACCCCACCACCATCGGTCTGAAGGGTTCTCCCACCAACATCTTCAAGTCCTTTACTCCTCCCCAGAAGGGCGCCGGCATGATGATGGAGGGCGCCGACAAGGCTACCTGTGACCAGCTGGCCGGTCTGCTGGCCGCCAAGCACCTGATCTGATAGAAGGGAGAAAGAAGAATATGTCTACTTTTAACAGTGCTGCTATTGAAGAGTTCAACGGCGGCGTTTGGGTATTCTGCGAGCAGCGTCAGGGCGTTATGATGCCCACCTCTTTCGAGCTGATCTCCGAGGGCCGCAAGCTGGCCGACGAGCTGGGCTCCAAGCTGTACGGCATCCTGTTGGGCGACAAGGTCGAGGGCATCGCCAAGGAGCTGGGCGGCTACGGCGCTGACGGCGTTTACGTCTGCGAGTCCCCCCTGCTGAAGGATTACACCACCGACGGCTACACCAAGGTCATCTGTGACGTGATCGAGGAGTACAAGCCCGAAGTCATGCTCATCGGCGCTACCAACATCGGCCGCGATCTGGGCCCCCGCTGTGCCGCCCGTCTGCACACCGGTCTGTGCGCTGACTGCACCCACCTGGACATCGACGTGCCCAAGTACAAGGAGTTCCTGCGCTCCGCCTCCACCCTGGCTCCCAACATGATCGACTCCATCAAGGAGGACGACCGCAACCTGAAGATGACCCGTCCTGCTTTCGGCGGTCACCTGATGGCCACCATCATCTGCCCCCGCTTCCGTCCCGCCATGGCTACCGTCCGTCCCGGCGTTATGAAGAAGAACGCCTATGACGAGGCCAAGGCCAACGCCTGCCAGATCATCAAGCCCAACTTCTCCCTGACCGAGGCCGACATGCAGACCGAGGTCGTGGAGGTGGTCAAGGCCGCCAAGAAGCTGGTTGACCTGATCGGCGCCGACGTGGTCGTGTCCGTGGGCCGCGGCATCTCCAAGGACGTTGAGGGCGGCATCAAGCTGGCCGAGGAGCTGGCTGAGGTTCTGGGCGGCGTCGTGGGCGCTTCCCGTGCCGTTGTTGACTCCGGCTGGATCTCCGCTGACCATCAGGTTGGCCAGACCGGCAAGACCGTCCATCCCCGCATCTATGTCGCTCTGGGTATCTCCGGTGCCATCCAGCACAAGGCCGGCATGCAGGACTCCGAGTGCATCATCGCCGTGAACAAGAACGGCAACGCCCCCATTTTCGAGGCCGCCGACTACGGCATCGAGGGCGACCTGTTCAAGGTCGTGCCCATGCTCATCGAGGCCATTAAGGCCGCCAAGGCTGCCAAGTAAGGCATCTGCAAAACTCAAATCCCCGCCTCATTTGAGGCGGGGATTTTTTTGCCTGCGCACCCCGGTGTCCCACTGTGCATAAGATGAGCCAGAAACCGAATTGGAGGCTCATGCCATGAAGTATAAACGCACCTTCTGGGTGCTGGGCGGTGATATGCGCCAGGCGCATCTGGCCCAGCTGCTGGCCGCAGACGGTCACAGAGTGTTTACTTACGCCCTGGAGCACGGCGCTCATGCGGCGCCCGACACTATGGCTGCCAGATCCCTTCATGCCCTGCCGGAGGCCTGCTGCGTCATTCTACCGCTTCCTGTCTGCGGCGAAGGCGGCGCGCTGTCCGCTCCCTTGTCCGACGAGGCGCATCCACTGTGTGACATTCTGGTCCATCTTTCACCGGAACAGGTCATCTGCGGCGGACGGCTGGACGCCGGGACGCAAGACCTGTTTGCCCGCCGCAGGCTGACCGTCCACGACTACTTTGCCCGGGAAGAGCTTGTGGTGGCCAATGCCATTCCCACGGCCGAGGGCGCGGTCCAGATCGCCATGGAGGAGCTGCCGGTCACCATCCACGGTCTGCAGGTGCTGGTCATCGGCTGTGGCCGGGTGGGAAAGCTCACCGCCCACCGTTTCAGCGCCCTGGGCGCGCATGTGAGCGTTGCGGCCCGGCGATACGAACAGCTGGCCTGGGCATCCGCACTTGGTTTCTCTACCCTGCTCACGCAGCAGCTCAAGGACGATTCGGGCCGCTATGGTCTGATCGTCAACACCGTTCCCGCCACCATTCTGGATCGGGATGCTTTGGCCGGTATACGGGAAGACAGCCTGATCATCGACCTTGCCTCCAAGCCCGGCGGCGTGGATATGGACGCCGCCGCCCAGCTGGGCCGGCGGGTGATCTGGGCGCTGTCCCTGCCTGGCAAGGTGGCTCCCGTCACCGCCGGATCGTATATCCGGGACACCGTATACAACATTCTGCGTGAGTCAGGGAAATGATCCCCGGAAAGGAAGATCAGTTTGGAATCAAAGACCATCGGCTTTGCCGTTTGCGGCTCCTTCTGCACGCACAGCCGTGCCCTGGCGGCTCTGGAGCAGGTGGCCGCACAATATGAGCACGTCATCCCCATCGTCTCAGAGATTTCCGCCGGCACCGACACCCGCTTCGGCACCGCCCACGACCTGATGCGGGAGATGGAGCGCATCTGCGATCACCGGGTCATCCGCTCCATCCGGGACGCGGAGCCCATCGGCCCAAAGCAGCTGCTGGACCTGCTGGTGATCGCCCCATGCACAGGGAACACCCTGAGCAAAATGGCCGCAGGCATCACCGACTCCTGTGTGACCATGGCCGCCAAGGCCCACCAGCGCAACGGCCGCCCCGTAGTGGTGTGCGTAGCCTCCAACGATGGGCTGGCCGGCTCCGCCCCTGCCATCGGGCAGCTGCTCATGCGAAAGAACGTCTTCTTCGTCCCCTTCGGGCAGGATGACGCCATCAACAAGCCCACCTCTCTGGTGGCCGACTTCGACCGGATCCCTCAGACCATGCAGGCCGCCTTTGAAGGGCGTCAGCTGCAGCCGGTTCTTCTGTAACGCAAAACGCTCAGCCCCCTGCGGAACATTCGTTTCGCAGGGGGCTGAGCTTTCGTCAGATCCCAAGGTTCCTGTATTACAGTTCGAACTCAAAATTCACCAGCGGCGCGTGCTGCTGGGCCCCGTACACGTCCCGCTCCCCCATGGCGCCCGAGGGCAGAGGACGGACGATGGTGGCCTTGATGGCCCGGGCGTTGGGGAAGTAAACAATGGACAGCACATCCTCAGCCGGGATCCGGTACAGTCGGGCGATGGTGTTTTTATTTATAATATCCGCCTGCTGCAGTTTTGTAAACATCTCATCGTCCCGCAGCAGCACATCCAGCGTCAGCTCGTAAGGCCCGGCATTCTTGGATCGGATCACATTGGCGATATCCTTCAGAACATATTTCACGGTGTATCCCTCCCCACCAGTTCATAGGTGCGTGCAAACAGAGATGCGGGGTCTTGGCTGCGCAGCAGTGCATACACGCTGAACACATAGATCGGTCCCACCTTGATATCCGAGGGTGAGAACGGGAAGGCCAGATTGCCCGCCGTGGCAATGCGACCGGGATAGCCGTAGTGCAGCAGAGTGGATCGCGCCACGGAGCACACGGCACTTGCGTGCTCCTGTGTATCGGCTACGGCGTCGATGACGATGCCGATCTCGTGTGAGGTGATCTGCCCGGAGGGCTCCAGCGCTCCCATGACACCGTTTTTGCCATAGACGATGAAATCCAGTTCATAGTCAAAGTCCGCGGACAGATTTTCCGCCGTGCGCTTTTTCAGGTTTTCCAGAATATTATCCACCTGCCCAATAAAGATCGGGTCCCGGTTGCCGCAGATGGAGATGGTGCGGCAGCCGGCCTGCCGGCACCCCTCCAGTTTGACGGAGGGCACCGCCTCCGGCACAAATTTCGAGCCGGACACCCGCACCCGCCGGTCACTTTCGGCGGTAAACACACAGTCGGACAGGTCCAGATGGCCGCCCGGTCCGGGCAGGATGTAGGGGTTGCTCTTTTCATACAGGGTATGGGCGGACACCGAGGTGGGCGTGCACTTGCGCTCGGGGGCCAGCGGCTCCACGCAGAAGTGGTCCTCATTCAAATAGCCCATGATACAGTCGCTGCCGCTGCCGGGGGTGGCACAGATGGCTGCGCACTCCAGTATCTTGCCCATATGCAAGGACAATGCCTTGTCATAGCCCAGTCGTATGGCCGGGGCCGCAAAGGCCGCAGGATCGTAGCAGCGGCCGCAGATAATCACCTGCGCGCCATCGTCCAGTGCCTTCATGATCGGCTCAATGCCCATCTGGGCCACGATATGGGTGCTGACCCGGATGTCCTCTTCGGTGACCACGGGTGCGGGCCCCAGCTTTTCAATGTTCCCCGCCTTCAGCTGCTCCACCAGCACATCCTTGTCAAACTCCGCGGAGATCACCGCCAGCTTGAAACTCAGCCCCTCTTCCCGGGCGATCTGGCGCACGATATCCACTTCCCGCGCCAGATGTACGTCCGCGCCCGAGCCGCCGGCGGAGCCGATGACCAGCGGAATATTCAGCTGGCAGGCAGCCCGGAGCATAATGGCCATATCACGCTTGACCGCCGTGGCGTTGGTAAAGGGGATCCCGCTGCCCAGATAGTAGGGGCCGGGATCGGTGGACCCGGCATCGCAGGCGATCAGGTCGGGATTCTGGGCCACACCCCTGAGGAAAGACTCCTCCGGAAAACCGTATCCCACAATGCCCGTGGGAGACAGAACACGAAATTCTTTCATCGGCTCACCTCAATACAGCTTGGTATACGCAAAGTCCGGACCGATCCCCAGCTGGGCAAGGGCCTTGTCCCGGCACTCGTTTACCTCTTGTTCATGGTTCTTGTAAAGGTTATTCCCCTCACAGTCAATGTCCACCACAAAGGGTCCCAGTTTGTCCACAGTCATGTGCCAGGTGGCTTCGATGGTACCCAGTTCGTCAAACAGTTCCACGTCGTCGATGTGGATGCTGTCCACCCAGGCATTGGGGCTGACACACTGGGGAGAGACATGGACGCACTTTTTACGCTTCATCATCTCCATGGTCTGCTCGCCCATGGTGGTCTTGCCCACGATCATGCGCAGGCCCCACTCATCCACGGCCCGAGCACCCCACTTTTCAAAGCGGATGGAGGATGTGGGCATGAAAGATATCAGCTTGTACTGCCCCTCCGGCTGTGGCAGCACAATGGGGCCCACATGGATCAGCACATCCCGCTCTTTGCCCGCTTCAGGCAGGGGGTGTCCCTCGTCCAGCACCCACCGGTGCAGACGGGACCGGCAGGTAAAGACATCGCCGGTGATATAGACTACGTCGCCAATGCGCAGCTGCTCCACATCCTGCTGGGAAAGGGGCGCTTTCAGGTAATAGGTCGCCATGCACTCATCTCCCTTCGAACCAGTTGGGGCTGCTCATCTCCTGCACCGTGCCGTCGGCACAGATGCGCAGGCTGCCCCGGCGCGCCACCATACAGTTGCTGCTGATGGCCACACAGATGCCGGCAATGTGGGTGTAGGCGTACTCCACGTTGACACCAAGCACAGAGGTGTCGCCGCCAATGCCCATAATGCCCACGCCCAGACTGTTCAGGGCGGTGTACAGGTCCTCTTCGATCTTGCGGAACTCTCCGTCCGGGTTATGGGACCCCACTGTGCGCAGGCAGGCGGCCTCCTTGGCAAGATTGGCGGCGATGTTGGCCGTACCGCCAATGCCGATGCCCAGCACATTGGGCGGGCAAATACCGCCGGAGCGGGTGGCTTCCACAAAGGAATCCACCACGAATTTTTCAATCCCCTTCACGCCGTCGGCAAAGGCAACGACCCGGTGGCGGGTGCCGCCGAAGCATTCGCTGCCGCCGCCCTTTGCCACATAGGTAACTTCCAGATCGCTGCCGGGCACAAACTGATACGTAAAATCAGGCACGTTGCTGCCCACGTTGTCACCGGGATCGTACCCGGTCAGGGGATGCTTCATGGTGGCTCGCAGATACCCCTCCCGGGTGGCCCGGCGCACTGCGCTGCGTGTGGCTTCCTCCAGCCCCATAAAGCCGCCCTCCAGTTCGCACTGGTTGCCCACCTTGAAATAGAAGATGGGCCACCCCGTGTCCGGACAGGCCGGGTTATCCCGCACAGCGGACTGGCGGATACTGTCATAAGTCTTGCTCAGTCCCTCCCGGGCCGCCGGCCTGCTCTCGGCCTCAATGGCCCGCTCAAAGGCGGCGCACACATCCGGGGCAATGGTGGTGGAACCCTTGCGAATGGCCTGAAAAATGGTCTGTTCATATACTTCTCTCGGTATCAAGACACATCCCTCCTTGTCCCCATTGTATCGGCAGGACAAAAAAATGAAAATTGCAGTTTTCCCGTTCTTTATTGCATTTCATCCGAAATAATGCAATTATCAGGGCAATATGCTATACTGGCAGAAAGGAGGCGGATCCCCATGCCGGAACTTGTTACTCTGGAGCATTTTGATGCCCAGCTGCGCCACTATCACATCTACCGCATCCGAAACTCCCCGCTGGATCATCAGGCTCACTGTCACAACTACTTTCAGGTCTGTCTTGTGACCTGCGGACAGATCCTCCACTGTCAGGAGGGGCAGTCCGTCCCCCTCGGCCCCGGTGATGTCTTTATCATCCCGCCGGGCATGACCCACCATCTGCACTTTGACGACCCGTTCTCGGAGCTGTACTCCCTCGCCTTCGACCTGTCTTTGTTCCACCCGGGCTTCCCCAGGTCCAACGCCTACCGGTTCCTGACCGAGCTGCAGTCCGGCGCCCCGGGCCAGAGCGTACACCTGCGGGTCGTTCCGGGCGAGGCCCAGCGCGCAGGCATCCAAAGCCTGATGGACTGTCTGATCCGGCAGCAGCAGGAGGAAACTGCCCCCTCCAGACTCTCCGCCGCCCCCAGCCTTATCTCCTCCATTCTTTACCTGTTGGCCCAGAGCTATTACCAGCAGTCGAAGAACTCACACCGGATGGGCGAGCTGGCCGAGTATAACACGACGCTTGTGGAATGCACCCGCTATATCGACGAACATTTTGCCCGGCCGTTGGATCTGACCACGCTGGCCCGGCAATTCGGTCTGTCCCGTTCCACTCTCTGTGCCATATTCCCTCAGTTCACCGGCCTTTCCCCTCACCGCTACATTGCCAAAAAGCGCATTGAGGCCGCCCAGCTGATCATCCGTTCCGAGCCGGAGCTCTCTCTGGCTCAAGTAGCCGCCCGGGTGGGTTACGAGGAGTTCTCTACATTTTACCGCACCTTTCTGCGTCTGACTGGCCTGTCCCCCTCCAAATACCGCAAACTGTATACCTCAGCCTTTTGACTGCGCCTTGTCTTTTGTTTTGGAATATGATAGACTGACCCCAGCAGATATGCAGGAGGTCGCAATATGGATCTTGGATTAAAAAATAAAGTGGCCGTTGTTACCGGCGGCACGCTGGGCATCGGCCTTGCCACCGCAAGAATACTGGCCCGGGAGGGGGCCACAGTGGTCATCTGCGGCCGCAGTCAGGACAAGCTGGATGCCGCCATTGCCGCTGCCAAAGAGGAGGGCATCCTCCTGCAGGGCAAAACAGCCGACGTAACGGACGAGGCGTCCTTTGCCGCCTTTTCCCATTGGGTGTGGTCCGAATTCGGCCGGGTGGATATTCTGGTCAACAACGCCGGTCGGGGCTCCCCCGGCGCAGCCCTGTCGCTGGAAAAAGAGGTCTGGCAGAACGTGCTGGACACCAACCTGACCTCCGTGTGGAACTGCTCCAAGGTGATCTCCCCCTACATGGAGCGCAGCGGCGGCGGTGCCATCGTCAACGTATCCTCCCTCAGCGGACGCATTGCTTTTACCCATCAGGGTGCGTATCCCGTGTCCAAGGCGGGCGTCAACGCCCTGACCCGGGTCATGGCCAGCGAGCTTGCCGCCAAAAACATCCGCGTGGTGGCGGTGGCCCCCGGCTTTACCGAGACGGAGATGCTGAAAAAGAAGTATGGTGACACCAGCTTTCTCACCGACACCACCATCCTTCACCGGCTGGCAAAGCCGGAGGAGATCGGTCAGCTTATCGCCTTCCTGGCCTCCGATCTGGCCGGCTACATCACCGCCGAGGTGGTGGAGATCTCGGGCGGCGCGTTTCAGGTGCGCGATCCCGGCTGGTCCTGGGACCGAAAAAATGACTAAAAAATTCCCACTGCCTTGGGCAGTGGGAATTTTTCAGCTTTTACAGGGGGGTGGCCACGTGCAGCTGGGTGGCGGGACCGGTGAGCTTCATGCCAAGCCGGGCGGCCAGCGCCTCGTACTTGGCGCAGTCGCCGGAGGTGAACACCTTCAGGCTTCCGCCGTTGTCGTTAAAGGCATTATTGGCGGCAAGGCAGGCTCTCAGCTGCTCCACCTGACCCATGGCCGGGTCAATGATGTTGGTAAACTGGGGATACTCCCGGGCGATGATGTCCCGGGCCAGAGGATAGTGGGTGCAGCCCAGCACCAGAGTGTCCACGTCGGGGTTGGCGTTTGCCATCAGGCCCAGACTGTCGTGCAGCTCCGCGGCGATCTCCCCGTCGCTGGCCGTACCGGACTCCACCAGAGCGGCCAGATTGACACTGCCCTGACTGAGCACCTGGATCTGGGGTGCGGCGGCATTGATAAGCTTGGCGTAAGCGCCGGTCTGGGCGGTAAAGCAGGTGGACAGCACCCCGGCCTTGGCGGGGGCACACTTCACCACTTCGTCCGCGCCGGCCTGCACGATGCTGAAGATGGGGAAGTCGTAGCCGGTAAATTCATCGATCAGGGTGGAAATGGTATTACAGGCGATGCCCACGGCCTTCACCTGTTTGGATGCCATAAAGTCCAGGATCTGGCGCACCAGATGGACAATATCCTCCTTGCTGCGGTTGCCGTAAGGGGCGTTGCAGCCATCGCCGTAGTAGATCACGTCTTCCATGGGCAACGCCTTCTGCAGGGCCCGGGCCACGGTGTAACCACCCACACCGCTGTCAAAAATACCAATGGGAGCATTTGCATTCATAATACTCTTTCTCCTCTTTTTATATTTAAGGGCGGGATCTTTCCGCCTGCATTATACCTGCAAGTGCAATCTTTGTCAACGCGGCAGGGCACGAAACGAGCGGAAGGGTTCCCTTCCGCTCTGTTTGGGTCACGTTTCTATCAGCTTTTCAAAGGCAGCTTTGGCGGCCATCTGTTCCGCGGCTTTCTTGCTGTGTCCCTCGCCGCTTCCCACCACGGTCCCGTTCACAGACACTTCTGTCAGGAACACGCGGCAGTGGTCCGGTCCGCTCTCCCCCACCAGCCGGTAGCTGACGGTGCTGCCCGGGGTCTGCTGGACCAGCTCCTGCAGGGCGGTTTTGTAGTCCTGCGTCACCTGCTGGGGCTTGCTGCCCTCGATGATAAAGCGGTGAATGATCTTGCGGGCACTGCCGATGCCGCCGTCCAGATAGACAGCCGCCAGCACCGCTTCCACCGCGTCGGCCTGAATGGAGGGGCGATGGCGTCCGCCGCACAGCTCCTCCCCCTTGCCAAGGCGCAGGAAATCCCCAAGCCCCCACTGACGGGCCACCTCCACAAGACTCTCCTCCCGCACCAGCGCGGCGCGGGTCCGGGTCAGGTCGCCCTCGGGCATGTCGGGGCAGGTGCGGTACAGGTGGTCTGCCACCACCATGCCCAGCACCGAGTCACCCAAAAACTCCAGCCGCTCGTTGCTGGTGCAGCGGCCCTTGCTCTCGTTGGCAAAGGAGCTGTGGGTCAGCGCATGCTCCAGCAGGGAAATATCCTGAAAAGAGTAGCCGATTTTTTCTTCCAAGGTTTTCATTTGCTTCACCCATTCTGAAAAATAAAGCTCCGCCGCAAGACGGAGCTTTACTGTCTTTGGTTCTCAGCCGTCCAGCCGGCCCTGCAGGAAGTGGACCAGATCACCCACGGTGGTGATGCCGGCAATATCTTCCTCCGTCAGTTCCTCCACGCCGAAGGTCTCCTCCAGCGCCATGGACATGTCCACCAGATCCAGAGAGTCGGCGCCCAGATCATCCTCGAAGGTGGTCTCCATGGAGATGGTGTCGGCGTCCACGCCAAACTGTTCGGCCAGCAGGTTTTTCAGCTGCTTAAAGATCATAAATACTCAAACTCCTTATCCGAGGTTTCTGAACATACTATAGGCACAAATCTCCGCCCTGTCAATAGGTTTCGGAAATTTTACTCCTGCTCCTGCGCGCCGGACAGGCGCATGTACTCGATGTTCTCGGTAATATTCTCCACGATGCCGGATTTCGCCACCTGAACGGCCTGACGAACGGCATTCTTGATGGCGTAATCGTCCGAGGAACCGTGGGCCTTGATCACAGGCTTGGAAATGCCCAGCATGGCTGTGCCGCCCACCTCGTCGGAGCTCATGAGCTTTTTCAGCTTTTTCAGACCGCCGGCCACCATAAGGGCGGACAGCTTGGTCAGCAGGTTTTTCTTGAACACGCCCTTGATCTCCCGCATGAGGTACAGGCCAGTGCCCTCCATGGTCTTGAGGAAGATGTTGCCGGAGTAGCCGTCGGCCACGATGACATCCACCGCGCCTTCCACAGCCTCCCGGGCCTCCACATTGCCCACGAAGTTGATCCGGCCCTTCTCCTTGGCCTGCTGCAGGCGTACATAGGTCTCCCGCTGCAGGTCGGTGCCCTTGCTGGGCTCTGCACCAATGTTCAAAAGGCCCACCTTGGGCTCGGGCCGGCCCAGAATATGCTCGGCGTAGTACGCGCCCATGTAGGCAAACTGCAGCAGATACTCCGGGCTGCACTCGGCATTGGCGCCGCAGTCGATGAGCACCGCGCCGCCGCCCCCAGTGGGGATAACGGGAGCCAGTGCCGCACGGCGGATGCCACGAATGCGCTTGACCAGAAGCGTAGCCGCGGACAGGATGGCGCCGGTGGAGCCGGCACTGACAAAGGCATCACCCTCGCCGTTTTTCAGCATGTTCAGACCAACAGTAAGGGAGGAGTCCTTCTTCTCCCGGAAAGCCGTGGCGGGGTTGTCGCAGATCTCCACCACTTCGGAGGCGTGAGCGATCTCCACACCCTCAGGCAGCTGCTCCATTCCGTTCTCACGCAGCACCTGCAGGATGGCCTCACCCTGTCCCACCAGAGTGACCTCCACACCGTATTCCTTTGCGGCCCGGATGCCGCCCAGCACGGGGGCCTTGGGGGCGTTGTCGCCGCCCATGGCGTCAATAATGATCCTCATGGTTCACCCTCCTTAACAAGATCAGTCCAGTTCCAGACCGGCCAGGGCCTCAAGGGCCCGTTTGGACAGTTCAGCATTCTTATTTCGCTTGCCCTTTACCCGGTAGCCAAGCTGCGGGATAAGGCCAAAGTTAATATTCATGGGCTGGAATTGCTCCACCGTCTCGTCGCTGATGTAAAGCGCCAGCGCACCCAGCGCAGTCTCCCGTGGAAAGTCCACCGGCGGTTTTTCCTGCAGCCGGCGTGCCAGCTCCACTGCCGCCAGAAACCCGGAGGCGGTGGACTCCACATAGCCCTCCACGCCGGTGATCTGGCCGGCGAAGGCGATGCGCTCGTTGCCCCGCACCCGGTAGTAGCGGTCCAGCAGGCGGGGCGAATCCAGAAATGTATTGCGGTGCATCACGCCGTAGCGGACGAACTGCGCGTCCTTCAGCGCCGGGATCATAGAGAACACCCGCTTCTGCTCCGGCCACTTCAGATGGGTCTGAAAGCCCACCATATTGTAGATAGAGCCCTGTGCGTTGTCCCGCCGCAGCTGCACCACGGCAAAGGGCTCTTTGCCGGTCTTGGGGTCTTTCAATCCCACGGGCTTGAGAGGTCCGTAGCACAGGGTCTGCCTGCCCCGGCGGGCCATGACCTCTACGGGCATACACCCCTCAAACACGCCCGCATCCTCAAAGCCGTGGACCGGTGCCTCCTGAGCGCTGACAAGCTCCGTCCAAAAGGCATCGTACTCCTGCTCGGTCATGGGGCAGTTGATGTAGTCGGGCGTGCCACGGTCATAGCGGGAGGCAAACCACGCGCTGTCCATGTCCACGCTGTCAAAGCTGACCAGCGGCGCGGCAGCGTCGAAGAAATTCAGATACTTGCTGTCCGGGAACATATCGGCAATGGTCTGAGACAAGGCGTCTGAGGTCAGAGGCCCGGTAGCCACGATGACGTTGCCCTCCCCGGGGATCCGGGTGACCTCCCCCTCCACCACGGTGATAAGGGGGTGATTTTTGATCTTCTGTGTGATGGCCGCGGAAAAGGCGTGTCGGTCCACCGCCAGCGCGCCCCCCGCCTGCACACGGGTGGCGTCCGCGCACTCCATGATCAGCGAACCACAGCGGCGCAGCTCCTCCTTCAGCAGTCCCACCGCGTTTTCCAGCTGGTCGGAGCGCAGGGAGTTGGAGCACACCAGCTCGCCAAAATCGGGGCTGTGGTGGGCCGGGGTCATCTTGTTGGGTTTCATCTCATGCAGCTGCACGGGAATGCCCCGCTGTGCCAGCTGCCACGCCGCCTCACTGCCTGCAAGGCCGGCGCCGATCACGGTAACAGGTTGCATATTATTCTCCTAAGTCGGCTCCCCTTCCCCGGGGACGCTGTTGGGCCAAACCGCCCTGTCGATCACTCCGCATACTGCCGAAAACTCGTTTCTGATTTCCAGATTGGTAAACCGAATCACCCGCATGCCCTGCTCCCGCAGGTACGCATCGCGTCTGGCATCATACTCCATTTGCTCCGGCTCATAATGTCCTCCGCCGTCCAGCTCTACTGCCAGCCGGGCCGCGGGACAATAAAAATCTACGATATAGGGCCCCACCGGCTGCTGCCGGCGAAACCGCGCGGGATGTCCACGCAAAAATTCATACCATAGCTTGCGCTCCTGAGGGGTCGCCTCCCTGCGCAGCCGTCTGGCACGCCGGATCATCTCCTCATTCCCCGCTCCCATGGCACTTCTCCTCCTTGCCCCGCCTATGGGCTCCCCCTTGACGGGGGAGCTGTCAGCGAAGCTGACTGAGGGGGTGGTGTCCCCCCTCCGGCCCTTTGGGCCACCTCCCCCGCAAGGGGGGAGGCTTTACGCTCTCTTGTCGGTACGGCCTACCAGATAGTCGATGGTGACGCCATAAAGGTCTGCCAATTGCACTAAAACAGATGCGATCGGCTCCCGTTCATTCTCTTCATATCTCTGATAAGTGCGTTCCACCACATTCAAATGCTGTGCAACTGCTTTGCGCGACATCTTTTTCTCTGCCCGCAAAACGCGCAGGCGCTCCGCCAAAATTTCCATAAGCTCCCCCTTGACAGACATTTTTGTCTATGTTACCATGTCAATAGTTAGACAATTTTGTCTAACTAAGAAAGGATGATTTTATGACCGATTTAATGCTCGCTTTATACAAATTTGCATCCGCCCGCCGCATGGGCTGCCTGATGGAGGACCCAAACTATGCCGATTTCTCCCGCTGTGCCAAGCTGCAGGAGCAGTCCCTGCGTGAACGGCTGGACGGGCAGGGCTCACAGCATCTGGACCATATGCTCGCAGAGCTGGACAGCGAGCACAGCGTGGAGCTGGAAGCCATGTTCCAGGCCGCATTCTCCCTGTCACGGGAATTGAACAGCCTGCTTCGGCCTTAGGCCGCCTCCCCCGCAAAGTGGGAGGCTATTTCGGCTCCCCCTTGACGGGGGAGCTGTCGAGCGCAGCGAGACTGAGGGGGTGGAGCCCCGGCACAGCGGAGAATCACCCCTCCGCCTTTTTGGCGGTTTTCTTGGTGGTCGTTTTCTTAGCTGCGGTCTTCTTGGCCGTTGTCTTCTTGGCGGCAGTCTTTTTGACGGTCTCCTTCTCCGCCTTCTCGCCCTCGGCAGGCTTCTTCCAGCCGCCTCGCTTTTCCTCAGGCGTGAAGTTGGAGCAGTCTTCATGGATGCAGAAGGGCTTTTTTGCGCCCCGTCCGGACTTTTTGAACATGGTCCGGCCGCACTGGGGGCAGTTGTCCTTTACCGGCACATCGAAAGTAGCGAAATCACAGCGGTGGGCCTCGTCCTTGCTGTTCAGATGCTCGCAGCAGTAGTAGGTGTACTGCTTGCCGGTCTTCTTGCTCAGGCCGGTGCGCTTGACAAGCCGGCCACCGCATTTATGGCACTTACCGGGCATCTCAATGACCAGCGGCATGGTAAAGCTGCACTCCGGATAGCCGGGGCAGGCCAGAAAACGGCCAAACCGACCGGACTTGACCACCAGATTGCGCTGGCACTGGGGGCAGATCTCCTCGGACACCTCATCGGGCACCTTGATATGCTCGCCCTCCAGATCCTGCTCCGCCTGCTTCAGTTCGGCGGCAAATCCTCCGTAGAACTCAGAGAGGATCTGCTTCCAGTTGGCATTGCCCTCCTCCACCATGTCCAGCTTATCTTCCATCTGGGCGGTGAAGGCATAGTCGGCAATATCCCTGAACTTATCCAGCATCAGGCCCGTGACCACCTCGCCCAGGGGGGTGGTGCGCAGGTGCTTGCCCTCCTTGACCACGTACTCCCGGTTGAGGATGGTGGAGATGGTAGGCGCGTAGGTAGAGGGCCGGCCGATCCCCTTTTCCTCCAGTGCGCGGATCAGGGTCGCCTCCGTATACCGGGCGGGAGGCTGGGTAAAGTGCTGAGCCTTCTCCACGCCAGTGCAATTCAGGCTCTCGCCCTCCTTCAGGTCGGGCAGCGGGGACTGAGGGGCCTCATCTTCCTCGTCTTTTCCTTCCTCATAAACAGCTGTAAAGCCAGAAAACTTCACAGATGAGTGGTTGGCGCGAAACAGATAGCCGGCGGACTCCACGTCGATGGAAACGCTGTCATAGACAGCGTTGGCCATCTGGCAGGCCAAAAAGCGGCTCCAGATCAGCTTGTAAAGGCGGTACTGCTCGCCGGTCAGATCCTTGCGGATCTCATCCGGGACCAGCGTCACATCGGAGGGGCGGATAGCCTCGTGGGCGTCCTGAGCACCGGACTTGGTCTTGAACCGGCGGGTCTTCTCCGGGTAATAACGCTCGCCGTAGCGGCTGCGGATAAAGTCCTTGGCCTGGGCCAGCGCATCGTCGGACAGGCGCAGGGAGTCGGTACGCATGTAAGTGATCAGACCCACAGTGCCCTGCCCGGTAATGTCCACGCCCTCGTACAGCTGCTGTGCCACGGACATGGTGCGGGCGGGAGTCATGTTCAGCTTGCGGGAGGCCTCCTGCTGCAGGGTGGACGTGGTAAACGGAGGGGCGGGCTGGCGGGACTTGTCCTGCCGCTTGATGTTCTTCACTGTAAAGGGATTATTCTGTACAGCAGCGATGACAGCGTCAGTTTCCGCCTGCGTCTTCAGTTCCTTTTTCTTTTCTCTGCCGTGGAACTGGGCCTTGAACGCGCCCATATTGGGGGCGATACGGGCAAGGTCGGCTTCAATGGTCCAGTACTCCTGAGACTGGAACGCACGGATCTCATCCTCCCGCTCCACCACAAGGCGGGTGGCAACGGACTGGACTCGGCCGGCGGACAGGCCCCGGCGGATCTTCTTCCACAGCAGGGGGGACAGCTGATAGCCCACGATGCGGTCCAGAATACGGCGGGCCTGCTGGGCGTCCACAAGATTTTTGTCAATGGGACGGGGGGCAGCAATGGACTCGGTGACCACCCGGGGCGTGATCTCGTTGAAGGTCACGCGGTAAGTCTTGCTGTCCGGAATGTCCAGCAGCTCCTTCAGATGCCAGGAGATGGCTTCACCCTCACGGTCAGGGTCGGTGGCCAGATACACGTTTTTACTGGCCTTGGCCGCCTTCTTCAGTCGGCTGATGGTATCCTCTTTGCCTTTGATGGGCTGATAGTCGGGGCGGAAATCCTCCTCGATATTCACGCCCAGCTTACTCTTGGGCAGGTCACGGACGTGTCCCATGGATGCCTCGACCTGATAGTCGGGTCCCAGATACTTTCCGATCGTCTTTGCCTTAGACGGCGACTCTACGATCACCAGATTGGTCTTTGCCATTGAATATCCTCCAATCGCCTGTTCCCCTTGGGGCGGCGGTTATTCCCTGTACAGCTCCACAAGGGAGACAAAACGTTTGCCGGGCCGTTCCTCAACGCAGCCGGCGATCTGCAGCATGGTCAGCGCGGACAGGACGCGCCGGGCAGGGATCTGGGTGCGTTCCACCAGCTCGTCGGCCTGATACTGCTTGCCCTCAAAGGCGTTCAGAATGGCGATCTCGTCATCCGTAAGGCCCTGAACGCTGCGTCTGACCAGCGCTCGTTCTTCCTGTTTCTTTTCCGCAGGAACTGCCGGTTGGGGCCGTGTCCGGTCCGGGATGGCCTGCAGCCGCTGCCGGGTCTCCTGCTCGGAAAGGGCGTGGTCTGTGCCCAGTTTTGCCGGATAGCGGTGGCGGTATTCCACCAGAATGTCCTCCGCGCACAGCACGGGCTTTGCTCCCTGCTGGATCAGGCGGATGCAGCCCCGGCTGTTTTCCGCGTCTATATTGCCCGGAACGGCAAACACATCGCGGTCCTGCTCCAGCGCCCGGTCGGCGGTGATCATGGCGCCGCTGCCGAACTCTCTGGCCTCCACCACTACAACGCCCAGAGAAAGGCCGCTGATGATGCGGTTGCGGACAGGAAAGTGGTTTGCGTGGTTTTCCGTACCCGGCGGGTACTCGCTGATCAGCAGACCGGCGGCGGCAATATCCTCATAAAGGAATCGGTTCTCTCTGGGATAGGGCACGTCCACGCCCCCGCCCAGAACGGATACAGGCGTTCCGCCCGCCTGCAGCGCACCCCGCAGGGCGCAGGTATCGATGCCCGCCGCCGTGCCGGAGACCACCACCGCTCCCCCGCGGGCAAGTTCCAGACCAAGCCGCTTGGCCACATTTTCGCCGTACTGGCTGGCGGTACGCGTACCGACCACGCCCACCGCCACTTCTTCATCAAAGTCCGGGAGCGTCCCCTTCAGGTAAAGGACACTGGGTGCATCCTCCAGCTGGCGCAGCCGTTCGGGGTAATCTGCGTCCTGTATGGTCATAATACGCACGCCCAGCCGGTCACAGTCCTCCATAATGCGCTGGACCGCGTCCATGGACCGGTCCTGCAGGGCTGCGGCGGGTACGCCGGGGATCAGTTGGTACTCGCCGGGATCTGCGAAAAAGGCGTGCTCCGGTGAGCCGAAGCGGTCCAGCACGCTGCGCATGCCGTTTGCGCCCAGTCC
>JAGAMC010000008.1 GCA_017624915.1 Oscillospiraceae bacterium | reverse complement strand
GATCTGGAGCAGCTGGTGGACAAGGACGCCATCAAGGCCTACCGTCAGCGCGCCCTGAACCCGAACCATCCGGTGCTGCGCGGCTCGGCCCAGAACCCCGACATCTTCTTCCAGAACCGCGAGGCCTGCAACAAGTACTACGAGGCCGTCCCCGCCATTGTGGAGAAGTACATGGCCAAGGTCAATGCCAAACTGGGCACTGACTATCAGCTGTTCAACTACTACGGCGCTGCCGACGCTGACCGCGTCATCATCGCCATGGGCTCCATCTGCGACGTGGCCGAGGAAGTCATCGACTACCTGAACGCCAACGGCCAGAAGGTGGGTCTGATCAAGGTCCGCCTGTACCGCCCCTTCCGCGCGGACAAGTTCATCGCCGCCATCCCCGCCACCGCCAAGAAGATCGCTGTTCTGGACCGCACCAAGGAGCCCGGCGCTCTGGGCGAGCCCATGTATCTGGACGTGATCACCGCCCTGTCCGAGGCCGGTATCACCGACAAGACCGTCATTGGCGGCCGCTACGGTCTGGGTTCCAAGGACACTCCCCCTGCCAGCGTGTTTGCTGTGTACGAGGAGCTGGCCAAGGACGCTCCCAAGCGTCAGTTCACTCTGGGCATCAATGACGACGTCACCTTCCTGTCTCTGGAGGAGAAGCCCGCCCCCAACACCGCTGCAGAAGGCACCATCGAGTGCAAGTTCTGGGGTCTGGGCGGCGACGGTACCGTGGGCGCCAACAAGAACTCCATCAAGATCATCGGCGACCACACCGACAAGTACGTGCAGGCTTACTTCCAGTACGACTCCAAGAAGACCGGCGGCGTGACCATCAGCCACCTGCGCTTCGGTGACAAGGCTATCAAGAGCCCCTATTACATCAACAAGGCCGACTTCGTGGCCTGCCACAACCCCTCCTACATCACCAAGGACTTCCCCATGGTGCGTGACGTTAAGCCCGGCGGTGTGTTCATGATCAACTGCCAGTGGTCCGAGGAGGAGCTGGCTCACCACCTGTCCGCCAACGCCAAGCGTTACATTGCCCAGAACAACATCCAGCTGTACACCATCAACGCCATCGATCTGGCGCTGGAGATCGGCATGGGCAAGCGCACCAACACCATCCTGCAGTCCGCCTTCTTCTCTCTGGCCAAGGTCATGCCCGAGGCAGAGGCCATCCAGTACATGAAGGACGCCGCCACCAAGTCCTATGCCAAGAAGGGTATGGACATCGTGGAGATGAACCACAAGGCCATCGACGCCGGCGCCACCGCCTATAAGAAGATCAACGTCCCCGCCGACTGGGCCAATGCCGTTGATGCCGCTGACGAGGGCAAGCTGGAAGGCAAGGACAAGCTGGTCAAGATGGTGGGCAACATCCTGCTGCCCGTGGACAAGATGGACGGCGACAGCCTGCCCGTCTCCGCTTTCGTGGACCATGCCGACGGCACCTTCGAGCTGGGCGCTGCCGCCTATGAGAAGCGCGGCGTGTCCGTCTCTGTTCCCAGCTGGAACCCCGAGACCTGTATCCAGTGCAACCAGTGCTCCTTCGTCTGCCCCCACGCCACCATCCGTCCCTACACCATGGACGCTGCCGAGGCCGCTGCCGCTCCCGCCGTTCTCAAGAGCGCTCCCGTCAAGGCCGGCAAGGGCAAGGGCGTTTACACCTACACCCTGTCCGTCTCTCCCCTTGACTGTATGGGCTGCGGCGTGTGCGTCGGCATCTGCCCCACCAAGTCTCTGGTCATGAAGCCCCTGGAGGAGGAGAAGGAACAGCAGGCCGCTTTCGACTATACCGTTGCCAATGTCTCCGTCAAGGAAGAAGTGGCCGACAACACCGTCAAGGGCAGCCAGTTCAAGACTCCTCTGCTGGAGTTCTCCGGCTCCTGCGCCGGCTGCGCCGAGACGGCTTACGCCCGCCTGATCACTCAGCTGTTCGGCGACCGTATGTACATCTCCAACGCCACCGGCTGTTCCTCCATCTGGGGCGGTCCTTCCGCTACCTCTCCCTACACCACCAACAAGGACGGCCGCGGTCCCGCCTGGGCCAACTCCCTGTTCGAGGATAACGCCGAGCACGGTCTGGGCATGTATCTGGGCCAGAAGTCCATCCGCAACCGCCTGATCGGTCAGGTGGAGGAGATGGCCGCCAGCGACAAGGCTTCCGCCGAGTTCAAGGCCGCTGCCAAGGCTTACATGGACACCCTGGAGGACGGCGAGGCCAACGGCGAGGCTACCAAGGCTCTGGTGGCTGAGCTGGAGAAGGCCGCCGCTGACGGCTGCCCCACCGCTCCCGCTGTTCTGGCCGAGAAGGAATATCTGGCCAAGAAGTCCGTGTGGATCTTCGGCGGCGACGGCTGGGCCTACGATATCGGCTTCGGCGGTGTTGACCACGTTCTGGCTTCCGGCGAGGATGTGAACATCTTCGTGTTTGATACCGAGGTGTACTCCAACACCGGCGGTCAGGCTTCCAAGGCCTCCAACATCGGTCAGGTGGCGCAGTTCGCCGCTGCCGGTAAGGAGATGGCCAAGAAGTCTCTGGCTGAGATCGCCATGAGCTATGGCTACGTCTACGTGGCTCAGGTGGCCATGGGCGCCAACATGAACCAGACTCTGAAGGCCATTGCCGAGGCCGAGGCCTATCACGGTCCCTCCCTCATCATCGCCTATGCTCCCTGTGAGATGCACTCCATCAAGGGCGGCATGACCAACTGCCAGGCCGAGATGAAGAAGGCTGTGGAATGCGGCTACTGGAACATGTTCCGCTTCAACCCCGATCTGAAGGCCGAGGGCAAGAACCCCTTCATCATCGACAGCAAGGCTCCCGCCGGCGGCTATCAGGAGTTCCTGATGAACGAGGCCCGCTACTCCGCTCTGACCCGCTCCTTCCCCGAGCGCGCCAGCGAGCTGTTTGCCCGTTCCGAGGAGGCTGCCAAGGCCCGCTACGACAAGCTGACCCGTCTGGAGAAGCTGTACGAGGCGTAAATCTTCTGCCATACACCATAAAGCAACGAACCCCGGAACATCCAAGGATGATCCGGGGTTCGTTTGTTTCCGGGGTCAGTGGGCGCCGCCGTCCTCCAGACGGAAGGAGGCACACTCGGTGCCGCGGCAGTCGGTCACGTTGCCGCAGGAGCAGCCAACCTGGATCTCAGGCAGGGAGCAGTAGTTCTGTGTCTTGCTGTGATAGGCACAGTTGGTAACGGTACACTTGATGTTGTCGTTGTTTTTCATACTTCACACCTCCAAAACGTGATGGTGTCAGTATGCCCGGCAGGGCGGGGATTATGCATCGCGGTCGGTGGTTTTGTCCAGCACCCGGGGGATAAACCGGCGGGCAAAGCGGCCTGTGCCGCGGTTTTTGATATAAAAATAACCGATCACGGAAAAGACTGCCGCACCGATAAAATTGACGAACAGGTCGGCCATGGTGTCCAGAAGACCGATATCCAGATAGCCGCCCACAGCAAGCGCAATCTCCTCGCCCCCTGCGGTAACGGTCGTTTGGGTGATGTCATTTATGATAGCCGCTTTGTTTCCGCCTGCAGGATCCAGCATGACGGAAGAGATGGTGTTGATCACCGAGTCCTTCTGCATATCCAGCAGAAAGATTTGATCCATGAGACACTCAAAGAACTCCCACAGCACACCGATGGTCATGGAAAAGCAAAAGGCAACGATGGCCATGAACACAGGGGACAGGGACAGGGAGAACCGCTCATGGCGGTTGAACATATCTACAAGACTGAAGCCGATGGCGGCAAACAGGAAGCCGTTGAGGGTGTGCAGGGTAGTGTCCCAGTATGGGAAGGTGGTGTAGAAGGACTGGATCTCGCCCAGGATCTCCGCTGCAAAGATGAACAGCAGAATGATGATCTCCAGCGTGTCGGGCAGGTCGATCTCCAACTGCCGCTCCAGTATAGACGGGAGAACAAAAAGGACCAGTGTCAGCAGGCACAGGAATACATTTTCAAAATTCCCGTTGAAAAATTGGGCGACCATGGTCAGAATGACCAGCGCGCGCAAAGTCAGGTAGACGGTGGTCACAGCCTTTTTCTGTTTCATGGTTTTTGAGGCGTCCTGAACGACTTTTCTGAAGACTTTTTGTTTCATCGTGATCCTTTCTCCTGGCAGCAGGGTCAGAGGGGGCACCGCAGCGCATAGATTATAGCGGAGGTGTTGTGTGTGGATCTGAAGAACAACCACATCACAGTTGGAGAACTGCTGGATAATGAGCGCTCACGGGCTGTTTTTCAGCGCAGGTTCGGCAAGTGGATGAAGCATCCTATGGTGGCCGCAGGAAGAAGTCTGACGCTGGCACAGCTGATGGAGCTGGCCAAGGTCTACCTTCCCCAAAAGGTCATTGAGGATACATGGAAGGAACTGAAAAATCTTTGAAAAACTGCCGCAGTCGTTTACCCGACTGCGGCAGTTGGCTTGTTGCTTACGAATAGACTTCGGGCTTGAGGATGCCGATATAGGGCAGATTGCGGTAATGCTCGGCAAAGTCCAGACCGTAGCCAACCACAAAAGCGTCGGGAATCGTGAAGCCGGAGTAGTGAACTTCCACGGGCTTGACCCGGCGGTCGGGCTTGTCCAGCAGGGTGCACAGGCGGACAGAGGCGGGATGGCGCTGCTCCAGAATGCGCAGCAGGTAGCTCAGGGTGTTGCCCGAGTCCAGAATGTCCTCCACCACGATCACGTCCATGCCGGAGATGTCCTCGGACAGATCCTTGGTGATCTGTACCTGACCGGAGGAGGAGCTGCCCTTGCCGTAGGATGAGACGGACATGAAGTCAATCAGACAGGGGTGCTTGATCTTGCGGGCCAGATCGGCCATGAAGACAAAGGAACCCCGCAGCACACTGACCAGCATGAGCTTCTTACCCTCATAGTCGCGGTTGATCTGTTCGGCCAGCTCGGTGACCCGCCGGTCCAGCTGATCTTCGGTGAACAGGACCTCCAAGATATCCTTTTCCATTATGTCGTTCATGGGGAAGACTTCCTTTCTGCATCTGAAGATATATAGGTGATGTGCCAGCAGGCTTCACCCGGCCCAGGCACGAACCCGGCATCCGGACCAAGGCCGATCACACCGGCCACCCGGCCGGCACAGTCCAGAACGGGAACGGTGTCCCGCATATGGCGGGGCAGCTTTTCGTCGATCATCAGCTTTTTCAGGGTGCGGGCGTGTCGGCCGGGACGGGTAAGCACGTCGCCGGTGCGCCGGGGACGCAGGGTCAGACCCCCGCGGGTTTTCTCACAGGAGAGATAAAAGGAAAGGGGGGTGTGAGGGTTGCCCACATAGGTGGCAGACCGCACCTGGATCGTGCCGCAGGTCAGACTGAGAAGACCGGGCAGGGGCAGGGTAACGGCCTGCATGGGAGCGGTGGGTGCGGGACGGACAAGCTCCAGCGATCCATAGACCCGCCGGGCAAGGGTGCCGCCGGGCAGATCCGCCTGCGCGGAGGGGGCGTCAGCCCGGCACAGGGCAACCACGCACAGCAGATGGCTCATGGTGCAGCGGCCGCCGTCGCCGTTGAGCCGGTCCAGCAGCAGACGCACCGCACGGGCGGCCAGCGGGTCGGGCAGAGCGGCGATGGCGTCGGCATCAATTTCAATGCCGTCTGGAACAGGGTGGGCCGAAGCGATGGCCTCCTTGGCCTGCCGGGACAGGAGCAGTTCGTCCTGTGCCAGCAGTCGGGCCGTCTGGCTCATGTGGGGGATCAGTCGGGGCTGGAACTGCTCCAGCAGGGGGATCAGCTGATGGCGCACCCGGTTGCGGGTGTAGGTGTCATCGGTGTTGGTGCTGTCCTCCACATGGGGCAGATCGTGGATGCGAAGGTATTCCTCAATGTCCTGCCGGGGAACGGTCAAAAGGGGACGCACGATGTTGTCCCGGCGGGGCGGGATACCGCAAAGGCCGTTCAGGCCGCAGCCCCGCATCAGGTTGAGCAGCATGGTTTCCGCATTGTCGTTGGCGTTGTGGGCGGTGGCGATCACATCGGCGCCCACCTGACGGGCGGTCTGCTGCAAAAAGGCATAGCGCATATCCCGGGCGGTCTCCTCAATGCCGGTTTTGCGTTTTGCGGCCTCGGCGGCTACGTAGCCGGAGCCTGTGATCACAGGGCAGAACTGCCCGACAAAGGTGCGGACAAATTCCTCGTCCCGGGCGGACTGATCCCCCCGCAGGTTGTGATTATAGTGGGCGGCCACAAGGGTGAAGGGGATCTGAGCGCGCAGGCCGCTGAGCCAGTGAAGCAGACAAACGGAGTCCGCACCGCCAGACACCGCGCACAGCACGGTGCCGCCCTCAGGGATCAGATTGTGCTCCCGGCACAGGTCAAGGGCGGGGGCCAAAGGATCGCGGGCGCTCATTTAATACTCCTCGTGGGTGCGCTCAATGCCGGCGAAGGTGGTGTACTCGGGCAGCCACTGCAGCTCCACGGTGCGGGTCTCGCCGTGGCGGTTCTTGGCGATGATGCACTCGGCCAGATTGGGGTTTTCCGACTCCTTGTCGTAATAGCCCTCCCGGTAGAGGAACATGACGATGTCGGCGTCCTGCTCGATGGCACCGGACTCGCGCAGGTCGGACAGCATGGGGCGCTTATCGCTGCGGCTTTCGTTGGCGCGGGACAGCTGGGACAGACAGAGCACTGGTACATTGAGTTCCTTGGCCATGATCTTCAGGGCGCGGGAGATGTCGGACACCACCTGCTGGCGGTTCTCGCCCGCGTAGGAGCGGCCGCCCGCCGACTGCATCAGCTGCAGGTAGTCAATGACCACAAGGCCCAGATCCTCCACCCGGCGGCACTTGGCGTTCATGTCCGCCACGGACAGGGAGGGATCGTCGTCAATGAGGATGCGGGTCTGGTTCAGGGCGGCGGCAGCGGCAGCCACCTTGGTCCAGTCGTCCTCATCCAGCTTGCCGGTGACCAGCTTTTTGTTGTCCACAAAGGACTCACCGGAGATCAGGCGCATGGCCAGCTGTTCCCGGCTCATTTCCAGAGAGAAGAAGACCACGCTTTTGCCCGAGAACTTGCCTGCGTGCAGCAGGATGTTCAGAGCCATGGAGGTTTTACCCATGCCGGGACGGGCGGCCAGCAGGATCAGGTCGGACTTGTTCAGACCGGAGATGGCCCGGTCCAGATCGGACAGACCGGTGGACAGACCGGGGACGGCGCTGTCACTGGCAGCCAGCTCGTTGAGCCGGTCGTATACGTTCAGGATGACCGCGGAAATGGGGGTCAGACCACGGGCGGCACGGCCCTGACGCAGGGCGTAGATCCGCTGTTCGGCGGCCTCCAGCACGTCGTGTCCGGTGCCGGTGCCGCTTTGGACCAGACCGCTGACCTCGTCGGCGGTTTCGGCCACACGGCGCAGCAGGGCTTTGTCCTTGACGATCTCCACATATTCGCCCACGTTGGCGGCGGTGGGGGTGGTATCCATGAGCTGCAGGATGTAATTGCGGGAGTTGGACTCGTCATACACGCCCTGCTGACGCATATGCTCCAGCACCGTCACCGGGTCGATGGTGGCGGAGAAGCTGAACATGGAGTAGATGGATTCGTAGATCTCCCGGTTCTGACGCAGGTAAAAGTCATCCGGACGCAGATGCTCGATGACCTGAGGGACGCAGCGCGCGTCGATCAGCATGGAGCCCAGAACGGCCTGTTCCGCCTCCACGCTGTGGGGCAGCTGCCGAAGCAGCAGTTCTTCATCGGTCATGGTCGGGGCACCCCCTTGTGTTTAAGATAGACGGGCAGATCAGGCTTCGACCACCATCACGTTGACGATGCCGACAACCTCGTAGCCCAGCTTGGCCTTGATCTTATAGGTGCCGCAGGCCTTGATGGGCTCATCCAGGACCAGCTTGGTCTTGGCGATGTTCAAGGCGAACTGGGCGCTGAGGGCCTCGGAAATCTCCTTGGAGGTGACGGCGCCGAACAGGCGGCCACCCTCCCCAGCCTTGGCAGACACCTTGACGGTGACCTCCTCCAGCTTTTTGGACAGGGCCTGGGCCTCAGCCTTTTCAGCAGCCTCCTGGGCCTTGCGGGCCTTCTCCTGCTGCTTCATGGTGTTGATATTCTCGGCAGTGGCGGGCACGGCCAGCTTTTTGGCCAGAAGGAAGTTGCGGGCGTAGCCATCGGACACGTCCACCAGCTGGCCCTTCTTGCCCTGACCCTTTACGTCCTGCTGCAAAATAACTTTCATAACATTGATCCTCCGTTGTTGAAATTGGTTTTTAATTCAGTCTTCCAGATACTGGTCAATGGCCTGACGCAGCTGCGCGGCAACCTCGTCTGTGGACCGGTTGGACACCTGACCGCCTGCGGCAGCTGCGTTTCCGCCGCCGCCCAGCTTTTCCAGAATGACCTGCACGTTCACATCCTCCAGAATGGAGCGGGCGGAGAGGGTGACGCTGTCCCCGTCGGGGAACAGGACAAAGGACGCGCCGATGCCCATGATATTCAGCAGTTCGTCTGCCGCCTGAGCGGCGGTGACCCGGCCCACCGTGCGGTCGGAGACGGCGATGGCGATGCCGGGACGATAGATCTCGGCGTTCTGGATCAGACTGTACTTGGCCACGGTGTCGTCGAAATTGTTCTGGAAGAGCTTTTTCACCTCGCCGGTATCGGCACCGGAACGACGCAGGAAAGCTGCCGCCTCAAAGGTGCGGCCGCCGGTGCGCAGGGTGAAGTTTTTGGTGTCCAGCACGATGCCGGCCAGAAGCGCTTCCGCCTCGGCGCGCAGCAGGTCCGCGGGCTCCATAATATACTGGGCAAGCTCGGAGACCAGCTCGCTGGCAGAGGAGGCATAGGGCTCGTGATAATTTAGAGCGGCGCCGTCGATATAGGTGGCCGCTCTGCGGTGATGGTCGATGACGGCCACCCGGTTGCAGGAGGCCAGAAGCTCGGGGGCCTGCACCTGTTCGGGGCGGTTGGTGTCCACCACTACCAGTAGGGTACGGGAATCGGCCACCACCAGAGCCTCCTGAGGGACCAGGAAGCAGCCGCCGTACTCGCTCAGCTGTTCCAGTTTGTCGGTCATGACCTTGGAGGGGTGACTGCCCAGTTCCTTGATGATGTGGGCGGGGACGCCCAGCTTGCGGGCGATGGCGCACACGCCGGCTGCCGCGCCGCAGCAGTCCAGATCGGGGAACTTATGGCCCATGACAAATACACGGGAGGAGTCGGCGATGAGAGAAGACAGAGCGTTTGCCATGACGCGGCTTTTTACTTTGGTGCGTTTTTCCGTCGCGGCGGAGTGTCCGCCGTAGAACTCGAAGTTGAACCGGTTGCGGATGACAGCCTGATCACCGCCCCGGGACAGGGCCATGTCAATGGACAGGTTGGCAAACTGCATCAGTTCCTGGAAGGAGTCGGCATCCTTGCCGATGCCGATGGAGAGGGTGGCGGCGATGCCGTTGGGGTTGACCACCTCGTGTACCAGATCCAGGATCTCGAATTTCTTTTCCGCGAAGGCGGGCAGGTACTGCTCCTGAAAAATGAACAGGTAGCGGTCGCGCTCCAGACGGCGCAGCAGACCCTTGGCGGGGGAACTCCATGTGTCCAGATGGGTGTTGATCTGGGACAGGAGGACAGAACGCTGGTTTTCATTGAGGTTCTTCATCAGATCCTCGTAGTTGTCCAGCAGCAGCACAGCTGCCACGGGGCGGGTGGCCAGCAGATGGTCCCGGCACAGGGAATACTCGGTCACCTCCACCCAGTAGGTGGTGGCCAGAAGGCCGGTGCCCTTGTCGCTGGTGCGCACCAGATGGCCGAACACCAGAAAACGCCGGTCGCCCAGGGTTACCTCACCGGGATGCTCGTTCTTGCCCTCCATGAGCCAGCGGGCATCGAAATCCTTGAGGACGGTGGACAGCTTGGAGTCGAACAGATGCTCACGCTCGCCGATCAGCTGCAAAAAGCGGTCGTTGCTCCAGATGATCTCGTCCCGCTCGGGTCGGAAAATGAGCATGGGCAGGGGAGAGTTGACCATGCTGTCCTTGGTGGCCACATCCACCGTGCCGGTGAGGGCGTCGATATACTTGGCGACCTCGCGCTTGCGGCGGCGGCTGGTGTTGCGGTAATACAGGGCCATCAACAGCACGATGACGCCCTGACCCAGAGCCAGATAGACGTTGAAAAAAGCGGATGCCAGAGCAAACAGCATCAGGCAGAAAAAGTATAATTCATAGCTGGGCTCAAGAAGGCGGGTTAATTTTTTATTCAAAACAGGGCCCCCTTTTTATAACAATACAGTTTATTATAACAAATCAAACACATAAACACAAGAGCGAAAGGGATACAAAAGAAAACGCCCGCTCCCGGGGGCGCCGCCGGGAGTGGGCATGGGCTATTTCTCTGTGATATCCTGCACGCTCAGCACATTGCCGTCCACGCAAAAGCGCACGTTGAAGCCCGCAAAGGATAGGCCGTATATTCGTTGGGGATCGTCCTGATAGGAGGGGCGGGGGTCCTGCGCCAGCACCGCCAGCAGGGCGCTGCGACGGTCGGCGGGCAGAGCGTCCAACAGGGCGGGGGGACAATTTACGCTGAGAGTGGCCTGTTTGGGCTGGCTTGCAAAGCCGCCGGATGCGTCAGGCTTGCAGTCGGCATAGGGCAGGTAGGGCTTGATATCGTAGATGGGGGTGCCATCCATCAGGTCAGCACCTGCCACATGAAGTACCGGGCCAAACTCCGGGTGCAGCTCGATCCCCTCCAGCCGCACGCAGGAAAGACCGATGGGATTGGGGCGGAAGGGGGATCGGGTGGCGAAGACCCCCATGCGGGTATTGCCGCCCAGACGGGGCGGACGCACGGTGGGCGACCAGTCGTCACGCACGGCCCGGGAGAACTGCCAGATGAGCCAGATGTGGGAAAAATCCTCCAGACCCCGAAGCGCATCGGCATTGCGGAACTCCGGCTGGAAGATGATGGTGGCCTTCAGCTCCTCTACCAGACCGCTCTGGCGGGGGATGCCGAACTTTTCGGAGAAGTCACTGCGGATATGGGCAATGAGCTTAAGCTCAGACGTTTCGGACATGGTCAGCCTTCTTTCTTTCTGACAAATTACCAGATGAGAGGGATAAGCCGGTATTTCACGCGTTTTTTATAATCGGAATAGCCGATCAGCTGGCGTTCCAGGACCTGTTCCTCGTTTTGGATGCGGCTTGCAATAATGGGGATGTAGAAAAGGAAAATGGGCACAGCCAGTACAGAACCAAGGATCAGCGGCATGGACAGAAACAGTACAAGGGTGGCGGTGTACATGGGATGGCGCACCACGGAGTAAAGACCCGTGTCGATGACCTTCTGGTTGGGCTGGACCTCTACGGTTCGGGACAGATAGGTGTTTTCACGCAGGACCTGGGCATAGAACAGATATGCCAGCACAAACAGCACTGCTCCCGCGGTGCTGACCCAGCCCGGCATGGGCAGCCAGCCAAAGCGGTGATCCAGACCCGCCACGGTAAAACCGCACAGGAACATCACACCGCTCAGGGCCACCACGCGCTTTTGCCGGGGTTCCGTCTCCCTTAAATTCAGCCGTCTGCGCAGCAGGTCGGGGCGTTTGAACAGCATGATAATGCCGGCCAGGAACATGGGCACGAACAGGACGGCAAGGAGCAGCCATGCCTTCGGGTAGTTGAGCGTTCCCGCAGGAACGAACAACAGCAGTCCGGTGAGGAGAAGACCGAGGGTGAATTTTAAAAGTGCCTGAGCAAGCAGCTGCTTATCCATGCTGTACCTCCTGTTGAGTGCAAAAACACAGCGGGAGCGTCAGAAGAACGCTCCCGCCTTTGCTTGGTCAAAAGGGCAGACCCATGCCGCCCGTCAGCTTCTGCATGGAGCTGCTGGCGTCCTCCTCCGCGGCCCGCATGGCCTGGTTGACGGCGGCTACGATCATGTCCTGAAGCATCTCCACATCATCGGGGTCGACCGCTTCCGGATCGATGGTCAGAGCCTTGAGATCACGCTTGCCGGAGACGGTGGCCGTGACCACGCCGCCGCCGGCGGTGGCCTGATACTCCTTGGCCTCCATCTCCTGCTGCATGCGCAGCATTTCCTGCTGCATCTTCTGGGCCTGCTTGATCATGTTCATATTCATGCCGCCGCCCATGCCGCCCATGGACATGCCGCGGTTTCCGTATCCTTTTGCCATTTTTTGCAACTCCTTATTCGTTGATGGTGATATTGTCAAATTTACGTCCGAAGTCCAGCAGCTCGTCCAGAGCGTCCTGCTTGGGCTGGGGGGCGGGGGCGGACTGCTGAGCGGGAGGTTCCCCGATGGAGAAGGACACCCGTGCGGGCTGGCCGAATCGGCTGCCCGCCGCCTTGGCCAGGGCCTCGGTCACAGCGGGTTTGTTGAGCATAGCCTTGGTAAACTCGTCCGCGACCCACAGGGTCAGTACGCCGTTGTTCCAGGTGCCGGACACCGCCTGCTTGTTCATCAGGTACGGATAAGATGCGGGGGGGACCATGCCCCGCAGACCGGTCACAAAGTCGCCCCAGAATTCCCCTGCGGCGCAAGTGCCGGAAGGTGCGGCCGGAGCTTTGGGGGCTGCAGGCTGGGAGGGTGTGGGCGCGCTCTGTTTTACAGGGGCTGCGACGGGGGCATCTTCCCAGGGGGGCAGGTCATCTGCCGCCGCTGTCTTGGGTGCGGGCGCGGCCTTTGGCGCAGGCGCGGGGACGCTTGCGCCCGAACCGATAAGCTGTTCCAGCCGGGTCAGCCGTGCGGCAAGACCGGCGGCGGAATCGTCCAAAGTCACATCACACAGGCGGATCAGACACAGCTCCGCGTCCGTGCGGCGGTTGCTGCTGCGGCTGAGTTCAGCTGTGGTCTGCTGCAGCAGGGTGAGCATCTGCATGAGCCGGGGGGAGGAAAAGCGTTCACCCAGAGTGCGCATGGTGCTCTCGTCAAAGCCGCCGGTGAGCAGGGCGCTGGCGCCCTGAGGGGCGGTCCTGCGCAGAAGCAGGTCGCGGGTCAGGCAGGAAAGCTCACCCAGTACGGAGCCCACATCCTTGCCGGCGGCGTACAGGCGGCCCAGACTGTCCAAAACGGCGGGAACGTTTCCATCGGCGATGAGTTCCATGAGACGGGCGGTCTCCACATTGCCCGCAAGACCCAACGTGTCCAGAACGGCGGCTTCGTCCACCGTGCCCCGGGTGCCGGCGCACTGGTCCAGCAGGGACAGGGCGTCCCGCAGGCCGCCGTCGGCCAGGCGGGCCAGAAGTGCTGCGCCCTCGGAAGACAGGTCGATACCCTCCTGCTCTGCCACATAGCTCAGCCGGGCGGTGATGTCGCCGGGGAGGATGCGCTTGAAGGCAAATTGCTGGCAGCGGGATTTGATGGTGGCAGGGACCTTGTGAAGTTCGGTGGTGGCCAGAATGAACATCAGGTGCGCGGGGGGCTCCTCAAGGATCTTCAGCAGGGCGTTGAAGGCGGGGGTGGACAGCATGTGCACCTCGTCCACGATGTAAACGCGCTTGCGCACGGCGGCGGGGGTGTAAACAGCCTCGTCCCGCAGGGCGCGCACCTGATCCACGCCGTTGTTGGAGGCGGCGTCCAGCTCCAGCACGTCCAGAATTGAACAGCTTTCAATGCCCAGACAGGAGGGACAGGCGTTGCAGGGGTTTCCGTCCACCGGGTGCTCGCAGTTGACGGCCCGGGCCAGGATCTTGGCGCAGGTGGTCTTTCCGGTGCCCCGGGTGCCGGTGAACAGGTAGGCATGGGACAGCCGGTTACCCGCCACCTGTCGTTTGAGGGTGTCGGTAATATGGGCCTGACCCACCACATCGTCAAAGGTGCGGGGCCGCCATTTGCGGTAAAGGGCCTGATACACGGCAAAAACCTCCCTGCCAGTCATCTTTCGTGAAGAAAAAGCGGAGGCTGCGGGGAACGCACCTCCGTTTTGTTGCCTGCCCGATCCGGGGCAAGACCGCACACCGGCCTTTGAAGCCTGCATTATATCCGTTACCGGCCCAGCCGGCTCAAAAACGGCATCCCCGCGGCACACGGGAAGATCCGCTTAGTGCTGCTTGGTTCCCCACCTGACACGGTTCACGGGATCCCATTGCGCGGGACCGGTTTATCATCGCTGCTTAAGACGGTCAGACAATACAATACAGGTCCGGGGGCCGGAATTCATCCCTGCTGCAGCGGGTTGCAGGTACAGGGCACCGCTAACTCCCCGACTAGTGCGGCCTTGCCCCATACCGGGGAAAGCCAGTACATGTTATTTTACTATAGTTCATGGAAATTATCAACGGCTTATTTTGATTTTCCCGCAAAAAGGCTCTTTACAAATGAAAGCCGTTGCTTTATAATTTAGCGTGCACTTGGGCCTATAGCTCAGCTGGGAGAGCGTACGGTTCGCATCCGTAAGGTCGTCGGTTCGATCCCGATTAGGTCCACCAGATCAAAACAGCCCCATCCCGTTCGGGATGGGGCTGTTTGATGTTTTTTAGAGATATAAATTGAAAACCGGCTGTTATTATGATATAATAAATTACCAAAAATAACCAAAAGCCCGTGTTGTCGGGAGCGAGGAAAGGAGCGAACCACGTGAAAATACGAAAGATAGTGTTGAAAAAGCGCTGGATCGTGCTGGCTGTAATGGTGCTTGTGGTGTCCGCGGCGGCCCTGCTCTGTCATATGGATACTCTGAGTGGGATCACCTTTGAACTGGACACGGAGACAGGCGAGGTTTGGACGGATGCATCGGAAACCTCTGTGCCGGAATACGTGAGACTTCATCTGGAAAAGGAACGGGTTTCCATCCGGGAAGGGGAGGTCATCGTCCATCTGGCATATAACGGAGATAAACCGGTGGAGTTTTACGGTTTGCCTGTGCTTGAGATGCGCAGAGGGGATACATGGTATTGGGTGAAACGCAAACCGTTTAATCAGACCCTGGAGCAACGCTTTATTCAGCCCGGGATCAGCGGGAGCACTTCGGTCAATTTTGAGGACTTCGGACGGTTTCTGCCGCCGGGGGAGTACCGTTTGCTCTACTTCTTTGGCGGAGATCAGGCTGCCGTGGAGTTTGAGGTAGGCTGGTGGTAACGGCCCTTAGTGAGGGAGTGTGCGTGAAAAGCCACATGTTTTGTTCGCGATGCTAAAACCACAAAACACAAGAAGAAAGGCGGGAGGCACATGAAACGAAAAGTTCTGAAAGTATTCATTTGCATTCTTCTCTCTCTGGTCACGCTTGCCCTTTTATGGTTCTTCTTTGGCAACCCGGTATCCTATCTGCGGGCGGTAAAGACGGCTCGGACCCATCTTGCCCAGACGTATCCGGGCACGGATCTGCGCATGGAACGCTTCAATTTTGATTTTATATATCGGGACTATGTTGCATATATAACATCGCCATCCAGCATAGACACTCGCTTTTACCTGCACATCAACGAGCAGGGAACAAAGCTTCGGGACACCTATGAAAGCGATGTCCTCCAGAAAGGCAACACCACCATCAGACTGCACCAGGCATACAACGCACTTGCGGATCCGGTGTTTGACAATCTGTCCCTGCCCAATGTTAGCAGGTTCAGGTATCTGAGCAGATTGGAATTTGATCTTTATCAGGGATGGCAAGACTCCCCGTCCTATGTCATTAACAGCAGTGAGCTGGTTCTGGACAAGGAGTATGACATTCGGGAATTAGGCAGACAGGCGGGGCATTTGCTCGTTTATGCGGACAGTGCCACGGTGAACACCGAGCTGGCCGCAAGCATGATGCTTACCGTCAAAGAATGTTTTGACCGGGCGGGGGTTCCGTTTGCGGCAATGAGTTTTACCCTGCAGTATCCGATGTATGCCGATGGCCAACGCCCGGAGGGAAGTGTCAATGTTTCCCATTTTCTCTATGAGGATATTTATGAGGATGGGATGGCTGAGCGTGTGGCGCAGGCCGCTAACAAACGCTAAGTGTATTGCGTAATGGAAAAGAAGAACGCTTTTTGCAAGAACCTAAAAACAGCCCCATCCCAAACGGGATGGGGCTGTTTGATGTTTTAGAAAGGTTTAGTTGGAAGCGGTATCGGGGTCGGCGTCGTCGCCCGGAGCGGGCTGTAGAAATTTACGGTGGCATAAGAAGGGCGGAGGAACGAAAGGGAACCGGGAAACCTTGAAATACCAATAATTTTCCGGCTTTTTGCGTTAAAAATGAGAGAGAAAAAGCAAAATGGAATATGTGCAACATGCACAATCAACAAGTAAAACATAAGTTGAAAAGTAGTTAACATTGCGATATAATCATTTTACCAGAAAAAACCAAATGGCTCATACCACCGGGGGCAACGAAAGGAGTAAGCCAATGGGCATGGAGGAACAAGAACGTGCAGGGTTTTGGATTAGAAAGTGAGGTTCTTATGAAAAAATTGATTTCTGCTATTCTTTGCTTGTCCATTGTGTATTCCTTGTGTGTGCCGGCTATGGCGGTTAGCAAAGCCGAAAAAGAGCCGGAACTTCCACCGGGGATTGCTTTGACAGAGGGAGGAACCTGGATTCCCGCATCTGAGGGAGGTATTATGCCACGCGAGGATCCAAATGCTGCCTGTGGCAAGAGCGGTCATATACCACCATCGGACTATAGATATGTCGGAGTGTATCATGGCAACACTGACGTAGAGGCTACGATAATAACTGTTGGCTCGTTTTTGTTTACGCTTTTAGTTCCGCAATTTGGTCTTGTTGCTTTCATTGTAAACCTTGGCATGCAATATGATGCGATCGATAGCGAGATACGAGGAGAGTATTACCAATATACGTGGCGAAGCCCCGATGGAAGCGTTTACTGGTATCATATCGTTGCCGTAGCAGACTATGACCACGATGGATATGATAATTATATTGGATGCGAAGTGCGTACGGAAAACTATTATGGTTAAGTAATAGATGTTTGTTGCTACGAGGTTGTGAATGAAAAAAGTTGTTCCGCTGCTTTTGAGCTTTCCCGTTTGGATGTTGGAGGGTGTTCCTCTCCTGCGCCCTAATCAGGCACATGAATATATGCTCTGGGGCGGCATATATTGCGGGGTTTTCCCGATGGTCTGCAAGCTGATGTTTGGCAGCATGTCGTTTTACCTGGAGCAGGACGAACTGCCGGAGGTAAGACCATGGGCCTGCGCTACATTTAAAGTTTTTTGCTTGCTGCATTTGGCTGCCGGGCTCGCATCCTGCTGGATGTTTTGGCGTCAGGGGCAATACTGGGGCAGTATTTTCCCGATCATACAAGGAGCACTGCTTTTAAAGCTTTATAAAGGGCTGTTCTGATATCTGCTGAAGGAACAAGGCCCACCGCACTATGCGGTGGGCCTTGTATTTTTGCTGTTTTTAGTTGGAAGCGGTATCGGGGTCGGCGTCGTCGCCCCAGAGCATGTTCTTGCGCAGCTCGGCGCCAACCTGCTCCATGGGGTGCTTGGCCAGCTGCAGGCGCTTGGAGTTGAAGAAGGTACGGCCGTTCTTGTTCTCGGCGATCCACTTGCCGGCGAAGGTACCGTCCTGAATGTCGGACAGGACAGCGCGCATGCGGGCCTTGGTCTCCTCGTGGGGGATGACGCGGGGACCGGAGACGTACTCGCCGTACTCGGCGGTGTCGGACACGGAGTAGTTCATCATGGCCACGCCGCCCTTGTTCACCATGTCGATGATCAGCTTCATCTCGTGGATGCACTCGAAGTAGGCGTTCTCGGGAGAGTAGCCGGCCTCCACCAGCACCTCGAAGCCGCAGCGCATCAGGTCCACCACGCCGCCGCACAGCACGGCCTGCTCGCCGAACAG
>JAGAMC010000046.1 GCA_017624915.1 Oscillospiraceae bacterium | reverse complement strand
TGGATGCGCTTTTCATGAGAGAACAGATGGAGCATATAGTCTGAAGCATAGCGGGAGGATAAGGGAGATTCATATTTTTCGTACATAGTGGGTCTTCCTTTCTCGCTTTTTATTCTACGGTAACAGACTTTGCCAGATTCTTTGGCTTATCAATATCACAGCCATTTTCTTTGGCCACATAGTAAGCCAGAAGCTGCAAAGGGACGATCTCGATGACCGCCTGAAACATCGGGTCAAGGTCGGGAATATAGATCACATCGTCTGCCTGCGCCAGTACCGCACGGTTGCCCTTTACGGCGAGAGCCAACACCTGTGCGCCGCGGGCTTTGACCTCCACGATATTGCTCATTGTTTTCTCCGCAATGCGGCTGTTGCAGCAAATGGCAATGACGCCCTGCCCCTCGTCGATCAGGGCGATGGTTCCGTGTTTCAGCTCACCGGCAGCATAGGCTTCCGCATGTATGTAGGAGATCTCCTTCATTTTCAATGCGCCTTCCAGCGCCACGGCGTAGTCGGTGTTGCGGCCGATGTAGAACACGGAGTGACCGGTGTTGTATTTCTTTGCCAGCTGAGGCAGCGCGGTGTTCATGTCCAGCGCCTGCTGGATCTTCTTCGGGATGGACTGAAGCTCACCGATCAGCCGGACATACTCCTGTTCCGGAAGAAGTTCCATGGTATGTGCCGCATACACGGCGAACAAATACAGCACAGAAAGCTGTGTGGTATATCCCTTCGTTGTGGCCACCGCGATCTCGGGACCGGCCCAGGTATACAGGGTGTGGTCTGCCAGTTTCGCAATGGTGCTGCCCACTACATTGACGATGGCCAGAGTCTTGGCTCCAAGGCTCTGACACTCTTTCATGGCCGCAATGGTATCCGCAGTTTCACCCGATTGGGAGAGAACGATCAGGAGTGTACTGCTGTCGATCTGGGGCTCGCCGTATCGCAGCTCACTGGCCAGCTGCACATCCACAGGAATGTGACACAGCTTCTCAATGGCGTATTTCCCCGCACACCCTGCGTAATAAGCAGAGCCGCAGGCAGTGATCACGATTTTTCTTATACTACGAAGTTCCTCCGTTGTAAAGCTGAAATCATCCAGCCGGACATGATTTTCATGAACCCTGGGGGTCAAGGCCGCCTTGACAGCACGGGGCTGCTCCATGATTTCTTTCAGCATGAAATGTTCATAGCCGCCTTTTTCTGCAGCTTCGATACTCCATGTGATACGGCTGACCGGCTTTTGAATAACTGTGCCGGTGCAATCATATACCGTGATGCTCTCCGGCGTCAACTCTGCAAACTCGCCATCATCCAGATACAGTGCGTTGCGGGTGTAGGCTACCAGGGCCGTCACATCGGAGGCAAGAAAGTTTTCTCCCACACCGATGCCAAGAATCAAAGGACTGGCCTCACGCACCGCTATGATCTTCCCCGGACAGTCGGCGCAGAGAACGCCGAGGGCATAAGAACCTTCCAGCCGGGAGGTGGCTTTCATCACGGCCTCTTTGAAATCCCCATTATAGTACATCTCAATCAAATGGACGATTACTTCCGTATCCGTCTGGCTGCTGAAGGTGTAGCCGCTTACCGTCAGTTCCTCCCGTAGAGCCATGTAGTTTTCGATTATGCCATTATGCACAACGGAAAAGCGTCCGTCACAGCTCATATGTGGATGGGCATTGGCATCCGTAGGTGCGCCGTGGGTCGCCCAACGGGTGTGGCCAATGCCGGAAAAACCGGGCAGGCGCGTTCCATCCTCCGTTTTCTCGCAGAGGTTTGCAATTCTGCCGCTTACTTTGGATACCGAGATTACGCCATTCTGGTCCACGGCGATCCCGGCAGAGTCATATCCCCGGTATTCCAGTTTCTTCAGCCCCTCCAGCAAAATGGGAGCTGCGTTCTGTTTACCTGTAAATCCAACAATTCCGCACATAAGTCCTCCTTATTACCGTTTGATATAAGCATCCCGCTCCGGGCCGACGGATACATAACCAATGTGGCATTCGATGACCTGTTCAATGTATTCCACATAGGCTTGCGCCTGCTTGGGTAGCGCATCCCATGTGCGAACAGTGGAAATATCGCAGCCCCAGCCTTCCAGATATTCGATGACAGGCTTAGCATCTGCCAAAGCTGCGGGGAAGGGGAACCTTTCGGTTTCCATGCCGTTCACTACATATTTGGTGCACACAGGGATTTGATCCATGCAGCTGAGAACATCCAGCTTGGTCAGTGCGATGGTGGTTGCACCCTGGGTCTGTACACCGTAGCGGGTCGCCACGATGTCGATGGGACCAACACGCCGGGGCCGGCCGGTCTTAGCTCCGTATTCAAAGCCCGCCTCACGCAGCTTCTCTGCTTCGGATCCGAACCACTCGCAGACAAAGGGACCTTCGCCTACACAGGTGGAGTAGGCTTTTACCACGCCGACCACTTCGTCCAGCTTTGCGGAGGGCAGACCGGAACCGACCGGAGCATAGGCCGCAATCGCATTGGAGGAAGTAGTGTAGGGATAGATGCCGTAGTCCAAATCACGGAGCGCACCTAACTGTGCTTCAAATAAGATGCTCTTGCCTTCGGCCTGTGCGCTGCGCAGCCAGTTGCCGGTGTCACAAATAAAAGGTTTTAGCTTGTTTCCGTAGTCGTGGAGATACTCGCATAGCATCTCCGTCGTATAAGGCTGTGCATCGTAGACACCGGTCAGGGTCAGGTTTTTCCATTCAAGCAGGTCTTTCAGATGGCGCGCCAGATAGTCCGGGTAGAACAGTTCCCCGGCCTGTATAGTTTTCTTCTGATACTTATCGGAATAAAACGGAGCGATGCCCTGCTTGGTGGAGCCGTACTTCTTATCTTTTAGCCGGTGTTCTTCCAGTTCGTCCAAGGCGATATGCCAGGGCAGCACCAGAGAAGCGCGGTCGCTGATTTTCAGGTTATCGGGCGTAATGGGAACACCCTTTTCTGCGACATTTTCGATTTCAGTCCAAAGGCTTGCCAGATCCAGAGCAACGCCGTTGCCCAGAATGTTCACAACACCCGGCCTGAAAATACCGGAGGGAAGCAGGTGCAGAGCGAACTTGCCGTGCTCATTGATGACGGTATGACCGGCATTGCCGCCGCCCTGATACCGCACGACCACATCATAATCCTGGGTGAGCAGGTCTACCATTCGGCCCTTTCCCTCGTCACCCCAGTTGATTCCAACGATTGCGCAGTTTTTCATAACTTGACCTCCTTGGTTTTGATTTTGTGCTGCAGTTTTCTTTCGAACCGGTTCTTATCGCCGCGGATCGGGACAGCGGTCGGGTATTCTCCGCCGAAGCAGGCGGTACAAAACCCATTACACCCATCCGCAATTTGCAGAAGATGTTCCACGCTCAGATAACCCAAAGAATCCACGCCGATGATTTGAGCGATCTCATCCACCGTGTGGTGGTTGGCAATCAAGTTTTCCGCGTCATCAATGTCTGTACCGTAATAGCAGGGAGCCACAAAAGGCGGCGCACTGACACGCATATGAATCTCTTTTGCTCCAGCCTTACGCAGAAGTTCAATCGTACCCCGACAGGTAGTTCCTCGGACGATGGAGTCATCGATTAGCACGATGCGTTTTCCTTCTATCAGACTGCGAATTGGGTTAAGCTTGATGTTGACGCCAACCTCTCGCTGCTCCTGTGTGGGAGAAATGAAGGTGCGCCCGATGTATTTATTTTTGGTAAATCCAATGCCGTAAGGGATGCCGGAGGCTTTGGCATACCCTAAGGCAGCATCCAGACCGGAGTCAGGGACACCGACGACTACATCAGCCTCCACAGGATGTTCGGTGGCAAGAAATGCTCCGGCCTTTTGCCGTGCCAGACTTACCGCGGTTCCATCGATACTGGAATCCGGCCTTGCGAAGTAGACGAATTCGAACACGCATAGGCTTTTGGGAACGCTCTTACAGCGGCGAGTATCGCTTTTTATATCATCGTAGCTGACAGTGATGATCTCACCGGGCTGCACATCACGAACAAACTCTGCGCCTACTGCATCCAAAGCACAGGTCTCCGAGGCAAACACAGTTTTTCCATCCTGTGTTTGCCCCATACAAAGGGGACGGAAGCCGTGAGGGTCGCGGGCAGCGATCAGCTTGGTTGGAGAGGAGATCACCAGAGAATAGGCTCCCTCGATCCTGCCCATAGCCTCATACACTGCCTCCTCAATGGAGGGCGTTTGCAGCCGCTCCTGCACGATGACGTAGGCGATAACCTCGCTGTCCGTGGTGGTATGGAAGATGGAGCCCCTTTGCTCCAATTCGTTTCTCAGCTCATAGGAATTGGTCAGATTCCCGTTATGTGCCAACGCCATGCGGCCTTTGTGATGGTTGATGACAATAGGCTGGGCATTGCGTTTCCGGTCAGAGCCGGTGGTGGCGTAGCGCACATGACCCACCACGATGTTGCCCGTCCCCAGCTTCTGTAGCTGTTCCTTGGGAAAAACATCGTTTACAAGTCCTTCATCACAGTAGGCGGTAAAAACGCCGTCATCATTGACCACGATGCCCGCACTCTCCTGCCCCCGGTGCTGGAGGGCAAAAAGTCCGTAATAAGCCAGAGAAGCTACATCAGCGCACTCCTCCGAAAAAACGCCAAAGACACCACACTCCTCATGGAGGTGGTGTTCCTTGGGAACGACCTGTTTATTTTTCTTCATGGTCTATGAGCCTCTTCATAATTTCGGCGTATGCTTCCTCAACGCCGCCCAGATCACGGCGGAAACGGTCCTTATCCAGCTTTTCGCCGGTGGCGCTATCCCACAGGCGGCAGGTATCAGGGCTGATCTCATCGGCCAGAATGATACTGCCGTCAGCGGTCTTGCCGAACTCCAGCTTAAAGTCCACCAGCGTTATGCCGCACTCGGCCCAAAAAGCCTTTAAGATGCTGTTGACTTTCAGCGCATAGCTCTTGATGGTGTCGATTTCAGCGC
>JAGAMC010000007.1 GCA_017624915.1 Oscillospiraceae bacterium | reverse complement strand
CATTCTGGTCCGTCAGCGCGGCACCCACATCCACCCCGGTGTGAACGTGGGCAAGGGCAGCGACGACACCCTGTTCGCCCTGAAGGACGGCAAGGTCAAGTTCGAGCGCCTTGGCAAGGACCGCAAGCAGGTCTCCATTGTGGAGATCGCTCAGTAATCTGCTGAACGAATAAGCCGCAAACGTATGTCGTTTGCGGCTTATTTTGTCACAATTCCTGATTTATGAGAAATGGAGGTGCTCATAATGGCAGCACCCTTTGTAGATACCGCGAAGATCACCGTGCGTTCCGGCAACGGAGGAAACGGCGTGGTCTCCTTCCATCGGGAAAAGTACGTGGCCAACGGCGGCCCGGACGGCGGAGACGGCGGCCGGGGCGGCAACGTGGTGGTCACCATCGATGACCACATGTCCACCCTGATGGACTTTCGCTACAAGCGCAAGTATGTGGCCAAAAACGGCATGGACGGCGCGGGCAAGCGCTGCACCGGCCGGGACGGCGAGGACCTTGTGCTGAAAGTGCCCCGGGGCACGGTCATCCGTGACGCCCAGACCAACGAGATCATCCACGATATGTCCGACCCCACACCCTTTGTCCTGTGCCGGGGCGGCCGGGGCGGCTGGGGAAACCAGCACTTTGCCACCCCCACCCGTCAGGTGCCCCGCTTTGCCAAGGCGGGCCTGCCCGGGGAGAACCGAGAGGTGGTGCTGGAGCTGAAGCTGCTGGCGGACGTAGGACTGGTGGGTTTCCCCAACGTGGGCAAATCCACCCTGCTCAGCGTGGTCAGCCGGGCACAGCCCAAGATCGCCAACTACCACTTTACCACCCTGTTCCCCAATCTGGGCGTGGTCTACGTGGAGGAGGGCGTGTCCTTCGTCATGGCCGACATCCCCGGTATCATCGAGGGGGCGGCAGAAGGCGCCGGCCTTGGCCACGACTTCCTGCGCCACATCGACCGCTGCCGCCTGCTCATCCACGTGGTGGACGTGTCGGGCAGCGAGGGCCGGGACCCTGTAGAGGATTTCGAGGCCATCAACGCGGAACTTGCCCAGTATTCTCCCGAACTTGCCGCCCGCAAGATGATCGTGGCGGCCAACAAGGTGGACATTATGACCGATCCGAAACTTCTGGAGCGGCTGCGTACCCATGTGGAGGGGAAGGGAATGGAGTTCTTTGAGCTGTCCGCGGCGGCCCATCAGGGCACCCGGGAGCTGGTGAAAAAGGCGGCTCAGGAGCTTGCCCAGCTGCCCCCCGTTACGGTGTATGAAGCCACCTATGTCCAGCGCCCGCCTGAGGTGGATACCACCGGCGAGGTGTCCATTGAGCAGTATGACGACACCTGGGTCATCGAAGCCCCATGGCTGCAGCGCCTCATCGCCAACGTCAACTTTGGCGACTACGAGTCCCGCAACTGGTTCGACCGCCAACTGCGCGAGTCGGGCCTGTTTGACAAGCTGGAGGAAATGGGCATCCGGGACGGCGACATTGTCTCCCTGTATGATCTGGAATTTGAATATCAGAAATGACGCGATTGAAAGAATTGCGGCGGGACAGGGGATATACCCAGGTCAAGATGCAGATGCTGACCGGCATCGATCAGAGCGATTATTCCAAGTTGGAGGCCGGGAAACGATATATGACCTTTGAGCAGTGCCGTCGACTGGCGGTGGCACTGGATACAAGCATGGACTATCTTGCCGGACTGACGGACGAGAAGACATCGTATCCAAGAAAAACAGAACAATAAAAAAGGTGTGCATCCAATGGATGCACACCTTTTCTTGCATATCAGGAGAACTGAGAATTGTAAAGGGTGGCGTAAAAGCCGCCTTTGGCGATCAACTCATCGTGGGTGCCCTGTTCGGTGACCGCGCCGTTTTGCAGCACGAGGATGCAGTCGGCGTTTTTGATGGTTGACAGCCGGTGGGCAATGACGAAGCAGGTGCGTCCCTCCATCAGCTGATTCAGAGCCTCCTGGATCTTCAGCTCGGTGCGGGAGTCCACGTTAGAGGTGGCCTCGTCCAGAATGAGCATGCTGGAATCGCTGAGCATGGCCCGGGCAATGGTGATCAGCTGGCGCTGACCCTTTGAAATATTGATGCCTTCGTCAGACAGGATGGTGTCATAACCGTCAGGGAGGGTTTCGATATAGCTGTGGATGCGGGCGGCCTTAGCCGCGGCGATGACCTCGTCCCGGGTAGCGCCTTCCCTGCCGTAGGCGATGTTGTCAAAGACTGTGCCATGGAACAGCCAGGTGTCCTGCAGCACCATGGTGTAGGAACCGCGCAGGGAGTTGCGGGTGACCTGCCTGATCTCGCTGCCATCGATGTAGATAGCACCGTCATTCACGTCATAGAAGCGCATGAGCAGGTTGATAATGGTGGTCTTGCCGGTGCCGGTAGGGCCGACGATGGCGAAGGTTTTGCCCGGCTGAGCGCAGATGGTCACATCATGGAGGATCTGCTTTTCAGGGGTATAGCCGAAATCCACGTGGTCGATGTCCACCTGACCCTTCACATGGGAGAGGGCAACGGCATCGGGGGCGTCAGGGGTCTCGGGATCCTCGTCAATGATGCGAAACACGCGCTCGGCGGCAGAGAAGGCGGACTGCAGTTCGTTGATGATGTTGGCAAACTCGCTGATGGGGTTTGCAAACTTGCGTGAGTATTGGACGAACTGGGCCACGCCGCCCAGAGTGATGAAGAAAATGGACGCCTCGGCAATGGTGCCGTTCTGAGAGAGCATATACAGGATTCCGCCAAAGATCGTGATCATAGTCAGGGACAGGTTGGTGATCAGGGTCATGCCGGGGAACATCAGCGCGCCAAAATGCTCGGCGGCGTAGTAGGAGTCCATGGTGTCTTTGTTGCGCTCGTCAAAGCGGTCACCGATCTCGCCCTCCCGCCCGTATGCACGGATGGTGCGGCAGCCGGACAGCATCTCCTCGGCATAGCCGTTCAAGCCGCCCAGCTTCTTCACACGGGCGCGGAACAGGGGCCGCACCCGGGTGGCCCGCCACCGGCCAAACAGGATGGAGGCGGGAACGGTAAACAGGAAGATGAGGATCATGGGCTTGGAGATCCGCCACATGAAGACCAGAGAGCCGATGACGGTGTACAGGCTGCTCATGATCATGACCAGATCATGGGACAGGGAGGTGTTGATGGTGTCAATGTCATAGGAGATGTGGCTGATGATGTCGCCGGTGGCGTGGGTGTCGAAGTAGCCCACGGGCAGGCCGGTCAGCTTTTCAAACAGCTGCTTGCGCATGGAGTATACGATGGACTGGCTGATGTGGATCATAAGCACGGAGAGAATGTAGCTCAGAACAGCGGAGAACAGGTAGCACCCCAGCATCTTTACCACATTTTCCTCCACCACATCGAACTGCACGCCCAGAGGGCTTGAGATGGCATCGATGGCCTTGCCGGAAAAGCTGGGACCCATGAGGGCCAGCTGGTTGGAGAACAGGGTAAGAGCCAGAGCCAGCAGGAACAGGGGCCAGCGCTGCAGAATGTAAGTGCCCAGACGCAGGGCCACGCCTCTGGCCCGCTTGCCGCTGAGCTTTTGATAAGTGGGGCGGTTGGTGTCCGGCATGCCGCCGCCGCGGCCGCCGGGACCGCCGAAACCTTTACTCAACGAAAGCACCTCCCATCTGGGACTGGCTGATTTCCTGATACTCCGGACAGGTAGCCAGCAAATGTTCATGGCTGCCGGAGCCAATGACGCGGCCCTCATCCAGAACAAGGATCAGGTCGCAATTTTTTACGGAACTGACACGCTGGGCTACTGTGATAACGGTAGTTCCCTTCATATCCCGGGCAAGGGCCTGACGCAGGGCGGCGTCCGTCTTGTAGTCCAGGGCGGAGGAGCTGTCATCCAGCACCAGAATGTCGGGCTTGGCAGCTACGGCACGGGCGATGAGCAGACGCTGTTTCTGGCCGCCGGAGATGTTGGTAGCCTTTTGGGCCAGCATATGTTCGTAGCCGTCGGGGAAGGCGGAGATGAAGTCGTGGGCCTGAGCGGTGACGGCGGCCTGAACGATCTGCTCCCGGGTCAGGTCGCGGCCGAAACGGATGTTTTCGGCAATGGTGTCGGCGTACAGAAAGTCGTGCTGAAGGGACAGACCGAACATGGCGCAGCGCTCGTCGTTGGGAATGGTGCGCACATCCCGACCGTTGATGCGGATGGAGCCGGAGTCCGTGTCGTAAAAGCGCATGAGCAGCCGGACCAACGTGGACTTTCCGCTGCCGGTGGCACCGATGATGCCCAGAGAGCCGCCCCGGGGCAGGGAAAAGCTGATATCCTGCAGATTGTTCCGGTGGGACAGGTAGGAAAAGCTTACGTGGTCAAACTCAATGTGGGCGTCAGGCTGCTTGTCGGGATAGTCCTGTGTGCTCTGCACCACCAGATCTTCGGGGGCTTCCAGCACCTGGGTGATGCGGGCGGCGGAGGCGGCGCACTTGGTGTACATGACGAACATGCGGGTGACCGCCATCATGGCCATGGAGATCAGGGTGAAGTACTGCATGAAGGCGATCACGGTCTCGGGGTCGGACTGGCCTGCGGCCACCCGGCCGGCGCTCAGGGCCACAACAGCCACGATGCCGCCGTTCATCAGGGCGGTCATGATGGGATTGACAAGACCCATGGTGATGCCGGCGCGCTTTTCATCGGCAACAAGGCTGCGGTTTACGGCGTCGTAGCGGCGGTGCTCGTAGTCGGTTTTGGAAAGGGCCTTGATGACCCGGATACCCTGGGTATCCTCGCGCACCACACGGATCATGCCGTCCACGGACTTCTGAACCTTGGAATACAGAGGAACACCCTTGCGGGAGATGGTCAGCACAAGGATGAACAGGATCGGCATCACCGCCAGCATGACCGTGGCAAGATAGCGGTCCATGAACATGGTGATGAAAATACCGCCCAGCAGCAGCAGGGGGGCGCGGACACCGGCCCGCAGCATCATCATGACAAAGTTATAGACATTATAGGTGTCGGTGGTGATCCGGGATTCCAGGGAGGGGATGGTGAACCGGTCGGTCTGGGCTGCGGACAGGCGCATGGTGCGGTGGAACAGATCACCCCGCAGCTTTTCCACAAAGTTCCGGCTGACCTTTGCGCCGGTGCGGTTTCCGATGGTGTGGCACACCATTGCCACCACGGCACAGCCGGTCATGATCAGGCCCCAGTAAAGAATGTCGGACAGGCTTTTGCGGGCCACCACATCTTTGAGGACATGGCTGAGGATAAGAGGCAGGAACAGCTCCGCCATAGTACCCATGAACTTGCCGGAAATGCCCAGAAGCATTCGCGGGATCAGGGGTTTGAGATAGGTCAGAACGGTCTTCATAGCTGGCCTCCTTTCTGCGTTTTTCATACTAATACGATAAACCCGCCACACAAATAAATCAATGGAGAAACGCCCAAAAATAACCAAAATATTCTGTAAAAAATGCCCAAAGCTGTTGGAGGGAAGAGGGAGCACAAAAAAGAGCGGCAGGTGCAAAGCACCTGCCGCTCGTCTGATGCATGATGGTCAGACTTACAGAGAGTTGATGGTGGGATCGTTCATGTCGATCTCGAAGTCCAGGACCTCGTCCATGTTCTCCCAGATCTTCTTAAAGGCCGCGATGTAGCGGTCGATGACCTCGGGACCATTGGGCGGATACAGGGGATCGTAGAATACGATGGAGTCCTCCAGGATCTGCTTGGTGACAGCGTAATCCTCCTCGCCGTAGTGGACGGGCTTGCCGCTGCCGTAGGGGCAGGTCCAGGGGCAGCCGTAACCGTAGCCGGTCTTGGTCTGGAACAGACCCTGCAGCTGCACGGGGCGGGTCTGCCAACGCTTGGCCTCGCAGCCCTCGGCGATCAGAGCCTTCTGGATGCGGGCGCGGAACTCGTTGGGATCCATGTTGATGCCCAGAGCCTTGGGATCGAAGCGGATGCGGTAGTAGTGCCACACGCTGGTGCGATCCTCGGGGACATAGGGGGTGATCAGACCGGTCAGACCCTGCAGGCCCTCGGTCAGACGCTTGGCGTTGGCCTGACGGATGGCGTTGTCGTCAGCCAGGTGGGTCAGCTTGGAGCGGGCATAGGCCGCAGGCATCTCCAGCATACGGTAGCACCAGCCGATCTCGTAGCTGTTGTAGTCGCGGGGCACACCGGCCTGCAGCTTCTCGCCGAAGACGCGCAGCTGGTTGGCGCGCTCATAGTACTCCAGATTGTCGGTGTTCATCAGACCGCCGTCGCCGCACTCCAGGTTCTTCAGACCGTTCAGGCTGAACACGCTGATGTCGGCCAGAGTACCCACGTTGCGGCCCTTATAGGTGGCGCCGTGAGACTGGCAGGAGTCAGCAATGACCTTCAGATTGTACTTCTTGGCCAGGGCGTTGATCTCGTCGTAGTCGCAGGGCATACCGTGCAGGTCGACGGGGATGATGGCCTTGGTCTTCTCGGTAATCTTGGACTCCAGCTTCTTGACGTCCATGTTGAAGGTTCTGGGATCAACATCGCAGAACACGGGGATGGCGTTGTGCTGCAGAGCGCACAGAGCGCTGGCCACGAAGGTCAGGGAGGCGGTGATCACCTCGTCGCCGGGCTTGATGCCCACGGCGGCCAGAGCCATGTGCAGGCCGGCGGTGCCGCTGTTGCAGCTCAGGGCATACTTGGAGCCTACGAACTCGGCCCACTCCTTCTCCAGACCGGTGATCTCGGGACCGTTCAGACCCCAGAAGACCTGACGGTCCAGAACGCGGTTGACGGCATCGCGGTCAGCCTGAGTGATCTGAGGATACTTGATGTGACCCTGAGGGTTGGCCTTCTCGCCGCCGTTAATAGCCAGTTTTGCCATAATTTACACCTCTTTTAGTTGTTGTTGATTTTGGGTGACTTGCCCAACTCAAAGCCTCCCGCTGTGGGGAGGGCAGTGCCGGTAATAAAGGTTGCTGTTAAAGTTTGAATCGGTTGACCTTCATGCCCTTGACACCGGGCTTGATCATAAAGATGCTGCCGGCCAGAGGGTATTCCTCCTCGGGCGCGTCGATGCTGGAGGTATTGACATACAGCTCATCCAGATTCTCGCCGCCGAAGCAGCAGCAGGTAACGTGAACAGCCGGGAACTCCCACTTGGCAAGCTCCTCGCCGGTGGCCGGGTCATAGCGGCGGATGGCGCCGCCGGCCCAGTGGGCCACAAACAGGGTGCCGTCCGCAGCGATGGTGAAACCGTCGGGGTTGCCGCTTTCCACAGGCACCTTTACAGCCACACGGGGATTGGACAGCAGGCCGGTGGCGCTGTCGTAATCATAGGTATAGATGGTCTGGGAATAGGTATCCACATGGTAGACGGTTTTGGAGTCCTGGGTAAAGGCAATGCCGTTGGAAACAGAGAGCTTATCCATCAGCTGGATAGGGGCCTTTCCGCTTTCCATCAGGTAGAGCCGGCCGGTGTTGGCATCATCGGCATCTTCTTCATTGAGAATGTTGTTCATGGTGCCGGCCAGAAGCCGTCCGTCAGGGGTGCACTTGGCGTCGTTGAAGCGGTTGTTGGTTTCGTCCTCGTCCACGGTCTGGAGCACCTGAGTGTCCAGTGTGTCGGGATCAAACAGCAGCAGGTTTCTGCCGCAGCCAACCACCAGACGGCCGTCCTCGCAGGGGGCGCAGAAACCGACAAAATCGTCAAAGGTCTTCAGCAGCCGGTCGGCGCCGTCCTTCAGACAGTGCACTTCCTTTTTCATGATGTCCACCCAAAACAGGGCGGATCTGCGGTCATCCCACCAGATACCTTCACCCAGGCGGGATCTGATTTTCAATACAATACGATCGTCCATAGTTGCTCCTCCTGGTCATTTGATGGCTAAGGGGAGGGGAAATGCGCAAAGGGTGTCTTTGCAGGGGCCCGGACTTATTTGCCGAAGCCGTATTTCTTTGCCAGATCGATGGTAAAGGCTGCCGCCTTCTCAATGCCCTCCCAGCCGAGGAAGGCTGCTTCCTCGATGCACAGGTGGCCCTTGAAACCGGTAGCATGGACTGCATCCAGCATTTCCTCAAGGGGGACGATACCGCTACCCACCAGAGAGAAGGCCAAAGGCTCCACGCTGGCCAGATCGTTGATATGTACCGTGGCGATCCGGCCGGAAACGGCGTTGAGCAGACGCTTCCAGTCCGTCAGAGCATAGGCGTTGGCGGTGTCGAAGTTAATGTGGATGGGAAGCTCCTTCAGCGTATCCCACAGAGCCAGGAACCGTTCCATGTTGAAGTTGTAATCCACATACTGCCATGCACCGGGCTTGGAGTGGTTTTCCAGCAGGATCTCCACACCCTCCCGCCTGGCGATGTCTACACACTTGCCAAAGCAGTCGTACACACGGCGGCATGCCACGCTGTCCTGCTCGCCGGGATAAGCCTGACCGGCGGTCAGACGGATGTACTTGGCACCGATGGCCGAAGCCCGATGAATATCTGCAGCGGCGGTCTCCAGCGCCTCGGCCCGGGCGGTATCGCTGGGCACAGTGAAGTCGGAATAGGCACTGACCATCAAAACGGGTACGGTCAGCTGCTGTCTGATCTGGGCGATCTCATCCTCGCTCTTTTCTCTGAGAAACAGGGCATTGATGTCTACACAGTCCAGACCGATCTGCTGAGCCTGCTTGGACCACTGGGGGATGGTTCTCTCGCCGGCAAAGAACTCGGAATACAAAGAGACCGGCAGACAACTGATTTTTGCGTTCAAGGGAAGTCCTCCGTTCATCGCCGCACCGGCAGGCGAATTGCCTGCCGGTGTGGCGTCATTGTAGAACCTGACGGCTTACAGGGGGAACTCGGCGATCATGCCCCAGCCGGCTTCCACAAACTGGGACAGAGTGCGCTGAGAAGCGCCGAAGCGGATGAACTCGGCCTCGGACAGAGCCTCCACGTTGTAGCCGCGGACGAACTCGGGGATGGTGTTCAGGCGCTCAATGGTCTCGGCGGACACGGGCTCGTCGATGTGGGGAACGAACTCGGTCTCCTTGCCCAGAGCGGTGAGGATGCCGGCGGACAGGGACATGCTCATGTCGGAACCGGCCAGAGCGGTGGCGTGATAGCCGCCGCGCATGCCGGCGGGCATGAGCTTGGCCTCATAGCCGCGCTCCTTGCAGATGGCGTAAGCCTTCTTGATGGCGGCGGTACCGGCCTGAATGATGTCAGACTCGGGAACGTCGGACTCCATGTCCTTGGCCACGTCGCGCAGGTAGTCGTCCAGACGGCCCACCATCAGCACGGCAAAGGCCATGCCGGGCTTCTTGCCGGCGGCACGGCAGCGGTCGATACCGCGCTGCTGAGCGGCAGCAACGGCAACGGCCTGGGGAGTGGTGAAGCTGACGGTACCCACGGTGGTGATACCCTCGGCGGCCAGCTCCTCGATGGCGCGCAGACCGGCGGCGGTAGCGGGCAGCTTAACAGCAATGTTGGGAGCCCAGGCAGCCAGACGCTTGCCCATCTCCACCATGGCGGCGGTGTCGCCCTGCTTCTTGGGGTTGACCTGAGCGCACACGAAGCCCTGCTTGCCGTCCATCTTCTCAAAGATGGGCTGGAACTTCTTGGCGATCTCCACGGTGACGCAGCGCAGGATCTCCTCGGCCTTCTCGTCACCCTTGAGGCCGACGGCGCTGTCCAGATAGGGACGCCAGAAGTCGGGGTTGCCGTACAGAGACTTCTTGATCAGGATGGGGTTGGTGGTGACGCCGGTGGCGCCGTTCTCAATGGCCTCGTCCATGGTCTGGATCTCGGCGGTGTCGGTCCACCAGAAGCCGTCAGTCTCGCTGAGCCATTTCAAATAAGGATTGGTAACCATTATGCGGATCTCCTTTCTTTACGATCAGATGCGTTCCACAGTGCCTTCCCAGGTGTCGATGTTCTTCTTGCGGGAGTGCTCGTCATACCAGTGCTTGGTGACGGTCTTGGCGCGGGTGTAGAAGCGCACGCCGTCCAGACCCAGCACGTGCTGATCGCCGTAGAAGGAATCCTTGTTGCCGGAGAAGGGGAAGTAGGCGGAGGGCACGGGGATACCCACGTTGACGCCCACCATGCCGCCGTCGGTCAGCAGCTCGAACTGACGGGCATAGTAACCGCTCTGAGTGAAGATAACGGAGCCGTTGGCGAAGGGGTTGGCGTTCATGATGGCCAGACCCTCTTCAAAGTCCTTCACGCGCTTGATGACGGTCACGGGGCCAAAGATCTCGCGGTCGCCCACGGACATGCCGGGCTTGACATGGTCCAGAATGGTGGGGCCGACGAAGAAGCCGTTCTCATAGCCGGGGACAACGATGTCGCGGCCGTCCAGAACCAGCTCGGCACCCTCGTCGATACCCTTCTGGATCCAGTTGCACACGGACTCCTTGTGCTTGGCGTTGACCACGGGGCCCAGCTGGGTCTCGGGATCATAGGCGCAGCCGACCTTCAGAGCCATGGCCTTTTCCTTCAGCAGGGCCACGAACTTGTCAGCGATGCTCTCCTGCACCACGATGACGGGCAGAGCCATGCAGCGCATGCCGGCGCAGCCGTAAGTAGAGTTGATGATGGCGTTGACGGAGCTCTCCAGATCGCAGTCCTCCAGAACCAGAGCGTGGTTCTTGGCCTCGCACTGAGCCTGAACGCGCTTGCCGTGAGCGGCGGCCACGGAGTAGATGTGCTTGCCGATCTCGGTGGAGCCGACGAAGGTGACGGCCTTCACGCGGGGATCGGTCAGGAACAGCTCGGACTCCTTACGGGAGCAGGTGACCAGGTTCACAACGCCCTTGGGGAAGCCGCCCTCGGTGTAGAACAGCTCCATGATGCGCATGGAGGTCAGGGGGGTGTAGGAGGCGGCCTTCAGCACCACGGTGTTACCGGTGGCGACGGCCAGAGGCACCATCCAGCCCCAGGGGATCATGGCAGGGAAGTTGAAGGGCACGATGCCGGCCACAACGCCCAGAGGCATGCGGTAGGAAGCGGTATCAAAGCCGGTGGTCACCTGCAGGGAGGCGGTACCCTGGCTGATGAAGGGGGTGGCGCAGGCCAGCTCGGTGGGCTCGATGGCCTTGAGCACGTCGCCGCGGGCCTCGGCCAGGTTCTTGCCCAGCTCCTTGGCACACAGAACGGTCAGCTCGTCCAGGTGATCCATCAGGATGTCGCGCCACTTGAACATCATCTGGGTGCGCTTGCTCAGAGAGGTCTGGGACCACTCGGCAAAGGCGGCGTGAGCGGAGGCGATGGCCTCCTCCACTTCGTCCACGGTGCAGCAGGGGACTTCGGCGATGACTTCGCCGGTGGAGGAGTCAGTGACTTCCATCCACTTGTCGGTCTTGGAGTCTTTCCACTGACCGTCTACACAGTACTGTTTACGTTCGACAGACATAATAACGCTCCTTTGTTGGTTTAATTTAATGTTGGATTTCAAATATTGAAATCCAATTTTACACAATAATAATTATAGGCCTGAAGTGCCGGAATGTCAATAGAAAAGGGCCTTGCAGCGGCATAAAAATTAAGATAAATCAACAAAAACGGCGGGATATGAAACAGCCGCTCACCCGCAGGGGGAACCGTGGCTCAGGGATACACGGAGCAGCCCATGCGGAAGGAGATTTTTGCGGCCAGCTTCCGCAGGCCCGGGAGGGCGGCAGTGAGAATACAGTCGTCGGTGAGCCGCTCGGCGGAGTCAAAGGCGCTGATGGCGGCGGCAACGGTTCCGGTGTAGTCATACAGCGGGACGGAGACGCAGCGATGACCGGGCTCGCACTCCTCGTTATCCAGAGCATAGCCCTGCTGGCGGATGACCTCCAGCTCCTGCAAAAGGGCCTCCCGGGAGGTGATGGTCTGGGAGGTCAGCCGGGCAAGCCCGTCCTGTTCCAGGATCTGATTGATGCGGTTGGCGGTCATGGAGCTCAGCAGGATCTTGCCCGAAGCGGTGGAGTGCATGGGGGCGTCCTTGCCGATGCGCAGCATGGTGTCCACAGAACCGTGGGGTGCGCCCACCAGATCCAGATAGACCAGACGGCCGTCCCGTTCCACGGCCAGCAGGGCGCCCAGATTGTACTGGTTGGCGAAGTCTGCCAGCAGGGAACCGGCCATGCTGCGCAGGACCAGATTGCTCTGCAGGGAACTGCCCAGACGGCAGATCTTCCAGGTCATGGCGTAATAGCCGGTGTGTTCGTCGTGATAGGCATAGCCTTGCTCGCACAGGGTACGCAGATAGCGCACCACGGTTGGCTGAGAGAAGTTCAGATTGTCCGCAATGTCCTTCAGCCGCATGGGCAGGTGGTTGGCGGCCATATATTCGATGATGCGAAGCAGCTTGTCTGAAGACAGGTTTGCCTCGCTGCCTGTTATATTCGTCATGGGTGTACCTCCCGGAAATATTTTCATTATTATAGCACAAAAAGCGGGAAAATGCCATGGAGGATTTTAAAAAGTGAAATAGAAAACGAAAGAAAACGAAGATACGGTGTACGGCAAGAAAAAACTCCTGCACGGATCGCGTGCAGGAGTTGTATTTTCGGGATATACGGGAAAACTCAGGCCTGGGGCTTCTGGCTGTCCAGATACTCGTCGTAGGTCATCTTGCGGTCAATGAGCTTGCCCTCGGCGGTGAAGTCGAATACGCGGTTACACACCGTCTGCACCAGCTGATGGTCGTGGGAGGCCACCAGAATGTTGCACTTGACCGCCTCAAGACCCTTGTTCAGGGCGGCGATGGACTCCAGATCCAGATGGTTGGTGGGCTGGTCCAGCATGAGCACGTTGGCGCCGGACATCATCATTTTGGACAGCATGCACCGCACCTTCTCGCCGCCGGACAGGACCTTCACAGGCCTATATACCTCGTCGCCGGAAAAGAGCATGCGGCCAAGGAAGCCACGCAGGAACTGCTCCTGAGGGTCGGGGGAGAACTGGCGCAGCCACTCCACAAGGTTATCGTCACAGCCCTCGAAGAAGGCGGTGTTGTCCTTGGGGAAGTAGGAGAAGGTGGCGGTCTGGCCCCACTTGACAGTGCCCTCGTCGGGCTCCAGCTCGCCGGACAGGATCTTGAACAGGGCGGTGTGGGCATTCTCGTTGTCGCCCACGAAGGCGATCTTGTCCCCGTGCTCCACAATGAAGCTCACCTTATCCAGTACCTTGACCCCGTCGATGGTCTTGGACACATCGGTGACGAACAGGATGTCCTTGCCCACCTCGCGGTCGGGAGAGAAGCCCACCCAGGGGTAGCGGCGGGAGGAGGCGGGCATTTCCTCCACAGTCAGCTTGTCCAGCAGCTTGCGCCGGGCGGTTGCCTGCTTGGACTTGGACTTGTTGGCGGAGAAGCGGGAAATGAAGTCCTGCAGTTCCTTGATCTTCTCCTCGTTGCGCTTGTTCTGGTTCTTGATCAGCTGCTGCACCAGCTGGGAGGACTCGTACCAGAAGTCGTAGTTGCCCACATACATCTTGATCTTGTTGTAGTCGATGTCCACGATGTGGGTGCACACGGTGTTCAGGAAATGGCGGTCGTGGGACACCACGATGACCGTGCCCTCAAAGTCCAGCAGGAAGTCTTCCAGCCAGTTGACGGCGTCGATATCAAGGTTGTTGGTAGGCTCGTCCATCATCAGCAGGTCGGGGCTTCCGAACAGCGCCTGGGCCAACAGCACCTTCACCTTCAGACGGGCGTCCAGCGTGGCCATGTCGTTATAGTGCAGTTGCGTGCCGATGCCAAGGCCCTGCAGGATGCGGCTGGCGTCGCTCTCGGCCTCCCAGCCGCCCAGCTCGGCAAACTCCTCCTCCAGCTGGCAGGCCAGCATGCCGTCCTCGTCGGTCATCTCATCCTTGGCGTAGAGAGCCTCTTTCTCCTTGCTGATCTCGTAAAGGCGCTGGTTGCCCATGATGACGGTGTCCATGACGTTGTAGGCGTCATAGGCGTTCTGGTTCTGCTTAAGCACCGACATGCGGGTGTTGGGCAGAATGTGAACTTCGCCGCTGGTGGATTCCAGTTCGCCGGACAGGATCTTTAAAAAGGTGGACTTGCCCGCGCCGTTGGCGCCGATGATGCCGTAGCAGTTGCCCCGGTCAAACTGCAGATCCACGTGGGAAAACAGGGGGGTCCCGCTGTAATTCAAACTCAGGTCGGTGACAGTGATCATGGTGATAAGCTCCTTTGGTTCAATACTCTCAACTAACTATTATAGCACAGATATTTCCGGGGGAACAGTCCGGATTTGCAGGAAAGCGGGGCTTTTTTTCGGGGAAAACTGTATTATATGACGGTGATTGCAAAGTTTGTCGGGATGTGTTACTATGTCTAAAAGGCTTTTGTGCCCTGTGATTTGAGACCGCGCCGGGGAAAGCGGCGTTTCGGACCGGGTGTCTGAGTGTGGGAGGTCTTGGATCAGATACGCGGAAAGGAACGAACCATATGGAAATCAACGGCGAGATCGTTAACGAAATCGTGCGCTATGACCAGCTTGGGCTGTCGCCCGAGATCATGCGCGCCATCGACAAAAAAGGATATGTACAGGCCACCCCTGTGCAGGCGGGTGCTATCCCATGCTTTTTGGAGTGGAAGGATGTCATAGCCAAGGCCCCCACCGGTACGGGCAAGACCTTTGCCTTCGGTATCCCCATGGTGGAGCATATTGTCCCGGAACTGGACGAGGTGCAGGGTCTGGTGCTGGCCCCCACCCGGGAGCTGGCCATCCAGATCCAGGAGGAGCTGCGTGACCTGTGTGCATTCAAGGAGGGCGTGCGCACCGTGTGTCTCTACGGAGGACAGCCCATTGACAAGCAGATCACTCAGCTGAAAAAGCGGCCCCAGATCGTGGTGGCCACCCCCGGACGGCTCATGGACCACATGAAGCGGCGCACCGTGCGTGTGGACAAGGTGCAGACCGTGGTGCTGGACGAGGCCGATCGGATGCTGGACATGGGCTTTGTGCGGGACGTGACCCGCATTCTGGACCAGATCAAGGGCAGAAAGAATCTGGGCATGTTCTCGGCCACCATCTCCCGGGAGGTCATGGATATCTCCTGGGTGTATCAGCGCGACCCCGTGGAGATCACGGTGCGTGCCGACGAGAACAACAAGCCCGACATCGCCCAGTACCGGCTGGACGTGGACCGCAACGAAAAGGCGGACACCGTGGCCCGCCTGCTGGAGCTGGGGGGCTACGACCACGCCATCGCCTTCTGCAACACCAAGAATATGACCGACCGGCTGGCCGGCCTTCTGAACATGCGGGGTATCACCTGTCAGGCCATCCACGGGGATATCCAGCAGAGAGTGCGGGAGAAGACCCTGCAGAAGTTCCGGGAGGGACAGATGCGGGTGCTGGTGGCCACCGACGTGGCCGCCCGGGGCCTTGATATCGACGACGTGGACGTGGTGTTCAACTACGACGTGCCCGACGAGAACGAGTACTATATCCACCGCATCGGCCGCACCGGACGCGCCAAGCGCCATGGCGTGGCATACACGCTGGTATCCACCATTACCGAGGGCATCCGGCTGGACGACATCCGCAAAAATACGGGCAATGTCATCCAGCAGGTGTGCTTTGGTCCCGATGGACAGCTGCAGCCGGTGGAAGGGAAAAAGTAACGGCGGACACCCTTTTGACCGAAAACGAAAACCGGCCCCGCCTGTGCGGGGCCGGTTTTTACAGGAGGAGCACAATGATGCAGTTAAGACCCTCGTGTACCGGGGATGTGCCCCGGCTCAAGCAGCTGTGGAAGTTGGCATTCGGTGATGAGGACAGCTATATTGACCATTTTTTTGCGCGGTATTACAGGCCGGAGCGCATGCTGGTGCTGGAAGAAGATGGTGGTGTGCAGGCCATGACCGCGTGGTTTGACATGCCCCTTGTGTCCGCCCGGGGGGAAGAATACCCTGCGGCATACCTCTATGCCGTGGCTACCGACCCGGACCGGCGGGGCAGGGGGCTGGCGGGGAAACTGCTGGCCTTTGCCGACTGCTGGCTGAAGGGGCAGGGCTTTTCCTGTGTGACTACCGTGCCTGCCCGAGCGGACCTGCACGCCTTTTTTGGGCAGAACGGGTTTGAGGAATGCTTTGCGCTGGAGCAGCGGCAGTGCCGCCCCGACACCCGGACAGATCCTGCCCGGCTGGAATCGGCAAGCGCGGCGCAGTATGGCCTGCTGCGTGAGAAGCTGCTGGCCGGAAGGGACCACGTGGCCTATGCCCCGGCGGCTTTGGAGTATCAGGCGGGCACATGTGCCCTGTCCGGCGGCGGGCTGTACCGGGTCGGGGAGACGGGCTGTGCCTGTGTGGAGGTGGCCGGGGACGAGGTGTTCGTCAAGGAACTCCTGTTGGCGGAGGGGCAGCAGCGGCAGACGGCGCTCTCAGCCATTGCAAAAGCGCACCCGGCCGGCTGCTATTGGGTGCGCACCCCGTATGCACGGGGGGAGAAGTGGGCCTTCGCCATGGTCAAGTGGCTCATACCCCGGCCTGCCGGCTGGGACGGGGAAACAGCGTATCTGGGACTTGCGTTTGATTAAACACGAAAGGGATGGACATTTTTTGTCCATCCCTTTAATCTTTTTCCTTGTTAAAACGATAGGCCTGAAAGAAGACAAGGGACCAGACCACGGCGATAATGGCTCCGCCCGGGTTTGCCTGACCGCCGGTATACAGGACGTATCCGGCCCACCCGATCCCAAGAGCGGCAAATAAAAGGCCGAGGACGAAAAACAATCGTTTCATATCTGCTCCTTTCAAAAATACAGCTGTGTGGACAGGTTGCCGTGTGTATGAAAGCACACGGCTTTTTTCATGAAGGGGACAGTTACATTAAAATACTCTGCCAGAGCATGGATGTCCGTATAGCCGTCCGCCACGGCGGCGTCCAGTTCCTCGGCGGAAATCAGCCGCTGCACGGCCCATTTGTCCGCCTTGTACTCGTGCTTGGCCACAAGGTCGTAGGGACTGCTCACTTTATGGGTGGCTCCGGTGAAAACGTGCCCGCCCTCGTGAGCCACCGCCACCAGCTCCTCGGCGGCGGTGCTGATGTTGTGGAAATCCATGAAGATGCCATAGCGGCCACCCAACTCAATGGTGGCAGCCTGATCCTCGTCCAGATCCCAGTGATAAAATCTGGCTCCGGCCTCATTCAATTCGTTGTAAAGAGCCAGCGTTTTCTCCATGGTCAGTCAGCTTTCTCCTTTTGCAGTTCCTCGTTGAAAAAGCGGGCCATGTTCAGCAGCATTTCCTTTTTCTCCGGGGGAAGGTCCTTCATCTCGTTGTGCATGGCGTAGGTGAAATCATCAAAGGTGATATCGTGCTTGGGGGCGGCGGGACTGCCCGCCATCAGGGACTCAACATCCACATTCAGCGCGCTGCAGATTTTTACCACCGTGCCCGCCCCCACGCCGTCCAGACCGCGGACAAAGATGTTCCGGATGGTGTTTTGGGGGATGCCGGCGGCCTGAGCAAATTTGGAGACAGTCCCGTATTGTTCTATGATCAGGGCCTTTAAATGCTCTTCTCGCGTCATTTTGATCACCTCAAAGGCATTATAACTCTATTTGGCGGAGGAATCAACAAGAAAAACTCAATTGAGGAAAAATATGTGTGAAATGCCTTGACAAAAAACTCGATTGAGTTTATACTCGGAGACAAGGAAACTCAATTGAGTAATATGGCATTGCAGGGATTGGGGATAACTCCCTGTTACCCGCATGATACCGGATGAGGAGTACCATAAACCGTACAGAAAGGATGATGCAGATGAAAAAAACGAGGGTGAGGAACAGGATGGCATGATGAGCGGGACACGAAAGATCAAACCTGCACTCAGAGATGAGCAGGACAGCGCGCCTGCGGGCCGCTGCGGCCGCTGTGCGGGAGAGATATACGAAGGCGAGCATGTTTATAACTGGGAAGGACGGGACATATGCCCGGACTGTTTCCGGGCGGCCATCGGCAAGTGGATGCAGGAGGACACCAAGGGGCTGGCGGCGGCGCTGGAAGTGGTCACCAGACTGCTGGGAGGAGGCGGCTGAATTGACACTGAAGGAATTGGCTGTGTCCTATCGGGAAAGCGCCCGGCTGCTGGACACCCGCATACGAGAACTGCGCCAGCGCAAAGCGCAGACAGACAGCCCGGACGAGCGCTGTGGGCTGGAGGGGAGGATCAGGGAACTGGAGACCATGCACCGGGAGATGCAGGGGATTGCCAGACACTGTGAACACTATTACGAAAGAGGGTATCGAAGAAATGCCAAATACACGATATAGAAGAGGCAAGGTGTACAGTGCCGACATGGCCATGTACATGAGGCAGCTTTCGGAGGAAAACACCAACGAGGCCCAGATGACCCGGCTCAAGCGCAACCTGATCCGCTGCATGAAGGAGGAGATCACCGAGCGGCAGCGGACCGTGCTGCTGATGTACTACGGCAAGCAAATGAGCCAGCGGGAGATCGGACAGGTTCTGGGGGTGGATCGATCCTGCGTATCAAGAACCATTCTGCGTGGAGAGCGCAGACTCAAGCGCTGCCTGCGCTACGGAGCGGAGCGCTATCTGCGGGGACTGGACGAGGAGTAGAAGGCTGAGTTGAAAAAACGGGCTGACACAACGTGTCAGCCCGTTTTTTGCCCGCATGGAGCCGAATGTCAGCCCAGCAGGATATCGGTTGCAAGCATGATGCAAAAGCCTGCAAGAAGCGCATAGGTGGCTCCCCGCTCGCTGCCGTGGGCGTGGGTCTCGGGGATCATCTCGTCGCTGATGACGTAGAGCATGGTGCCCCCGGCAAATGCCAGCGCAAAGGGGAGGATGGCAGTGGATATGCTGACGGCGAAGTAACCCAGCAGGGTTCCCAGTACCTCCACAAAGCCGGTGAGCATGGCGTACACAAAGGTCCTGCGCGGGGAGATGCCTGCGGCCAGCATGGGGGCGATGATGACCATACCTTCCGGGACATTCTGCAGGGCGATGCCGCCGGCAATGGTCAGCGCGTGGGACACGTCGCCGGAGCCAAAGCCCACGCCTGCGGCGATGCCCTCGGGCAGGTTGTGGATGGCAATGGCGCACACAAACAGCAGAACTTTGTTCAGATCGGCGTTGTTGTGAGCCTCGGTATCCCCGCCGGATAACTTGTGCAGGTGGGGCACCAGCTTGTCGATCAGGTTCAGGCACAGTGCACCCACAAATATGCCCAGCACAGTAACGGGAAGGCCGAACCTGCCGCCGTAATCCACGGCGGGCAGAACAAGGCCGATGATGGCAGCGGCAAGCATGACGCCGGCGGCGAAGGAGAGCACAATGTCAGAAAAAGAATGGGAGATTTTCTTGAATGCAAAACCAATCAGGGCGCCGAACACCGTTGCTCCGCCCACGCCCAGAGCGGTCAGAAGTACCAGCTTCATATATTGCTCCTTTCAGGTGTGTTGCGCAAGGCCAAGCCGGCTGCGCAGCTTCTGCGCATCGCCGTCAAACAGATACCCCCCGATGCCAAGCGCCTGACAGGCGGCGATGTTTTTGGCATTGTCGTCAATGAAAACGGTTTCCTCTGCCTTCAGCTCATACTGGGACAGAAGATGCGCGAAAATCTTTTTGTCGGGCTTGACCAGTTTGACGACCCCGGAAATGACCATGCCGTCAAACAGGGTCAGCAGATCTGCAAGCCACGGACTTCTGCCGTAGTTTTCAGCAAAGCAGACGCTGGTGTTGGACAGAAGATACAGCATGCCGCCCTGCTTTTTGATGTCCCGGGCCAGCTCCTGCATTCCGTCAATGGGGGCCATGTGCTCTACCCAGGTGTCGTACACCCGGCAGGCGGTCTCGTGCAGATGTTCGGGCAGGCGGCTGCAGAACCCGGTGCGAGCTTCCTCGTCGGTCATAGTCCCCGCGTCCAGCTTGTCCCAGTAAAGCCGATCAAACACCGTCTGTCGGATAAGTTCTGCCGTTTCCGGGTCGTCCACACAGGCGGCGGTCAGCGCCGCAGGGTCAAATGCGGCCAGAACCTGGCCCAGGTCAAAAACATAATTCTTGATCATAACGGGTCATCACCAACGTTTTTGTGAGTTGTGTGATGATTATAGCACGGAACAGGTGCGCTCACAAGTGGAAGATGCGTGCTGATATGGGAAGGGGCTGTTGTCTCATCTATCCGATAAAAATACCGACCACCCTGACAGGTGATCGGTATTTTTGGGTAAGGGCTACAAAAAAGATATTTTGTCTACGCAAGCCGTATAGGTTTGAACCCATACAAAAGACTATATTTTCTTACTAAATGGTAACGATTTAATATAATCTTCCATAAATTGATAATCAGGATTTCCGTCCTTATCTATGGGAAGATAAACCTTAGTCTGTTTGATTAAATCTTTAGTAAATGCACGACCGAATACCGGATATCTGTATTTTTCTTGATTGAGAATTGTAATTATAAAGTTGGCGGTATAAACATTCAACCAATCTGCACGAATCACAATTATATGTGGACCGGTAATAAATTCATGCTCTTGAAAGAATATTGTTGCTGTTGTATCACCTATCGTAATAGCATTAGCCTTTTCTAACCCTTGATAATCTAACGCTTGCACATACATAGAAACGCCATTATTTTCGTCTGTACGTGTTACATACGAAACGTATTCTTCACCATCAGAAACAACCAAATCGGAGGCATTGTATGATTTCCCGTTATGAACGCTTGAAACAATGTCCTCCAACGTAAAGTAATCCCATTCTCTGTCTGAAAGAGCTATTGATTTTGCTACTGATATTCCAGCATAATCCCGTTCAAAATCCTCTTGGTTTATGTTATCCAAGTACCAAAAAGCTTTATCATATCCTTCATTCAAAAAATAATCTGGCACAGAAGAAAAATCCCTTTTCAAGTTTTCAATATATTTATCCATAAACTCACAGTCAGGAACGCCAGGCTTTAACGAAGGAAGTTTAATGACAAAATCAGTTCTTACATGAGCATTTAGTTCTCGCGCAAAAGCCATATAATTGTTTTTACTTTCATTGCGAATGATGTGAGAAATAAATATCTTAACGTTTTCAGTCATAGATTTCTTTTCGGAAAGCACAACAACGTTCTGACTTGTGTAAAATGGATGCAACTGAATAAAACAAGATCCTAAGTGTTCTCCCCCTAATGCAATCGTCATGCATCCCGGCTGATATGGATCAACGCCGTCAATAGCATCTACGTATGCAGTTACGCCATTTCGGGTACTTGACCTACCAACAAAATTTACGCTTGGATCATATGCAGTCATTTTGCTTTTGTCAAATTTATTTCCACTACTTATCGTAAACAAATCATATAGATGGTACTCTTGCCAGTTAACATTTTCAAGTTTCATATTAATCCTCCAGCAAGCCATGTTCATCCATGAATTTATACAAAGAAAACTTTTTTAAGGTTTTTTCAAAATCTGAATTCTTCAGTTGCGAATAATCTGTCTTGGTGTATGCCTCTGCAAGCGCTTCATCAGTAGGACGGATTTTTCTTCTTACAAAAACAACATCATTTGAAGGTGCTGTTCCATCAAGTTGCTCTATCCATTCTCGGCGTATACTATCCCATTTGCCGCTATCCTTTCTGCCGTTATGGGGAATAACAATAAAACCATCATCCTTCCAACGTCCCAAAAATGTCGCTTTTTTACTATCGTGAGGTATATGTGCTTTTAGCACTATAATGCAAGTATTTGCACCCACATGTGAATCAAAGAATACTTGTGAAGGCATACTCATACATGCGAGTAGGGTGTGGTGTTGCAGTAACTTTGCTCTTAGTTTAGCACCACTATTACCTGCACATGACATAGGGATTATTGCAATTCCTATACCTCCAACTTTCAAGTAATGAAGCATAGACGCAATAAAATCCAACTCATCTTGACCTTTTTGAATGATAACCTCCTCTAACCCGTTTTTGACTAAATATTCATTAAGATCTTCGATTTGTTTAGAAAACTTTGTAATTTCTTTTTCTATATTGGCAATTTCAGATTTGTTATAAACAGCATCTTTCTTCTTCAAGTCTTTTGACTGCTTTGTTAACTTAGAAATTTTATCTTCAATCAAACTGTTACGCTGAGCAGTTGCATAACGTAAGGACTTTTCACTTTCCGAGATGGTTTCACTATAAATATTTCTTTTAATACGGTCCAAGGCGGAAATCAAGAATGCTCCGCTTCCACAGCAGATATCAATAATTTTAGTTGTTTCATCAAGTTTTTTATCAGAGTAATATTCTGCAATATCGCAGAACAAATCTGTTATATGCTTGGGAGTAAGTACTATTCCTTTTTCTTTTGCATTTCCTTTAGTGAAACGCAAGAAAGTTGTATAGAATTCTCCCATAACATCGATGCCGCTGTATTTTTCTAACACTTCGATAACATTTTCGTACAAAGAATAAATACAACAAGAAAGAACGGTATCTCCGTCAATAAAATACTTCACATCTTTTCCCTTGGGAAATTCGCTCAACTCTGTTTTAGATAACAAGCCGTCGTAGAATCTCTTTAGTGAGGTACGCTTGCCCTTTGGAATTTCGTCAATATCCCATATGCCTCTAACATAATCCGGGTCGTATTCATTTCCATCGCCATACAATGCCGCTTTGAGCATCTTTATAGAATGGATACTAACTGCGCAGCTAATACGCCATCTTCGACAATTTCTATATCAGCAATGGTGCCGCCTTTCGGCCACACAAATGAAGTCACTTTCGCAGTAGCATACATCTGTCCTGAAACAGCAATTGCAATAACATCGTAATTATCTGCTAAAAACGAAGCATACCACAAAGCTCCATTGACGGCATAACCCTCGGTTTCTTCGGGAGTTCCAAAACCATGCATTGCAAACTCATCAATGTTGTCAAGAGAAGAATGATTCTCAGAACTGCCTTTGCATTCTATAACAACAATGACATTGGATTCATTTTTAACAACCATAAAATCGGGAGTACCTTTTGATTTGCGAGTCTGCTTTTTAGATGCAGTTGCAAAAACTCCGCTTAACCAATCATATGAAGTGCCTTTATAACTGTCTTCTTTAAACCAAGTTACACCGTCAACTTCGGTATTCTGCGACGAAGGATAACTCGGTATATTTTTTAATTTTTCTGCGACAAAACCTTTGGTTTTTTCTTCGCTTGCTCTAATCATTTCTTTTTATCCTCCAAATCTTTTGTCAGTATATCGGTCAAATACTGATTGACGCTATATCCACGTTCTGCCTTTTTCTTCTTTTGCACCTCGTCCATCATTCGGTTGTAAATCTCCGGTGGCAGGCGCAGAGGGATCATTATTTTCTCGTATGTCGGGGTCGTCGTTTTGTTCACAATCCCACCTCCATTTTGATATCATAATATCTTGATATAATGATATCAAAACGCAAGGAGAAAGTCAATCTTTTTTGAAAAAGAAAATGGGAGCATAGTTTTTCTATGCTCCTTAGAACCGGGGGATATTGTGAGGGTTCAAATCTGTACTCAGAAAAATATCTTTGTCGTACGTGTAAACCGCAGCCTGAGATTTCGCCCATAAAAGCAGAAAAAACCCTGATAAAATCAGAGTTTTTCTGTGGCTATATCTTTTTTGTAGCCTTTTGATGGTGGAGGAGGGTGGATTCGAACCACCGAAGCGAAACGCAACAGATTTACAGTCTGCCCCCTTTGGCCACTCGGGAACTCCTCCATATAAAATTGGAGCTGGTAGACGGATTCGAACCCCCGACCTGCTGATTACAAATCAGCTGCTCTACCGGCTGAGCTATACCAGCATGTCTTGTGTGCTCTGTCCACAGCATGGGTTAGTTTAACAGAGGCGGCGGGAAATGTCAATAGAAAAATTTTGGTTTTTGAAAAAATATGGGAGGCGGAACGCAGTGCGCAGACGGGACACGGGGGCGCGAGGAAATAATGTGTCGAACCGCTTTGCATTTTTGGGACAAATCTGATAAAATACAGGTATGTTTTGTATCCGCCCGGGATAGGGCTGCAAGAAAGAGAGACACAAGGTATGAGTGATCCCCAAAAGATAAACCGGAATCTGCGGGAAAATAAGATGCTCAATGCATCCATCCCCAGAGTCACGCTGGAGATGGCGATCCCCACCATCATCGCCTTTTTGATCAATTCCATATACAGTCTGGCTGACACCTACTTTGTCAGTGAACTGGGCAAAAGCGCCACCGCTGCCGTCAGCGTCAATTCGGCTCTGGATCAGATCATTATGATGGCCGGCTCCATGCTGGCGGTGGGCGCCAACAGCTACGTGGCCCGCCTGCTGGGTGCCCGGGAAAAGGAAAAAGCGGACAAGGTCCTGTCCACGGCGTTCTTTTTGGCACTGGGGGCAGGAACGGTATTCATGATCATCGGCACGGCATTTATGGGACCCATGGTGGACCTGCTGGGCGCCACAGACACCTGCCGCCAGTATGCCATTGAATATGCCACATATGTGCTTTTCGCCGCCCCCTTTATGGCATCCACCTTTGTAATGAATCAGTGCCTGCGGGCGGAGGGCAGCGCGGTGCTGTCCATGATCGGCATGGGCTTTGGCGGGATCCTGAACTGCTTTTTGGACCCGGTGTTCATCTTTGGCTGGGGCCCGATCCCGGCCATGGGCGTGGCAGGCGCATCCATCGCAACGGCGATCTCCAAGCTGGTCAGCTTTATCATTCTGATCTGCCCCTATCTGACCCGCCGCAGTCTGCTGCACCTGTCCTGGCGCAATATACACTGCAGCAGCGATATCCTCAGCCAGATCATCAGCGTGGGCATGCCGTCCATGCTGCGCTCCGGGCTGGCAGTGGTGGCGGGTATCCTGCTGAACAATATCGCCGGCGATATTTCCGATGCCGTTCTGGCGGGTATCGGTGTGTCCACCAAGATCATGATGTTCCCCTTCAGTATTATTCTGGGCTTTGGCAGCGGCTTCCAGCCGGTGGCCGGCTTCAACTGGGGTGCCCGGCGGTTTGACCGGGTGCGGGAGAGCCACCGGTTCGCCTCTTGGGCGGCCCTGCTGGGGGCGGGAGCTATGGCCCTCGTGCTGGGGATATTTGCCCCAGAGGTCATTACGTGGTTCAATGCAGAGGCCGACCCGGAAATGCAGCGGCTGGGTGCCCTTTGTATCCGGCTGCAGTGCATTGCGCTGCCCATTCACGCGTGGGTGGCCATCGTAAATATGCTGTGCGCCGGACTTGGCTATGCGGGCAAGGCGTTCCTGCTGGCGACCGCCCGTCAGGGCACGTGCTTCTTGCCCATCCTCTATCCCATGTCCCTGCTTATGGGTGAGATCGGCATCGTGTCTGTGCAGGCGGTGGCCGATGTGCTGACACTGGTACTGGCCATTCCCATCCTGTATCGGGTGCGCGGACAGATACAGGATGCGCAGACGGCCTATGAGGCCGAACTGGCACGACAGGCCCGGTAACAACATGGATATGCTCTATAGTGCAAGACCGAAGGGACATCCCTCCGGTCTTGTTTTTTGTGCCTACGGATTCCGACTGAGTTTTTCCAAAAAATGGATTATACTGTGGAAAACGGGCATAGGACAGGCTGTCTGTGCTGTTCAGGAGGATTCGTATGGCTACCATGGAGAACTTTCGTACCAGACTGGCCCGGGCGCAGGCTCGGGCGGCAGGTTCCGGGCGTGTGGAGCTCGGGACGGGGATGCTGTCAAAATGCATACAGGCAGGCATATATTTTCTGAGTGCGGCGGTACTGGCCGGAGGGCGTATTTTCGGCGGCTGTGCGCCCTTTGGCCTTGCGCTGGTGGGAGGCGCAGGCTCCGGAGCCAACGCGGCGGCGGCTCTGGCCGGCGCGTCTTTGGGCTATTTGAACCTGCTGGGGATGGTGGATGGGCTGCGCTATGTCTCCGCCGCCATTCTTACCTTTTCGGTAGCATTTGCCTTTTATGACGTAAAGCTGTATCGGCTGCCATGGACTATGCCTTTGGTGGCGGCGGTCATGAATGCCTGTACGGGTTTTATTTACCTGTCCCACAAGGGCTGGCGGGCTCAGGACGTGGTCTGCTTCCTGCTGGAGGTACTGCTTACGGCGGCGGGGGCCTATGCCTTTCGGGCCGCCTTTCGGACGGAGGGACAGGAGGACGACATACACCGGCGCATGGGGCTGATGCTGTTGATGGCGGCGGTGCTGATCTGCCTGTCAGACCTGTACATATTTGCCGATATTTCAGCCGGGCGCATCGCGGCGGGCGTTGTGGTGCTGTGCTGCGGCTGGCAGGGCGGCTGGGGTGCCGGTGCGGCCGCCGGTGTCATATTCGGCCTTGCCATGGATCTGTCAGAGGGTGGACAGGTGCTTTACGCGGCGTCCTTTGGCGTGGCCGGGCTGGCCTCCGGCATGGTCCCTGCTCCGGGAAAGCTGCGCGCGGCGGTGGCCTTTGCGCTGGGCAGCATCGGGGCGGTGCTGTGGCTGTGGGGTTCGGGACTGCCTGTATCGGCGCTGTATGAGACAGCGGCGGCCTGCCTGCTGTTTACTATCCTGCCCGCCGGTGGGCTGCGGCGTCTGGGCGCTCAACTGATCCGGGAGGAGCCGGTGGCGGTGGATGACCGGGTGAGGGCATATGTATGCCAGCGGCTTGAGGGGACGGCCCGGGCCTTTCGTGCTGTTCACGAGGCCCTGCGCTCGGCCTTCATGCGGCCGCCGGTCAATGACGCAGACACCGCCGCTGTGTTTGACCGGGCTGCCGGCCGGGTGTGCGGAAAATGTACCCTGCGCAATGTGTGCTGGGAGCGCGATTACGTCACTACTTTTAATGCTCTCAACGATGCCACCCAGGCCATGCTGGACCGGGGACGGGGCGAGCCGGGGGATTTTCCCGCTTATTTTTCCAGCCGCTGTATCCATTTTCCTGACTTTCTTGGGGCGGTCAACGAGGAACTGACCGCGCTGCTTTACCGCCGCCAGTATAACAGCCGCATCCGCGAGAGCCGTCAGGCGGTTTGTCGGCAGTATGGGCAGCTGTCCGATCTGCTCAGCGCGGCTGCGGCGGAGCTGGGACAGGAACTGACGCCGGATCCCGGAAAGGAGCGGCGGCTGCGCCAGCATCTTGCGGTGCTGGGCGTGGAGGCGGAAGGGGCGGTTTTTTACGACCGGGAGCACCGCCTGCGGGTGGAGATCAGCGGTCCGGGCTGCCGGCGGCTGGACCAGGAAAAGGAACTGGCGGACCTTGCCGCGCTGATGGGTTGTTCCATGCGCAGGGAGGACACCCACGCCCGGGACCGGCTGATTCTGGTGCAGAGCGAGCCGTATATGGCTGTGGCCGGCATCGCGGCGGGGAAAAAGGATGGGGAGACAGTGAGCGGCGACGCGGGGACGTGGTTCAAGCGTCCGGACGGGCGGCTGTACGTGCTGCTGTGCGACGGCATGGGCAGCGGTGTACAAGCCCACCGGGAGAGTGGGCTGGCGGTCCGGCTGCTGGAACAGTTTCTCAAGGCGGGCATGGAAACGGAACACGCACTGTCCGTGCTCAACTCTGCTTTGGCTCTGCGCGGTGAGGATGAGGGTGGTTTCACCACGGTGGATCTGCTGGAGGTCGACCTGTTCAGCGCAGAGGCCGCTGTGTTCAAATACGGCGCGGCTCCCACCTATGTCAGAAAAAAGGATGGCGTGCAGCGAATCGCAGGAAGTTCTCTGCCTGCAGGGATGACAGGGCAGGCAAACAGCCGACCGGATTGCACCCGGCTGCACCTTGAGCAGGGGGACTGTGTGGTTATGGTGAGTGATGGAGTCTGTCCCGCGTGGGAGGACAGCGGGCTGCGGGAACGGCTGGCGGCATTTCAGTGGGGCAGCCCCAAGGATCTGGCACGAGAACTGGTGGAGGCGGGACAGGAAAAGGCAGCCGATGACCGGACAGCGGTGGTCATCCGGCTGCTTTCGCGGGACAAAGAAACTGTAAAAACGGCTCAGAAGGCGTTGACAAAGGAAGAAAAGTGATATAAAATGTCTCGACTGTGCAGAAAAAGCCCGCATTTGCAGGAGAAGGAGAGAACAAAAATGCGTGTTTATGAGACGAAAATTCAGGAACTGAAGGTCCGCATACTGGCGGAAGTGGCCCGGCTGACCTGGGACAACAGACTGGACAACGCAGCCAGCCTGCTGGACATCCCCGAGACGATTATCCCGGGACCGGAGGCCAATCTGCGCTGCTGCATCTATAAGGAGCGCGCCATCGTCAACAGCCGTGTGAAGATGGCCATGGGCGGTGATAAGAGCAATCCCAATGTGGTGGAGGTCCTGCCCATCGCCTGCGACGAGTGTCCGGTCACTGAGATGACGGTGAGTGCATCCTGCCGCGGCTGCCTGGCTACCCGCTGTGTCCATGCCTGTCCCCGGGATGCAATCAGTATCGTGAACCACCGGGCGCAGATCGACCATAAGAAATGTATCAACTGCGGCCGCTGTCTGAACGCCTGCCAGTACAGCGCCATTGTAAAGAACCAGCGCCCCTGCGAAAAGGGCTGCCCTGTCAATGCCATTTCAATGGGCGAGGACAAGAAGGCGTCCATTGATGTGAATAACTGCATCTCCTGCGGAAGCTGTGTCAACCAGTGTCCCTTCGGCGCCATTCAGGACAAGTCGTGGATCACCGACGCCATCCGCATGATCCAGGGTGCCGCCCATTGGGGTTACAAGACCTACGCCGTTATCGCCCCCTCCATTGCCGGTCAGTTCGCCCCCGCCACTTACGGCCAGGTGATCACCGGACTGAAGTTGCTGGGCTTTGACGATGTGGCGGAGGTGGCCCTGGGTGCCGACATGGTGGCCGAACAGGAGGGGGAGGAACTGCTGGAAAAGGGCATGCTCTCCACATCCTGCTGTCCCGGCTATGTGGGCTTCATCAAAAAGAAGCACCCTGAGCTGGAGCATCTGGTGTCCCACACTCCGTCTCCCATGGTGGTCATCGGTCTGCACTTGAAGGAGAAGGAACCGGACGCCAAGGTGGTATTTATCGGCCCGTGCGTCGCAAAGAAGAAGGAGTTCCAGCTGGGCCGTACCCGCAGCGCGGTGGACTGTGTGCTGACCTATGAGGAGCTTTGCGCTCTGTTTGACTCCAAAGACATCGATCTGACCCAGCTGCCCGAAACTCAGTTGGACCAGGCCAGCAGCTATGGCCGCAATTTTGCCCGCAGCGGCGGCGTGACCCAGGCAGTGGTGCAGCTGTTGGAGGAGAAGGGCATCGGGCCTGACCGGTTCCAGCTCAAGCCCGTGGTGTGCAACGGCATCAGTGAGTGTAATGTAGCTCTGCTCAAGGCCCAGAAGGGCGTGCTGGACGGCAACTTTATTGAGGGCATGGCCTGCGAGGGCGGCTGTGTTCAGGGCGCCGGCTGTCTGGTGCGCAGCCCCAAGAACCGCGTCCAGGTGGAGGAGCACGCCAAGCAGGCCAAGGACCGCACCATCGGGGACGCTTTGGCTATGTTGAATGCGGCTGAATCCGAGCAGGAAAAAGCCGGAGTCTAATGATATGACAGGATAAAAAACGGCCTCACGCTGTACAGCGTGAGGCCGTTTTTTGGTTCTGTTTTACTGCCGGATTCTGGCGTTTACATCCTGTCGGAGCAGGGTGTAGCACACGGAAGCGGCAGGCACGCTGAGCAGCATGCCCCAAAGGCCAAACAGGCCGCCGCCCACAGTCACCGCCGTGAGCACCCACAGGCCGGGCAGGCCGATGGAATTTCCCACCACCCGGGGGTAGATGAGATTGCCCTCCAGCTGCTGGAGGATTACAAGGAACACAAGGAAACCCAGAGCCTGCAGGGGGGATATCATGACCAGCAGCAGGGCGGACAGGATGGCGCCGATGTAGGCGCCGGCAACGGGGATCAGGGCGGAAATGCCGATGATCACGCTGATGAGGGGAGCGTACTGGAAGCCCAGCAGGTTCATGCCGATAAAGCACAGGGAGCCGAGGATGCACGCCTCGATCAGCTGTCCGGAGATGAACCGGGTAAAGGTGTCCGCTGTGAGGGCGGCTACCTGCGTGGCGGTCCGGGCCACGGCGGGGGAGGCGTAGGCCTGCAGAAGACGACCGCACTGGGCGGAAAAACGCTTGCGGCCGGCCAGCATATAGACGGACAGCACCAGCGCCGTGATCAGGGTCACAGACTTGGATACCACGTTTCCTGTAAAGGAGAGCAGGTGGGGCAGGGTAGAGGTCAGGGTGTTGACCACGCCGTTGACCACATCGTTGAGAGAGGGGAGCATCCCACTCAGATCGGAGCCGGTCAGGCTCAGGCGGCGGAGCACCTCGTTCAGGGCCTCCTGCATGGCGGGCAGGTTGGCATAGATCCGATCGATCAGCGTTACAATGCTGTCATAGAGCTGGGGGAGGATGAAAGTGAAAATCAGGGCCACCACCAGCATGAGGCAGAGGTAGGAGGTCAGAACGGACAATCCCACAGATGCTTTGCTTCGCTTTTCTGGCAGGAGCCGGGAAAAGCTCCGCTCAAAAAAGGCACAGGGCCGGGACAGCACAAAGGCGATGGCAAAGCCAAGAAGTACCGGCTTGAGAGCACTGAGTATCTGATGGATCAGGATGACGACCCAGTTGAGCCGCAGGACGATGAGAACAAGAAGCGCGGCGTAGGAGATGAGCACCATAAGGTTGTGAAAGGTTTTTCTGTCCATAAAGACCTCCGGACTGTGTGGATATGATCAGATCTCTTCCAGCTCGGCCACCACCTGGTCGACAACGGGCGGAGTGATGGGCTCGTCGTGTTCCAGCTGATCGAAGTAGTCCATCTCCTGAAGCACGGGCTTGCGGCGGCGGGCGATGGCGATAATGGCGGGATAGAGCACGATGGCGATCAGCCCCCCGGAAAAGCCGTTGTTATACAGGTTCATACCGGCCACGGGAGAGCCGGTATAGAGCACCACGGACGAGTGGAGAAAGCCTGCCAGAACGCCGTAGGGCCAGCCGAAATAGCCGGCCACGGGGGCCAGTGTAGTACAGAACAGGCAGGCCAGCTGTACCGCCGGGTCGGACAAAGACCCGTGCATCACAAAGCCGCCCAAAGCTACACCCGCCATAACGGGCATGATGTTGAATGCGTGTTTGCCAAAGGCGGAGAATCCGATGATGGTCAGGATACCGCCGATGGTAGGGCCGTTCAAATCGCCGCCGGCGGCAAGGATAAAGCAGGTGCCAAGCAGGCCGTTGATCCCCATGTTGACCAGCACGGGGCTGTGGCCGAACATACGCAGATAGTCGCTGGGAGCCCGGCCGCTGGTCTGCAGCAGGCGGCGGTAGCCCGCCCAGACGGCCCACAGGGGCTTGCCGGAAAAGGCGAAGCCGCACAGGATCAGCAGCAGGCAAAGGCCGCTCAGAATCAGCCCGAAGATGAGGTTATAGCCCTTGGCCCAGTGGTAATAGGTGGTGGGAGTAGCACCCGCGGAGCTCATGAGGGGCACAAGAATGAAGGCCAGCAGCCCGCAGGCAAAGCCCACATTGTAGAGGTTCATGCCGTTCTGGATGCGGTAGGTATAGGCGGCCAGAGGGGGCATGATAAAGCCGATGATCAGCCCGAACAGCACGCCGAGGATGGGGTGGCCCCAACCGTTGTCCAGGGCTATGTAGCTGACGATGGGGGACAGGGCGGTGGCCATCAGGCCAATGTTGGCAAAGGCACCCATGGGCTCCTTGCGGTAGCGGGTATACAGCCATGTACCGATCAGAATGGGCCAGATGTTGACAAAGTTCTTTCCAAACAGGGAAAACCCGGACATCAGGCCGATGACCACCAGCGTCATACCGTTGAGAATGTCGTCAGCTGCGTACAGCACGCAGATGCTGATGGCGGTCACCAGCGCCGCGTTCACAAGGGCGGCACCCGGCCCGGCGATGAGGATGTAGTCGGTGATCAGAGCGTCTTCAGACAGGATGATGGTGACAAGACCGGTCAGAATATTCCGGGGACTGTCCAGCGCAAAGCCAACAAGAGCCAGCAAAGCGGCATAGGCCCACAGAAAGGGGAACATCCTGTCATAGCGGAAGTGGGTCTGGTGGTGATGCAGATGCAGGTCCATAGGCGGGGTACTTCCTTTCCTCGGATATGGGACAGCTTAGTTACGGCTCAAGAAAACGGAAATAGGTGCGGGTCTGCTGAACATTGCGCATGACCTCGGCACGCAGGGCCTCGTAGCTGGCGAACTTCTCCTCCGGGCGCAGGAATTTGTAGAATTCCACCTGTACCTGTTTTCCGTACAGATCGCCGCCAAAATCCAGCAGGAAACCCTCCACAGTCACCCGGTCACCGTCGTCCACGGTAGGGCGGATGCCCACGTTGGTCACGGTGGGATAGGATACGCCGTCCACGGAGATGCGGGTAGCGTATACTCCATGGGCTGGGGTAATTACGCCCTCGGGAACGGACAGGTTGACGGTGGGGAAGCCCAGCACACTGCCCAGCTTTTTGCCGTGGATCACCGTACCGGTGAGGGTATGGGGGTGGCCCAAAAAGGAGCGGGCCCGTTCCATCTCGCCCTGGGCGATGAGAGTCCGGATGTAGGTGGAGGAAACGGTGATCCCCTCCTGCACCACGGGGTGGATAATGTCACAGCCCAGCCCCAGCTCCTCGCACTTGGCGGCCAGCCGCTGGGGATTGCCCTCGCCCCGGTAGCCGAAGCGGAAATCGTGTCCCGCCACCAGATGCACCGCGCCGCATTGGGACACAAGATATTCCGTGATAAAGCGCTCCCAGGGGGTGTGCATCATCTCCAGGTCATAGTGGGCCACGATCACATCCTCGATGCCGTACAGCCGGCGCATCAGACCGGCCCGGTCCTCGGGGGTGGAAAGAAGCGGTGTCTGGCGGCCAAGGATCAGACTTTCCGGATGGGTGTCGAAGGTGAAGGCGGCGGGGACTGCGTTTAAAGCGGCGGCGCGCTCCGCTACCCGGCGCAAAAGCGCGCCATGGCCAATATGAACGCCGTCGAAGAAGCCAAGTGCCACCACGCGGCGCGTTGTATTGTTCATATGGCAACCTCCTTTGGAGAACGATGCGCCGCGCAAGGGCGTCATACGCCAAAAAAGCTTTTTATCGTGGTCAGTTTGCCCTGTTCTGCCCGGCACAGGGCAAGAAACTCGCCGTCCTTGCCGTAGACCCGGTACTGACCGGGGGCGACGTCGGGCATGACCAGCGTCATGCCGTTGCGCAGCTTTTTCTCCGGCTCTCCGGACAGGGTAAGGCACGGACAGTCGGAAAAAAAGCTGTCCACGCTCAGCAGCAGAGCGGAAGGGTCGTCAGCACTGAGCAGCTGGGGCAGTGTGACCGCCTGGTTCAGAGTAAAGCCTGCGGCCATGGTGCGCCGCAGGCTGCTCATGCAGCCGCCGCAGCCCAGTGCCGCGCCGATGTCGTGGCACAGGGTGCGCACGTAGGTGCCCTTGGAGCAGCGCACCCGCAGGATAAATTCGTCCGGGGCGGGCTGACCCTCCACGGTCAGGGAGCGGATGGTCACAGGGCGGGCGGGCCGCTCCACCTCACGGCCCTTGCGGGCCAGCTCATAGAGCTTTTTCCCGTTGATTTTGATGGCTGAGTACATGGGCGGTACCTGCAGAATATCGCCGCGGAAGGATTCCAGTGCGGTCTCCAACTGCTGTGCAGTGACCTGAACCGGGTGCTGCTCCAATATCTCACCGGCGGTATCCTGCGTGTTGGTCACAAGGCCCAGCTTCAGTCCGGCCACATACTCTTTGTCGCTCTTGTCCGCAAATTCCACAGCACGGGTGGCCCGGCCTACGAACACTGGCAGCACGCCGGTGGCCATGGGGTCCAGGGTTCCGGCGTGGCCGATGCGCTTTTCGCGGAACAATCCCCGCAGCTTGGCGCACACGTCCATGCTGGTCCACTCCTGAGGTTTGTCGATAATGATAATGCCGTTGGGCATGGAAGAATTACTCCTTTTCAGCCTGAATGGTCCGGATGGCGGCCAGAATGGCGTCACGAGCATGGGCGGGAGAGCCGGTCACAGATGCGCCGGCGGCGGCTGCGTGACCGCCGCCCCCCAGCAGGGCGCACACCCGGCTGGCGTCCAGATCACCGGGGTCGGTGCGCAGGGAGATCTTGCAGCGCTCCGGGGTCAGTTGGCGCACGGTGACGCCGGTGCTGACGCCCTCCACCTGACCGACGAAGGCGGAAATGTCGTCAATATCCTCCTCCCGGGCATCCAGCTGGGCCATCATCTCCAGAGTCAGAGTGACCACGGCGATCCTGCCGCCGTCATACAGCTCCATGCCGTCGGTGAGCATGCTTTCCAGCTTCAGCCGCTTGAAAGACTTGGTGCGGAAGTGCTTTCGGTTGATGGGGTAGCAGTCGATACCCGTGTCCAGCAGGTCGGCGGCCACCCGGTGACAGGCGGCGTTGGTGTTGCTGTAGACGAAGCAGCCGCAGTCGGTGGACACCGCCATATAAAGGGGAAGGGCCACCCGGGGGGAGACGGGGCCCCACTGGCGGACAATATCATACACCAGCTCGCCGCAGGCGGCCCGTCCGGCATCCAGACAGGTGTCCTTGGCGTAAAATTCCTGAGAGGGATGGTGGTCAATGGTCAGATCGACCTTGTCCAGATATGGCTGAGCCCCCTGATGGAACATGGAGCGGGCGGCCATATCAACAGCCACCACCGTGCCCGGCACATAGTCCGCCGGAGCCAGCAGTCCCTCCAGATACCCGGTATAGACCCTGCTGGTGTTGGGGTCGGGGAGGATATGGGCGGCCTTGCCCTGTTCCCGCAGGGCAACGCACAGGCCGGCAGCGCAGCCCACCGTGTCGCCGTCGGGGCGCACATGGGTCAGAATGAGAAAGTTGTCACGCCCCAGCAGCCACGCGGCGGTCTGGGAAAAGTTCAGCGTGCCCATGATCAATCCTCCAGTACAATGTGGGCGTTGGCGGGGTTGGCGGGCTTGACCACGTTGGGGTCCCGCAGCAGGTCGAGGATGTGCGCGCCCTGATCGATAGAGTCGTCCCGCACAAAGGTCAGCTCGGGGGTATAGCGCAGGTTCAGGGCATGGCCCAGCTCCCGGCGAAGCCAGCCGGAGGCGGACTTGAGGCCCTTGAGCACCTGGGTGCAGTCGCTCTTGTCCAGCACGCTGATATAGATCTTGGCGAACTTCAGGTCGGGGGTGGTGTCCACGGCGGTGACGGAGATCATGCCGGTGACCCGGGGATCTTTGACGCTGCGGATAAGGGAGGACAGCTCGCGCTGGATCTCCTCGTTGATGCGTCCGATTCGGTTGCTTGCCATAGGGGACCTCCTTTGGTTATAAGCAGATTGGGGCGGGCGAAACGCCCGCCCCAACGATGGTAGCTGTTGTTGGATTTATACCTCGATCTGTTCCATAATGAAGGCTTCGATGATATCGCCTTCCTTGATGTCCTGGAACTTCTCGAAGGTGATGCCGCATTCGTAGCCGGCGGCGACCTCCTTCACGCTGTCCTTGAAGCGCTGGAGGGAGGCGATGGCACCGTCGTAGATGACGATGTTATCACGCAGCAGGCGCATCTGGGCGTTGCGCTGCATCTTGCCGTCCACCACGTAGCAGCCGGCGACCATACCCACGTTGGTGATGCGGAATACGTTGCGCACCTCGGCACGGCCAAGCTCCACTTCCTTGAACTTGGGGGCCAGCATGCCCTTCATGGCCGCTTCGATCTCGTTGATGGCGTCGTAGATGACGCGGTACATACGCATATCCACGTTCAGACGGGCGGAGGTCTCCTTGGCGTTGGAATCGGGACGGACGTTGAAGCCAACGATGATGGCGCCGGCGGTGGCGGCCAGAGTTACGTCGGACTCGTTGATGGCGCCCACGGCGCAGTGGATCACGCGAACCCGGACCTCCTCGTTGGTCAGCTTCTCCAAAGAGGCCTTCACCGCTTCGGCGGAGCCCTGAACATCGGCCTTGACGATGACGTTCAGATTCTTCATCTCGCCGGCCTGGATCTGGCTGAACAGATCCTCCAGCGTGACCTTGCCCACGTTATTGGTGGCGGCGGCCTTCTGCTCGTGCTTGCGCTGTTCCACCAGCTCGCGGGCCATGCGCTCGTCGACGACGGCGTGGAAGTCGTCACCGGCACCGGGCACTTCGCCCATACCGATGATCTCCACGGGGACGGAGGGGCCGGCCTCGGTCAGCTTCTGACCCTTGGCGTCGGTCATGGCGCGCACGCGGCCCACAGCGGTGCCGGCGATGATCACGTCGCCCTGCTTCAGAGTGCCGTTCTGCACCAGCAGGGTGGCCACAGGGCCGCGGCCCTTGTCCAGACGGGCCTCGATGACCGCGCCGTGGGCGGTGCGGTTGGGGTTGGCCTTCAGCTCGCGCATCTCGGCGGTAAGGACCACCATGTCCAGCAGGTTGTCGATGCCCATACCGGTCTTGGCGGAGATG
>JAGAMC010000045.1 GCA_017624915.1 Oscillospiraceae bacterium | reverse complement strand
GATAACAATTGTATAACAGCACACAATATCCTTCGAGAACTTGGTCGTCGGAAACATTTACTTGAATCTGGAGTCTACGAGTGTCCATCCTGCAAATTGGATGCTTTGATTGAATTGTCCGGGAGCAGATGGTCTTGTTTAATCTGCGGTTTTGGTGTTGAGGATTCTACGTTTTGTAGCGAATGTGGATGTAATCTTCCCAATTCCGAACGAATCTATCAAGTTGCTACATCATATTTAAATGCCGACGATTTCAAATTCCTCTGCCCCTCCTGTGCCCAAAAACTTAGAGGTAGCGAGCTATATATAGATTACGAAATAGGCTAAGCAAGAATGCAACTCTTTGAGTTCAGTCGTTTCCCTTCCATTTATTCTCATACAGTTTCTTCTACGTGCTTACAAGGATTGACTCTACTGTTATCGCAAACTTGTGTTTAGAAAGGTCATTGACCACTTAATTCATATACTTTTTTCCACACAGTTTTCCCTTTAATTTTCCCTTTACGCCTCATAACCGCCCGGGACAGCGTGGTATACATCGGGATATTACTCATGAAAAATTGTAGTCACAAGTACAAAACAAACCCACATAAAACGGTCCAAAATCGCCCCATAGGAATTTGAGTCCCTTCGGGCGTGCCAAAAGACCTGTCACCCATTCGGGTGATGGGTCTTTTGTTCTTTTCTGCCCGAAGGGACTCGAACCCTGAGAGGGTGAGCGGCGTAAAGAAAACGTGCCGGTGGCACGTTTTTAGCCGCGAAGTCCGAAGCGGCTTTGCCGCAAGGACGGCAGACGCATAAGCGGCTGCGGCCCTTCGGGCGTGCCAAAAGACCTGTCACCCATTTGGGTGATGGGTCTTTTGTTTTTGTGCTTGCCGGGATGAGAACCCCTGGGTTCGATCAACTCAACTTCTTGTCCCCCGTTGCCGGATTATCCAGCAATCTGCCCTCCCGGTCAAATCTGGAGCCGTGGCAGGAGCAGTCCCAGGAATGTTCCTGTCTGTTGTATTTCAGGGCGCAGCCCATATGGGGGCAGCGGGGCGTCTTCCAGGAAAGCAGACCTGCCGCAGCCTCTCCCATGTTGATTGCCAGCTGTCTGCGCAGCATGGTGCGCGAGGGTGAAAACACCTGTTCATAGGGGTTTTCCCTGCCCTGCACCAGATCGCACAGCAGCTGCGCCGCCACCATGGACGAGGTCATGCCCCACTTGTTAAAGCCTGTTGCCACATACAGCCCGGGTGTCCGGGCGGAGTACTGCCCGATATAAGGCATACCGTCCAGAGTCATGCAGTCCTGGGTCGCCCAGCGACAGACCTCTTTCGCTCTTGGCCAGCGGCGGCGGGCAAGTCGCTCCAGTTCCTGCCAGCCCCCACCCTGTTTCCCGGTCCGATGTCCACCTCCCCCCAGCAGGAGCAGGTCTCCATAGCTGCGAAGACTCATCCCCGCGTCGCATTCATCCACGTACATCCCCTCGGGCAAAGCCGCTCCTTTCAGCGCCAGCACATAGGAGCGGTGCTGATACAGCTTGAGGAAATAGCTGCCGTGTTTGTTGAGAAATGGGAAATGCGTTGCCACGATGATTTTCTCCGCCTGCACTCTGCCTCCGGAGGTCTGCACACCGTCGGGACGCAGCTCCTCCACTCTGGTGTTCTCACAGATATTCAGGCCACCGGCGATGGCAGCAATAAATTTTAATGGATGGAACTGACCCTGAGTGGAAATTTTCACCGCCCCGGCTGTCAGAAACGGCAGGGGTGTGGTGCGCACAAAAGACGCCTGTGCCCCGATCTGCTCCAGCACGTCCAGTTCCTTGTCCAGTTCCTCTTTCCCGCTGCGGGAATAGACGTAGCTGTCCCGCTCCTCAAACTCGCAGTCCACCCCAAGGCAAAGTTCCCGAAATTGGTCAAGGGCCTGTTGGTTGGCCTGCAGGTACAGCCGGGCCGTGTTCAGATCAAACTCCTGTGCCAGTCTGTGGTAGATCAGCCCATGCTGGACCGTGATCTTGGCCGTGGTATTTCCCGTTACACCCGAGCAGATCCGCCCGGACTCCACCAGAAGATAATCCACCCCTGCTTTCTTCAGGGCACGGGCACACAGAATACCCGCCATGCCGCCGCCGATAATGAGCACCTGCGTTTTCCTGTCTTCTTGCAGGGCCTCGTACTGGGGCAGACGCACTGTTTTGTGCCATAAGGAATCCATAACATCACCTCTGTCCCTTTCAGTATGCGCAATTTCCCCATAATCATAAAAAAATCCCCACCGATTTTCATGGATGAAAATCGGTGGGAATTCTGCGTATCTCAGCCAAAGGTCTCTCTGGCGTACTGCTCCAGTTCTGCATGGAAAGCGGGGTGGGCGATGGAGATCATGGCCTGAGCCCGCTCACGCAGGGACAGACCGGACAGCTTGACCACGCCGTACTCGGTGGCCACGTACTGGATCATGGTACGGGGGCCGGACACCACGCTGCCGCCGGGGATAAAGGGCACGATGTTGGATTTCAGGTTGCCCTCCTTGTCCTTCCGGGCGGAGTTCAGGCAGATGAAGCCCTTACCGCCCTCGGAGCGGTAAGCGCCCTCCAAAAAGTCCAGCTGACCGCCGATACCGGAAAGCTGACGCTTGCCGGCGGACTCCGCGTTCTCCTGTCCCATCAGGTCCAGCTGCACGCCGCCCATGATGCCGATGAAATTCTTCATGCTGCTCATGCGCTCGGGGGAGTGGATATAGTCCACATCGCCGGGATGGAAAATGTTGGGCTGCTCGTCCAGCCAGTCGTACAGTTCCTGAGAGCCCATGGCCAGATTCCAGCTGGACAGGCCTTTGTCGATCTCCTTGCGGGCGTTGGTCAGCTTGCCTGCCTTGTGCAGAGCAAGGAATGCGTCGCTGATGGTGCCCGTCCAGCAGCCCAGATCCTTCAGGTCGGACTCGGCCAGCATCTTGGCCACCGTAAAGGGCACGCCGCCCACGCCCAGAGAGAGCACAGCGCCGTCCGGGATCTCCTTGACTACGTGGCGGGCAATGGCGATGTCCGTTTCGGACGCCTCTTTATAGGTGCGCACGGGCAGGGGCTCGTGCTCGCCCTCTACAATGTAGTCGGCCTCAGACAGGTGGACCCGGTGAGAGCCGTCCACCCCATGCAGTTTGGGCAGGTGTTCGTTGATCTCGAAAATCACCGTGCGGGCATTCTCAAAAATGGTGCGCCAGGCGTAGTTGGAGATGCCGAGGCTGCAGTAGCCCTTGTCATCGGGGGTGGACACGGGCACAAAGGCCACATCCACGCGGATGTGATACCGGTACAGGTCGGGCAGGAACCGCAGGATCATGGGCATGAACTGCACAAGGCCCCGGCTTTGCAGCTTGCGCTCGTAATCGCCGATGTGCCAGCTGTAGTAAGTAAATGCCTTCTTCTCCGGGTCGCACTCCACCACCTCGATGCGGGGACGGATCACAAGACCGCCGCGGATCTTCACGTCGGTCAGTTCATCCCGGCGGCCGGCCAGCGCCTTGTCCATCAAATCCGGGAAGCCGCCGCCAAAGCCATAATCCACCCAGTCGCCGGACTTGACCGCCTGGGCCGCCTGCTCCGGGGTGACAAATTTACTTTTATATTCACCGAACATATTGATTCCTCCTGTGGGAAATATTCTCTCTGATAATAAATTCTACCACACACCAACGCAAAAAGCGAGCAGGAAATACAGTTTTCTCCGCCTTCCCGAGCATCTTATACTCTCAGCTGCCAGAAAGCCACCGCGCTGGCCGCCGCCACATTCAGGGAATCCACCATATGGGACATGGGGATACGCACGGTGTAGTCGCACCTGGCGATGGTATCCGGGGCGAGACCATCCCCCTCCGTGCCAAGGATGATAGCCAGCTTCTCCTCCCCCATCAGCCGGGGGTCGTCCACCGGCACGGAGTCATCGCTGAGGGCCATGGCCGCAGTCTTGAATCCAAGCTCCCGCAGCACATCCATGCCGGGCTGGGGCCACTGGGACACATCGTCCCCCAGATAGGTCCAGGGGATCTGAAACACCGTGCCCATGCTCACCCGGGCGGAGCGGCGGTAAAGAGGATCGCTGCAGGCAGGGGTAAGCAGTACCCCGTCCACATTCAGCGCCGCCGCGGAGCGGAAGATCGCGCCCACGTTGGTGGGATTCATAATGTTTTCCAATACGGCAATGCGGCGGGCACCGGCACATACCCGCTCCACGGTGGGCAGTGGCGGGCGGCGCATGGCGCACAGCACGCCCCGGGTCAGCTTGAAACCGGTCAGCTGGGTCAGCACATCAAACTCAGCTGTGAACACGGGCACATCCCCGCAGCGGGCGATCACTTCACGTGCCTGTCCCTCAATATGCTTGTGCTCCATAAGCAGAGAGACGGGCACACAGCCCGCATCCAGCGCACGCTCAATGACCTTGGGGCTTTCCGCAATGAACATGGCGTTTTTCGGTTCCTGCCGGTTGAGCAGCTGCGCCTCGGTCAGCCGGGCATATACGTCCAGCTCAGGTGCATGAAAATCTGTAATTTCAACAATGTTCGGCATCCGGCTCATCCTTTTCCCGCGCCTGTGCGGCGTCTATCCTATACTCTACCATAAATCTTACTTTTTGCAAAGGGTTCTGTCCACAGCATAGGAAAACGCCCCCGGGAAGCCCGGGGGCGTCTGTGCTATGGGTCAGATGCAGTTCAGGCCTTTTTGTTGGCGCGCTCAAACAGGGCACCCACAGCCATGACCACAACAAAGACGATCATGTACCAGAAGCAGGCCATGCCGTGACCGATGATGCATGCAAGCACCATGAAGGCACTGCCGATGCTGGCCAGGATGGGCAGCACGAAGCGGCGCACCACGGTCTGATCCTTCTCCTTGCGCATCCACTGGAAGAAGATGGGCAGGTACATCAGATAGATGGTGATGATGGGCAGCTCGGTGGAGTCAAAGACGAAGGGAGCCTTGGGACCCCAAATGGCAGCCAGGTTGGTCAGATAGAAGTACACAAACCAGATGGCAGTGACCAACAGGGCGAACACGGCGGAGTTGTGGGGCATGTTGGTGCTCTTGTCCACCTCAGCGAACATCTCGGGCTTGGGGCCGCGGCCACGCTCGCCCAGAGAGTACATGCAGCGGCAGCAGCCCAGCATCAGGCCGTTCAGAGTACCCATGCAGGAGATGGCCACGAACAGGTTCAGGATGTTGCCCAGCAGAGGGCCAAACACGTTGTTGAAGGCCACGTTGGCACCGGTATCCATCAGATCCTTGGCGCTGGCACCGCCGGCCACGCCCACGAAGTAGAGGATGTACACGGCAATGATGATCAGGCCGCCCAGGATCAGGGCCTTGGGCAGGTTCTTCTTGGAGTCCTTGATCTCGGAGTTGATGGAGGTGGCGATGATCCAGCCCTCATAGGCGAAGGCGGTAGCGCACACGGCGGCAAACAGGGGGTTGGTGGACAGCTCGGCGGCGGGAACCACGGTGGTGGTCAGATTGGTCTGCAGCATGTCATGGTTCAGACCGTAGATGATGCCGATGACGCCCATGAGAAGCAGGGGGATAAGCTTGATGACGGTGGTGCTGGTCTGGAACTTGCCGGCCAGCTTGGGGGACCATGCGTTAAGCACATAGGCGCCCACCATAAACAGCACGGTCAGAGCCATGCACTCCGGGCCGACCACGCAGCCGCCCTGCTCCACGGGGATCGCCATGGGGAAATCAGGGTTGACGGAGGTGATAAACACCATGGTGTAGCGGGCAGACAGCCATGCCAGCGCAGAGGTCATACCGGGGAAATAGATAGTAGCGGAGAACCAGCCCATGTAATAGCCGTAGCGGGGACCCACAGTCGCTTCGGCATAGTCCACGATGCCGTTCACGCGTTCGTACTTCTGACCCATGAAAGCGAAGGCCAGCAGGCAGGCCAGCATAATGGCGCCGCCGATGATCCAGGCGATAATGCCCAGGGAGGTGTCGCCGCCGGTCTTTTGAAGGATCGTCTGCGCTTTGAAAAAGACGCCGGAGCCGATCACGATACCGACTACCATGCAGATGGCCGTAAACAAGCCATACTTGCGTTCCAGTTTACTACTCACAAAACCACTCTTTTCTTTCATATATATATTTTAGGGTTTCCGATATACAAGTTTAAGCAAAAACACAGTAAAAGTCAAGGTTTGAATTAACAAGCAGCACGCGGCAGTATTATCGATATTCGTAGGTCCTTCTGGCAATGCCAAGCTCTTCGTTGGCAGGGATGACCCAGACCTTCACCTTGGAACCTTCCGCAGAAATAATGCGAGCCTGCGAGGAGCGCTGGGCGTTTTTCTCCGCATCCAGCATGATCCCGAAATGGGCGACCGCTGTGCAGATCTTTTCTCTTACAAGAGAGGAGTTCTCGCCGATCCCCCCCGTAAATACCAGGTGGTCCAGCCCACCCAGCTGCGCGTAATAAGCGCCCACATAATGGATGATCCCAGCGCAATAGGCGTCAATGGCCAGCTGTGCCCGCTCATTTCCGCCTTCTGCCGCAATTTGAATATCGCGCAGGTCATTGCTCACTCCGGAAATGCCCAAAAGGCCGCCCTGCTTGTCCATGCCCTTTGTGATCTCCTCAATGCTCTTTCCCTGCGCAAGTAAATATGGAATGATGTACGCATCGGTATCGCCGATACGGTTTGCATGAATCAGACCCGTCTGCAGGGAGAACCCAAAGCTGTTATCCACGCTGATCCCGTTCTGGATCGCACACAGAGAACCGCTGCCGCCCAGATGGCAGGAGATGGCATTTCCGGTTCCTCCGTTGCGCTCAGTCAGGACATCCGCAATGTAGCCATGAGATGCACCATGATACCCCATTCTCTGGATGCCATACTCCTTATACCATTCATACGGGATGCCGTAGATCCTTCTGGCCTGAGGAATTGTCGTATGGAACGCCGTTTCAAATACGCCCACCAGCTTTACGCCGGGCAGCACCTGCTGGATTTGGCGGATCGCTTCCAGATAGGGGCCGTTGTGTGCAGGAGCAACGATCAGATAATCTTCCATCGCCTGCAAGACTTCCTGCGTCAACTCATGGATCCCGTAAAACCCCTTTGCCAAAACGGTCTTGAATCCCACGCGCTCGATTTCCGACACGTCGGAAACCACACCGCATTCCGCATCCGTCAGGCAATCCAGATACCGCCGAATGCCCTCGGCATAGGAAAGTATGCTCTGGTCTTCCAGCTGAACGGTGTGGCCGGTGACACGGTTTGCGTAGTGAAAAATCGCATCCGTTCTGCCGACGCGCTCCACTTTGCCATCTGCCAGCACCATATCACCCGGCATATCGAACAGCTTGAATTTCAAAGATGTACTGCCAACATTGCAAACCAACACTTTCATTTTTAGCGCCCCCATACTGTAAATTTTGTCGTTTCTTTTTAACATACTATATTCTGCAAAACATGCCGAGTCAATAGCTTCATGTTTTCTTCCTGTGGAATCCACATGAAGCAGGTTGCATTCGGAAAGGAGGAACATCAGCACGCGTGCGCTGTGACCTTTGGATAAAAAGCCGGAGTATCCTATAAGATACTCCGGCTGGTC
>JAGAMC010000006.1 GCA_017624915.1 Oscillospiraceae bacterium | reverse complement strand
TTCAAATTTCTTTGATTTCAGGTCTCAACAGCCTCCTGCGGTATACGCCCTTTCCCTTGCGGCTCTAACGCTCAGGCCCGTTTCCCGGCCCCGCCCGTTTTCGCCCCTCGCTCAGGCGCTCGCTTATATTACCACCTCCCATACCCCTTTGTCAACACCTTTTTTCAGTTTTTTCGCAACTTTTTTCGGAGGTCCCTGTTTGTCCGTCAGTGGCGCACAAACGGCCGCAGAAATGGCTATTGCGCCGGACACAAAACTGTGCTAATCTATTGATGGCTCGGATATACATTATATATATTGTTCAGGAGGTGCCCACGTGCCTATCCGTATTCCCGATTCTCTCCCGGCCCGCGCGGTGCTGGAGAGTGAAAACATATTCGTTATGACCGAATTTCGTGCCATGCATCAGGACATCCGTCCGCTGAATGTGCTGATCCTGAATCTGATGCCCACGAAGATCGTTACCGAGACCCAGCTGCTGCGCAAGCTGTCCAACTCCCCGCTGCAGGTACAAGTGGAGCTGCTGCAGACCGCCAGCCATGTATCTCACAACACCGATGCTGACCACCTGTCTTCCTTCTACACCACTTTCGGCCAGATCAAGGACAAGAAATATGACGGTATGATCATCACCGGCGCGCCGGTGGAAAATTTGGATTTTGCCGATGTGGATTACTGGGAGGAGCTGTGTCAGATCATGGAGTGGACCAAGACCCACGTCCATTCCACCCTGCACATCTGCTGGGGCGCTCAGGCAGGCCTCTACTACCATTACGGCATCCCCAAGTATTCACTGGCCAAAAAACTGTTCGGCGTATTCCCCCACAAAGCCGTAAAGGTCCAGTCTCCTCTGTTCCGCGGCTTTGATGACGAGTTTTTTGTTCCCCACTCCCGCTATACCGAAAACCGTGCAGAGGATATTCTGGCCCAGCCCGAGCTGGAACTGCTGGCCGTATCCGAGCAGGCCGGCGTGTTCGCCGTCAAGAGTGAAGACAACCGCCGTTTCTTTATCACCGGCCACCCCGAGTACGACGCCGGTACTCTGGCCAACGAGTATTTTCGTGATGTGAACAAGGGTCTGGATATCCAGGTGCCCGATAATTATTTCCCCAACGACGACCCCGCCAACCCCCCCGAGGTAAAATGGCGCTCCGCAGCTCAGCTGTTCTACTCCAACTGGCTGAACTACTATGTCTACCAGACCACCCCATACGATTTAAGAACACTGGAATAACCAAAAACCAAAACAGCGGGCCCCGTGCCCGCTGTTGCTTTGTATATTATATAATTGTATAACAAAGAAATGACCCTCTATCGTTCCGTAATACGATAGAGGGTCATTTCTGTTCATTCTTATTATCTAACATCAATTGTTTACCTCACTTTCTACAGATTCACGTCAAAGCCCTTGTCTGCAGTTCCGGATCAAAAACACACAACCTAATATCATGTCACCCTCTTGGGTACATCAACCTCCAGCAGAGGCATCGCGTTGGTTTATCCTTCTTTTGCGATCAGTTGGCTTTGCGTGTTTCCGGATGCTGATCTCGGCAGGTTTTACTCTTCACATTCCAAAACGCTTTCGCTTATATTTAAAATGTGCCGTGTTTCCGAAACTGTTTTGCATTTTTTGACGTGTTAAATTTCATCTTGCCGATTTTCGCTGCTTTTGTGCGTCTGCCTTCAGCATCCTTTCAGGGTAGCTATTTAGTACATTGGACTCACCCTTTCTGGCTATAATGTACCACAGGCATCCCGAATTGTCAATACTTTTTGTGGAAATTTTTAAAATATTTTTCCGTGCCGCAGTTTTCTTCCTCAACAGAGGCAAAAACAGCTCTCACGCAGTTTTGCATAAGAGCTGTTTCAAAAATTCATTTTAAGGGGTCAGGGGTTCCGGATCCGCATCCAGAGTGGCAAAATATTCGTAATACGGCATCAAAAAGTCCACACCGGCCACGATCTCATTCGCCAGTTCGGGGGTAAACAGGCTGCCTTCACAGGGCCTGTCCCAGCTCAGGGCAATATTTTTGCGGTTATACCACGGATCAAGCAGTTCGCCCTTCGTTCCCTTGGGTCTTCGGTACATTTCGCCTTCCAGCACATATTCCTTCTGTCGGCGCAGGCGGCGGGCCAGCTTCTCCATAGGCGCAGGGTCGCGGTCCATGCGGGCGCGCAGCTTGGCCATTGTCATGGGCGTCGCCGAATAGTAGCCCATGCCGATGCTGTAATACTCCGGCGCGATCTCGAAATAAAAGGCAGGCGCCGTTGCCCCCGCGCTTTCTGCCGGTCTGTGCAAAACGATCCACATATGGTCCTTATATGGGCCCTTGCCATGGAGCCGGCGGGCATCGCGGTAGATGCGGGACACGTGCAGATTCAGCTGGGCCTTCGGATGGCGGCGATTGACCTCTTCCTGTACCTGTACCGCAAGATCGCGCAGCGGCTTCTGGATCAGGTCGAGATACTCCTGCTTATGGGCCTCAAACCAACTGCGCTCATTGTTAAACCGCACCTGCCATAAAAACTCCACCGCCCGGGGTGAAAAGCCTTGAAACATCATGCAGCTGTCTCTCCCTCGGAATTTTCAGGTTGAACCTCTTCCGGATCCTGCTCCGGCAGAGGCCGGGGTGTCTGTTCCTGTTCTGACTCTGTTCCGGGCTCCGGTCCTGCAGTTTCCTGCCCCTGTTCAGGCTCGGGAGTCGGTTCGGGTTCGGGTTCGGGTTCGGGCGTCGGTTCGGGTTCGGGCGCAGGTTCAGGCGCGGGGGTGACAGGCTCAGGAACTTCGGGTTCGGGCGTGGGTTCGGGAACGACGGGCAGCACGGTGCTGTGCACATTTCCCTCTTTGTCCACCAGTCCCAACCCGGCCGCATCAGCCGGGTTATACAGGATCACCTTATCCCGGTGGCGGTAGTTGTTGGTGCTCTCCAGCGTCTTGCTGACCAGCGCGCCGTTTGCATCGTAGACACAGCGATATGCCTGCACCTTGCGGCCGGTGTAGGCCGTGGTATCCACCACCGTTTTCCCGACAGGCACCGTATGATCCGGTTTATAGATCACCTGATAGGGCGTGGTGGACAGAGTCTGGGTCACCATTTTCACAGTAAACGCCTGCTCTTTTGTGCCCAGGATCTTAACTGTGATCTTGCGCCCATTCACCCTGGCGTCAATACAGATGGGATACTGCGTATCGTTGCGGAACCGGAAATCAATGGCGTTATAGGCCACCGTGGCGTCCAGTCCGTCCGGCACATAGCCCACGGCGTACATATGGTTTACCCGCTCTACGATTTCCAGATTGGCGCGCAGGGTGGCCAGATACAGCGTGGAGGAATCCTGACAGATACCGCCGCCAATATCATCCACCGTCTTGCCGCCGATATAGGCAGGGGCAGGCCGATAGCCCTGCGCAGTGGTGCGGGGACCAAGGGTGTCGTTATAAGAAAACACCTCTCCCGGCATCAGCACCACACCATCAATGGCCTTGGCCGCCACGATCACATTGTTCAGCCGATTCTCCGTTCCGCTGATGCTGGTGGTGCACTCACCCAGCACATCCCGGAACAGCATACGGTGCAGCTTCTCCTGTGTCAGCTCCGGCATGGTCACCGTCAGTTCCACAGTCATGGTTTCTCCCTCGGCAAGGGACTCAAACTCCCGTGCCGCCAGTTCGGCATCAAAATCGATGCCCACCACATGAGGCATAGCCTCGTACTTCTCCTCATCCACGAAGGAATCTTTTGCTTCGGCATAGAGTTGTGCATGGATCTGTTTGAAATCCACAGGCTGCGGCAAAACATTGATTACAGACACTTCCACCGTCTGATCGCCGGGCTGCGTCATGCTCAGGGCCAGCTCCGCCCGAGCCTGTTCCTCCTCCACCGTGCGGCCGGTGACCCCCCGGGTCACCACCAGCACGTAGTTTTCCACAGACCACACCGTTTCGATCAGGGGCGTGTTTTCCGCCCGGCCCAGCTGCTCCATGGCCAGTTCAAAGGCACGGACTCCTTCCGAATCCAGCCCCGGCCGGGCGGGAATACTTGTGCGCCCGCCGAAAATGTGGGCAAGGATCACCGCTCCCCGCTTGAGAAACGGCTCGCCGCGGCCCACCATGTAGGCATTCCGGGCAATAACAGCATCATCCACCATCACGTGTTTACCGGACAGCTGTGCGCTGCTTCCGCCGCACCGCAGGGTATACGTCACACCGTCATACCGCTGAGCCGCCCACTGCTGTACCGCGTGGGACGCCTGTTCCTGTGTCAGTCCGCCCAGATCCAGTTCATCCACTCCGACCCCGGGCAGGACCGTCCGGGTCGCACCCACGTAGACGCACAGAGCCAGATATATCAGCAGGATCGCTCCCGCGGTGCAGGCCGCCGCCAACAGGATCCTTTTTTTATTTTTCCCTGCGCCCTGCTGCGCAGTCAGGTTTTCTTCCATGCAGATCCCCTCCCGCGGACCGCCCGCCACGCCGTGCGGGTCCCACAGTCATTATGCCTGTCATTATACCAGTTCACGCAAAGTATGTAATTACAGAACGGTTACATCACCGTTCCTTTTACACCATATTATAGTTTACTGCAGACATTCCTTTTTCATCAAGCTTTTTCCCGCTGAAATGTTTTCCATTTTTCCGCAGCCATATAAAATCACCTTATCAAGACGCCTCGCATTTATCCGTGATGATGGTGATGGTGGTGATGATGACCGCCTCTTGACAGCTGCACAGAGCAGCACTCTTCGCCGCACTGTTCCGTTCCCGTTTCCAGTTCCAGCGTCACGTGTCCGATCCCGTGTTCACTCAATTCCGCCCGGACTTTTCTTTTCACACTCACCGGGTCTTCATCCGTGACGATATGCATGGTGGCACAGCTGCTGTGCCCGTCTCTGCTCCAGACATGAATATGATGTACGTCCAGAATTTCTTCCATGCTGCACAGGTGCTCTTTGATTCGGGCCACACTGACCCCCTCAGGCGTCTTTTCCAGAAACAGATCCACGATCTCTGTCAGGTTTTTCACCGCACTGACCAAAATAAATACAGCTACCCCAATGGACATAAGCGGATCGATCAGGGAAATATCCGTAAAACGCATGATCACCGCTCCCGCCAGCACCACCAGCCAGCCCAGCACATCCTCCAGCATATGCAGGCTGACAGCCTTCTCGTTCAGGGAGTCCCCTCCCCTTGTAAACCACGCGGCGGCAAAGTTGACTGCTGTACCGATCACCGCCATGAGGATCATACCGTCATAGTGTATCTCCACAGGATGAAAAATGCGGTTCACAGCGTTATAAATAACAGCCGAGGAGCTGAGCAGCAGCATCAGCGTGATAACAGCACTGCCCAGAGCCGAATAGCGTCCGTAGCCGTATGTGTGGGTGTCATCGGGCTGCCGTCTGCTTCTGCGCTCCAAAAACCAGGCGCATCCAATGCTCGCCGCGTCACCCATGTCATGGATCGCATCGGAAACAACAGCTACGCTGCCCGTAAGGGTGCCGCCCACAAATTCAAAAACAGAAAACGCCAGATTCAGGATAAACGCCGTGAGGATATTGCGTTCAGTTTTCATATTCCCCTCCGCAGCCGATGTGCTTTATATGCTTCATTGTAATGGCAAAGATCTCGTCCACATGCCTGTCATCCAGAGAGTAGTAGACCTCTTTCCCATCCCGCCTGCATTTGACGACACCGTACCGTCTCATTTTGCTCAGCTGGTGTGAAACGGACGATTTGCTCATGGACACCACATTGGCCAGATCGCATACACACATCTCATTATTCCGCAGCGCAAAAATCAGTTTGCATCTGGTTGTGTCTCCCATGATCTTGAAAAAAACAGCCAGCGCGTCAAACATCTCCGGCCCCGGCATTTGTGCCAGAGTCTGCTCCACCAGCCGTTGGTCAACACAGCCGCAGTCACAGGTAAACTCGTTTTTCGGCATACTCCCGCTCCTCTCAGTTGAGTGCTTATTCAACTGTTTTGATTGTAGTTGAATGATCGCTCAACTGTCAAGAGGCTTTCACCGAAACATCTCCCGCTCTGTCTTGCAATCCGCAGTTGGGTTTGCTATACTGTCCTTGTTCACGGGCCGGCACAGCCCGCGCACCATCACACATCAAAGGATCTGACCGTATGTATTTTGACACCCACGCCCATTACGGCTCTGAACTGTATGACGAGGACCGGGATCAGCTGATCGCCTCCATGCCGGAAAAAGGCGTGGAACTCATCATCAACCCCGGCTGCACGCTGGAATCCTCCATGGGTGCGGTGGCCCTGGCAGAGAAATTCCCCCACGTCTATGCCGCCGTGGGCGTCCACCCCTCCGACTGCCACACCTGGTCCGATGAAGTGGAGGAGGGTCTGCGCAAGCTGTCCGCCCACGAAAAAGTCAAGGCCATCGGCGAGATCGGCCTTGACTACTACTGGAAAGACAATGCCCCGGCCGACCTGCAGAAAGAGGTCTTTACCCGGCAGATGGAGCTGGCCCGCCAGACCGGGCTGCCTGTCATCGTCCACAACCGGGACGCCCACAAGGACACGCTGGACATCGTGCGTCAGTTCAAGGACGTGCAGGGCGTATACCACTGCTACGCCGGAAGCATCGAAGACGCCAAGGTGCTGGTAAAGATGGGCTGGATGCTGTCCTTCACCGGGGTCATCACCTTCAAGAACGCCCGCAAGGCGCTGGAGGTCATCCGTTGGCTGCCCATGGACCGCATTATGATCGAGACCGATTCCCCCTACCTCACTCCTGAGCCCTTCCGGGGCAAGCGCAACGACTCCGGCTATGTCCGGTTCGTCAGCGAGAAGATCGCTGAGCTCAAAGGCATCACCCCCGAAGAGGCCGCCCGTATCACCACCGAAAACGGCAGGCGCTTTTTCAATATTCCCCGCTGAAAGGAGCACTTCACATGACCATTACTTACGAATACGAGGGTGCGCTTTATGTCAACCTGACCAACAAGTGCAACTGCAACTGCGAATTTTGCCTGCGCCACGGAAAGGCGGAGGGCTCCATCTACACCGAGGACTCTCTGTGGCTGGAGCGTGAGCCCACCCGGGACGAGGCGCTGGCCAGCTTCCTTGGCCGGGACGTGTGCTCCTACCGGGAGATCGTCTTCTGCGGCTACGGCGAGCCCACCTACCGGCTGGACGACCTGCTGTGGCTGGTGGATGAGCTGAAGGCCCGCTTTGCAGACAAGCTCCCCCCCGTCCGCATCAATACCAACGGCCACGCCAACCTGATCAACGGCCGCAGCGTGTGCCCGGAACTGGAGGGCCGCATCGACACCCTTTCCATCTCCCTGAACTCCACCAACGCCGCCGACTATGTGGCTCTGTGCCACCCCGTTCAGGGCGAGGCCGCCTATCAGGCCATGCTGGACTTCGCCCGCGAGTCCGCCAAATATGTCCCCAACGTGGTCATGACCATCGTGGACAAGGACAAGACCGCCGAGGAGATCGACCTGTGCCGCAGGATCGCCGCCGATCTGGGCGTCACCCTGCGGGTGCGTAGCTTTATTGATTCGTGATGGACGCGATATTTTATACTGTTTTGGCTGTCAACGGCGATTACGCCGATCTGGTAAGCGACGAGGGCCAGCCCCACTCCATCACCATGTTCCTGCTGCCCGAGGGGACCACTGTGGGCAGCAGGCTGAAGCTGGAAAATTTTCAGTGGGAGCTTTTGGAATAAAAAACAAGCTGCGCCTATGCGCAGCTTGTTTTTTATTCTACGGTATAACCGCCCCGCACCAACACCTTTGTGGTGTTGGCGGTGGCCTTGACTGCACGGCCCGTAATGGTGGCCATGTACAGATGGTTGGTCTCCAGCGCCCCGCCGTTGTTCAGGGTGCTTCCCGTGGTAGTATTGATCAGGCCGGGACTGGACGCAGATACGCACTGGGCCGTTCCGATACGCAGCATGACCTCGCAGCCGATTTCCATCTTCAGCTGCTGGTCCTTTTTCAGAGTTACCACCTGATAGCTGGCTGCGTGCTGGTCGCCCGTATCCAGCTGAGACAGCGCCTCGTCCATCTTTGTGGTATAGCCCTGGATAGCCTCGTCCAGCCGGTCCACCAGCTCCTGCTGATAGGCCTGCACCTTCCCCTCCACCTGATCCAAAACGGCAGGAATAGCGGTCTGGGTCAGATAGCTCAGGGTAATGAGCGGATCGGCTTGTGTTCCCTCACCGCCGGCCGCCAGCACCACGCCCGCCGTCAGGCAAAGACATGCCAGTGCCACAGCCGCCGCACGCACAACGAGGTTCTTTTTACGCTTCATCTTAAGTACACCTTTTGGCCGGGGGACGCCCATAGGGGCGTCCCCTGATTTAGATCATGGTTTCCGGATGCAGGCCAAAGCTGACTGCAATGGCGCCGTCCACCTGCTTCATAACGGTCTCATCCACCTTGCCCATATGCTCCCGCAGACGGCGTTTGTCCAGGGTGCGGATCTGTTCCAGAAGGATGACCGAATCCTTCGGCAGCCCATAACTCATGGCCGCAAGGGAAATATGGGTGGGGAGCCGTGCCTTGCCGGTCTGCGAGGTAATGGCCGCGGCAATGACAGTGGGACTGTGACGGTTTCCGGTGTCATTCTGTACGATGAGCACCGGACGCACGCCCCCCTGCTCGCTGCCCACCACCGGGCTGAGATCGGCGTAAAAAATATCGCCCCGTTTCACACTGTTATCCACAAAATTCACACTCCGCCGGAAAATAGTAGGCGTTACCACAGATGTCCTATGTAACGCTGTACTATGATTTTCCCACGAGGCGGCCGGGTTTATACCTGCGAAAAAATTTTCCGCAGCCGCCCACGCCCGGCGGCGGAACGGTGCTGTCCCGCTGCTCCGCTTCATTCTATGCGGTCATCAGCGGGTCTGTTCAGTCCACGTAGATCCGGGGCACTCTCATGGACACGTTGCACAGCAGTTCGTTCGAAATAGTCCCAACCAGTTCAGCCGCATCCTCCAGCGGTTTATCCCCGCCGAACACCACGGCCACGTCCCCTGCATCTACCTGGGGCAAATCGGTCACATCCACCATGCACATATCCATGCAGATCCTTCCAAGTATGGGCGCGCGCCTGCCGCCGATGTCCACCCAAAACCGGTCGGACAATTGGCGCAAAAGCCCGTCTCCATACCCGATAGGCAGCACGGCAACGCGGGTATCCCTGTCCACGGTGCGGGTGCAGCCGTAGCTTACAGGCGCACCCTTCGGCAGGTCGCGCACCGCGGCGACCCGGGTATACACCGACATCACCGGTTCCAGACCCGGTCCGTCCAGACCAATACAGGAGGATGCCGGATAATGACCGTACAAAGCAATGCCCGGACGCACCATATCCAGATGGGTACAGGGATATTGTAACGCAGCTGCACTGTTGGCGCAATGGCGAATTTTAAACGTGATACCGTAATTTTTTTCCAGCCGCTCCACTGTATCCAAAAACCGGGTGAACTGGAGCATGGTATACTCCTCGCTCCCGTCTGCATCGGCAAAGTGGGTAAAGATCCCTTCGTGCTCCAGACGGGGCAAGGCACACAGTTCAGCCACCTCTTCCGCCGCCCGGCTTGCATCGTGTGCCAGAACACCCACGCGGCTCATACCGGTGTCCAGCTTGATGTGCACCCGTGCAGTCTTTCCAAGTTCATCGGCCGCACGGGACAGAGCACAGGCCAGTTCCCGGGTAAACACGGTCTGAGTAATATCGTACTCCACCACCTGCCGGGCAAATTCCGGCTGGGTCACGCCCAGAATGAGAATGGGTGCGGAAATACCGGCCCGGCGCAGGGCAACGGCCTCGTCCAGACAGGCCACCGCCAGCATCTCGCAGCCCAGCTGTTTCAGCTTTTGGGCGACTTTCACCGCGCCATGACCGTATGCATCCCGCTTTACCACTCCCAAAAAGCGGCAATTCTCATGCAGACAGGCCCTCAGCGTCCGGTAGTTATGCTCCAGCGCAGACAGCGATATCTGCGCCCATGTGCGCGTACGTTCCAATTCCATCAAACAGCCTTCTCTCTTCTGTATGTCTTGGTCAACTCAGAATAAATTCTAAAAACTCACAGGTTATAACACGGCGACCGTCCAGCGAGATTTCTCCCCGCAGCAGCACATGGCTGTCTGCATCAAACCACAGGGTAGTCTCCCGCCCGGTTCCCGGCTCCGCCGCCGGATCATGACACTGCACTCGCAGGGCCGTTCTTTCCCCCAGCATCTCCCGGGTACAACCGCCAATAAAGCCGGACCGGGCCGCCTCCAGCAGGGCGGGCACCGCGGACAGTGGGGTCAGTCCGTCAGGGGACAGTTCCCCGGTCTCCAGCACCGCTGAGTCATACTCGATACTGCCCTGTGTTCCGTCCAAACGGGCGGTAAAGCCGGCCACCTCTTCCGGAGCAATGACCCGCAGTGTCGTCTGTCCGCCGAACACGGTCACAGCCACCGTATAGGTATAGACCCTCTGTCCGTAGTCTGCCGTCACTTCCATCTCGGCTGTACAGCCCTCGGAAGCCAGATATTCACCGCGAAGGGCAAGAGCCTGCTCCAGCGGTCCATGTTCCTCTCCCACCGGGCCGCAGGCGGTCAGCAGGAGCGTTATCATCAGTACGCATATCACCCTTGATCTGCGCACAGTTCCATCCTCCAACGATGATTATTCAGCGCTCTCCAGTTCCATGAGCGCCCGGGGCAGGCAGTCCAGCATATCGGTGGGCCGCATGGCATACTCGCCCAGTTTTTCGGCGCACAGATCCCCCGCCCTGCCGTGAAGCCACACGGCCATGGCCGCGCTTTCAGCTGCAGAAAATCCCTGACCCAACAGCGACAGGATCATCCCCGCCAGCACGTCGCCGCTTCCGCCCTTTGCCATGCCGGGATTTCCGCTGGTGTTCACCCACACCCGCCCATCCGGCGCGGCGGTCACGGTGCGGTGTCCTTTCAGAACCAGCACGCACCGGCACGCCGCGGCAAAGTCTGCCGCAGCCTGCACCCGATCCTTTACCGGCAGTTCCGCACCCGTCAGTCGTGCAAACTCCCCCTCGTGGGGTGTCAGGATCGTGGGTGCAGTTCGACCGGCCAGCAGCTGCCGGCAGTCCGCAACGGCATTGAGTCCGTCGGCATCCAGCACCAGCGGCACATCCAGCCGGGAAACGAGGGTGCGGACCAATTCGCCGGTGTGTTCCTCCCGGCCCAGACCGGGTCCAATGAGCACCCCATCGCAGGCCGACATCCGGGCCAGAAGCTCACCTGCATCCTCAGGCAGGGGATGGGGCATGGCCTCGTCACACTTGACTGCCGCCACACTCCAGATCTCCCGGGGCACGCCAAGATACACAAGGCCGGAGCCGGTACGTACCGCGGCATTGGCGGCAAAGACCGCAGCACCGGTATAGCCCACGCTGCCCGCCATAATATATACCCGGCCGAAGTCGCCCTTATGGGTCTCCCGCCGCCGTCGGGGCAGGCAGAAGGTGTCTTTGGTCACTTCCACGTACACCGCACTCCCCCTTTTAATTTATCATAGTACAACTTCCGTCCAATGTCAACCGAAACATATTCTGACCGCCCATGCCGCCGCCATAAATCCTGCCAGATCCGCACACAGGGCTGCGGGCACCGCATAACGGGTACGGGTGATGCCCACCGCGCCAAAATAGACGGCAATGGTATAAAATGTTGTCTCCGTTGACCCCAGCATGACGGCGGCCACCCGCCCGATATAGGAGTCCGGGCCGTAAGCTGCGATCAGTTCCGAGCCGACTCCAAGTGCCGCACTGCCGCTCACCGGGCGCACCAGTAAAAGCGCCACCGTCTCGGGCGGGATGCCCAGTCTGTTCAGCACAGGAGCAAACCACTGCGCCGCAAGCTCCAGCGCCCCGGATGCCCGCAGCATATACACCGCTGTGAGCAGACCGATCAGCGAGGGGACGATGCGCAGCAAAGTTCCAAGCCCGTCCCCCGCCCCCTGTACCAGTGCGGCATACACATCCACCCGCCGCCCCATGGCATACAAGGCCACCACCGCAAGGATCATGGGTATGAGCATGGTGAAAAAAAGATCCATCATCGTCCCCTCCACAGCCGGGCACACAGCTTCGCCGCCGTAATGCCCACTCCCACCGAGATGGCCGAAGCCAGCCAGACCGCAGGCAGTATGTCAAAGGGTGTCCCGCAGCCCGCAGCCGCCCGCACCGTGGCTACCGTGGTGGGGATCAGTTGGATGGAAGCGGTATTGCACACCACCAGCATGCACAGGGCGTCATTGGCCACTCCGCCGCTGTTTTTCCCCATGCGCCGGGCCGCCTCCAGCCCCAGCGGGGTAGCCGCGTTGCTCAGCCCGAGCAGATTGGCTGATACATTGGCCGCGATGCTGTCCATCACCGCCTTGTCATGTGCCATGGACGGATACAGCCTGCGCAGTACAGGCCGCAGCAGCCGGGAAAGCTTATCTGCCAGTCCCGACCGGCGCATGACCTCCATCACCCCCGTCCACAGGCACAGCATCCCTCCGATGGACACACATAACTCCACCGCCGCGCCCGCGCCTTCCACCGCCGCTGCGGCCACCTGAGCCCCGCGCCCTGTGGCAAGTCCGCACAGCACGGATATCACTACCATCCCCGTCCAGATCACCGACATGGTCACACCCATCACCCCTTCTGCCACAGTTATATGGGCCATGCCGTTGAAACATGCCGTCCACCCTCCCAGATTCTTCCATATTTTTACATTTCCCAAGAATTTATTTGCAGATTTTACAAAATTTTCAATTTTTCCCGTTGACATCCAGAAATGGAAAGATATAATAAAAGTGAAGTATGTATTTCCCGCCAAACACAGAAAGGAATGATCCGAATGAAGTCGACCGGCATTGTCAGAAAAGTGGATGAATTAGGCCGCATCGTTCTGCCCATCGAGCTGCGGCACACACTAGACATCGCCCCCAAGGATGCGCTGGAGATTTATGTGGATGGTTCCACCATCGTCCTGCGCAAGTATCAGCCCGCCTGTATTTTCTGCGACGACGCCAAGGATGTGGTGTCCTTCAAGGGCAAAAACGTGTGCGTCAACTGCATCAAGCTGCTGCACAAGGACCTGTAATCCACCCACAAGCAAAAGCGCATTGGCAAATGCCAATGCGCTTTTTATTATCTGTCCAGTGCAAGATCGTAAAGCTCGTTTTTGGAAAGGCTCAGCTCTCTGGCCGCCTGTTTGACCGCATCCTTCAGGGACGCTCCCCCGGCGCGCAGCTGTTCCACCCGGACAAGTCCGTCCTCAAGGGTGGCCTCCTGCTCCTGCACAGGTTCCGCGCCCCGCACCACCAGTACAAACTCGCCCTTGGGCTGGTTGGCCTGATACCACGTCAGAGCCTCTCCAAGTGTGGTCCGCCGCACCTCTTCGTGCAGTTTGGACAGTTCCCTGCACACGGACAGGGGGCGCTCGGCTCCAAAGGTCTGACACAGGTCCTCCAGCGTAGCCGTCAGTTTGTGGGGCGCCTCGTAAAAGACCATGGTGCGCTCCTCACCCTTCAGGCTGTCCAGATGGGTTCGGCGGTTTTTCTTGTTCATGGGCAAAAAGCCCTCAAAAGTAAACCGGTCAGTGGGCTGTCCCGACACCGCCAGGGCGGTAACAAGGGCGCAGGGCCCGGGAATGGCCACCACATCCACACCGTGCTGTGCGCACAGGGCCACCAATTCCTGTCCGGGATCGGAGATGGCGGGCGTGCCGGCATCGGTGACCAGAGCACAGCTCTCTCCCGCCAGCAGACGCTCCAGCACTGCCTGACCGCCCGCCTGCGTGTTATGGCGGTAGTAGGAGATCATAGGCTTTTTCAGACCCAGATGATTGAGCAGCTTCAGGGACACCCGGGTATCCTCGGCGGCGATAAAGTCCGCCTGCGCCATGGTATCTGCCATTCTGGGAGAGATATCACCCAGATTGCCGATGGGGGTAGGCACGAGGTAGAGGGTTCCGGCCATTGCGACCACTCCTTGTTTATCAGATGATCTCCAGCAGCACCAGCGCAAACAGCACGAAGGTGATGAGCAGCGCCAGCGCAAACAGCACGAAGCCGCCGCTGAACTTTTTGCCCTGCCCGGCTTTGGAAGGGGGCACCAGCCCCGCCCGCCGCAGGGCGGTGACCACCGGCTTGTAGAGCAGCAGGGTGGCCCCCATATTCAGGCCTCCCTTAGTCAGGTTAAAGGGCAGGAACACAGGCAGCAGCATGCCCGCGATGACCTCACGGGGCGTGCCCTGATACAGGGGGGTAATCAGATAGTTCCACAGCACCATCACCACTGTCAAAGTCACCGTACCTACCGCAAGGCCGACCACCGCACCGTTCATAGTGTGTCTGCGCTTGTAGATATAGCAGGCCGGACAGCAAAAACTTGCCGTGGCCGCAATGTTCATTATAAGGCCATAGGGTCCCGTACCGCTGTAGGTAAAAAACTCTACCACCGGCACAAGGACAGACAGGATCACGGCGGCGGCGGGACCGAGGGTAAAGCCGCCGATACAGATCACTACGCTTTTGAATTCAAAATCCAGAAAACCGATGACGCTGGGGATGGCCTTGCACAGGTAGGTGACGACCCACGCCACAGCGGTCAGCATGGCCAGAGTGACCATGGTGCGGGCATTGAGCCAGTTTTGGCTCCTGTTTTGAGACATAAAAAACACTCCTTCATTTCGTTTGGACACCCAGAAGACGAAATGCCTTCCAGGTGTTAAAACTCGTGAGGAGGTGCGCATAGTTTGTAACACACATCTTCTTCCATCCGGACTATACCGTTGGTCCCGGAGTTGCACCGGGTCAGCGGGCGCACCTGTGCGCCCGGTCGCGGACTGTACCGCCAGTGGGGACTCTCACCCCGCCCTGAAGACATTCGATTCAGTTGTCCTGCTTATTATACGCCATCCTTTACACAAATGCAACCCCCGGATATTTCCGGGGGCTGCACCGTTTATCTGACTTGCAGCTGCTCCATGACCTGACCGATGGGTTCGGCAATGAGCAGGTCCGCGCGGCTGTCGTAGGGAGTGGGCGTCTTATTGATCAGTACCAGCCGGCTGCCGGTATAGTAGTTCACCAGTCCCGCAGCGGGATAGACCGCCAGCGATGTGCCGCCAATGATCAGCAGGTCCGCGGCGCTGATGTCCCGGACCGCTCCCTGCACCGTGTCGCTATCCAGCTGTTCTTCATAAAGTACCACATCGGGCTTAAACATCCCGCCGCAGCTGCAGCGGGGCACATCCGTGCTGTTCAGAATGTCCTGCACGGTACAGGTTGCTCCGCACCGCATACAGTAGTTGCGCAGGACGCTGCCGTGCAGCTCCCATACCCGCCTGCTGCCCGCCGCCTGATGCAGTCCGTCAATATTCTGAGTGACCACACTGAGCAGCTTGCCCGCCCGCTCCAGCCGGGCCAGCTTTTTGTGGGCGGCATTGGGCCGGGCATCGGGACACAGCATCCTGTCCCGGTAAAACCGGTAAAATTCCTCCGGCATTCGGTCGAAAAAGGTGCGGCTGAGGATCTGCTCCACCGGCCAGCGGTACTTCTGGTTATACAGTCCGTCCTCACTGCGAAAGTCCTTGATCCCCGACTCCGTACTGACCCCGGCACCCCCGAAAAAGACGATTTTTTGGCTCTCATCCACCCATTGCTGCAGGGTCTTCAGTGCTTCGGTCATTTCCCTTTCTCCCTTGCCAGGTGCTCCAGAAGACCTGTGCACCCGTCCATCACATCATCAAAGGTCTCGTCAAAGTTCCCGGTATACCACGGGTCGGCAATGCTCTGTCCGCTTCGCCCGGCATACTCCAAAAGGCCGTGGATCTTCCCCTCCGGGTCGCCTCCCAGCATGCGCTGCATATTGCGCAGGTTGGCGCTGTCCATGCCAATAAACAGGTCAAACCGGTCGTATTCATCCCTGCGCAGCTGCCGAGCCCGGTGCTCCCCGCAGGGGATGCCCATCTGCGCCAGCTTGCGCCGGGAGCCGGGATGGACGCCGTTCCCCAGTTCCTCCGTGGAGGTGGCAGCTGAATCAATATAGAACTCGCCCTCTGCTCCCCGCTGCCTGACCAGATGTTTCATTACAAATTCCGCCATGGTGCTGCGGCAGATATTGCCGTGGCAGATGAATAAAATTCTCCTCATCACTCGCCACCTCCTACTCCTCTATTTTCCCCTTTATCCGAACGTTTGTCAATTTTAAATTCTTAACAAATTCGTTCTCCATATCCGATCCCATCGATCTGCTTTAAATTTATGACAGGCTCTTTGAATCCTTCAGCAGGATCTTTGTCGCAAATCACTTCCGCATAAGAAAACCCCCATTTGTCAGACAGCGTATCATGCTACCATCTGACAAATAGGGGTCAACTTATCACGGAGGCGGGCATTCTCACCCTTCCCGATTCTTTTATTGCCGGGAGGCTGATCAATACATACCGATCAACGCCAAAATACCGGACAAAGCAACTGCACAGGCGGACAAAATGAACAGCTGCAGGAACATCTTGTTTCTTTCGGCGGCGGTAACGTCACTGGAAGAATAGGCAGCCAGCATAAGCGCGCCGCAGCTGGACAGAGGGCTGATTGCAGCCATATTGGCGCCAATGGAAATGCTGGTCACGAGTGCCACGGCATTGGTTCCGGAAACCGATGCGACCATATCAGGCACAGTAGGAATGAGGGTGGGCATAACCACACCGGATGCCGAGGAGACCCAGGACATAACACCGCTCAGCAGCGCCATTACAGCCGTTGCGGTTTTCTCGGTGGACAGCTTGGAAAGTGCGGAAGAAAGCAGGTCAATGCCACCCAGTTCGGTCACAAGGGAGATCAGGATCCCCACTCCGGTGATCATCACAAGAGTGTTCCAGGGAACTTTTTTCAGCGCCGCGCCCTCATCTGCAGCGTTCAGCAAAGTCAATACGACAGCGACAGCGAAGGAAATCAGGCCTACGTTGATACCGAATATGCAGGAAATCAGCGCAACGGCCACAATACCCACAAGGGTCATAACCTGTTTTGCGGAAAATCTTTCCACGTCGGCCTCGGCGGAGTTCTGTGCGGCGATACCTGCCGGTTTATGTTTGTGCCACTTGAACACGAAAATGTAGAGGATCGCTGCATAGATGACGCAAGTCAAAAACATCTTCCAGGCGACCGGTCCCCCAACTCCTGTAATACCATTCTCACCGGACACATTAACCGCCACAATTCCGCTGGGTGTGATCGGGGAAAGTCCGCCGGAGAAAGCGCCCATCATACCAAACGGGATCAGGCGGATGGCAGGCGTATTCATTTCTTTTGCGAGGGCAACGAGCAGAACACTTACAAGCGCAGTGACCGAAATAAGGCCGGGGCCGAGAGCGGAGATCACTGCTGAGAGGAGAAACAGCACGATGGGCAGTACCCGTTCCTGACCGCGGCACAGTGCAAAGGTCTTTTTGGCAAGAAGTTCCAGTGTCCTGTTTTCCTGGGCGATGCTGAACAAATACATAACGCCCAGCAACATCAAAAACAAGGAGTTGTTGAAGGAAGACAGCAGGAAGCTGCCGGGGATCCCGGCGATCCAGGACAGAACCAGCGAAACAGCAATTGCGATCAACCCGCTGTTTATCTTAAAGATAAACGCGACCACAAGCGTAACACATAAAACGAGCAAAGAAAACAAATCCATACAATATACCTCCAATTATTGACAAACTGATTATAGCGACCATAATAAATATTGAAAAATATATGATTTTGTATGTATAATATATTTTGCAATGTATGCTTGGAGGCGTGTTTATATGGAACTTTTGCAATTGCGTTATTTTTTAACTGTAGCCAGAATGTTAAACATCTCAAGAGCCGCACAATACCACATGATTCCCCAGCCTGCAATGTCACAGACAATTTCGCGGCTGGAAAAGGAGCTTGGAAAACCGCTGTTTAATCGGCACAGGAACAGGCTAACCCTTACAAAGGATGGCGAAACGTTCCTGAATTCTGTCACTCGTTCCATCGCCGAGTTGGACATGGCTGTGCAGAATCTGAATTACGAGGACGGCCTGCTGTGTGGCGAATTGATATTGTTGGTGCAGCAACACAGAGGTACGATTGTAGACTGTATCGTGGAGTTTCGAAAAAAGTATCCGGGCGTCAGTTTCAGAATCTTTCATGCGGAGGAGCAAAACAGTCCATATGATTATGATTTGTGTATTTCCTGTACTCCACCCAGTGACCAGTACAGCAATGGCACTTGCTTGATAACAGAAAAGCTTCATTTAATGGTTGCGGCCAACCATCCTGTGGCACAAAAAGGCCATGTTCATTTTGAAGATCTGAAAAATGAAGAATTTGCATTGCTGGATAAGAATAACAGCTTATGGAGCCATACAGTTCATTTATGCGAACAATCCGGGTTTGAACCAAAGATCTCCATGATTTGCGGAGACCTGCACTGTATGACAAAATTTGTTGCAGCGGGCATGGCGGTCACCATGGGCCCGGAACTTTCCTGGCGCGGCATTATAAATGACAAAGTCCGGTTCATACCTACCATTCCGGAAAAAACACGAACAACCTATGTGTTTTGGAACAGTCACAGGAATCCCGGCAGATTAAGACAGACGTTTTTAGATTTCCTGATCGAGTATTTTGCAAACCTGACGTAAAAGAACGTGCCATTTTGCACAATGCCTTGCAGCAGCCAAAACACCGGCAGCTAATAGCCTGCCGGTGTTTTTTCCTATAAAAACATAGTGTAATTCACAAATCACAGCCAAGCACGATAACCCCGATCACTTCCGAAAACCGCATGCCGGCAATACATACCGAAAGCCACCCGCCCCCGGGACAGTACTGCATTTTTGTCATGGCAGCTTCATTCTCAAGTTTTCTTTGGCCTTTTTGTCAATCACAGCAGTCTGCCCACTGCCGCAGTCAGTGTGCACACCACCACGCCCACAACGGTAGGTACCACCACTGCAAGGGCCGTCCATTTGACGCTGGCCGTCTCCTTTGCGATGGTCAGGCAGGTGGTGGAGCATGGCCAGTGAAACATAGAAAACAGCATGGTGCACACCCCCGTCAGCGGGGTCCACCCCTGCTGTATCAGCAGCTGGCTAAGACTTTGGGCGTCGCCCATTTCCACCAGCGTTCCCTGAGACAGATAAGCCATGAGCATGATGGGCACCACGATCTCATTGGCCGGCCAGCCCAGCACAAAAGCCATGAGGATCACTCCATCCATGCCCATAAGCCGGCCCAGCGGGTCAAGAAATTCTATGATATGTTCCAGCACCGTGGCATCGGCCACCTGCACATTGGCACTCAGCCAGATGATCAGTCCTGCCGGCGCTGCCACCACCACCGCGCGCCCCAGAACGAACAGGGTACGGTCCAGCACAGAGCGCACGATCACCTGCCCAACCCGGGGTTTCCGATAGGGCGGAAGCTCCAGCGCAAAGGAGGATGGCAGACCCCGCAGCACCGTTGCAGACAACAGCCGTGACACCCCCAGCGTCATGCCTACACCCAACATCAGAACCAACAGCAGAAGAAGTGCCGCCTGCAGAGAGCTGCCCGCAAAAAACACCGAGATCAGGGCGATCAAAGTTGGAAACCGTCCGTTACAGGGCACAAGGGAATTGGTCACGATGGCGATGAGCCGCTCCCGTGGCGAGTCGATAATGCGGCAGCCGGTGACCCCGCAGGCATTGCAGCCAAAGCCCATGGTCATGGTCAGCGACTGCTTGCCGCAGGCGCCCGCCTTATGAAATGCATGATCCAGCACAAAGGCCACTCTGGGCAGGTAGCCCAGATCCTCCAACAATGTAAATAGCGGAAAGAAAATCGCCATGGGCGGCAGCATCACACTGACCACCCAGGCCAGCACCCGGTACACGCCGTCCACCAGCATGGCCACCGCGCTATCCGGCACACCCAGAAAAATCATCCCCACCCGCAGCCACTCCCCTGCCCCGAACAGAAGCTCCGACAGCAGTTGAGAGGGCACATTGGCCCCGGCAATGGTGATCCACAGCACCACTCCCAGCAGAGCCAGCATCACCGGGATGCCGGTAAACCGGGAGGTAAGCAGACGGTCCATCCTGCGCTGTCCGGACAGCGGATCCTGCCGCTGTCTGGTGACCGCCATAGCCGCACACCGTTCGGCAAGGGCCGCCCGCTGAGCCGGGCTGTGTTCCTGCCTGGTCCGGCTTTGCCGGCTTTCAGGGTGCGAGATGCGCTCCACCGCGTCCATCAGTTCCTCCAGCCCCTCTCCCCGGCCGGCCGACGCCCCTATCACAGGCACGCCCAGCTGTCGGGACAGCGACTGCAGATCCACATGGATACCATGGCTTTGTGCCTCATCCATCAGATTAACACACAGCACAACCCGCTCCACCTGCTCCATAACTTGAATGGCAAAAATCAGGCTTCGCTCCAGACAGGTGGCATCACACACCACCACAGCCGCGTCCGCCTGTCCTCCGGCAAGAAAATCCCGGGCGATCTCCTCCTCCGCCGAGTGTGCGCTGAGGGAATAGGTCCCCGGCAGATCCACCAGCAAAAACCGCCTGCCCTTATGGACGCACTGTCCCTGAGCCACCGCCACCGTTTTGCCGGGCCAGTTTCCTGTATGCTGGCGCATGCCCGTCAAAGCGTTAAACAGGGTGGATTTGCCCACATTGGGGTTGCCCGCAAAGGCGATGATACGCCCCTCCGGGCCGGGACGCTCCACCTGCAGTTCCTTTTTCATGTTCGCTCCTCCCCGCGGCCCGTCACCCACACCGTGTCCGCATCCCTGCGCCGCAGAGCGATAAGCGCCCCACGCACCCGGTAGGCCGCCGGGTCCCCGGCGGGGCTGATCAGTTCACAATGTACCCGCGTTCCGGGCAGGAAGCCCAGTTCTGCCAGCCGACAGTCCATGTCCGCCCTCCCGGCCACGCGGCTGATATATGCGTGCTCGCCCAGAGCAAGCGCGCCCAATGGCAGTTCCATATGCCGCCACTCCCTTCCAAAAGCCTCTCCCCGCCCCATAATGGCGGCAGGTCAGCACATCATTCTACGGCGGAAGCGGGGTGCATGTGACTGGCAAAGTCAGGACCACCCGTAGAACTGAAGTGGTGGTTTTCTTTATACAAAAAGGAAGCCGACAGCAAGCTGTCGGCTTCCTTTTCAATTACAGCAGACCCGCCGGTCTTACTCCTTGGTGATGATATAGTACTGAGCGGGGTAGTGCATGCCGGTGTGGAACTTCAGGCAGCCATCCTCGTAGGTCTTGGGCAGGCTGCCGATGAAGAAGCCATCAGCATTGACAGCCCAGATCTGCAGGTTGTCGTGCTTGGTGCGGATGGTGATGTCGGCCTCGATGACCTCGGACATGATGGGAGCGTGGCCCACGTCGATCATCTTCTCACCGTCGAACTGGGCGCCGCTGTTGCGGGCGCGGCCAATGGTGGACATGAGCATGTGCTCGGACTCGCAGATGGGATCATCGTTCAGAGAGGACAGAGCCACAACACCGAAATCGGTGTAGCAGTCCACGGTGAAGTCGTTCATCTCGATAGCCAGATTCAGATTCTCGCGGCGGCGGGTATCCTCACCGGCGAAGCGGCCCAGCAGACCGTAAGCGATCTTGGTGCGGGGGGAGTCAACCACACCGATGGAGCGAACAGGGTTGCGCCACAGCTCGCCGGTATCGGCCTCGATGCGGTTGGCCTTCTCGCGGGGGATGACATCGCTGTCCATGATGACCTCGTCGATACCGGTCAGATCACTGTCATCCAGAATGGTGTGGATCTGGCTGCGCTCCACCAGAGAGGTGAAAGCCTGATAGTTCAGCTTGGGCAGCTGGGAGATCTTGGCGCCGTAGACCTTCTTGGCGGGCTGCACGTCGCCGCGGCGCAGCATGAGGGCAGCGTGATAGAACAGACCGAACTTGGCGGGGTCGTTCCAGACGGAGAAGTAACCGTCACGGTAGGCCACGTTGCCGACGCTGTCGGAGACGCTCTCCTTGCCCAGGGTATCGATGCGGTCCAGGAAGTTGGTGTAGGAATAAGTATGCACGGTCATACCGGACCAGTTCTGCAGGCAGGCGATGGCTGCAAAATGAGGTACGGCAGTGGCACGGTAGGAGTTGGGCCAGGTCATATCCCACTCGGAGAAGAACACGGGCTTGCCGTGGAGCTTCACGCGGGCCATATTGCCCAACTGAGGCTCGCCGGTGGTGATGGGCTTGTGGTAGCTGACCTTCTCGTGCTCGGCCCAGTGCCAGTCGGAGACGTACTTGTGCATGTCGGTGTAGTCGCTCAGGCGGCTGAGGTACACCTCAGCATTGGTATGCAGCCAGTTGGTGACCACACAGGGGATCTTCACGCCGATGGACTTCATGTGGCCCATCATCTCGTTGTAGTACTTCTCGCTCAGCTCCAGCTTGAACTGGGTCATGGTCTCGTCCATGGCGAACAGGTCGCAGCCGTAGGCGTCGTACTCGATACCCTTTTCCTTCAGCCACTCGGCGAACAGGTCGCGGAACATGTTGTCATAGTAGGGGATGCGCACGAAGTTCTTGCGCACGCTGCTGTCGTAGAACAGGTTGTTCTCGTTGCAGATGGTGCACATGACGAAGGCGGGATCGTCCTTGTAGCACAGCTTGGTATAGGGGTTGTAGTGGTTCCACATCTTGTCCATGTATTCCTTCTGCAGGTCGACCATGGTCCGGTCATACATGGAGTAGAAGCGGGCGGCATCACCCAGCAGCTCGGCGTGCTTGACGCCGTCGCCGGTCTTGAACTTGCGGTAGGTGACCATGTCGATGGTCAGGTAGATACCCTCTTCCTTCAGGCAGTGGATCAGGTAGTCCAGACGGTCAAAGGACTCCTCGCACAGGTCACGGGTGTTCTGCACGCGGGGGCCGGCATACATCTGATAGATGTTGGGCACGCACCACTCGGCATCCAGCTGGTGGATACGAACGATGTTCACGCCGGCCATGGCCAGACGGCGGGCGACCTTCTTGGCATAGTCATGCTCGGGGAAGTTGGCACCGCCGTTGAACATAACGCCCCAGAACTTGGCCAGAGTGCCGTCTTCAAAGTAGAAGTTGTCGCCCTGAGCCTTCATGAAGCCGTGCTTGCCGGCAGGTCTTTCGTTCTTGAACACGAAAGAAATATCCACAGGCATTCTGTCATAATACGCGGGAGTAGGGATAAAGTTGGACATATGGATCATCTTCCTTTCATATTAAAAGTTCCGCTTGGTATAAATAACAGCGTAATTATAATACTTGCTCCCCCCGGGAACAAACTATTCCATACCTTTTTTCAACGAAAATGGCCCAATGTGCATGGAAAACATCCTGCCGTTCGACCTTTTCTTACATGCGGGTAACCGTCAGCATAGCCTCGTAGAGGGCGCAGTATTTCTTATACTTGTCCTCAAACCGCTGCGCATTGACGGGCTCAAAGCGCTTTTCAAAGCGGATGCACTGCTCCGCCGCCTGCTGATAATCGGCGAACACGCCGTCGCACACCGCGCCGATGATGGCGCAGCCCAGACACGCAGCCTCTTTCTCCGCGGGGATCACCACAGGCAGGCCGGTGATGTCCGCCTGCAGCTGGCACCAGATGGGGCTCTTGGAGCCGCCGCCAGTGGCAATGATGTGGGAGATCCGGGTGCCCTTGCTGCGAATGTGGTCACAGTTCTTGCGCAGCATGAAGGCAACACCCTCCATGACCGCACAGGCCATGTCATACACGTCGTTCTCCTGCCGCAGGCCGAAGAACGTGCCCGATGCGTCGGCGTCAAACTCGGGGGAGTTGGTGCCCACCAGATAGGGCAGGAACAGCAGGCCGTTGGGCAGTTCGCGCTTGGCCAGTTCCTCGTTCATCATGTCGTATGTAATGTCGCCCATGCAGGTGCGGCGGAACCACTCCAGCGAAACGCCGCCGGACTCGGCCACAGGCAGCATGATGTGGGTGTCGGGGATAAAGCCGTAGTGCATGGCGATACCGCTGTCCCGGGGGGCGGGCTCGGCCGCCATGGTGGTCAGCGCCATGACCGTTCCGGTGGACAGGGTCATACCTCCCAGCGCAACGTTGCCGGTGCCGATCATACCGGTGAAGTGGTCCAGCGTGCCCACATTGACCCGGACACTCTGGGCAAGGCCCATGGTCTGGGCCGCCTGCTGGGTCAGCGGGCCGGCGATGGTGCACGGCTCCACCAGAGGGGGCAGCTGGCTCTCGGACACACCGATGGCATCCAGCATCTTCTGCCAGTACTTCTTCTCATAGATGTCAAAGTAGAACGTGAAGGTGGCAATGGAGCAGTCGGCCAGCTTCTTTCCGGTCATGCGATAGACCACAAAGTCCTTGAGCATCATGTATGTACCGGCATTTTCGTAAATCTCGGGCGCATTGTTCTTCAGCCACAGGATCTTGGTTGCGGGCCAGGTGGGCAGCACCGCCATCTGACCGGTGACCGCCTCGATCTCCTCATGGGAGAACTGCCCCTCCAGGACCTGACACTCCTTCACGCTGCGCTCGTCCATCCAGGAAATGGCGTTCATCAGGGTCTTCCCCTGCTGATCCACCACCACCAACGATTCCGCCTGACCGGTGAAGGTGATTTGGGACACCTGGTCGGCCGCCACCCCATTGGACTGCACCATGGAGGCGATGAGCTTCATGATATTTGCGCAGTACAGCTCTGCGTCAAACTCCACAAAACCGTTTTCCCGGATATATTCAACAGGATAGCTCTGCCGGTCCACCAGCTTCATATCGCCGGTGTAAATGGCCACCTTAATATTAGTGCTGCCAAGGTCTACGCCAATGTAATACATCTTGTATCCCCCCAAAGGTTCGTTTGAAACAATCATACCGCAAAGCGCCCCTTCTTTCAAGTCTCCGCACAAATTTTATTGCTTTGCGATGTATTCTTTTCCCCTGCGGCAGTTGCGTTTGCGCCCGGTTCGTGATATGATACGAGAAGCTGAAACCACATTTTACGTCTGCGAGGGGATATACATAATGGATTATAAGAAACTGCAAAACGGAAGCGACATTCGCGGCGTGGCTCTTGAGGGCATCGAGGGCCAGAACGTCAATCTGACCGAGGCGGTCTGCCGCAACATCGGCCGCGGCTTTGCCCTGTGGCTGCGTCAGCGGCTGGGCCGGGATGAACTGCGCGTGTCTGTAGGCCGGGACTCCCGTCTGTCCGGCCCCACTCTGGCCGGCTGGCTGTGCACCGCCATGGCACAGCAGGGCATCCAGGTCACCGACATCGGCATGGCCTCCACCCCCGCCATGTTCATGAGCACCGTCTCCGGCGAAAAGCCTTTTGACGCCTCCGTTATGATCACCGCCAGCCACCTGCCCTTCAACCGCAACGGCTTTAAGTTCTTCACCAAGGACGGCGGTCTGGAAAAGCAGGACATCGCCGCCATTCTGGCCTTTGCCGCCGGGAACGAGACCACCGGTCTGACCCCCGCCGCCGTGACCGGGGGCGCGTTTATGGATGACTACGCCGCCATTCTGGTAAACAAGGTCCGCTCCGCCACCGGCGAGCAGCGGCCTCTGGACGGCTTCAAGGTGGTCGTGGACGCCGGCAACGGCGCCGGCGGCTTCTATGTGGAAAAGGTTCTGCAGCCCCTGGGTGCAGACACCACCGGTAGCCAGTTCCTGGACCCCGACGGCTCCTTCCCCAACCACATCCCCAACCCCGAGGACGCCGCCGCCATGGAGGCGATCATGAGCGCCGTGTCCGCCAACAAGGCTGATCTGGGCATCATCTTCGACACCGACGTGGACCGCGCCGGCGCGGTGCTGTCTGACGGTTCCGAGCTCAACCGCAACCGCATCATTGCCATGCTGGCCGTTATCCTGCTGCGGGAGCATCCCGGCACCACCATCGTCACCGACTCCATCACTTCCACCGGCCTTGCCGCCTTTATCGCAAAGCACGGCGGTGTCCACCACCGCTTCAAGCGCGGCTACCGCAACGTCATCAACGAGTCCATCCGCCTGAACAACGCCGGTCAGGACAGCCAGCTGGCCATCGAGACCTCCGGCCATGGTGCCCTGAAGGAGAACTACTTCCTGGACGACGGCGCCTATCTGGTGACCAAGCTGCTCATCGAGCTGGCCCGGGGCAAGAAGGAGGGCTACACGCTGGAGTCCCTCATCGCCGATCTGGCTGAGCCTGCCGAGAGCAAGGAGCTGCGTCTGAACATCATCCCCGAGGACTTCAAGACCTACGGTCAAAGCGTGCTGGACGGCCTGCAGGAGTACGCCGCCAAGCAGCCCGGCTGGTCCATCGCTCCCAACAACTATGAGGGCGTGCGCGTCAACCTGGACGCCGACCACGGCAACGGCTGGTTCCTGCTGCGCATGAGCCTGCATGATCCCCTGCTGCCCCTGAACATCGAGTCCGATGTGCCCGGCGGCGTGATGACCATCGCCAAAGAGCTGGCTCCCTTCCTGCTGTCCTGCGAAGGACTGGACACCGGAAAGCTGGCCGCCTTTGTGGGCTGATCCTCCCCGAACAATATGCAAGCCCCCACAGCGCAAACCGCTGTGGGGGCTGATTTTCTCCCTGTTCGGCCCGGCGAAAAATTTTTCGTTTTTTCGCTAAAAAGCTGTTGACATCCAGGATACCCTGTGGTAATATACATCTTGCGCTGAGCAACAGCGCTCCACTGCCAAATGCGCGAGTGGTGGAATTGGTAGACTCGCTGGCTTCAGGTGCCAGTGCTCGCAAGGGCGTGCGGGTTCGACTCCCGCCTCGCGCACCACGGGACATCCGAAAGGATGTCCCGTTTTCTTTTTGTTCTGTACAAACAAAAACAATGCGCTGCGTTCCGCAGCGCATTGTTTTATCTTTTCTATCACATCATTTTGACGGTGTAGTACACCAGCAGGACGAACAGCCAGGCCACCAGCACAAACAGCAGGTAGAAAGCCACGGTGCTGCCCAGCAGCAGACCGGCCAGCATAGCCAGCAGGCTGATCTGACAGGACAGAGCCACCAGCATAAAGTTGCTCTGGGCGGGCAGGATGCTGTACCGCTTACCCTTGAGTTCCAGTGTCCCATGATCCTTTTTCAGCTTGAAAGCCAACAGCATCAGGGTCAGCAGGAACACCGCGCCGGCCACCACACAGACCTTGACCAGAATGGGGTGAGCGGCACCTCTGCGTACCAGCCACAGGCCCAGAAGGCCAACGCCAACGCCCACGCCGGACAGGAAAAAGTCCTTCTGGTACAGGTAGTACACCAGCGCCAGCACCGCACCGGCGGGCACCATGATGTAAAGCAGCTGGACCGCAGCAGCATAGTAGAGCACGATCAGACCGGAACCGCCGCCCACAGCCAGCAGACACACGCTGACCAGCATGGTCACGAAGGGAAGCTCCCCGGCGGCCTTCATGCGCTTCCAGCACAGAACGGCCATGGCCGCTCCACCCAGGAATCCGAGGGCACAGGTGACCTTGAGCACAGTGGTCAGGGCCATGGCCAGCTTGATGGCACCGGCCTCAGTCTCGAAATTCACATAATATTTATAGACGAGCAGAAGCAAAAACTCCAGCACCATTGCCGCACCAAACCACAACAGGGCCCGGTTGAGAGCAATGTCCTCCTGTTTTCTTCTCTCCAGTTCCTTCTTGTTATCCATGACGATTCCCCTTGTTCACAAATGTGGCTCAGTCGGAGTGCAGACTACAAGATAATGTGGTCTTTCCGGCTCTGTCCTCCACAGGCTGAAAAACAGTCACAACGCCACTGATTTACATTTTAGCAGAAGTTTTTTTATTTTGCAACACCAAAAACAAAAACTCATATTCTTTCCTGCTTGCAAGCCGCGGCGGAGCATTATATAATATTGACCGAACGATCTCAACTCCGGGAGGTATGTATATGGTAGTCATGGCCATCGACTACGGCGACGCCCATACCGGTGTTGCCATCTCTGACCCCACGGGCTTTCTTGCCGGCACCGCGACCACCATCCACAGCCGCAAGGCCGAGGTGGTTCTGGACGAACTTGTCAGGCTCATCCGGGAAAATCGTGTGGAACAGCTGGTCATGGGCTTTCCCCGAAATATGGACGGGACGGAAGGCCCCCGGGCCCAGCTGTACCGTGAGTTTGCCGCCGCGGTGGAACAGGCCAGCGGCATGACCCCCGTGCTGTGGGATGAGCGGCGCACCACGGTGGATGCCCACCGCATTTTGTTTGAAGCGGGCAAAAACGCGAAAAAACGCAAGAAGAACGTGGACGCGGTGGCGGCCAGTTTAATCCTGGAGGGATATCTGGACTTCCAGCGCATGCAGAAGAAATAGGCAGAACGCGGCGGCATAAGCGCCGACCCGCCGCCCATAACATATAATTGGGAGGAAATGGATATGGAAAAAATCTCTCAGGTCTGGGCCGTGTATTTCACCGGCACCGGAAACACGAAAAAGACCGTTCAGCAGGTTGCCAAGGCCGCCGCGGCCAAGCTGGGCTGTGAATGCAAAGACTACGACTTCAGCCTGCCCAAAGTCCGGGAGCAGGAGCTGGCCTTTGCCCCCACCGACCTTGTGGTCATCGGCACCCCGGTATACGCCGGCCGCGTGCCCAACGTACTGCTGCCCTATCTGACCGGCAAGATCACCGGCAACGGTGCCCTTGCCATTCCCGTGGTCACTTACGGCAACCGCAACTTTGACGACGGCCTGATGGAACTGCGCAACATCATGCACAGCAACGGTCTGCACCCTGTGGCCGGCGGTGCCTTTGTGGGCGAGCATTCCTTCTCTGTCACGCTGGGCGCCGGCCGCCCTGACACCGCGGACATGTCCCTTGCCGCGCAGCTGGGTGAGCAGGCGGCGGATAAAATTCTATCTCTCAGCGCCGTTCCCGCCCAGCCGGTCGCCGTGGAAGGCGAGGACCCCATCCGTCCCTACTATACCCCCCGGGACCGCAACGGCACCCCCATCAACATCCTCAAGGTCAAGCCCAAGACCGATACGGACAAATGCATCAACTGCGGCCTGTGCGCCCGCATCTGCACCATGGGTTCCATCGACCCCCAGAATGTGGCGTCCGTCACCGGCATCTGCATCAAGTGCTGCGCCTGCGTCAAGCGCTGCCCCAAGGGTGCCAAATACTACGATGATGAGGGCTATCTCTACCACCAGCACGAGTTGGAGGATGTATACGCCCGTCCCGCCGAAAGCAAGATCTTCCTGTAAGATACACAAAAACGTGAGCTGATAAACGGCTCACGTTTTTCTTTTTCCCATCAGTTCCCACAGCCCGACCAGCGCAAGAAACGCTCCGAAACACCGGCGCAGTATGTGCGTATCCATAGCGGTGGCCACCCACGCCGCTATGGCGGCACAGACCAGGCCGGAGACAATGGCCGGCAGCAGGGCCTCTTTCTGGATATACCCGTTTTTCACATGGGCGGGCAGGGCGGTCAGTCCGGCAGGCAGAAAGTACAAAAGATTGATACCCTGAGCCAGATGCTGGTCAAGTCCCGCCACCGCCGTCATATAAAGCAGCAGCAGCGTACCGCCTCCGATGCCAAAACCGGACAGCACCCCGGTGATCAGTCCCGCCGCCATGGGCAGCAGCCATCCGCTCATACCAGATACCTCACTCCCCCGTAGATAAGCAGCAGGCCAAAGCCCCGGCGCAGCCAATCCACCCGCACACCCTTAAAAAGCCGTCCGCCCAGCCAGCCGCCCACAGTGCCCCCCACAAGGTAGGGCCATGCCGCCGTCAGGTCCAGTCCGCCCCGCATGAAATAAATGACCACAGACAGAACACACAGGGGCAAGATCACCGCCACCGAAGTGGCAAAGGCGCGCCGCTGCTCCATACCGCACAGACGGGTGAGCACCGGCACCAGCACCGAGCCGCCGCCACCGCCGAAAAAGCCGTTTGCCAGACCGGCCGCACCCCCGGCCAGCGCGTATTTCCATTTGGATGAATGCAAAAAGACCGCCCTCCTTTTGGCTTATCTTTGCCAAAAGCAGGGCGGTCTATGTGTCAGTTACTCAGCTTGTCCAGCAGACCGATCAGTTCATCCAGCTTGGCTTCCGGTTCGCCGCTGGCCACCGCCTGGCGCACACAGCAGTCCATGTGAGCCCGCAGCACGGCGTGGTTGGCCTTTTTCAGAATGGACTGGGCTGCCATAAGCTGGTTGGAGACATCCAGACAGTAGCGGTCCTCCTCCACCATCTTCAAGATGCCGTCGATCTGCCCTCTGGCCGTCTTCAGAAGGCGGACGATCTGTTCATGATCGGCTTTCATTTGATGCTCACCACTTCATAGCCGGCCTGTGTCACCGTGTCGGTGAGCATCTGATCGGACACCTCGGCGGACAGGGTGACGGTGGCGGACTTGCCCTCCAGACTCATCTCCACGGCAGACACGCCGTTCAGGTCAGCCAGCGCCTTCTCTACCCGGCCGGTACAGTGGGTACACATCATACCCTCGATGATCATGGTCTTTTTCATTGTCTTTGTTCCTCCTTGTCTTTCTTCTGTGATAACCGGGCACGCATCGGAGCACTCCGGCTGCGCGGCGGATATATCCCGTTTGAAGCGGCTTTTAAAAAGGCGCAGGCGCAGGGCGTTGGACACCACGCACACCGAGCTCAGGCTCATGGCCGCCGCGCCGAACATGGGGCTGAGCTGCCAGCCCAGCACAGGGTAAAAGACCCCTGCCGCCAGCGGGATGCCGATGGAGTTATAGAAAAACGCCCAGAACAGGTTCTGTCTGATATTGCGGATGGTGGCCCGGGACAGCTCCACCGCCGCCGCCGCGTCCAGCAGGTCGGACTTCATCAGCACGATGTCCGCACTCTCAATGGCCACATCCGTTCCCGCCCCGATGGCAAGACCCACATCGGCGCAGGCCAGGGCGGGGGCGTCGTTGATGCCGTCGCCGATCATGGCCACCTTTCTGCCCTGTTCCTGCAGGCGGGCGATGACCCCCTGCTTGTCCTGAGGCAGCACCTGGGCAATCACCTGGTCCACACCCAGCCGGTCTGCGACGGCCTGCGCGGTGCGTCTGTTGTCACCCGTAAGCATGACCACCTCCAGTCCCAGATTCCGGAAGGCCTCCACCGCACTTGTGCTGGTGGGCTTCAGGGTGTCGGCCACGGCGATCAGCCCCATCACGCGGTTTTCATGGGCAAAGTAAAGGGGCGTTTTCCCCTGCTGCGCCAGCTCCTGCTCCAACTGCAGGAAGGCGCCAAGGTCGATCCCGGCCTGCTCCATCATGGCACGGTTTCCGCCCATACAGAGCCTGTTGCCGATCAGTGCCCTGACTCCCCTGCCGTGAACGGCCTCAAACGCCTTCACCTTGGCAGGGGCAATACCGCGCTGGGCACTCTTTTCCACAATGGCGGCGGCAAGAGGATGTTCAGAGGGCGCCTCCAGACAGGCAGCCAGAAACAGCAGGCCGTCCTCGTCCGTGTCCCTGCCGGGGATAATGTCGGTGACCACAGGCTTGCCCTGAGTAAGGGTGCCCGTCTTGTCCAGAACCACGGTGTCAATGCTGTGCAGCGTCTCCAGACCCTGCGCCGATTTGATCAGAATGCCGTTTTCCGCACCCTTGCCCGTGCCCACCATAATGGCCACGGGGGTGGCAAGGCCCAGCGCACAGGGGCAGGAGATGACCAGCACCGCCACACCGGCAGTGAGCGCCCGGGTCACGTCGCCGCCGCTGACTGCCAGCCACACCACCGCGGTGACCGCGGCAATGCACATGACCACGGGGACGAACACCCCGGCCACCCGGTCAGCAAGCTTTGCAATGGGCGCCTTGGAGGCGGAGGCCTCCTCCACCAGACGGATCATCTGGGCAAGGGTGGTATCCTCCCCCACGCGCAGTGCTTCAAAAACAAAGGAACCGGACCTGTTGATGGATGCGGCCGCCACCTTGTCCCCCACAGACTTGTCTACAGGCAGGGACTCGCCGGTAAGGGCCGACTCATCCACAGCGGAGCTGCCCTCCACGATAACGCCGTCCACAGGGATGGCCTGTCCGGGCCGCACTACCACCCGGTCCCCTACCTGAACCTGCTCGACCGGGATCTCCACCTGCGTCCCATCCCGCAGCACAGCGGCAGTCTTTGGGGTCAGGTCCATCAGCCGGGTGATGGCCTGAGACGTCTTGCCCTTGGAGCGTGTTTCAAGGAACTTTCCAAGGGTGATGAGGGCAAGGATCATACCCGCAGACTCAAAATAGAGGTCCATGTGGTACTGCTCCACCAGCTCCATGTCCCCATGCCCCAGGCCCTGGCCCATGCGGTAGATGGCGAAAACACTGTAAACCACCGCCGCCGATGAGCCGACTGCGATCAGACTGTCCATGTTGGGGGCACGATGAAACAGCGTTTTAAAGCCTACCTTATAGTATTTGTCATTGATATACATGATGGGCAGGGTAAGCAGCAGCTGGGTCAGACCAAAGGCCACCGCGTTTTCAAGTCCCGTGAGGAACGAAGGAAGCGGCGCGCCCATCATATGCCCCATGGCAATATAGAACAGGGGGATCAGGAACACGAAGGACCAGACCAGTCTTCGTTTCATCCCGGCAAGTTCCTCTTCTATGACATTTTCCCGCTTTTCGCCTGTGCGCTTTTCGGGTGCTGCGTCATGCAGCGATGCGCCGTAACCGCTTTCCATCACCGCGTTGATAATATCATTGGCAGACAGCACCGTCTCATCAAACTCCGCTGTCATGCTGTTGGTCAGCAGACTGACCGCCGCCTGCCTCATTCCGGGCAGGCCGCTGACCGCCTTTTCCACATGGGCCGAGCAGGCCGAACAGGTCATGCCTGTAATATCAAATTTCTGTTTCATGCTGTAGCTCACTTCCTCGGCATAGATACCCCCCACGGGTGGGGTATCTATATTTTACCCCATCTTCCGCCCCAGTCAACCCTTTCCGACAAAAAAGAGCCTGCCGCGTTGCGGCAGGCTCCCGGATGTATTTATTCTTTTTCCTGCTTGGTGCGCAGCAAACCAAACTGGATGGTGGCGCAGGTGGCGAGCAGCAGGGCGAAGGTATAGAAGGAGCAGCCCATGACCGCCAGCGGAGAAACGGCCGTCCCGGTGGCCGCCTGGGTAAAGCCCTGGATCATGAGCATGCCGCCGTCGTGGGGCATGAGAGACAGGAACGCACAGGCAAAAATATCGATCAGGCTGGCAAGGCGTTTGGGCGCGATATTGTACTTGGCACCGATCTCCTTGGCAATGGGGGCGGAGATAATGATGCCGATGGTGTTGTTCACCAGAGCCGCTGCCAGCGTACCCGCCAACAGGCCGATACCGTACTCGGCGCCCTTGCGGTCCTTGATGCGGCCGGTGATCTTTTCCACCAGCCAGTCCACTCCGCCGTATTCCCGGATCAGTCCGATAATACCGGAGATGAGGATGGCCACGATGGTGATGGAGAACATGTCGCTCATGCCGCTGCCGATGGCCTGGACCCACTCAAAGCCGGTAATGGTCCCCTGTCCCATGCCGATGATGCCGGTCATGAGGATGCCCACCAGCAGCACGCCCACCACGTTGAAGCCCATAAGGGCGGTGATGAGCACCACCGCATAGGGGATGATCTGGATCAGGCTGTAGCTCAGGGCGGATTTATCGATCTGGCCCGCGCCGCCCATAAGGCCGAACAGGATGCAAGCCACCAGTGCGGCGGGGGCAGCGATGAAGAAGTTGGTCTTGAATTTATCCTTCATCTCCGAGCCGCAGCCCTTGGCGGCGGAGATGGTGGTATCCGAGATCATGGACAGGTTGTCACCGAAATAGGCACCGCCGATGACCGCCGCGCAGGTCAGGGGCATATTGAGCCCGGCCTGTCCGGCAATTCCCACCGCGATGGGGCCCATGGCGGCAATGGTGCCCATGGAGGTACCGATGGCGGTGGAAATAAAGCAGCTCATAATAAATACGCCGGGCACAAGCAGAGCCGCGGGGATCACGCTCAGACCCAGCGCCACCACAGAGTCCTTGCCGCCCATAGCGGCGGCCGCACCCTGAAATCCGCCGGCCAGAAGATAAATAAGTCCAATCATCATGACCCCGGGATTGCCTGCGTTCTCACACAGGATATCCAGCTTTTCGCTCATCTTCCGTCTGGGATCGATGAGCATGGCCACGCCGATGCCGGCCAGCAGAGCCACGTGGCGGGGGAAGAAGGAGAAAGGCTCCTCCACCCCCATGAAGGTAAAGGTCAGTCCGCAGCCCACATAGAGCAGCAGAAACACGCCCAGGGGCAAAAACGCGATGGCACCGTATTTTTTCTTTTCGGTCAGTTCGGACATAAAAGACACCTCATTATGTATGTATTTTCCGGTCTTTTGTGCTTGTACTGTTATTATACCAAAAATAAGTCAGGGACTCAACCGTGTTTTTTGCCCCAGTCAAAAGCCCTCACCCCAAAGGGCGAGGGCTTTTGAGCAGGTGTCTGTACGTTTGTCAGGCGTGGTGCTCCACCACATCCCGATCCCGGAACAGCAGGGTGATACACCAAACCGCTGACAGGCCTACCAGAGTATAGACCGCGCGGCTGAGCAGCGCGGCTGAACCCCCAAAGGCGAAGGCCACCAGATCAAAACCGAACAGGCCCACACTGCCCCAGTTCAGACCGCCGATGATCAGCAGCGTCAGGGCAATTCTATCCATGATCACTCAGAATCCCTCCTCTTTACAGTGATCCGGCCTTAGTTTGACCCGAGCTGCCGCGCCTTATGCGGTGTTGTATCAAAAAAAGGAAGCCGCAGCTGACGCTGCGGCTTCTATCGCCTGCTTGGAAACCCCGCCCTGGCCGTGTGGACCCGTTTAAAACCTGCACGTTCGGCAGGTGGGTCGCCTCCACCGCGCTTTACTGCTTCCAACGTCCGGCTGACCTCGAAGGGGCCGGGAGGCCTGCAAGCCACGCCGTGAGGGGGCGTCCCGTTTAAAAAATGTGGGTTTAAAAGAGCCCATCACGCACCGAGCAGGAAATCTCTCTTTCTATAAGTCAACGCGGCAATGCCCCGCTGCTTACTCCTCATCCGCGAAGAGCCGCTCCATGAACTTCTCATAGACCTCGACTTCTTCCTCTTCGCTGTCCAGTGTGGAGAACAGTTCCTCGCCGTTCTCCTCGATCACCTTCATGATGACCATGCCGTATTCCTCGTCATCCGGGTCCACGTCAACCACCTGGCCGTCCTCGCCTTCCTCCCCCTCAACCGCGGGAAAAAAGGCCATGTAGATCTGTCCGTTGTACTCCAGGGTGTCCAGATGCTCCAGTTCAAATTCGTTGCCGTCCTCGTCGGTCACGGTAATGAAATCAGGGCCGAACTCTTCGCTCATAGTCGAGCACCTCCTGCTTTTTGCTTTGTGCTTTTATTTTACCCTGTGCAGAAGAAAAAAGCAATAGAAACCCCTGCCAAAATTTATCCCCGGCCCAAATATCCAGAACTTGGAAAGCAGGGGTGGACAAACATGGTTTTTATGATATAATAATGTAGTGTTTTTTTGTGCACTCAATCAGCAAGTTCTTTGTTTTCAACACTCTTCATGGGAGGTTCCTATGTCTGATACAACTCACACTTCCACACAGTCCGGCCAGCGCCGCCCCAGACGAAGACGCCGCCGTTCCCCGGTGCGCATGGCCCTGTGGTCCATCGGCACCCTGCTGCTGGTGGCCATCACCACCGGTGCGCTGCTGGCCTGTTTCGGAGCCGTTTATATCAAAACGGTCATTATGCCCATGACCCCGCTGGATCTGGACAATTTCCACACCGGCCTGAACTCCATGCTGTACTATGTGGACGACCAGGGGCAGGAGCATGAGCTGCGCGCCCTCCACGGGGACGAAAACCGCATCTGGGTCAAATTTGAGGACATTCCCGAGGACCTGATCAACGCCACCGTGGCTATCGAGGACCAGCGGTTCTGGACTCACTCGGGTGTGGACTGGAAGCGCACGGCCAAGGCCATCCTGCTCATGTTCACCGGTCAGGACATTCAGGGTGGTTCCACCATCACCCAGCAGCTGATCAAGAACATCACCACCTATAACGACACCACCGTCAAACGCAAGGTGGTGGAGATTTTCCGCGCGCTGGAGTTTACCAAAAATTACGACAAAAACACCACTTTGGAGTGGTATCTGAACTATATCTATCTGGGCCGCAACTGTGACGGCGTGTACACCGCCTCCTATAAGTACTTCGGCAAGCACCTGAGTGAACTGACTGTGGCTGAGTGTGCCAGCCTGATCTCCATTACCAATAACCCCTCCCTGTACGATCCGTACACCAATCCGGAGAACAACGCCAAGCGCAAGGATCTGGTGCTGTGGTGCATGTGGGATCAGGGTTACCTCACCAAGGAGGAGTACGAGCAAGCCAAGGCGCAGGAGCTGGTCTTCACCTCCAAGGCGGTGGAGAACCCCACCAACGACGAAAACCCCGACATCTACTCCTGGTACGAGGAGCAGGTCATCACCGACGTGACCAACGATCTGGCCAAGACCCTCGGTGTGGAATACAGCGTAGCCTACGATATGGTCCTCTCGGGCGGTCTGTCCATCTACACCTGTGTTGACCCCGACATTCAGGCCATCGTCAACGACATTTATGAAAATACCGACAACTTCCCTTACCCCTCCAGCAGCGGTCAGCAGCTGCAGTCCGCCATCACCGTGATCGACAACGAGACGGGCGACGTGGTGGCCATGGCCGGTCAGGTAGGCGAAAAGACGGGCAACCGCTGGCGCAACAACGCCACCGCCGCCGCCCGGCAGCCCGGCTCGTCTTTCAAGCCCCTGTCTGTTTACGCACCGGCACTGGATATGGGCCTGATCACTCCCGTTACCATTATCGATGACTATCCCTACGAGCTCAATGGCAGCAACCCCTACCCCGTCAACTCGGGCAACGCCAAATATGCCGGTCTTACCACCATTTATGAGGGTCTGACCCACTCCACCAACACCGTGGCCTTCCGGGTGCTGACCGATCTGGTGACTCCCGCCGCCAGCTTCAAGTTTGTGGAGGAGAATTTCAAGATCGATCTTGTGGAGGGCATTGAGGTCAACGGCAAGTTCTCCAGTGACCTTGACCGCGCCCCCCTGTCCATGGGCGGACTGACCAAGGGCGTGAACACCCGCGACATGGCCGAGGCCTTTGCCGTATTCCCCAATCAGGGCGTCTATACCCCCTCCCGCACCTACACCAAGGTTCTGGACGCAAACAAGCAGGTCATTTTGGAGAACAAGACCACCAGTGAGGTGGCTGTCAAGGACTCCACAGCTTATTATATGAACACCATGCTGCAGAATGTCGTCGCCTCGGGCACCGGTTACGAAGCAAAGGTAAACGGCATGCACGTGGCGGGTAAGACCGGCTCGTCCACCAGCGACCACGACCGCTGGTTCGCCGGCTATACGCCTTACTACACCGCCGTGGTCTGGACCGGCTACGAGTCCCCCGAGCGGGTGCGCAGCAGCGGCAAAAACCCCGCAGCCATCACCTTCAGCCGAGTCATGTCCCGGGTGCATCAGGGTCTGCGGGACAAGGATTTCTTCACCCTCAACGATCTGGTAAGCACCGAATACTGCATGGACAGCGGTCTTCTCCCCACAGACGCCTGCCGTAGCGATGTCAGAGGCAGCCGGGTGGGTAAAATGACCATCCTGCGTGATGACGCACCCACCACCTACTGCACCTGCCACAGCGAAGCGGCCACCGTGACCGTGTGCAAAGACTGCCCCATCCTCAATGCCGATGGCGAGCAGACCGGTCTGTACCATCCCGCGGGCCCCTACTGCCCCGACAGCAGCCGCATGACGGTCAATCTGCTGGATCACAGCCGGCAGCCTGTAGGCTCTGCCGTGGCTGCGGACGAAAAATATACGCTGTCCTATATCCAGGCTCAGGGTACGTGCACCGTCCACACCACCGCTCCGCAGCTGCCCCCCGAGACTCCGGACCTGCCCGGCGGTCTGATCGATTCGGACGACCCCAACTGGCCCGGCAACGTTGTGGACCCCACTCCCCCGGACGAGCCGGTCGTACCGGACACTCCCAGCGATTCGGGCAGTGAACCCCTCCCCCTCCCCGATGACAGCGAGCCCTTTGTCCCCGCCCGAAACTGACTTTTGAAAGGCGGCGCACACGCGCCGCCTTTCCTGTTTTCCACCCCATTGTGGAAAACGTACACAAACCGCTGCTTCCCACACAAAAAATTGTGTTCTTCTTTTTATTTACCCTGTTGCATCCTTTACTTTGATGTGCTAAAATAGACCGCGGCAGAAAAACAAATGCTTCCGCACCGCGGACAACACAGTGACATAGAATGGAGGGATGGGCTGTGAGCAGCGTTCCCAAATATTTTATCGTAGAAGCAGACGCCATGCCCGAGATCTTCCGCAAGGTGGCACAGGCAAAAAGCCTGCTGGAGACCGGCGCGGAGAGCACCATCAATGGCGCGGCCCGGGCAGCCGGCATCAGCCGCAGCGCCTATTACAAGTATAAGGATGCCGTGCGTCCCTTTCAGGATATGCTCCACGGGCGTATCGTCACCTTCCAGATCCTTCTCAAGGATGAACCGGGCGCCCTGTCCGGGGTGCTGAACGTATTCTCCGGCTGCGGCAGCAATATCCTGACCATCAACCAGTCCATCCCGTCCAGCGGCTGCGCGGTGGTCACCGCTTCGGCAGAGACTTCGGCTCTGGACCTGACTCTGGACCGCCTGCTGGACGATGTGCGGGCGTTCCCCAGCGTTTTAAAATGTGAAATTCTCGCAGGATAAATGTCCGGGCTTCCGGGCAGACGATGATTATGAGGTGAAAATCAAATGGTGAATGTTGCGATTTTGGGTTTTGGCACTGTGGGCTCCGGCGTTGCCGAGGTCCTGACCATGAACAGCGCGCTGATCGAGCAGCGCACCGGGAAAGCCGTGCGTCTGAAGTATATTCTGGATGTGCGTGACTTCCCCGACAGTCCCTACAAGGACTGCTTCGTAAAGGACTTTTCCGTCATTGAAAGCGACCCCGAGGTGGACGTGGTGGTGGAGACCATCGGCGGCGCCACTGTGGCTCTGGACTTTACCACCCGCGCCCTGAAGGCCGGCAAAAGCGTGGTCTCCTCCAACAAGGAGCTGGTAGCCACCCACGGCTATGACCTGCTGCAGCTGGCTGTGGAAAAGGGCGTGAGCTACCTCTTCGAGGCAAGCGTAGGCGGCGGCATCCCCGTGCTGCGCCCCCTGACCAACTGCCTTGCCGGCAACGAGCTGTCCGAGGTGCGTGGCATCCTGAACGGAACCACCAACTACATCCTCACCCGCATGATCCGGGCGGGCCTGTCCTTCGAGCAGGCTCTGAAAGAGGCGCAGGACAACGGCTACGCCGAGCGCGATCCCTCCGCCGACATTGAGGGACACGATGCCTGCCGCAAGATCTGTATTCTGGCCGCCCTGTGCTTCGGCCGCCACATCTATCCCGATCAGGTCCCCACCCAGGGCATCACCGCTATCACTCTGGCCGATGTGGACTACGCCAACTCCTGCGGCTATAAGATCAAGCTGCTGGGCCGCGCCCTGCGCATGGAGGGCGGCAAGGTGTGCGCCTATGTGGCCCCCCATCTGGTCAGCAGTGAAAATCCTCTGGCCGGCGTGGAAGACGTATTCAACGCCATCTCTGCCACCGGAAACGCCGTGGGCGACGTGATGTTCTACGGCCGGGGCGCGGGCAAGCTGCCCACCGCCAGCGCTGTTGTGGGCGATATCATCGACATCGCCAAGGACGTCACCACCCGCAAGCGCAACGAGTGGGCCGCCTGTGACAGATCCCTGTTCCAGTCTCCCGAGGTGCTGACCTTCCGCTGGTATGTGCGCGCCGTGGGCTCCATGGATGCCGCCCGCGCCGCCTTCGGCGAGATCATGCCCCTTGCCCGGGGCGGCGCTCCCGCTCAGGAGATCGCCTTCCTCACCGAGTCCATGACTCTGGCCCAGCTGAACGAAAAGCTGGCTGCGCTGGACGTGCAGTCGGTGATCCGTGTGCTGGCCTGACCGGCCCCAACTTCATTTCAGGAGGTAATTCCAAATGGCTCTTATCGTGCAGAAATTCGGCGGCTCCTCCGTTGCCGACACCGCGCGTGTACAGAACGTAGCGCGCATCATTACCGACACCTATAAGCAGGGCAACGACGTGGTGGTCGTGCTGTCCGCCCAGGGCGACACCACCGACGACCTGATCGCCAAGGCAAAAGAGATCAATCCCAAGGCCTCCAAGCGCGAGATGGATATGCTGCTGTCCACCGGCGAGCAGATCTCCGTATCCCTGTGCGCCATGGCCATTGAGGCAATGGGCTATCAGGCCGTCTCCCTCACCGGCTGGCAGGCCGGTATGCTCACCGACTCCAACTACAGCGCCGCTCGCATCAAACGCGTGCGGGCCGAGCGCATCCAGAAGGAGCTGGACAAGAAAAAGATCGTGCTGGTCACCGGCTTCCAGGGCATCAACAAGTATGACGACATCACTACTCTGGGCCGCGGCGGCTCCGATACTTCTGCTGTGGCTCTGGCCGCGGCGCTCCACGCCGACCTGTGTCAGATCTACACCGATGTGGACGGCGTCTACACCGCCGATCCCCGCCACGTCACCGGTGCCAAGAAGCTGGATGAGATCACCTTCGATGAGATGCTGGAGCTTGCAAGTCTGGGTGCTCAGGTGCTCCACAACCGCTCCGTTGAAATGGCAAAGCGGTACAACGTCAATATGGAAGTTCTGTCCAGTCTGAGCGGAAATCCCGGAACAAAAGTCAAGGAGGTTGTCAAAACCATGGAAAAAACTCATGTCAGCGGCGTAGCCAAGGATAAAAACGTAGCCCGTATTGCTCTGGTGGGTCTGGCCGACCAGCCCGGCATCGCCTTTAAGATCTTCTCCCTGCTGGCCAAGGAAAAGGTCAATGTAGATATCATCCTTCAGTCCATCGGCCGCGAAGAGAGCAAGGACATCAGCTTCACCGTCTCTCAGGACGACATGGAAAAGGCCAAACAGGTCATGGAAGCCAATCAGGACGTGATCGGCTTCAAGTCTCTGGAAGTCACCGACCAGGTGGCCAAGATCTCCATCGTGGGCGCCGGTATGGCCAACAACTCCGGCGTGGCCTGCAAGATGTTCGAGGCCCTGTTCTCCGCCAGCATCAACATCCACATGATCTCCACCAGCGAGATCAAGGTGTCTGTTCTGGTGGATGAGCGCGACGCCGAGCGCGCCGTCCAGGCTATCCACGACCGCTTCTTCAGCGAATTTGCCAGCAACTGACATAACATCCGCAGCCGGAGGGTCCTCCCTCCGGCTGCAGTTTATTTTTCAAATTTACTGTTGACAAGCGGCCCTGTTGCTGTTATACTGTCAAAGCAAAACAAAGCAGGAACGGTCCCCGTCCTCACCCCAGGCCGCAGGCTCAAGGGTCAACATGGAACGATTTCGCCGGAATTTTCGGCGTTGTTTTCGATGTGTGCGGGTGCCGTTTCGGCTGCCGCACTTATTTTTTTGTTTGGAGGTGCTTTCCCATCGCTAACACAGGTCATCAGATCAACGAAGACATCCGTGACAGCGAGGTCCGCCTGATCTCCGAGACCGGCGAGCAGCTGGGCATCATGTCCGCGCAGGACGCCCTGAAGCTGGCCGAAGAGCAGGGACTGGATCTGGTCAAGATCTCTCCCAATGCCGTCCCCCCTGTCTGCAAGGTCATGGACTACGGCAAGTTCCGCTTCGAGCAGACCAAGCGCGAGAAGGAAGCCCGCAAGAACCAGCGCGTGGTGGAGATCAAAGAGGTCCGCATGTCCCCCAGCATTGACGTCAACGACTTCAATGTGAAGCTGCGCAGTGCGCAGAAGTTCCTCAGCGAGGGAAACCGCGTCAAGGTAACAGTCCGCTTCCGCGGCCGTGAGATGGCCCACACCGACATCGGTCAGGGCCTGCTGGTCAAATTCGCCGAGGACTGTGCCGAGGTCGCCTCTCTGGACAAGGCACCCAAACTGGAAGGTCGGCATATGTCCATCTTCCTGTCCCCCAAATCTGCAAAAGAGACCAAGAAATAAGAAAAGGAGATTTCTGTTATGCCGAAGATCAAAACTCATAGCGGCGCCAAGAAGCGCTTCTCCCTCACCAAATCCGGCAAAGTCAAGCGCGCCATGACCAAGAAGCGTCACCTGCTGAACGGCCACGGCAAGACCACCAAGCTCAAGCGCCACCTGCGCGGTACTGCCTACGCTGACAAGACCAACGAGGCAGCAATCAAGCGCTTGATCCTGTACAAATAAGGAAAGGGAGGTAGACAACAATGGCAAGAGTTAAGGGCGCGATGATGACGCGCAAGAGAAGAAACAAGATCCTGAAGCTGGCCAAGGGCTACTGGGGCTCCAAGTCCAAGCACTACAAGATGGCCAACCAGGCGGTCATGAAGTCTCTGACCTACGCCTACACCGGCCGCAAGCTGAAGAAGCGCGACTTCCGTCAGCTGTGGATCACCCGCATCAATGCCGGCTGCAAGATGAACGGCATGAACTATTCCAGCTTTATGAACGGTCTGAAGAAGGCCGGCATCGCCATCAACCGCAAGATGCTGGCTGAGCTGGCCGTCAACGACAAGGCCGCCTTCACCCAGCTGGTGGAGACCGCCAAGAAGGCCCTGGCCTGATTTCTTCATATTTTTTACAAGGAACGGACTGTCAGCAGTCCGTTCCTTTCTTTTTGCGCACATCGGCTTATTTTCCCATTTCTTTCACTCCATCAAATAATATTTAATATTATATTTGGTGGTTTTGCATATTGATTGAATTCAAAAAAGCGGTTATACTGTGTGCAGTAAGTTCCCGTCTTCGTATATGAAAGGAGCCTCTATGCAGCACGTCACCGCCGTTTCCCTCTCCTCCGCCCGCTCCGCACGTCCGCGCCGCCTGTCCGGGGGCGGACGCCATCCCTACGATGCCCTGCGGCCCTGGTCTGCCATCACCCACGGCTTGGGTGCTGTGCTGTCCGCCGTGGGCATGTTCTTTCTGCTGCTGCGGGCGAGCGGCCCGCAGCAAACAGCCGCCTTTGCGATTTACGGGCTGTCCATGACCGCCCTGTATACCGCCAGCACCCTTTATCACTGCCTGCGCACCCCCGTCCCCGGCCGCCGCCTGCTTCGCAAACTGGACCACTGCACCATCTGCCTGCTCATTGCGGGCAGCTACACCCCCGTATGCCTGATTTCGCTGGCAGGCAGCTGTGGTCCTGCCCTGCTGACAGCTGTGTGGCTGTTCGCAGCCGCCGGGATCTTTCTGTCTCTGGCGTGGATCACCGCGCCGCGCTGGCTGGCCGCCGGGGTGTATCTGTGCATGGGGTGGCTGGCGGTGTTCGCACTGAAACCTCTGAGTTCCGCCCTGCCTGCAGCGGGGATGTTCTGGCTTGTGACCGGCGGTGTGTTCTACTCCATCGGCGGCGTGCTGTATGCTCTGAAGTGGCCGGGCAGAAACAACCCCCGTTTCGGCTGTCACGAGATCTTCCATGTGTTCATCCTGCTGGGCAGTTTCTGCCACTTTCTTTTCATGTACAGGTTCGTAGCCGCTATGTAAGAAAACTGCCTTGCACAGTAAGTGCAAGGCAGTTTTTTATGTCTTTCTCCGGGGCATGTTTGTGCAGCAATACTCATAGATCCGCCGGGCCAGCCATCCGCTCAGCACGCCCGCCAGCGCACCCGCCAGCACATCCGTGGGAAAATGCACCCCTACATACAGCCGCGACAGCCCCATAAGTGCTGCCGCCCCAAGAGCTGCTCTCCCCCACCATTTGGGCAGGTGCGGCCGCCATGCACAGGCGGCGGCAAAGGCCGCACAGGTATGGCCGGAGGGAAAGGAGTTCGGATCATGCTCGGCCACAAGAGCGCTCAGCCCCTCCACCGTCAGCCACGGACGGAGGCGGCCCACCAGCGGCTTGACTGTCAGGTTGGTCAGCACAAACCCCACTGCCAGTGCAAGCAATCCGGCCACTCCCGCCCGCCTGGTGCGTTTGAAGCACAGCATTACAAGGCTCAGGGCGATCCAGATCATCCCCCCGTTGCCCAGAGAGGTAAATCCCACCGCAAGTGCGTCCAATCCTGCACAGCGAATGTGCTCCTGTATCCACAAAAGCACGGGTCCCTCCGCCTCACTCAGAAATCCCAGCAAAAAATTCACGTCCCTCCGCCTTTGATCGCTCCTGCGCTCTTGACCGCGCATTGCCTGACTATTATAATTATAAGGAGAAGTTTAGGCAGCCGCGCCTACACTTCAGAGTATAATCCAATTTTATGCATCAGGCAAGCCAAACAGGCCGCCTTGCGGGAAGGAGGGTATAACGTGAAACAGATCGTCTGTCTGTCCTGTAAGCCGTGGCGCAGTATCCCCTCCCGCACGCAGCACCTCATGACCCGTATGAGGGGCGTGCATGTACTGTTCTTCGAGCCGGCCTCCGGCCGTTCCGACCGCAGTTGGCGCAAGGCAGGACGGCGTGTGCGTCCGGAGATAACCGTGTATACCCTGCCCCCCGCCCCAACGGAGGACGAGCGCTATCTGCCCCTGTTCCGCATGGGTCAGCGCCGTCAGGCCCGCTTCATCCAAAAGCAGCTGGACCGCCACCGTGTGCGGGACTATCTGCTGTGGGCCACCTCCCCCGTCCATGTTCATCTGCTGGATCACCTATCCTACAACACACTGGTCTACGACTGTGACCGGGACTGGGCCGATCTTCCCGACCACTGGGAGGGCAGTCTTGCCCGCGCCGCCGACGTGGTCTTTGCCGCCTCGCCGGACCTTCTGGAACAGCTCAGCCCCTGCTCGGCCAACATCGCCCTGCTGCCCAACGGGGTAAACTACTCCCTGTTTTCCCACGGCAGCAACAACGCCGACAGGCTCCTGCCCGACATTGATACCCCCATTTTCTGCTGGTCCGGCACCGTCTATGCCGACCTGAATCTGGCCCCGGTGGTCTATGCCGCCGCCAAAAAGCCGGAGTGGACCTTTTTGCTGGTAGGCCGGGTGGACCGGGACAACCCCTACCTGAAGCGGCTCAGGCGGTTCTCCAATGTAATTCTGGCCGGGCCGCAGCCTTTGATGGATCTGCCGGACTGGCTGGCCAGAAGTCAGGTGTGCATCAACCTGCTGCGGGAGGATGCGCCGTACAGCGACATCGTGCCCAGCCGCATTTACGAGTACCTGTCCACCGGAACCCCCATTGTCTCCATGCTCTGGCCGGACCAGGTGGAGATGTTCCCCGACGTGGTCTACGGCGCTTATACCGAGCAGGCCTTTGTGGAACTGTGTGAGCGGGCCCTGGCGGAGGACCGCTCCTGGGTGGCAGACCGCCGCCGGAACTACGGCGAGCAGGCAGCGTGGACAAAACGTGCCGACCAGGTGGTGCAGCTGTTGGAGACCGTGGGTCTTCTGTAAGTTTGACCATGTGCCCCGCCTTTTTCTCCCCCACCTTGGTCAAGCCTACGAATTTTCCAACACCTCTTGCAAAATCCTTTTATTTTCGATAAAATATAACCCTGATCATATGGAGGAGGCACTTGAAATGGCAGTTTTTCACCTCAATGCATGCTGTTTTATTGTCAAGGGTCTCAATGCGTCTAAAACTGGAAGATAACACACAGGCTGTCCGCACCCCTCTGCGGGCAGCCTGATTTATTTCATGTTCCGGAGGTATGTATGAGTAAGAAAGTCGCTGTTATCATGGGATCCGATTCCGACTGGCCCGTTGTCAAGTCCGCCTGCGCACAGCTCAAGGAGTTCGGCATTCCTTACGAGGCCCACATTCTCAGCGCCCACCGCACTCCCGCCGCCGCCGCTGACTTTGCCAAAAACGCCCGTGCCAACGGCTTTGGCGTGCTCATCTGCGCGGCTGGCATGGCCGCCCATCTGGCCGGCGCTTTCGCCGGAAACTCCACCCTGCCTGTCATCGGCATCCCCATGAAGGGCGGTGCCGTGGACGGTCTGGACGCACTGCTGGCTACGGTCCAGATGCCCAGCGGGATCCCCGTTGCCACCGTAGCCATTAACGGCGCCAAAAACGCCGCCGTACTGGCCGCCCAGATGCTTGCCATCACCGATGACGCTCTGGCCGCCCGGCTGGATGTCGCCCGGGAAAAGATGGCCGCACAGATCGCGGAAAAAGAAGCTAAACTCCAGGCTGAGCTGGAAAATTGATATTTGAACACACAATTCTTATTTGGGAGGATTTTATCATGGAAAACAAACTGCTTTACACCGGCAAGACCAAGAACGTCTACGCTCTGCCCAACGGCAACTGCCTGCTCAAATTCAAGGACGACTGCACCGGCAAGGACGGTGTGTTCGATCCCGGCGAGAACTCCGTAGGCCTGACCATTGAGGGTGTGGGCGACGTGAACCTGCGCATGTCCATCTACTTCTTTGAAAAGATCAACGCCGCCGGCATCAAGACCCATTATGTCAGCGCCGACCTTGCCAACACCACCATGGAAGTCCTGCCCGCCAAGGTCTTTGGCAAGGGTCTGGAGGTCATCTGCCGCAACAAGGCCGTTGGCTCCTTCATCCGCCGCTACGGCGACCTGATCGAGTCCGGTGCCGACCTGCCCTCCTACGTGGAGACCACCCTGAAGGACGACGCCAAGGGCGATCCCCTGATCACCAAGGACGCTCTGGTGGCCATCGGTGTGATGACCGACGAGCAGTATGAGGACCTGAAGGATATGACCCAGAAGATCACCAAGATCGTGGCTGACGATCTGGCCGAGAAGGGCATGGAGCTGTACGATATCAAGTTCGAGTTCGGCTATGCCCCCGACGGCAGCGTCATGCTCATCGACGAGGTGGCCTCCGGCAATATGCGCGTGTACAAGAACGGCGAGTATATCGACCCCATGACCCTGAACAAGCTGTTCTTTGCCTGATTTCCCTTATTATATGTTTGTCCGGCACCGGGGGGAGTGTTCCCTCCGGCGCCGGCACTGTATTTTCTGATCTTTCTTTCAGGAGGACCTTATGGGCGGTTTCTTTGGGGCCATCGCCAAACACGATGTGACCCTTGATATTTTCTTTGGAGTGGACTACCACTCCCATCTGGGCACCCGCAGAGGCGGCATGATCGTCTACGACGCCGAGCACGGGTTCCATCGTCAGATCCACAACATCGAAAACACCCCCTTCCGCACCAAGTTTGAGAAGGATCTGCCCGAATTCCATGGGTGCAGCGGCATCGGCTGCATCAGTGATACCGATCCCCAGCCCCTGCTGGTACGCTCCCATCTAGGACTGTATGCCATTTCCACCGTGGGCATTATCAACAATGCGGAGGACCTCGTTCAGAAATACTTCTCCGACCACGGTCACCAGTTCATGGCCATGAGCTCCGGTAAGGTCAATGCCACCGAACTGGTCGCCGCCCTGATCAACCAGAAGGAAAATCTGGTGGACGGCATCCTGCATGCTCAGGACGAGATCAAAGGTTCTGCTACCATCCTCATTCTCACCCCGGATTGCATCATTGCCGCCCGGGACAAGTTAGGGCGCCTGCCTGTGCTCATCGGTCAGGGGGAGGATGGCTGCTGCGTATCCTTTGAATCCTTTGCCTACCACAAGCTGGGCTATGAGGATGCCTACGAACTCGGCCCCCGTGAAATCGTAAAGCTTACCGCGGACGGCTTTGAGCAGCTCTCCCCTCCCGGCAAGGAGATGAAGATCTGCGCCTTCCTGTGGACCTACTACGGCTATCCCAATTCCAATTACGAGGGCAGGAATGTGGAAGTCATGCGCTACAAAAATGGTGAGATCATGGCCAAAGCGGACCGGGAACAGGGCATCGCTCAGGATGTGGACTTTGTGGCCGGCGTACCCGACTCCGGTATCCCCCACGCCATCGGCTACGCCAATGAAAGCCATGTTCCCTTCGCCCGTCCCTTTGTCAAATACACTCCCACCTGGTCCCGCTCCTTCACCCCAAACAACCAAAAGGTACGCAGTCAGGTGGCCAAGATGAAGCAGAACCCTGTCCCCGAGCTCATTCAGGGCAAAAAGCTGCTGTTTGTGGACGACTCCATCGTCCGGGGCACTCAGCTTAAGGAGACGGTGGAGTTCCTCTACGAGTCGGGCGCCAAGCAAGTACATATGCGCTCGGCCTGCCCGCCCATCATGTACGGCTGCAAGTACCTGAACTTCTCCAGCAGCAAGTCGGAAATGGAGCTGCTCACCCGCACCACCGTGCAGGAGCTGGAGGGAGACGAGGGCCAGAAGCATCTGGACGAATACGCCGATGCCCGCACCGAGCGCGGTCAGTGCATGCTCAAGACCATCTGCAAAAAATTCGGTTTCGACTCCCTGGGCTACCAGTCTCTGGACGGCGTGCTGGAGGCCATCGGTCTGGATCGTGATAAGGTCTGCACCTACTGTTGGTCCGGCCAGGAATAAGAAATGACATCAACCTGTGAAAAGGAGCTGCTGAATATGGATCACAAGAATTCTCAGTCCGCCAGCTATGCCGCTGCCGGCGTGGATATCGTGGCCGGCTACCGTGCCGTTGAGCTGATGAAAAAGCATGTCGCCCGCACCCGCAACGAGGGCTGTCTGGATGACGTGGGCGGCTTTGGCGGCTGCTTCGGCCTGCCCATCGCCGGCATGGAGGAGCCCGTTCTGGTCTCCGGCACTGACGGCTGCGGCACCAAGGTCAAGCTGGCCATCCTCATGGATAAGCACGACACCATCGGTGTGGACGCCGTGGCCATGTGCGTCAACGACATTATCTGCGTGGGCGCAAAGCCCCTGTTCTTCCTGGACTACATCGCCTGCGGCAAGAACATCCCCGAGAAGATCGCCGAGATCGTCTCCGGCGTGGCTGAGGGCTGTGTGCAGTCCGGCGCCGCTCTCATCGGCGGCGAGACCGCCGAGCACCCCGGCATGATGCCTGCGGAGGATTACGATCTGGCCGGCTTCGCCGTTGGCATCGTGGACAAAAAGAAGATCATTGACAACACCCGCATGGCCGAGGGCGACGTGGTCATCGCGCTGCCCTCCACCGGTATCCACTCCAACGGTTTCTCCCTGTGCCGCAAGGTGTTCGACATTGACAACAACAACCCCGAGCTGTATGTGCCCCGTCAGGAGCTGGACGGCAAGACCATTGCCGAGGCTCTGCTGGTCCCCACCAAGATCTATGTAAAGCCTGTTCTGGCTCTGCTGGACAAGGTGGACGTGAAGGGCATCAGCCACATCACCGGCGGCGGCTTCTACGAGAATATCCCCCGCTCCATCCCCGACGGCCTGTGCGCCAAGATCGACAAGAGTGCCGTCAAGGTGCTGCCCATCTTCGACATGATCGCAAAGTGGGGCAATATCCCCGAGCGCGACATGTACAACACCTATAACATGGGCGTTGGCATGAGCGTGGTGGTCCCCGCCGCACAGGCTGAGACTGCTCTGGACATCCTCAAGGCGCATGACGTGGACGCCTACCTCATGGGCTCCATCGTCAAGGGCGAGGAAAAGGTGATCCTGGAATGAAGCGGATCGCTGTTTTAGTCTCCGGCGGCGGAACCAACCTGCAGGCACTGATCGACGCTCAAAACCGGGGCGAGATCGTGGGCGGCGAAATTGCCGCTGTCATCTCCTCCACCCCCGATGCCTACGCGCTGGAGCGCGCCAAAAAGGCCGGCATCCCCGGCTATGTCATCGCCCGCAAGGCGTTCCCCTCCAGTCAGGCCATGACGGTGGCGCTGGTGGACAAGCTCAGGGATCTGGACATCGACCTTGTGGTGCTGGCCGGCTTCATGGTCATCGTCACCGAGGAGATGGTCAAGGCTTTCCCCAACGCCATCATCAATGTGCACCCCGCCCTGATCCCCTCCTTCGCCGGCCCGGGCTGCTACGGCCTGCACGTGCATGAAAAGGCACTGGAGTACGGGGTGAAGCTGTCCGGTGCCACCGTGCACTTTGTCAGCGAGGAATGCGACGGCGGCCCTATCATCAGCCAAAATGCGGTGGAGGTGCTGCCCGACGACACCCCCGAAGTACTTCAGCGGCGCATCATGGAGCAGGCGGAGTGGAAGCTTCTGCCGCAGGCGGTATCCCTGTTCTGTCAGGGCCGGCTGAAGGTGGAGGGCCGCATGGTCCGCATACTTTAATCAACAATTCAACCGCGTGCGATATGACTGACGGAAGTGGAATTGACCACAGGGAATACCGCATAAGAATGCCGACCGTCTGGGCGCACCGTACATCTGTGTATCGGTGCGCCTGTTTTTAACTGAAAGGAGAACAACATTATGCAGCTTCTGGACTTCAGCAACATCCTTGCCAATCACGCCTACCCCGGCCGTGGCATCATGCTGGGCCGCTCCGCCGATAATAAAAAGGCGGTCATCGCCTACTTTATCATGGGCCGCAGCGAAAACAGCCGCAACCGCATCTTCGAAACCACCGAGGACGGCATCCGAACCCGTGCCTATGACGAGAGCAAGATGGTTGACCCCTCCCTCATTATCTACCACCCCGTGCGCGTGGTGAACGGCGATACCGTGGTCACCAACGGCGACCAGACGGATACCATCCGTGACTTTATGCTGGAGGGCAAAAGCTATATCGAGGCCCTGCGTACCCGCTGCTACGAGCCCGATCCCCCCAACTACACCCCCCGCATCTCCGGCGTGGTGAACAAGGACGGCTCCTACTGCCTGTCCATCCTCAAGTCCGCCGACGCAAACCCCGACTGTAACCACCGTTTCTTCTACGAGTATGACGCTCCCGTGGCCGGCACCGGTCACTTTATCCACACCTATCAGGAGAATCTGGACCCCCTGCCCTCCTTCGAGGGTGAGCCCCGCAAGGTGGCCGTCACCGCTCCCGATGCCAAGACCTTGGCCGAAGAGCTCTGGGCCAACCTGAACGCCGACAACAAGGTATCCCTGTACGTGGAGTATATCGATCTGGCCAGCGGCCAGCGCGACAGCGCTATTATCAACAAACACAACTAAGGAGGATATGGACATGACCGAACTGGAACTGAAATACGGCTGTAACCCCAATCAGAAGCCTGCCCGCCTGTATATGGAGGGCCGTGAGCTGCCCATCACCGTGCTCAACGGCAAGCCCGGCTACATCAATTTTATGGATGCGCTGAACTCCTGGCAGCTGGTCAAGGCCCTGAAGAAGTCCACCGGCCTGCCCGCCGCCGCCTCCTTCAAGCACGTCTCCCCCGCCGGTGCCGCCCTGGGCAAGCCCCTGAGCGACGTGGAGCGCAAAATCTTCTTCGCCCCCGAGGGTGACCTGTCCCCCATCGCCTGCGCCTACATCCGCGCCCGGGGCGCCGACCGTCTGTGCTCCTTCGGCGACTGGGCCGCTCTGTCCGACACCTGCGATGCCGACACCGCCCGTTATCTTGCGGCCGAGGTGTCCGACGGCGTCATCGCCCCCGGCTATACCGACGAGGCGCTGGAGATCCTGAAGACCAAGCGCAAGGGCGGCTATAACGTGGTGCAGATCGACCCCGACTACGAGCCCGACCCCATCGAGCGCCGCAACATCTACGGCATCTGGTTCGAGCAGGGCTACAACGACCTTGCCATCGACGAGAAGATGCTGGAGAACATCGTCACCGCCAACAAGGAGCTGTCTCAGGATGCCAAGAATGATATGCTCCTGTCCCTGATCACCCTGAAGTACACCCAGTCCAACTCCGTGTGCTATGTCAAGGACGGCATGACCATTGGCGTGGGCGCCGGCCAGCAAAGCCGCATCCACTGCACCCGTCTTGCCGGCAACAAGGCCGACATCTGGTGGCTGCGCCAGCACCCCAAGGTGCTGGGTCTGCAGTTTGTGGACAACATCCGCCGTCCCGACCGGGACAACGCCATCGACATCTACATCTCCGACGAGCACGACGACGTGCTGGCCGAGGGTGTGTGGCAGAACACCTTCAAGGTCAAGCCCGAAGTCCTGACCGAGGCCGAGAAGAAGGAGTGGATCGCCAAGATGTCCGGCGTGACCGTGGGCTCCGACGCCTTCTTCCCCTTCGGCGACAACGTGGAGCGCGCCCGCAAGTCCGGCGTGCAGTACATCGCCCAGCCCGGCGGCTCCATCCGCGACGATCAGGTCATCGCCACCGCCGACAAGTACGGCATGGTCATGGCCTTCACCGGTATCAGACTGTTCCACCACTGATCAGCGAGGTAGCAAATATGAAAGTATTAGTCGTTGGCGGCGGAGGCCGCGAGCATGCCATCTGCTGGAAGCTGGCCCAGTCCCCCAAGGTCACCCAGCTGTTCTGCGCCCCCGGCAACGCCGGCATCGCGCAGGTGGCCACCTGTGTTCCCATCAAGGCCACCGATGTGGACGGCATGGTCAAGTGGGCTGTTGAAAACAAAATGGATTTCGTTATGGTGGCCCCGGACGACCCCCTTGCCCTGGGCATGGTGGATGCACTGGAGGCCGCGGGCATCCCCGCTTTCGGCCCCCGGGCCAATGCGGCCATCATTGAGGCCAGCAAGGCATTCTCCAAGGAACTGATGAAGAAGTACAATATCCCCACCGCCCGCTACGAGACGTTTACCGACCTTGACAAGGCTCTTTCCTACATCCGTGAGCAGGGCGCGCCTATCGTGGTCAAGGCGGACGGTCTGGCTCTGGGCAAGGGCGTTGTGGTCGCCTCCACCGTGGAGGAAGCCGAGACCGCCCTGCGCGAGATGATGCAGGACAAAAAGTTCGGCGCATCCGGCTCCACCGTGGTCATTGAAGAGTGCATGGTTGGCCCCGAGGTCACCGTGCTGGCCTTCTGCGATGGGGAGCATCTGGTCCCCATGCTGTCCAGTCAGGACCACAAGCGGGCCTACGACGGCAATAAGGGCCCCAACACCGGCGGTATGGGCGCGTTCTGCCCCTCCCCCAACTACACCCCTGAGGTGGCCGAGTTCTGCGTGAAGAATATCTTCCAGCCCACTGTGGCCGCCCTGAAGGCCGAGGGCCGTCCCTTCAAGGGCGTGATCTACTTCGGTCTCATGCTCACCAAAGACGGCCCCCGGGTGGTGGAATACAACGCCCGCTTCGGTGACCCGGAGACCCAGCCCATTCTGTCCATGCTGGACACCGACCTGATGGACATTTTTGAGGCCTGCGTCAACAGCACGCTGGACAAGGTGGACATCAAATGGAAGGACGGCGCCGCCTGCTGTATCGTGCTGGCCTCCGGCGGCTACCCCGTGTCCTATCAGAGCGGCTACCCCATCTCCGGTCTGGACGAAGCCGGCAAGAAGGCTACCGTGTTCCACGCGGGCACCAAGCTTAACGACAAGGGTGAGATCGTCAACGCCGGCGGCCGCGTGCTGGGCGTGACTGCCACCGGCGCCGACCTGCCCGACGCCATTGCCAAGGCCTATGCGGCAGCAAAGCCCATCTCCTGGACGGATATGCACATGCGCACCGACATTGGAAAGGTATAATACTATGTTTAAAAAAGGTTTCTTCGCAGCACTGGCGGTTTGTGTGCTCCTTCTTGCCGCCACCCTCCATTTCCGCAGCAGCTATCAGGACGCACAGCAAAGGCTGGCTCAGCACAGCTACAACGCCTGGGGTGAGCTGTACTGGCTGGCCTGTGATGCCGGCAATTTCTCGGGCCCGGAAGAGCTGGCGCGATACGAGATTAGATATGGTGCCATTGCCTCCAGCGGCATCCATCCCTACATGGTACCCGCCTTTGATGCCAGCATGCACACCCTCGACTTCCTGTCCAGCGATGTGTACCAGTTCCTGCAGCTTCTGGCTCAGGCAGATCCGGACAACGTGGTTACACAGCAAAGCTTTGAGCTGTTTCAGGCAATGTTCGAGCAGATTGAGGATATCGCCTTCTTTGTGCTCGACTATACCAATCAGGGCGAAGCTGCAATGCTGGAACTGATCGATCCTGACTCTAAGGTCTATCAGGAAATTAAAACTCAAATCGATGAATGCGTCCGCACTTATTTGGAGGACATCCGTCTGCTTACCCCCCGTCTGTCCTATGTGATCGAAACAGCATAAAAAAAGCGCTTCCCTTTCGGGAAGCGCTTTTTCTTTATACCGGTTTGCCTGCCAGAACCTCCAAAAAGTCCTGATAGTTCTCCCGCAGCATTCTGGGGATATCCAGACCATAGGGGCATCTGGATTTGCACCGTCCGCAGTTCAGACAGTCCTTGATCTTGTTCATGCGCTCCTGCCCCTCCTCGTTGGTCCACGCGGCGGTGGGCGCGCGGCGCAGCATCAGGGACATACGCACGCAGTTGTTGATCTCAATGCCCACGGGGCAGGGCATACAGTATCCGCAGCCGCGGCAGAACTCGCCCTGCAGCTGCTCCCGGTCCGCCTGAACCACCGCCTGCAGCTCCGGCGTGAGGGCGGGCGGATTCTTGATATAGGACAAGAATTCGTCCAGCTCGCTCTCCCGCTGGATACCCCAGATGGGCAGCACGTTGTCAAACTGAGCAAACCACGCGTAGGCGGCGGCAGAGTTGTTCAGCAAGCCGCCGGACAGGCCTTTCATGGCGATGAATCCCACATTCGCCTCACGGCACAGGTTCACAAGCTCAATGTCCCGCTCGCCGGACAGATAGCTGAAGGGGTACTGCACCGTCTCGTACAGGCCGGACTCCACAGCCTCCTTGGCCACCTCCAGCCGGTGGGTGGTGATGCCGATGTGGCGGATCTTCCCCTGCTGCTTGGCCTCCAGAACCGCTTCGTACAGTCCGCTTCCGTCGCCGGGACGAATACACCGCGTGGTGTTGTGGAACTGGTACAGGTCAACATAGTCCGTCTGAAGGGTGCGCAGGCTGGTATCCAGATGCTCGCGCAGTTCGTCCCCGGTCTTGGCGTGGGTCTTGGTAGCCAGCCAGAACCGGTCCCGGATATCGTGCAGGGCGCAGCCGATCTTCTCCTCGCTGTCGCTGTAGGCCCGGGCCGTATCGAAAAACTCCACGCCGTTGTCCACCGCCTTGCGCAGCAGGTAGATTGCCTCCTGCTTTGTCGCGCGCTGGATGGGCAGGCAGCCCATGGCGTTTTTCTCCGCCGTGATGCCGGTCTTTCCTAAGGTTACCTTTGGCATAACGTCCCTCCTGTTCTGGGCAGTCTGTTTCAGCACTTACATGCCGGCCAGCTGCTCGTTCAGCTTGGCTACCAGCTCGGCCAGCTTGGCAGCCCGCTCCTTTTCCGCCTCCACCACGTTGGCAGGGGCCTTGTTCACAAAGCCGGGGTTAGCCAGCTTGGCGTTGAGCTTGGTCAGCTCGTCGGTGTTCTTCTTCAGTTCCTTCTCAATGCGGGCCTTTTCCTTGGCAAGGTCCACCAGCTCGCCCAGGGGGATGAACAGCTGAGCCACGTGGGTGACGATGACCACCTGACCGGCGGCATCGGGGGCCTGGTCGGCGGAAACGATGGTCACGTCGCTGGCATAGCCCAGACGCTTGAGGAAGGGGATACCGGCGGCAAACACATCCTGCTGAGCGGTGGCCACGGTGAGCTGCGCCTTCTTGGAGGGGGGCACGTTCATCTCGGCCCGGCGGGTACGGATGGCACGGATGGCGTCCATGACCAGCTCCAGCGCCTTCTCCTCCTCGGCAAACTCCAACTCCTTGCGGTACTCGGGCCACTGCTGGAGCATGAGGAAGTCGCCCTCGTGGGGCAGAGCCTGCCAGATCTCCTCGGTGATAAAGGGCATGAAGGGATGCAGCAGCTTGAGGATCTGAGTCAGCACATAGCACAGCACCTGCTGGGCACGGACCTTGCCGTCCTCATCCTCGCCCTGCAGGCGGGACTTGGTCAGCTCGATATACCAGTCGCAGTAGCTGTCCCAGATGAAGTCGTACACCTTCTGCGCCGCCACGCCCAGCTCGTACTTGTCCATGTTGTCGGTGACGTCGGGGATCAGGCTGTTGAGCTTGGACAGGATCCACTTGTCCTCCAGCTCCAGCTTCTCGGGAAGCTGGCACTTGTCGATGGTCAGGTTCATCATCAGGAAGCGGCTTGCGTTCCAGATCTTGTTGGCGAAGTTGCGCATGGCCTCGCACCGCTCGGTGTAGAAGCGCATGTCGTTGCCGGGGCTGTTGCCGGTGACCAGATTGAAGCGCAGGGCGTCCGCGCCGTACTTCTCGGCGATCTCCAGCGGGTCGATGCCGTTGCCCAGGGACTTGGACATCTTGCGACCCTTGTCGTCCCGGACCAGACCGTGGATAAACACGGTGTGGAAGGGAGTCTTTCCGATCTGCTCACAGGCGGAGAAGATCATGCGGGCCACCCAGAAGAAGATGATGTCGTAACCGGTAACCAGCACGTCGGTGGGATAGAAATACTTCAGGTCCTCGCTGTTCTCAGGCCAGCCCAGCGTGGAGAAGGGCCACAGCGCAGAAGAGAACCAGGTGTCCAGCACATCTTCATCCTGATGAATGTTCTTGCTTCCGCACTTGGAGCAGCAGGACGGATCCTCGCGCAGAAC
>JAGAMC010000044.1 GCA_017624915.1 Oscillospiraceae bacterium | reverse complement strand
ATGATTGATATTGCAGAATATGACCTTGTTTTCAAGGCGAAATGGCAACAAAAAAGGACATCCACTGGATGTCCTTTTTTGCTCACACTCTCGTGTTGGTGGAGATAAGCGGGATCGAACCGCTGACCTCTTGAATGCCATTCAAGCGCTCTCCCAGCTGAGCTATACCCCCATATGCCACGCCTCAGCGCAGGTGTCATTTTAGCAGACCGCACCCTGTTTGTCAACAGGATTTTTCTTTTTCTCTCTCCCTGTGAAAAGTGTAAAAATTCCCTTATATATTTACGAAATCTTTACTACTTTTCCTCTTGCTTTTTTCTGTAAAACGATTATACTGGTTCAGCCATTGTTTTTCGAGAGGAAGTATCACAATATGACCATATTATTATCTGTCTCTGTCGCTTTGCTGGCGGGCCTTCTGATGACCCGTGTACTTAAGCCCCTGAAACTGCCCGACGTGACCGCTTATCTGCTGGCCGGTGTTGCAGTCGGGCCTTTCTGCCTGGGCCTGCTGGGTATAGAGGGGCTGGGCTTTACATCTCTTGACACGGTGTCTTCCCTGTCCCTGATCAGTGAAGTGGCTCTCGGATTCATCGCCTTCTCCATCGGGAACGAATTTCGTCTGAACGATTTAAAGCACACCGGCCGCCAGGCTGTAGTCGTCGGCATCGTACAGGCTCTGGTCGCCACCCTGTTTGTGGATCTGGCCCTTCTGACCCTGTACAAAATGTTCCCCAATTTGATCACCCCCGCTCAGGCCATCACCCTGGGCGCGATCGCCACCGCCACCGCCCCCGCCGCGACCCTGATGGTGGTTCGTCAGTACAAAGCCAAGGGTCCCCTGACTGACCTGCTGCTTCCCGTAGTCGCTCTGGATGACGCTGTGGGCCTGATCGTATTCGCCATTTCTTTCGGCATCGCCCGCACTCTGATCACCGGCACCTCTGACCTCATCTCCATCATCGTCACCCCCCTTGTTGAGATCGTGGCCTCCCTGATTCTGGGCGCAATTATGGGTTGGCTGCTCACCCAGCTGGAAAAGCTGTTCCACTCCAATACCAACCGTCTGAACATGACCATCGCCTTCGTGTTCCTTACCGCTTCTCTGGCCATGATTGATTTCCGGATCGGTTCTGTCCACGTGGGCTTCTCCTCCCTGTTGGTGTGCATGATGCTGGGCACTGTATTCTGCAACACCTGCCCCCTGTCCGAAGATCTCATGGAAAAGACCGACCGCTGGACCTCTCCCCTGTTTGCGCTGTTTTTCGTGCTCAGCGGCGCCGAGCTGGACCTGAGCGTCTTCTCCAGCCTGGCTATTGTGGGCATCGGCGTGGTTTACATTCTGTTCCGCTCCGCCGGCAAGATCTTCGGCGCGTTCATCAGCACCAAGTGGACTCACTGCTCCCCTGCCGTGTGCAAGTATCTGGGCATCACGCTGCTGCCTCAGGCCGGTGTGGCTCTGGGCATGTGCCTGACTGCCCGTCAGCTGGGCGAGCAGGGCGACCTGATCCGCAATATCATTCTGTTCTCCGTGCTGGTATATGAACTGGTCGGTCCCATGATGACCAAGTGGGCATTGACCCAGGCCGGAGACATTAAGCCTCAGCCTGAACACGTGAAGAACCGTCGTCAGAATAAACTGGCTGAGCTGTCCAAGAAGAACTGAATCCGTGCAGAACCGGAGTCCGCAGCAGCAGGCTCCGGTTTTTATTTGCTGTTCGCCACTTTTCCGCCTGGAACGCGGCCAATTTCATGTATTTTTAAGGTATTGTTCTTATTCTGTTCATATTTCCAAGGTAATCTGTTCCAGAATCAACATCACATTCCATGTAAAGGAGATCGTTGTCCCATGAAACTGCCCGGTAGAAAACCGCAGACCGCCGCCGATCCCGGCTCCGCCTGCGCAACAGCGCACAGGCGCCGCAGAAAACTGATCCTCTGTCTGATTGCCGTTGGTGCTTTGGCAATGTTTGTGCTTGCCGGTCTGCTTCACCGCGGCATTTCCGACAGCGGACGAGGCGGCAGCGGCGGGGCGGCACAGTACTTGCACGCCACGGTCGGGATCCGTGACCTCACCGCCACACTCACGGACAGCGGGTCGCTGGAGCCCGCCGACTCTTACACTGTGATCTCCTTGGTATCCGGCGAGATCCTGTCCGCCGCCTTTGAAACCGGCGACACGGTAGCCAAAGATGACGTGCTCTATCAGGTGGACCCCTCTGACGCCTCCACCAACATCGAACGGGCCGAAACCGCACTGGATCAGCGTCGGCGCAGCTACAACAAAATTTTGGAGTCCCGGGATGATCTGATCGTCACCGCGCCCATTACAGGCACGATCTCCGGCTTCCAAACACAGTTGGGCGCAAAGGTAAATGCCGGGACCGTTCTGGCCGTCATTGAAGACACAGGCACGCTGCTGCTTACGGAGTATTACAGCCAGGAGTATGCCGATCAGATCTATGCGGGGATGCCCGCCACCATATCCATCTCCGACCATATGCTCACCCTGCGGGGCAGCGTGAAGGAGATTCACAGTCTCAAGCGGATCTCCGAGACCGGCGTACCCTGCTTTGCTGTAACGGTACAGGTGAAAAACCCCGGTTCTCTGGCTGTAGGGGGCACCGCTACCTGCTGGCTGGACGGCACGCAGGGCGAGGTATTCCCCACCATAACCGATGAAGATGGCTTTGGTTCCAACGACCGAAAGGTCATCACCGCCGGGGTCTCCGGCACAGTGGAAAAGGTCAATGTCCGAAATGGTGAGATGATTTCCAAAGGTGAGATCCTGCTGGAAATGAGCAGCGACACGCTGGATGATGAGATCGCCAACGCCAGAGACAGCCTGCGCGACGCAGAGCTGACACTGGAAAACCAGTATGACATCCTGTCCAACTACACCATCGAAGCCCCCATTGACGGCACCATCGTGGATAAATACTATAAGGAAGGGGAAAACGCTGAAAGCGGCAGGACTCTGTGCACCATCTTCGACCTGTCCCGCCTCACCGTCACCCTGAACATCGATGAACTGGATATCAAGAGTGTGGCTGTGGGCCAGAAAGCGCAGGTCACCTGCGATTCCGTCCCCGACGCTGTATACGAGGGCACGATCACCGAAGTCAGCATCAACGGCACCACCTCCGGCGGTGTGACCACCTACCCGGTCAAGGTGCAGATCGACCAGACGGAGGGTCTGCTGCCCGGCATGAACGCAGATATCTCCATCATCATCAGCCAGAAGCCCAACGCGCTGGCCATCCCCGCCGCCGCTGTACAGGCCGGCAGCCGTGTCCTTGTCAAAACGGACGACGGCTCCACCGGTGCGGACGCACCCGAGGGCTATGACTATGTAAAGGTGGAGCTTGGCACTTCGGACGAGGATTATGTGGAGATCCTCTCCGGACTTGAGCCGGGCGATGAGATCGTCTGGCTTCCTGAAGGCCCCGCAAACAGTTCTCTGGAAATGATGATGGGAATGGGGATGGCCGGAATGGGCGGTCAGATGGGCGGCGGAAGACCCGGCAGTCAAATGGGCGGCATGCCCGGCGGCCGCTGAGAGGAGGGTCCAGTCTTGAACACACGTTCTGCAGCCCCTCCCCTGATCGAGTTTCGCAACGTACGCAAGACCTATACTATGGGCGACACCGTGGTCAACGCCGCAGACAACATCTCACTTTCCATTTATGAAGGTGAGTTTGTGGCGATCGTGGGTAAGTCCGGCTCGGGCAAATCCACCTGCATGAACATCATTGGCTGTCTGGATGTACCCACCTCAGGCCAATACCTTCTGGATGGCAAAGACGTAGGTCAGATGAGCAAAGATCAGCTGGCGGAATTCCGCAACGAAAAGCTGGGCTTCATCTTTCAGCAGTACAACCTGCTGCCCAAGCTTTCGGTTCTGGACAATGTGGCCGTTCCCCTGATGTACGCGGGCCGATCCCGCAGAGAGCGGCGCGAAATCGCCCTGCACGCGCTGGAGAGCGTCGGTCTGGGCGACAAACTGAAAAATCTGCCCAGCCAGCTGTCCGGCGGTCAGCAGCAGCGGGTATCCATCGCCCGCGCCCTGTCCAATAGCCCCAGCGTGATCCTGGCTGACGAGCCCACGGGCGCGCTGGATTCCCGCACAGGCCGGGAAGTACTCGGCATCCTGCGCTCCCTCCACAAGGCGGGCAATACCGTCGTTCTCATCACCCACGACAACTCCATCGCCGCCACCGCCGAACGGGTCATCCGACTGGAAGACGGCCGTGTGGTCTTTGACGGTCCGGCCAACGACCCCGCCTCGGGCGTGCACAGAGACGAGGTGGCCGGACAATGAGACTGACCGAAAGCTTCATGCTTGCCTTTCAGAACATCCGCACCGCAAAATTTCGCGCCTTTCTGACCATGCTGGGCATCATCATCGGCATATCCTCCGTCATGGTCATCATCGGCCTTGGCAACGGCATGGAGAACTATATGACCGATATGTTCCAAAGCATGGGCACCAACACCCTGACTGTCACCCTCACCGGCCGGGGCACGTCCCGGGAACTCAGCGTGGATGACCTGGAGCAGATCGTAGCGGAAAACTCCACATTTCTGCAGGAGCTGTCTCCCACCGTCACGTTCCACGGCACCGTAAAGGTTGGAAAAGAAACGCTGGACTCCACCTCTGTTACCGGCGTGGGCGAACGATACTTCGATATTAAAAGCTATGAACTGGAACAGGGCCGCAGTCTGCGCTATTCGGACATGGCAAACCGCACTCAGGTATGTGTCGTCGGCAACTATATTGACGAGGTATGGTATGGCGGTCGATCCGTAGGCCAAAGCATCCGCATCGGCGGAACTGTATTCACCATCGTGGGCGTGCTGGAGCAGGAGCTTGATACTATGGATGAGGGCGGGACCGACGACGCGGTCTATATCCCATACACCACCGCCGCCCGCCGGTCCGGACTGGGCACGGTGTCCAGCTTTCTTGTGACCATCACCTCCGAGGATCTTGCCGATTCGGCTACCGAGGTACTGGAGAACGCCCTGTACCAGCGCCTGCGCTCGGAAGACGCCTATCTGGTCATCAGTCTGGCCCAGATCCTGGACATCATGAAGGAAATGATCAACGTGATGATCACCATTCTGGCCGTCATCGCTGCCATCTCTCTGGTGGTGGGCGGCGTGGGCATTATGAACATCATGCTGGTGTCCGTGTCCGAGCGCACCCGGGAGATCGGCATCCGCAAGGCCCTGGGCGCCAAGGAGCGCTATATCCTGACCCAGTTCGTCATCGAAGCCGCGGTCATCAGCGCTCTGGGCGGCATCATCGGCATCGCCTTCGGCTACGCTCTGTCCTCTGTGGCTACCGTTGCGATCGAAGCCCTGCTGCAGGTGAACATGGCGGTCACGCCCACCCTCTATTCCATCTCGCTGGCCTTCGGCGCATCTGCCGCCATCGGCATTATCTTCGGTTTCCTGCCCGCAAGGAAAGCGGCCATCCTCAATCCCATCGACGCCCTGCGTTACGATTAATGGAGGTAATATTGTGAAAAAGAGACTCCTTTGTATCTTACTCACAGTCTGCGTGCTGTGCGGGGCTTGTCCCGTAAATGCGGCGGTGTCCTTTCGGGACATTCCGGACCCCGACACCGCCCTTGCCGCCGGCGTGCTGCAGAGCATGGGCATCGTGGGCGGCGTCAGCGAGGGGATCTACTCCCCCGACACCCGGCTCACCCGGGCCCAGTTCTGCGTGCTCATGGTACACACACTGGGGCTGAAGGATCAGGTAAACACCTACACCCAAAAGACCCTGTTCACCGATGTAAAGCCCGGAAACTGGTACACGGGCTACGTCAATCTGGCCTACTCGCAGGGTCTGCTGGCCGGCTACGGTGACGGCCGGTTCGGTCCGGATGACCCCGTCACCTACGGGCAGGCCGCTACCCTGCTGCTGCGTATCTTAAACTACACCTCCGCCGATGTGGGCAAGGTCTGGCCGACGGATTATGTAAACTTCGCTGCTTCGCTGGAACTGGACGACGGGGTGCGGCTGTCCGCCGGCGACCACGTCACCCGTGGGCAGGCCGCCATTCTGCTTTACAACACCCTCAATACCCATGCCAAAGGCGGCGCTTCCAAGTTCTACAACACGTTTGGGGACACCGCTGCAGTCAAAAATGTCATTATCTTTGACACCGATGCCTGTAACGGCACTGCCTCCGGCCTGCTCATGGCCTGTGTGATCGGTCCCGGCGGCGTTTCCACCCAATACTTTGCGCAGAAGAACATCCTGTCCGATGCCCTGATCGGCTGTGAGGGAGATCTGCTGGTCAATAGTGCTGACAAGGTTGTCGGCTTTATGCCCTCCTCCACCCTCACCCGGGATGTAGTCATTTCCTCTGCCAAGGCCTCCGGCATCACCGGCACTGACGGCAGTGTGCATAAGATCCCCGGTGCCACATCCACCATCGTGGGCGACGAGATCTTTGCATGGAGCAGCACCGGCCACATCCGCGCCAACGGTCTGCAGGGCTCTCTTGCCCGGCTGTACTACGATGAGGACGGTTCCATCACCTACGTGCACATCTCCTCCGGTAAGGCAAAAACCGCGCAGCAGGTGGCCGTTGCCCGGAGCGACACCCCCGCCGCCGAGCTGGCAGCCTCCCTTGGCGTGTCCGGGCCATATTCCATCTCAAAAAACGGCATGGCCGCACAGGCAAATGATCTGGCGGCCTATGACACCGCCTATTTCGACAAAGCCACCGGAACTCTGCGCACCAGCGATCACCGTCTGACCGGCTACATTGAAAGCGCTTCCCCCGCTCTGGACGGGGCACAGACCATCACCGTGGCCGGCTGCACTGTGAATGTACTGGAGGCCGCGTGGGACAGCCTGTCCGGCTTCCGGCCCGGAGACCGGGTCACCCTGCTGCTCACCGATGACTGTCAGGTGGCCGCCGCGGTCTCTCCCTCTGCAGCCGCTGCCAGCATGGTAGGCGTGCTAAGCGCTGACCGCCGGTCCGTCACCCTTGCAGGAAGCGGGCTGACCGTTACCTCCGGAGAGATCTCCGCAGACATCTCTCTGGCCGGCACCCTTGTAAAGGTCTATCCAACACAGGACGACCGGTTCATCTGCTCGGCATACACCTCTCCCGCCCCCGGCGATCTGGACCTCGCCCGGCGCACTTTGGGCGGCTATGAGCTGGCTCCCTCCTGTCATATCTACGAGGCGGTCAACGGCAGCTATGTCTGCAGCCTGAGCGGAGATGTGGGGCAAAGCTCCACCGATTTTGACGCCCTGTTCTGGGCCGACACCATTTCCTCCGCCGATGTCAGAGCCTTCCGCCTGAATGGGGCAGGAAAAGTGGATCTGCTCCTGCTGGAGGATGTGACCGGTAACTGCTATGACTACGGCAGACTGAAGCGCTATACCGACTCCGAGGGCATCATGACCGCCACCTCTCCCCGGCCGATTTTCTCCTCTGCGGCAACGCTGACCAATGCCCGGGGCACGGGCCAAAAGCTCTTGTGTTCCCTCCTGACCTCCGTTTCCAGCCGTTTCTACGGCATTGCCACAGGCCGGCACAGCGACAGCTATCAGCGGGTCACCGCGCTGCTCCCACTGAGCAGCCTTTCCGATCTGGACGGCGGCTGTTTCACCCTCCAGGGCGATGACTGGTACGCCAGCGCAAACGGCCATGATTTCCCTGTCAGCGACCGCGTACAGGTCTACATAGCCACCAGTGACCGGTGGCTGAGCGGTGAAAATGCGATCTCCTCTGCCATTTCCGCCGGTCTGCCGCTGAACATATACTACGACCGCACCGCCTCCACCGGAGCCCAGGTGCGGGTGATCGTGGCCGGTGACCTCCTTTGAGCAGATAACAGCGGATGCGCAAAACGCATCCGCTGTTGTTTTGTTATGCAGACCTCTCAATTTTCCTCAAGAATCTGCACGATTCGCTCGAAAAAGTATGTAAGCGCCCTTCTGATCATGTCTGCAGTCTCCTCCCGGGTCATAAATGCCCCGGGAGCCGTTCCGTCCGCGATCCCCGCCTTACTGGCCCATTCAAGGGCTCTGTTGGCCTCCTGACTTCCGGCCGCCTGCCGTCTGAGCCAGTCCTCCATCCTCTCATCAAAGGCTTTCTGATCCAATACTATGCCGCGTGTCTCATCTGTCTTCACGCCGGGCACCTCTCTTTCTTTTGTGCTTTGCAGGCTGTCATTCCTGCTGATAGAGCTCGTCCAGCGATACCTCCAGCGCCCGCGCAAGCCGCACCATTACCTCCAGCGACGGCGTTGCTTCTCCGGCCTCGATCCGCTGCAAATAGCTTTTGGAGATCACGGCCCTCGCCGCCAGCTTTCGCAGGCTCAGCCCTTTCTCATAGCGAACCTCACCCACAAAGTACTTCAACGCCGCCCTCCTCTCTTGCCATCCCGCAGGCCACAGCCTTCCTTGCACAAAATACTATCACGAAAAGTGTACCTCTTTGGTGGTACACCGTTCAACCTTTTTCGACATAAAATGCCGAAAAAAGCCATATTTCGTCGAAGCGATGGCTGTAGAGGGGTGGTTTGGCAGAAAAGCGTCAGCGATTCCCGCCCGCCTCCACAAAAAAAGCAAAAGACCGAGAACTTGTCTCGGTCTTTTGCTGAAATTGCCGTTTTTTGTTCCTCTTATCTGTCAAAAGGATTGGCTTTTCTCACATAATTGGGATTTTCGACAGGGATCTTCCCTTCCTTTTCGAAGAAATCCGCAATGTCGTCCAGTCCGACATCTTCCCAAGCTTCCTTTGTAGGCCAGCCGGTCTCCAGATCCCAGTTGTAGGCCTGATAGTAAAGATCCACGAAATCGTTCCATTCATCCCAGGTGACGGTCTGACCCCACGGGTCTTCGTAGGTCATCCACGGATAGACCTCAGCGACTTCCATATCACGGGTTCTGCCATGGTCACGCATCAGAATGGCTCTTTCGAGGAGCTTACCTCTGTCAGCAATGTGGTCGATCTCTTCTTTGGTCATGTCCACGCCTATGGCCGCCTTGATAAATTCAACTTCCAGGTTAGGTCTGCCGGGATCGGGATCCTTGTACTCGCAGAGAACGAGGCTGTCTTTCATCTCGCTTCTGCGGTTATTGTGGATCGTCGCTTTGATCAGCAGCGGCGAGTGGCAGGGATCGTCCTTATATGTGAGGTAGTTCTCGTAGCTGTCATGGGAGTGACCGCCGCCCGCTTCGTCACGGGCACCGATCATGTTCACCAGGTTCATGGAGGCCCAGATGTTCTTTTCACAGCCCTGGAAGCCTCTGCCCTGCCAGTGAGAAGGTTCGCCCCAGCTGGCTTCCCAGCTGACAGGGGTGAGCCGTTCTTCGCCGTCTCTGGTGAAGATGCCGTGGCGGAGGGTATCGCCGTACTTTTCCTTGCCCAGAGCACGGATCATTCTGCCCACGCCTTCGGCCAGCAGATCGCCCATGGGGCCCTGACGGTAGGTCATGCAGTCCAGAATGTGCTTTGCAAACTGGGGATCTTCAAAGTCGATGGGTCTGCCGAAGTCCACCTTACCGTCATCAAAGAGGCCTTCCTCCTGACACTGATAGATCCAGGTAAACAGCCAGAAGCCGATGTCCCACTTGTCAAGGCCATACTCATTGCAGCACCAGTTGATCATGGTGCCGAAGTTAAAGTCCGGGCCCCACATATTCAGCAGGTTGCCATCGTACTGCTGCATATAGACGTCCAGCAGAGGATCCTCCGGATCAGCGACCTGGGGGAACATCCACTTGTAGTTGCCGGGTTTGTTCTGTCTGGGGAAATCGATATACGCACCGAAGGCAAAGAAATTGTCGGCCCGCATGATGCAGATCTGCTCGTCCAGGCACTTGCCGACCATAGAGACCTTGTCGCCGTTGGGATCCAGAGGATTGGTCAGGCCACATCTGGTGATCATGCAGCGGTGGTTACAGGCGGGGTTGCAGGAGTTGAATACCTGACGGTAAGGCTCGGTGGGGCCGGAAAATTCCGCAAATTCGATGGTGTTGAGATAGTCGCCGGTTTCGGGCTTGCCCTTCGGGGGGTTGTCCTCCCAGTCATGGATCCGCATGACCGCGTCCACATCTGCAGGAGCAATGGTGCCGGTGCCTCTGGCAACGACCGCCTTCAGGTTCTTATAGCCCCACACAGCACCGAAGCCGGGCTTTGCAAATGCGCTGTCGGCGTGGGTGACAATGGATGCGTGGCGGCAGCAGTTTTCACCTGCAGGGCCGATGACCAGAGAGGAAGATCTTCTACCGTACTTCTCAAACAGCTTTTCCTGTGTTGCCTGAACATAAGCGCCTCTCAGTTCTTCGGCACTTTCAAAGGAGACCTTGTCATCGTCAATGAGAACATAGGTAAGCTCATCCGCCTTGCCGGTGATGATAAAGCCGTCGTAACCCGCCCATTTCAGCACGGTGCCAAAGTAGCCGCCGCAGGAGGAATGAGTATACTGTTCCGGAATGTTCTTGGCGGAAACACCCGTCATAACTGCACGGCCGGAATAGGGAAGGCCGGTACCGGACATAGGACCGTTCATGTAAATAAGGGTGTTCTCTGCGGAAAGCGCAGGAACATTGCCGTCCTTCACTTCATCCCAATACAGTCTGTTCGCCAGGGCACGGCCGCCAATATAGTCGTTAGCGTACTTCTCGGTGGGGATGATGGAGGTGGTCTTAGTGGTCAGGTCGATCCGCAGGATCTTTCCCGCATAACAGGAGGGCAGCTTGTCAAAAAGCTTCTTTTTTGCCATTATTTTGCACCTCCTAATTTCTCGGGATCATAGGGAAGCGGATCGGATGCAAGACCCAGACACACCACCGGGCAGCGCTTGATGCAGACCGGTCCGTCTTCTCTGGTGCGGCAAAGGTCACACTTGTGGGCCTTGCGGTTTTTCTTGTCCATGGTGATGCGGGAAGGGGTGAGCTTGCAGGCTCTGGCGCACAGGCCGCAGCCGATGCACTCTTCCTCGTTGATGTAAACGGTGCCATTCTCGTCCACGCACATGGCCCTGTCTTTCTTGGGACATGCTTCGTAGCAGGGATGATCCTCGCAGTGCTCGCACACATAGACCTTGTTCATCAGGGTGCTGAGCTTGCCAAGCTCCAGCTTTATGCCGCCACGGCAGGGGCCTGTTACGCCGTCATGAACGAGGGAACAGAAAAGCTCGCAGCTTGAACAGCCTATGCAATGGCTGTATTCTTCGGGATACTGGATGATATGGTCGTTTTTCATGGCTCTCCACTTACTCTCCTTTACCCAATTGTATGTTATATCGCATTTCAATTGGTAAAAGTATATCATGTAAATAACGTAAAAACAACACTTTTGTTTGTTTTGACTTTGCAAATCCCCGTTTGTCTTCAACTTTAATCGCATATCAATTTGTACATGCAGACATTTCAGTCAACACACGTATAAATATGCACGAAAATTCTATCGCCGACCGAAGGTTGACACAGTACGGAAACACAGGGTAATATACAATTGTCCTTGACGATCTTTGTTTTGGGAGTGGCTTGCATGCAGCTGACAGATCTTTTCGAAAACAGACCCGACGAGACCGAGCTTGTGCTTTCAGCCGTTTCATACGGGGCAAGCCGGCCCACCCCCGTTGTGCTGAACGAGGAGCACACGCTTAACCTTTACTGTGGAGATGCGCTTCTCCATTCCTTTGTGTGCAGTCCCTGCGCACTGGGCGAGCTTTGTGCGGGCTGGCTTTTGACCGAGGGATATGCCGCAGATTCCGTGGAGGTGTCACGGGACGGTCATACTGCCGCTGTGAAAGGCGCCTGCGCTTTTCCCGCTGAGCCGGAAAAACTCCGTCTGCCGTGCAGAACAAGTGCCTCCACCGAGGAGATGCTCGAACTTTTTAACGAAGCTTCGGACAAGTATTCCCGTTCCCACGGCATCCATGAATGCGTAATAAAAGGAGATGGCTGGCACATTCTGCGCACCGATATCGGCCGCCACAACGCCATAGACAAGGCTGTGGGTGCCGCTGTTCTGGCGGGTTATGACCTGCGCGGTGCGGTCATGTTTTCCAGCGGCAGGATCAATGTGCAGACAGTTAAAAAAGCCGCACGCTGTAAGATCAGCTGCCTTATGAGCAAGGCGGTCATCACCCGCGATGCCCTCATGCTCGCCGAAGAACTGGGATTAAAAGTCTTTTTTTCGGTCAAAGAGAGCGGCTATGTTACAAAATAAGCCATCGAAATCATTGCTTTTTTCGCCGCCGCATCTTATAATTTTATAACAAAGTTCAACAAGTCTTCGAGCTTTTCTTCCTAAAGCATTTATGCCACGGATTTAAAGCCGTCCTGCGCTTTTGCGCAGCACAGGGTCAGATACGGAAACGATTTGGCCTTCCCTTTTGAAAAGGAGACGGGTCATTGCTTCAAAACGCCTGCATTGTTTGGGCGTTTTAGGATATCCGTCTGTAAAAAGACGGATATTTTGTTTTTTCAGGGAGAAAAAGAACCATGAAAAAAAAGGTTGCCTTTGCATCCGTTATCGCACTGGTGCTTACGCTTTTCAGCGGATGCACAGCTGCCGAAAAAGGAAATACCCAAACCGAACTGATCGTCTTTGCCGCCGCTTCCATGACCGAAACGCTCACCGAGCTGGGCGGCAAGTACATGCAAGCCAACGAAAACGTCAACATCGTCTTCAACTTTGACTCTTCCGGCACACTGAAAAAGCAGATTCAGGAAGGGGCCATCGCGGATATTTTCATCTCCGCCGGTCAGAAGCAGATGGATCAGCTGGATATCGCCGCATCTTCCCAAGTGAATACGGACGGGCTTGATTTTGTTCTTTCCGGCTCCCGTTTTGATCTTCTTGAAAACAAGGTCGCTCTCGTGGTTCCTGAGGGCAACCCTTCCGGCATCACGTCTTTTAAAGGGCTTAAAACCACTCTGGAAAAGGGCAATATCCTGTTTGCCACGGGCAATTCCGATGTTCCCGTGGGTGAGTATACCAAGAGGATATTTGCTTACTGCGGTCTGGACGAAAAAGCCATGGCAAGCGCGGGAACCATCACTTACGGAATTAATGTAAAGGATGTTATATCCAAAATTTCCGAAGCCGCAGTGGATTGCGGCGCAGTCTATCAGACCGATGCCTTTTCCGCCGGTCTGACCGTTGTCGATACCGCCACTGCCGAAATGTGCGGACAGGTCATCTACCCCGCCGCGATCCTCAGCACTTCAAAAAACACGGATGCCGCAAAGGCTTTTCTCAATTACCTGAAGAGCGACGTAGCGGATCAGGTATTTGAATCCGTGGGCTTCACACCCATTGCATAATTTTTAAGAGAGGGGGCGCAATCATGGACCTTTTCCCGTTGTGGAATTCACTTCGAATATCACTCATAAGTACGGTGATCGTGTTTTTCGCAGGCATTTTCGCCGCTTATTATATTGCAAAGATACCCAGAATGTTAAAGGGCATCGTGGATGTGATCCTCACTCTGCCTTTGGTCCTCCCCCCTACGGTGATCGGCTACCTGCTTTTAAAGCTGTTAAGCCCGAAAAGTGTCCTGGGCGCGTTTGTATTTTCGATCTTTGGCACCAGACTCACCATGACCTGGTGGTCGGCAATATTTGCCACCGTTATCGTCACTTTCCCGCTTATGTACCGCACGGCACGGGGGGCCTTCGAATCCTTTGACGAGACGTTGGCGTATTCGGGCAGATCCATCGGTCTTTCAAACTCGTTCATCTTCTGGCGAATCCGCATGCCCAACTGCAGGCAGGGCATGCTGGCAGGCACAGTTCTCAGCTTTGCCCGTGCCCTGGGCGAGTACGGTGCCACCAGCATGGTCGCAGGCTACACCCCCGGCAGAACGGCTACCGTTTCCACCACCGTCTATCAGCTTTGGTGTACGGACAATGACGCCCTCGCCTTTCAATGGGTGCTGGTCAATCTGGCCATCTCCTTTGCGGTACTGGTCGCCGTAAACCTGTTTGAAAAAGGAGCCCGCACGAAAGCCGTAAAAGGTGGGAAATGATATGTCGATCTATGTTGATATAGAAAAAACCCTCGGTGATTTCAGGCTCGAGGTGAACTTTTCCGCAGGAAACGAGATCCTCGCGCTGCTGGGCGCCTCGGGCTGCGGCAAGAGCATGACATTAAACTGCATCGCAGGCATCGTTAAGCCCGACCGCGGCAGAATCGTGCTCGACGGCGTCACGCTTTTCGATTCGGAAAAGCATATCAACCTGCCCGCACAGGCGCGCCGCACGGGGATCCTGTTTCAGAACTATGCTCTTTTCCCCAACATGACGGTCCTGCAGAATATCCGCATGGGCGCAAAACGGGAGAAAGACCCCGCCGAACGCGAGCGCATCACCCAAGAGGTCATTGATAGCTTCGGTCTGAAAGAACTGATCAATCACTATCCCCACCAGCTTTCGGGCGGTCAGCAGCAGCGCACCGCCCTTGCAAGAATACTGGTTTCAAAGCCCAACATCCTGCTTCTGGACGAGCCCTTCAGCGCGCTGGACAGCCATTTAAGGTTCCGTCTGGAGCAGGAGGTTGCTGACATCTTAAAAAAGCTTTCCAAGACCGTGATCTTCGTCTCCCACGACCGGGATGAAGTTTACAGGATAGCCGACACCGTGGCGGTCATGAATAACGGCAGCATCGATGTGATCGGCGAAAAAAAGCAGATTTTTGCCTCCCCTGTTACCAAAACCGCCGCAATGCTCACGGGCTGCAAAAACATCTCCCGTATCAGACGTCTTTCTGCCGGCCGTATATTCGCCGAAGACTGGGGCATCGAACTGAGTGCGGAGGACGCCGAAGCCGATCATGTCGGCATCAGAATGCACGATATTGCTTTCGGCTCCCGGGGGGACAACACTTTTAAATGCAACGTTGTTTCTGTCACAGAAAATCCGTTCTCCTACACGGTCATGTTAAGACCGCTTCAGGCGCCCTGCCATTGTATTCCCATCGGTGTCGTCTGCAGCAAGGCAGAGTGGCAGAGCATCGCCGCCGATGAAATTGATATCTCCATCGAGCCGCAAAAGATCATTTTGCTGAAAGGATAAGCCATGAACACCGTAACAGAGTATTACGAGGCTTCCGGCCTGCTGCTTAAAATCGCCCGCACCCCGCACACGGAAACCGTCAGTCTGGACAAGGCCGCCGGCAGGGTGCTTGCCAAACCCCTTGTAGCACTTGACAACGTCCCGCCCTTTGACCGCTCCCCTTATGACGGCTACGCTCTGCGCAGCGATGATGTGCGGGCGGCATCATCCGACTGTCCCGTTACGTTAAAGATCACCGAAGAAATCGCCGCAGGGGCGGTGCCCTCTCTGCCCGTATCTTCGGGTTTTGCTGCCAAGGTGCTCACAGGCGCACCCATCCCCGCTGGCACCGACGCGGTGATCATGTACGAGGAAACCTCCTTTACCGATGAAACGGTCACGCTGTACGCGCCGGTCAAAAGGGGCGCAAACATCGTGCTGGCAGGCGAAGACGTCAAAAAGGGGCAGATCCTCGCCGAAGAAGGCACCGTGATCGATACCGGTCTTTCCGGCACGCTGGCGTCTTTGGGAATGGCGGAAGTCCTTGTTTATAAAAAGCCTCTTGTCGGCATTATATCCACCGGAAACGAGGTCACCGAGCCGGGCCGGCCCCTGCCCGCAGGCGGCATATACAACTCCAACCGATACGCCATCTCTGCCGCGCTTTCCTGCGTTGGCTGCGACACAAAGTATTTCGGCACCGCCCATGACGATGTGGGCGATATCTCCCGCCTGATCGACCTTGCGCTCAGCCACTGCGCTGCCGTGGTTTTAACGGGCGGCGTTTCCGTGGGTGATTACGATCTCACCCCCGCCGCCATGGAGCAGTCCGGCGTGGATATCCTTGTCAAAGGCGTTAACATCAAGCCGGGCATGGCCTGTGCCTACGGCGTGAAAGACGGCAAGCTCGTTCTGGGTTTTTCGGGCAACCCCGCCTCTTCGGTCACCAATCTGTGCGCTGTGGCGCTCCCCGCATTTAAAAAGCTCTGCGGCATCAAGCATCCTGAGCATCAGCTTTTCGATGTGATACTGGCCGAGGATTTCAACAAAAAGAGCAAGGCCACGCGTTTTCTCCGGGGCAGGCTCGACCTTACGGACGGCTGTGTGAAAATGCACATCCCAAGCGAGCAGGGAAACGTGATCATCAGCAGCATGATCGGCTGCAATGTATTTGCCATCGTGCCCGCAGGCAGCGACAAACTGAGGGCAGGCACGGTCTTAAAGGGATTTACGGTATGAAAAAAATCAATGTTGAACATGCAGTCGGCATGGCACTTTGCCACGACATCACAAAAATGGTGGACGGCTTCAAAGGCGCGGCCTTCCAGCGCGGCCATGTCATCACCGAAGAGGATATCCCCAAACTTCTGGACCTGGGAAAGCGCACCGTGTTTATCTGGGAGGAAAACGCAGGTGAGGTGCATGAGGAAGATGCCGCTTTGCGCATGGCGGCAATGTGCCCCGTCAGCGGCGCGCACTACACCGCCCCCTCCGAGGGCAAGGTGCTTTTAATGGCGGACGTGCGCGGAATGCTGCGGGTCGATACCGCCCTTTTGACCGAGATCAACAACATAGGCGACATCACCATCGCAACGCTGCCCGACCACTATCCCGTTGAGGCGGGTGCGCGGCTGGCATCCATGCGCATCATTCCCCTGGTCACCAGGGAGGAAAATATTGCCCGGGCCGAAGCGCTGTGCGCCCACAAAGCGCTCATAAAACTGCTGCCCTACAAGCACAAAAGAATTGGCGTTATCATAACCGGCTCCGAGGTGTATTCCGGCAGGATAACCGATAAATTCGAGCCCGTCATAAGGAAAAAGATGAGCGCTTTCCCGTCCGAGATCGTGGATGTGACCATCTGTGACGACGATCTGGAGATGATCGTCAGCGCCGCAAAAAAGCAACTGTCCATGGGTGCCGATATGCTCATCTTCACAGGCGGGATGTCTGTGGATCCCGACGATTTGACCCCCGCCGCCGTAAAACAGCTGGGCGCCGAAATCATCACCCACGGCGTTCCCTCTCAGCCGGGGAATATGACCCTTGTTGCGTATATCGGTGATATTCCCGTGCTTGGCGTTCCGGGAGCAGCCGTAAGCCTGCCCACTACCGTGCTGGATGTTCTGCTGCCCCAGCTGTTCACCGATGAAAAGCTTACGTTTAAAGACCTTGCAAAATTAGCGGACGGCGGACTTTGTCAGCTGTGCGCCGCGTGCCATTATCCAAACTGTACGTTCGGCAGGTATTGATATGATCGACGGATTCGGAAGAAAAATAAATTATCTGCGGCTGTCTGTCACCGAGCTTTGCGACCTGCGGTGCCGCTACTGCATGCCCGAAGACGGCATCTGTAAAAAGCCCCACAAAGATGTGCTCACCGAGGAAGAGACCATCATGGCGGTAACAGCCGCCGCTTCTCTGGGAATATCCAAAGTGCGCATCACGGGCGGAGAACCCCTTGTAAAGAAAAACATCCTCTCCATCTGCGAAAAGACCGCTTCCACGCAGGGTATTGACGAAGTGTGCATGACCACAAACGGCATCCTGCTGCCCAAGTTCGCCGCAGACTTAAAAAATGCGGGCATACGCCGCGTCAACTTAAGTTTCGACACCCTCGACGAGAAAAAATACGCCTATATCACCCGCACAGGACAACTGAAAGCTGCCCTTCGCGGATTGGATCACGCTCTTTCGGCGGGCTTTGAAAAGGTGAAGATCAACGTGGTGCTCATCGGCGGCTTCAACGACGACGAGATCCCCGCCCTTGCCGGGCTCACCCGCAAATACCCCGTGGATGTCCGCTTTATCGAGCTTATGCCCATGTACGAGGGCAACGGATTTGACACTTCGGCGTATATTCCCTGCTCAACGGTTACCGATGTGTTGGAGGATCTGGTCCCTGCTGCGCATGACGGAGGTGTTGCAAGGCTGTATAAGCTTCCGGGCGCCATGGGCAACATCGGACTTATCAGCCCCATCAGCGACCATTTCTGTGCCGCCTGCAACAGGATCCGCCTCACCGCCGACGGGCACATCAAGCCCTGTCTGCACTCCCGTGACGAGTTCTGTGTAAAGGGGCTCTCCTACGAGGATATGACTGAACAATTCAGGCGCGCCATCATGAGCAAGCCGGAGATGCACTGCGAGCTTTCTTCCCAAAGCGCAAGCCGCGCAGGCAGAAGCATGAACAAGATAGGAGGCTAATGTGGACAACATACCTGTTATAGGTTTTGCCGCCTATTCGGGCACGGGCAAGACCACCCTGATCGAAAAAATTGTTATTCGCCTTAAGAGCTTGGGCGTAAGGGTCGCCGTTATCAAGCACGACGGACACCGCTTCGAAATCGACCACGAGGGTAAGGATTCCTACCGCTATGCAAAGGCGGGAGCGGAAGTTACCGTGATAAACTCGGAGGAAAAGACCGCCTGTATCGAACAGCGCACTTTGACTCTTGATGACATTCTAAAAAACATACATAGCGTGGATATCATACTGGTAGAGGGCTATAAACACAGCAATGTCAAGCAGATCGGCCTGTCAAGAAAGGCCTGCGGAAAAGGGCTGGTGCACTCCCCCGAACGGTATATCGCCATCGTCACGGATGAAGATATCGTTACGGATACACCAATATTCACCTTTGAAGACATAGAAGGGATCACGGAGTTTATCATGCAGAACACACAGGATTTTACCCACTTCAATGCCGAGGGACGGGCCAGAATGGTAAATGTGGGCGAAAAAGATATTACCCACCGAACCGCCGTTGCCGCCGCGAGGGTTCTTGTTAACGCAGGCACATTCGACCTCATCAAAACGGGCGGCATGAAAAAAGGCGATGTGCTGACCGTTGCGCAGATCGCAGGGATCATGGGCGCCAAGCGCACCCCTGATATCATACCCATGTGCCACCCCATCCCCGTAAGCGGGATCGATCTGAGCCTCAGTCTGGATGAGCAGCGCCTTTGTGTCAACATCACCGCCACCGTCTCCTGCGACGGCAAAACGGGGGTGGAGATGGAGGCTCTTACCGCCGTTTCCGCCGCCGCGCTCACGGTTTACGATATGTGCAAGGCGGTCCAGAAAGATATGGTCATCTCGGACATCCGGCTTTTGTCCAAGACAGGCGGGGTCCACGGCGATTTTACAAGGGAGGAATGAATATGCCCTATCTTGCGGCAGTGATCACTGTAAGCGATAAAGGCTATCGGGGAGAGCGCGAGGATACCAGCGGCCCCTCCCTTTGCGCGATTCTGGAGGATAACGGTTGGGATATCTGTCATTACAGCATCGTTCCCGACGAGGTGGAACTGATAAAAAAGCAGCTGATAGAGTGCTGCGATGTGTTGAAAGCAGATCTGGTGCTCACCACGGGCGGAACGGGCTTTTCTCCCAGAGATATCACCCCGGAAGCCACCAAAGAGCTCATCGAGCGTGAGGCACCGGGCATTCCCGAGGCCATGCGGGCCGAAAGCATGCGCATAACGCCAATGGGCTGTCTTTCCCGCTCTTTTGCGGGCATAAGGGGCAGGTCCCTGATCATCAATCTCCCGGGCAGCGAAAAAGCCGCGCGAGAAAACATCTTTGCGGTGTTAAAGCCTGTAAAACACGGCGTTGAAATGCTCAGAAGCGAGGGTTCTGCCGACTGTGCCGGCCGGGTACGTATCCCCGCAAAAAAAGCTCCCTCCCTTGATGCGTGGCTGAAGGAAGCCAAAGAAGACCCATGTGCAAAGGAGTGCGGCATGTTTCTTTTCCATAACGGGACCGTCCGCGGCACCGCCAAAGCACAGGTGCGGGACGGGATAGAATCCGCCCCTGTAACAGGCATGGAATTCAGCTACGACAGAGAAAAGCTCGATGCCGCTGTTGCCGCTGCAAAGAGCATGCCCGGCATACATTATGTCCGCGTGTGGCTCAACGAAGGCACCCTTTCCACCGGAGACGATATTATGCTTGCCCTCGTCGGCGGCGATATTCGCCCCCGCGTTCTTGATGCGCTTACCGCCCTTGTGAGCGACATAAAGAATAACTGCGTCACAGAAAAAGAACTGAACTAAATATACACACTTATTTCACTAATCTGCATACTTATCATATCCTCCTTTGAAAGTGCACTTCAAAAGAAAATATAATTTTCTGTCCGGTATCAGCCGGTAACTGTCCAATATACAAAAAGAAAGTGGGGAGCGCCGGAGCGCTCCCCACTGAGTTACCTAAAACTGAGTGGCAACCCGTAGTTTCTTCCTGGGAATAGGTCAAGTGTGAATTCTGCTCCCATTCTAAAGGCATAGATAAACATCGCTAAGAAGTTGGGGATTGCTATTTAATCCTTCTCCTGAACAGCAACTAATATCTATCCCTCCCATAAAGCCCTAAGGGTGCGTGATCGCGATTACGCACCCCTTGTTTGTTGGTTTTCTATTTGATATGATGATTTCAAATAGGCTACCCCTAAGGGATTGGTGGGAGCCACATGGGATTCCCATATGGCTTCCCATCAGATCCAAAATGTTTTCTCCTTGTAGTTCTGGGTCAAAACTGCATTTGGAGTTTCAGGGGCAATATTGGAAACAATTAAAAAGTTCAGAAAATAATTGATATTGCAGAATATCACCTTGTTTTTAGGTTGAAATGGCAACAAAAAAAGGACACCCGATTGGATGTCCTCTTGGTGGAGATAAGCGGGATCGAACCGCTGACCTCTTGAATGCCATTCAAGCGCTCTCCCAGCTGAGCTATACCCCCATATGTCACGCCTCATCGGCATTCGCCTCAGCGCAAGTGATATCTTAACAGATAGGATTCCATTTGTCAATTATATTTTTCATCTTTTTAAATTTTTTCTTTTTGGGACAAGCAAAGAACGCCGCAACATACGTTGCGGCGTTCTTTCAGCTCATCAATAGAACTTCTTGCGATTCTTGCGGGCAGCTTCGGACTTCTTGCGGCGCTTGACACTGGGGCTCTCGTAATGCTCGCGCTTACGGACCTCGGCCAGCACACCAGACTTGGCGCAGCTGCGCTTAAAGCGCTTCAGGGCGCTTTCCAGAGACTCGTTTTCTCTAACACGGACTTCCGACATTGACTATATCCCTCCCTCCGACATAACGGAGCGTTCTCCATCATGAAAGGGCCATATTTATGGCTTTAACAGTAAATTATTATATGCAATATCTGTCCCCTTGTCAAGGACGGTTTTGAAATAAAGTTTTGAAATTTTTATGAATAACCAAAAACATTCTTCCAAAACGGAAAAATCATGCCTGCGGCTTGAAAATCAGGCTGACCAGCTTGCCCTTGACCGCCCCACGAAATATATTTCGCGGGGACCCCAATTCATTTTAAATGCTCGGGCGAAATAAATTCGCCCTGCGCAATTCTCCGCTTCGCTGCGAATTTGCGCGCCACCCGGCGCGCCGCGCCTTCGCGCGGCCGTTGTCAAGGGCTTATACCTGCGGCTTGAAAATCAGGCTGACCAGCTTACCCTTGACAACAATGGACTTGACAAGGGTCATGCCCTCAGCCAGCTTGGCGACCTTGGGGTCGGCCAAAGCTGCAGCCACGATGTCCTCGTCACCGCTGTCGGCGGGCACAATAATGTTGGCTTTGACCTTGCCGCTGACCTGAACGGCCATCTGGACGGTGGCGGAAACGGTCTTGGACGCGTCGTACTCGGGCCAGGCCTGCAGGCAGACCTCGCCGCCGTAGCCGGCCATCTCCCACAGCTCCTCGCACATATGGGGGGCAAAGGGGGACAGCATCAGCAGCAGGGCCTTCATGTCGCCGCGGCTTGCACCGTTGGCGTAGAAGTCATTGACCAGCGCCATGAGAGCAGCGATGGCAGTGTTGAACTTCATGGCCTCGATGTCCTCGGACACCTTCTTGATGGCCTTATGGATGGCGGACTCGTTTGCCTTGGAGTACTCATCGCCGGCATGCTCCTGCTCGGTGGCCAGATTCCACACGCGGTCCAGGAAGCGCTTGCAGCCCTTGACGGCGTTGGCAGACCAGGCAGCGGCCTTTTCAAAGTCACCGATAAACATGATGTAGGTGCGCATGGTGTCCGCACCGTACAGTTCGATAATATCGTTGGGGTTGATCACGTTGCCCCGGGACTTGGACATCTTGATGCCGCCCTCGCCCAGGATCATGCCGTGGGAGGTGCGCTTGGCGTATGGCTCCTTGGTGGAGACCACGCCGATGTCGTAGAGGAACTTGTGCCAGAAGCGGCTGTAGAGCAGATGCAGGGTGGTGTGCTCCATACCGCCGTTGTACCAGTCCACGGGACCCCAGTAGTTCTCAGCCTGCTTGCTGACCAGCTGATCATTGTTGTGGTTGTCCATATACCGCAGGAAATACCAGCTGGAACCGGCCCACTGAGGCATGGTATCGGTCTCGCGCTTGGCGGGGCCGCCGCAGCAGGGACAGGTGGTATTCACCCAGTCGGTCATCTTGGAAATGGGAGACTCTCCGTCGTCGGTTGGCTCGTAGCTCTCCACCTCGGGCAGCAGCAGGGGCAGCTGACTCTCGTCCACAGGCTGCCAGCCGCACTTGTCACACCAGATCATGGGGATGGGCTCGCCCCAGTAGCGCTGACGGGAGAAAACCCAGTCGCGCAGCTTGTAGTTGACCTTGGCCTCGCCGATACCCTTCTCCTCCAGCCACTTGGTGATGGCAGGGATGGCGTCCTTCACGGTCAGACCGTTGAGGAACTCGGAGTTGACCATGATACCGGTCTCGTCCTTGGCTGTAAAGGCGGCCTGCTGTACATCCTCACCGCCGGAAACAACTTCGATGATCTCGCAGCCGAACTTCTTGGCAAACTCCCAGTCGCGGTCATCGTGGGCGGGAACGGCCATGATGGCGCCGGTACCGTAGGTAGCCAGAACGTAATCGGAGATGAAGATGGGGATCTGCTTGCCGTTGACGGGGTTGATGCCCGCCACACCGTCCAGACACACGCCGGTCTTGTCCTTGTTCAGCTCGGTACGCTCCAGATCGGACTTGGAGGCGGCGGTCTTCTGATAGGCGCGGATCTCGTCGGCATTGGCCAGCTTGCCGCCGTCCAGCCAGCTGCGAATCAGCTCGTGCTCGGGAGACAGGACCATGTAGGTGGCACCGAACAGGGTGTCGGGACGGGTGGTGAAGACCACGATGTCCTGACCGGTGGTGGCCTTGAAGGTGACCTCAGCGCCGGTGGAACGACCGATCCAGTTCTTCTGCTGGACCTTGACACGCTCGATAAAGTCCACCTCGTCCAGATCGTCGATCAGGCGCTGGGCATAGGCGGTGATCTTCAGCATCCACTGGCTCTTCTCCTTGCGGATGACCGGGCTGCCGCAGCGCTCGCAGCCGCCATCCACCACTTCCTCGTTGGCCAGCACGCACTTGCAGCTGGTGCACCAGTTCACGGGCATGGTGGACTTATAGGCAAGACCCTTCTTCCACAGCTGCAGGAATATCCACTGGGTCCACTTGTAGTAGTCGGGGTCGGTGGTATCCACCACGCGGTCCCAGTCGAAGGAGTAGCCCAGCATCTCCAGCTGACGGGTGAAGTTGGCAATGTTGTCCTTCGTCACCTGCGCGGGATGGATGTGGTTCTTGATGGCATAGTTCTCCGTGGGCAGGCCGAAGGCGTCAAAGCCGATAGGGAACAGCACATTCTGACCGTCCATGCGCTTTTTGCGAGCAATCACATCCATGGCAGTGTAGGGGCGGGCATGACCCACGTGCAGGCCGTTGCCGGAGGGATAGGGGAACTCCACCAGACCGTAGAACTTGGGCTTGGCGGTATCTCCGGTGGCGCAGGAGAAGGTCTTTTCATCTTTCCACTTCGTCTGCCACTTTTTCTCGATAGCGGTAAAGTCGTACTTCAATTTAAACACTTCCTGTATTCAAAACTTCGGCTTGCAGCCGTTTACACGGCCAAAGCCGCCATTTGGGTACACATTTGAGTATTATAAACGAACGGGGCCGGAATTTCAAGTGCCGCCAACCACTTATCTGTCTTTTTTGGAGTGTTGTTGTCCTCACAACTGCTCATTGCTTTTTTTGCCGCTCTGATTTATAATAAAAACAGCAAATAAATTTTAAGGAGGCACACAGTATGGACATTATTATCAGTATCATTCTCGGCGCGGTGGCCGGCTGGATCGCCGGCAAGATCATGAAGGACGAGGGCAGCCTGCTGCGCAACATCCTCGTCGGCATTGTGGGCGGCTGGCTGGGCGGCTACGTGTTCGGTCTGCTGGGCATCGGCTTCTCCGGCATCATCGGCGGCCTGATCGGCGGTATCGCCGGCGGCTGCCTGCTGCTGTGGCTGATCAAAAAGTTCTTCAAGTAAACAGGCAAAAAAGAATGGGCGCCGCTTTGCGGCGCCCATTCTTTTTCAGCCCAGATAATTGTCCAGTACGGCGGTAAACTCGCCTGCGGGCATCACGCCCACCTTGCGGGCCACTTCCTGTCCGTCCTTGAAGAAGATCACGGTGGGGATGGACATGACCCCGTAGCGGATGGCAAGCTCCTGCTCGTCGTCCACATTGATCTTGCCCACGATGGCCTTGCCCTCGTACTCGTCGCCCAGCCCCTCGATCACCGGTGAGAGCATCTTGCACGGGCCGCACCAGTCGGCCCAGAAGTCCACCATGATCAGCTGACCGCCGGCCAGCGCCTTGTCGAAGCCTTCCTTGTTAAAATGCACCGTCATATTGATTTCCTCCTTATTTTACTTTTGTATCCAGATATTCCGCCGCGTGCTCGCCGGCCACCAGCCCTTCGCCCACGGCCTTCGCCACCTGATAGGGAGTTCCCGTACAGTCACCGGCGGCAAAAACGCCCTCTATGTTGGTGGCCATGCCTCTGTCCACGTCAACACAGCCGTCCGTGACCTTCAGTCCCGGCAGCAGGTCGGCGGGGGCCACCGCCCGGCGCAGGATGAACACACCGTCGCAGGGGTGCTCCACGCCGTTGATGAGCAAACCGCTCACCGTCTGCTCTCCCAGCACCTCCAGCCGGCTCGCGGGGATGTAGTTGATCCCATCCGCCAGCTGTTCCGGACGCTGGGCACTGACGTAGCTGACCTGACAGCCGATGGAGCGCAGGAATGCCGCCTCCTGGGGCGCATCCGCGGTTCGGCCGACTACCATCACCCGCCTATTGCGGTACAGCATGCCGTCGCAGGTAGCGCAGTAACTTACGCCCCGACCCAGCAGCCGCTCCTCGCCGGGGAACTTGGCCGCACGCACAACGCCCGGGGCGAGGATCAGGGCACCGCCCTGATACACATCGCTGCCTGCGGTCAGGGAAACCATGCCGCCCCAACCCATGGCCGCGTTGACGCGGGCGGTCACGATCTGTGCCCCCATGCTTCTTGCGTGCTCTTCCATCACGTGCAGCAGTTCCATTCCCGTCAGGCCGGGAAGCCCGGGGTAGTTGTCCACCCGCTCCGCCCGGGCCAGAGGGCTGTCCTGCCCGGCAGCACCAATGACCAGAACTTCCTTGTTGCGGCTGCGGGCAGCAATGGCAGCCGCCAGACCGGCAGGCCCTGTGCCCAATACAATGATCCGCTGTTCCATTTCGCCCCTCCTGACAACAGTTTTGTTTCCTTTCCTCTATTATATCCATCCCCCGATTTTTGACAAGCAAAATATGTCTGTGGGCAGGAGAATATCCAACATTTCATTTGCCTGTATGTATGTTCTGTGTTAAAATATTAAACTGTATTATTGTCTTTTTTTCCGCGTATCATGGAAAGGCGGTGCTCTTATGCACGACAAGCTTATACGGCAGGTCACCTCACTGGTGGCTGAACGGCTTGCCTCCCGGCGTCTGCCCTTTGCTCCCAGCAAAAAATCCGCTCAGACCCTGCTGCATACCCCCTCATGGACACAGGGTCTGGAGGAGCTGCTGCCCATCCGCAGCCGGCTGACCTGCGCCCGGGTGCTGGAGCTGTGTGGGGATATTCTGCCCCGGATCTCCCCCGAACCGGAAGACGGTTGGCTGTCCTTCTGTCACCGCTATGCCCGCTCCCTCATGTTCCCGGATGCCGACTTCGCTCCGGATTCGGCCGCCTATGCAGAGGGTGCTCACCTGCTGCTGACCGCAATGCAGGTCCTTTTTGAGCAGGAGCGGCAGGCGCTGCCTTTTGACTGTGCGTACGACTTTCTCTTCCTTTCCGAGGATGAGGCCCGCACCTGCGACCACGGCAAGGAATACCTCCGCTTTCTCGCCGCCCTGCGTCAGGAATACGTGTACGAACTGATGCGTCTGGGCAACGAAGTCACCCCCTTCCGCACACTGAACCATATCGCCGGCGTACACCACATCGCCGTTTGCGCGGCCGACGGTCTGCGCCGGGCCGGAGTCAGCGTGGATCCCGCTCTGGTTTCCGCCGCTGCAGCCGCCCACGACCTGGGCAAGTACGGCTGCCGCCCCGGCGAGCGCGTACCCTACCTGCACTACTACTACACCGATCAGTGGCTGCTGGAGCGGAATATGGAGGGCATCAGTCACATCGCCTCCAACCACTCCACCTGGGATCTGGAGCTGGAGTCCCTGTCCGTGGAGTCCCTGTGCCTGATTTACGCCGACTTCCGCTCCAAGCAGGAACGGGACGCTCAGGGCAATGAGATCAGCGTCATCTACCCGCTGGAACAGTCCTTCCGGATCATCCTGAACAAGCTGGACAATGTGGACGACGCCAAGCGCCGCCGCTATGAATTTGTATACGGCAAGCTTCACGACTTTGAGGACTATATGCGCCGCCTTGGGGTGGATGTGGAACTGTCGGGCAGCTGCCCCGCCCCCGTCCCTGTCAAGGACGCTTCCCTCATGACCCCGGACGAGATGATCCAGTCCATCACACTGATGGCAGTGGAGCACAATCTGGAGCTGATGCACGCTCTGAGCAGCGAGCGCCAGTTCGGCAACATCATCGAGGCCGCCCGCTCGGCCAAGGACTGGAAGCAGCTGCGCGCCTACCTGAACGTATTTGAGGAATACTTCACCTATCTGTCTGCCCGCCAGAAGCAGCAGGCTCTCGCCTTCCTCTACGAGCTGCTGGTCCACCGGGAAGGTGATATCCGCCGTCAGGCCGCCGCCCTGATCGGTCTGATCATCGCCCGATTCCATCTGGTCTACCGCAAGGAGCTGCCCGCCAACGCACAGGCCGACCCCGCCGAGCAGGTCCCCTTCACCCTGTGGGAGCAGTATCTCGACAAGCTCATCTTCCCCGACCACAAGACCACCCTGCCCCAGCGCAGCCATATCGGCTATACCCTGAAGCTGGTGGTGGGCTCCCTTCTGGACAACTGCCGGGCCGAGGACTTTGACCGCTTCGTGGGCGCACTGCTGAAGTACTATGTCCACCCCGAGCGCATGGAGGCCGACACCGCATTCACTCTGCTGGATGCCATCCGCTACCTGCCCCCGGACTACTACAACGCCCATACACTGGACGAACTGATCGAGTTCGCCGCACACTTCTCCCACTCCGGCGAGTCCCGTCTGCAGGTGGCCGCTCTGCGCTTTTTGCTGACTCTGAGCACCTATCTGCCCGACGAGCTCCCCCCCAGCCGCCGTATCGCGGACATCGCCCGCAGCGTGGAAATGGGCTCGGACCTGACCCTTGTGTTCCTGCAGTACAAACTGCTGCAGACCTCCGGCGAGGACACCGCTTTGCACGAGGCTCTGCTTTACAAGCAGGACATCGTCAGCGATGTGTTCCTGAACAACCTGAAAACCGCCACCCCCTGGCTGATCAAGACCATCGGCATCGAGCTGCTGGTGGATCAGGTGGAGCACGGCAGGCACGACCACATTCTGCACATCGCCACCCACCTTTCCAATCTGGTCAAGGTGTCTGAACGGGTGGTGGTGCGCCATGACGCGGGCCGTGCCCTGGCACACCTGATGCCCCTGCTGCGCCGGGAACAGCGCAACGAGGTGATCGTGGAGCTGGGCAAGGGCCTTGAGATGGGCCAGTACGAGATCTCCAAGTATATCCCCGACTATCTGGGCGAAGCGGCCCTGTATCTCCACCCCACCGAACTTGACGAGCAGATCGTCACTCTGAAAAAGCTGCTGGGCAACCCCATCGACAGCGTCGTCTCCGTTGCTTTGTCCACTGTGGGTGTGCTGCTGCAGCACTACCCCGCATACCGCCAGCGGTTCCCCGAGTCTGACGAGGTGTATGAAGCCCGCCGTCAGGAGCTGCTGGGCATGCTGCTGCAGGGTCTGGCCCACTACCGGGAGGGCGTGCGGCAGGAGGCCATGCTGGTGGTCGGCAAGCACCTGTTTGAAAGCCCCCTGCTGCCGCTGGAGGAGAAGACCCGTCTGTTCTCCCTCATCTATCAAAAGCTGCTGTTCCTGCTTCAGCGCACCCCACAGGATGACCGGCTGACCTTCTTCTACCGGGCCTCCGCCCTGTCTCACATCTACCGTTTCCTGTCCCTGTACCGGCTGGATCACGGCCCCATGTCCTTCTGCGCCCCCCGCAGGATCGCCTTCTTCCCCGGCACCTTTGACCCCTTCACCCTGTCTCACAAGGGCATCGTGCAGGCCATCCGGGACATGGGCTTTGAAGTGTATCTGGCCGTGGATGAATTTTCCTGGTCCAAAAAGGCCCAGCCCCATCTGATCCGCCGGCAGATCGTCAGCATGTCGGTGGCAGGTGATTTCCATGTACACCTGTTCCCGGACAACATTCCCGTGAACATCGCCAACCCCGACGACCTGCACCGCCTGTGCAGCATTTTCCCCGGCCGGCAGGTCTATATGGTGGTGGGCAGCGACGTGGTGCTCAACGCCTCCTCCTATAAGGCTCAGCCCTCCGACTGGTCCATCCACTCCATGAACCACATTATTTTCCGCCGCCCCGGGGATGTGCAGCCCGACCTGTCCCCCATCACCGGCGACGTCATTCAGCTGCAGCTCCCCCCCCATCTGGAGGACATCAGCTCCACCCGTATCCGCGAAAACGTGGATCTGAACCGGGACATCTCCAACTTTATCGACCCTGTGATCCAGGACTTCATCTATCAGAACGGCCTGTATCTGCGGGATGCCCAGAACAAACCCGTGCTGGGTGCGGGCGCAGCCCACTTCCTGTGGGCAGACCGGCCCAACAGGGACCTGCTGGACGAAGTGACCGCCGCCCGGCCCGACCGGGAATCCCTGCGCCATGCCATGGAACGGGACGGTGACAGCCTGCTGGTGCTGCGGGACACCGGACACAAAAACCGGCTGGCCGGCTGGGTCAGCTACCGCACCCTCTCCTCCGCCCAGCTGTTCTCCGCCCTGAAAAACGCCGAGCTTGCCCAGCGTATCCGTCTGAATGCGGCCGGCACCGTACTGCTCATCACCGCCGTGCAGGTGGAGGACGACCGGCACATTCAGGACCCGGCCCAGCTGCTGCTCAGCGAGCTGCTGGCCCGGTGCGTGGAGGAGGACTGTGTCTACGCCCTGTTCCTGCCCCACAGCGGCCTGTGTCCGGGCGATACCCATGACCTGCTGCTGCGTCAGGGCTTCCAGACTGTGGCGGACGCTCCCTGCCTTTACCAGGTGGATATGCGCGCCCCCACCGTGCTGATCCAGAATCTGGAGACCACGATTCAGGAGCCCCTTTCCCACAACCGCCGGGTGCTGAAGACCATCCGCCGCTGCCATCACCGGCTGCAGCAGTCCGTGACCGGGCTCTACCCGGGCAATCTGGTGCTCACCCTGTCTTCCGATGTGATCCACCACCGGCTGCTGGAAAAGATCACGGCCATTAACAACGTGCCCATCACGCCCACCACTCCCCGTCAACTGGGTGAGTATATGTGTGTTCCCTTCGGCAAGCTGCTGCGCAGCAAGGCGGTGCCCAACACCGTGACCAAGACCCTGCACACCGACAAGGTATATGAGCCAGACCTGAACTCCAGCTCTATCGAAGCATTTCTCCACTACTCCCCCATCCCCAACCAGGTCCGCACCATCAAGTCCTTCAACCGGCCGGTGATCCTTGTGGACGACCTGATGCACCCCGGCATCCGCATCAACGCCCTTGACCCCATCTTCCGGCAGGAGGATGTGCCCATCAAAACGGTGCTGGTGGGCGTGCTGTCCGGCTACGGCCGGGACCTGATGCAGGTGCGCCGCCGCCCGGTGGACAGCGTGTATTTCGTCCCGCGGCTGCGCCAGTGGTTTGTGGAGTCCACCCTCTACCCCTTCATCGGCGGCAACACGGTGCGCCGTCCCGCAGCCCCCGTCCCGGGCCTGCTGCCCGGTATCAACCACATCCTGCCCTACGCCTCCCCCACCTTCCGGGGCGAGTGCCCGGAGCAGGCTGTGTTCGGGCTGTCCCGCTGCTGCCTTGAAAATGCCCGGGACCTCATGCTGGTGCTGGAGACGGAGTACCGTCTGCTCTACTCCCGCAACCTGACCCTCAGCCGCCTGCCCGAGGCGGTCATCCTGCCCCTGTGCCCCGACAAGGGCGCATGCGTATCCTACGACCCCAACCTGGCCGCATCCGTCTATCTGGAAAACGATCTGGAACTGTTGATGCGCACCTTTCCCGATGTGAGGTAACCATATGTATCACTACTATTCCTGCAAAGGTCTTAACCTTGCCAGCCCTTGTCTTCTGGATGATTTTGGTCCTGAAACCGCCCCTCTGGACGGCGTTCCCCTCTACGTTCTCGTCCACGGCGACCCGGTGCTGGGCCGCGGCAGCTTCAAGGTGACCCACCCCGGTCAGCTTGAGTTCCCCCACAGTCTGCAGGTGCTGGACGCATCCCGCCTGCCCTGCCCCGAGCCGGAAACACCCATCGCCGCCGCCCTTGCCCGGGGTCAGCTGACCGCGGTGAACATGGACCGTCCCAACTGGCAGTCCGTTCTGGACACCGAGCCGAAGGCGGGCAAAAAGCGGGTGAATGTTCTGGCCATCGGCGACGTGGGCTCCACCCTGCTCACCGGTCTGAAACTGCTGGGCGCAGATGTGATCGAGTCTATTGGCATCTGTGACCTGAGCGACCAGATCACCGCCCGCTGGGAGTTCGAGATGGGCCAGATCACCCTGCCCTGGCAGTACGACGCCATGCCGGAGGTGGAGGTCATCCCCCCTGAAAAGCTTTTTGACTGCGACATGTTCGTCTTCGTGGCCTCCAAGGGCATCCCCCCTGTGGGCTCGGATGTAAAGGACGTGCGCATGTACCAGTTTGAGAACAACGCAAAGATCGTCACCCACTACGCGAAGATGGCCCGAAACGCAGGCTTCAAGGGCCTGTGGTGCGCCGTGTCCGACCCCGTGGACCCCCTTGCCAAGACCGCCTATCTGGAGAGCAACAAGGATGAAAACGGCGTGTTTGACGGCAAGGGCCTGCGCCCCGAGCAAGTGCAGGGCTTCGGTCTGGGCGTGATGAACGCCCGGGCGGCATACTATGCCAAGCGGGACGAACGTTTTGCCTCTTTCCTGACGGAGGGCCGTTCCTTCGGCCCCCACGGCACGGGGCTGACCATCGCCAACTCCATCGAGCACTATGACGACGCCCTGTCCCAGCAGTTGACCGAGCTGACCGTCACCGCCAACCTGAAAATGCGCCAGATCGGCTTCAAACCCTATGTGGCCCCCGCCCTGTCCTCCGGCGCCCTGTCCCTGCTGCTGACCCTGCGGGGGGAGTGGCACTGCGGCTCGGTGTTTCTGGACGGCATCTATATGGGCGTGAAAAACCGCTACACCCCCGCCGGCATCGAGACCGAGCTTCTCCCCAGCATCCCCGACGCGCTGTATGAGCGCATCACGGATGCGGCGGAGCATCTGAAGGAAGTGCTGTAATGTCCCTGACCGTAATCTATCCCCGGTTGGATGAGAGCGCAGACAGTCAGCGGCTGGATCAACTGCTCTTCAGCGTCACGCAAGGTATTAACCTTCACACCCTGAGCAGAGCAGAGGAGCTGTCCGGTCTGGCCGGCAAACGCCTGCTGTTCGCTGTCCCGGTGGGTCGGCACGGTGTAAATCCGGAGTACCAGCGCATGCTGCTGGCCCTGCGCTCCGACCCCACCCTGCTGACCGGCTGCACCGCCGGACTCATCGTGGACGGCAGCGGCGAGCTCTATACCAAATCCACCGCCGCCGAGCTGACGCTGGCGGCCAATCTGTCCGGCTGCAGCTTCATCGGCCGCCCGCTGGTGGAGGGGACCGGCTCGCTGGCCAACTTTCGGATCCAGGCCGCCAACCTGTCCACCGACCTGCAGGGGGCATATCTGGCCGCGGCGGCGGAGCTTGTGCAGCGGCTGCTGGGTTTTACACCCACCCGCAGGGAACAGCCCGAGCTGCTGGTCCTCCACGCCTCCAGCCACCATGTGTCCAACACGCTGGATTTGTGGGAGCAGGTAAAGGCGCGCCTTGGCGGCCGCTGCCGGGTGACGGAGATCGGGCTGCGCAACGGTACCCTGTCCGACTGTTCCGGCTGCCCCTATACCACCTGTCTGCATTTCGGAGAAAAGGGCGGCTGCTTCTACGGCGGCGTGATGCAAAACGAGGTCTATCCCGCCGTGCGCCGGGCAGACGCCATCGTGATGGTCTGCCCCAACTACAACGATGCCATCTCCGCCAACCTCACCGCTTTTGTCAACCGGCTGACCGCTCTGTTCCGGCAGACCCGCTTTTACGACAAGGCCCTGTTCGCCATCGTGGTCTCCGGCTACTCCGGGGGCGACATCGTGGCCCGGCAGCTCATCAGCGCCCTGAACATGAATAAATCCTTCCACCTGCCCGGCCAATTCGCCCTGATCGAAACGGCCAACGACCCCGGCGCGGCCCTGGCCCTGCCTGGGATCCAGACACGACTGGACCGCTTTGCGGACAACATTCTGCGCACTCTGTGCCCTATGTAAGCAAGCACACCCGGACAACTGTCCGGGTGCGTTGAGACTGTCGAAAAAGTGGCTTCGCCACTTTTTCGAGATGGATGCAGCCTGCTGCAGCGCACTCTTTGTCCGCTTGCGGCGGACAACTCGCACGTTTGCAGGCTGAGCTGTGTTTTCTCCGACGCACATGTCGCCGGAGAAAACGATTTCACTTTCTTTCGCCGCTGGCGGCGGCGAAACTCTGCGAGGCTTTTTTGACAAATGAACGCACCCGGACATGGTCCGGGTGCGTTCTTTTTAATACTGAGGCAGATAGCCCACCGGGTCCACTTCCCTGCCCTCCAGTGTGACCTCAAGATGGAGGTGTGCGGGGCGGTTGAGCTCGGCAATGGCGGTATCGCCCACCGCGCCGATGACTGTGCCGGTGACCACCGCATCTCCCTCGGCCACTGTGGGCTTGCCGGTCAGGTTCTGATAGCGGCTTTCCAGACCGTCCCCGTGGTCAATGACCACCGTCATGCCCATCAGGTCATCTTCGTACACCTTGGACACCGTGCCGCTGCTCATGGCCAGCACCCGGGTGCCCTCCGCCGCGGCGATGTCCACCCCGGAATGGGTGCGCCAGTCCCCCATGGTCTCGTCATAGGCCAGCACCTCAAGGCTGAAGCCACTGAAGATCTCGCCCTTCACCGGCCAGGTGTACACCGGGGGTGCGGCCACCGTCTCAGTCCCGCCGTCCCCCCGTTTGTCCGTCTGCTGACGCTCAGGCGGCTCGGTCTGTGGCGCAGGATTGTCCTGCTGCTGCACAGACTCCTTATGCTCGTCCAGCTGGGGCACGCCCGACTTGTCGGGCAGGGGCGGCTGGTCCCCCTCGTCATCCGGGATGACCACCTGCGCCCCGCCGCTCACCTGCTGGGGGTCCGGGGGCTGCTGCCCGCTGTTGAATACCGATACCAGATAATAGCCCGAGATCCCTATGGTGGCCACACACAGGGCAAGGGCTATGTAGTAGCCCCTGCCCAGCAGAAAGTCGCCTACCCGCTTGAACACGGTCGTTTTCTTCATACTTACCTCCTTCGGGGCTGCGCACCCCTGTGTACCATAGTTTGGACAGCCTCCTCCCCCCTTATACACCCCCACCATAATTTTTCCAGCTGACCACTTATCCCCGGAAAACGACCGTCTGTTCCAAACCGCTGGACATAGCCCCGTAAACCTTTTATACTGAAGATGACAGAAAGGAGGATGCCCCGTGGACGTTGAATTCAGGCTTGACCCCGCGCAAACCACACCCAAGATCATCGTCTGTGCAGACCGGCTGACCGATGAGATCCGGGAGCTTCTGCTCCGGCTGGAGCACGGCCGTCCCACGGCCATCACCGCCACGCAGGGCGACCAGGTGCTGCTGCTGGATCCGGGCAGCATCCTGCGCTTTTTTGCCGACGGCAAGTCCGTGTCCGTCCAGACTGCCGACGGCATATACACCGTCCGCCAGCGGCTGTACGAGCTGGAGGAGCTGCTGGACCCCCATAAATTCGTGCGCATCTCCCACTCGGAGATCGTCAGCCTCGCCCACGTCACCGCTCTGGATCTGAGTCTCAGCGGCACCATCCGCATGACCCTCACCGGCGGCGTGACCTGTTTTGTGTCCCGGCGCTGCCTGAAGAAGATCAGGCAGGCACTGGAGCTTTAAAAAGGAGGTGTTCCCATGACCGAAAAGAAGAAACTGCTCGTCCGTGCCATCATCGGCGGTGTGACCGCAAAACTGCTTCTGCTGGGCTTCTGGGTCTGGTTCCACCTGACCGGCTGGAGCCCCCAGGGCACAGTTCCTGTGGGAGACTTTACCCTTGCAGCCGGTGCAACTGTGGCCATGTTCGGCTCCTACTGGCTTGCCGTGGTGGTGGAGTTTACCTGCATCTTCGCGCTGGGTGCATCCATCGGCATCGCTACCATGCCCTTTGCCGATGACACCCGCTCCCTGCTCAAAGACTCCTTTGTCCACTTTATCGTCACCGGCGCACTGGTCCTGCTCAACGCTTGGGTATTCTGTCTTCTGGACTGGGGCTGGCGGCTGCTGCTCATCCCCTACACCCTGCTGTACCTGCTGATCTGGTTTGGCCGGTGGGTGGGCTGGTATGTGGAGGTGGCCCAGATCAAGGTCAAGCTGGGCCTCGCCCCGGCCCACTCCCCCTTGAAATGGCGTGAGACCCTGCCCTATCTCCCCTTCCTGCTGGTGCTGTGCATCGTCCTGCCCATCGCGCTGGTCTGGGCTGATCTTTTCTTCTTCGCCGGCAGTTTCCCCATGCTGTCCGGCCTTCTGATGCCCTATATTCTGTTCCCGGTGGTGGGTCTGTGCTCGGGCATCTCTCTTGGCAAGCGGCAGGGCTTTTGTGTTCTCTACCCCGTGGCTGCCTACCTGCTGTATGTGCCTATCGTCTTCTGGCTGTTCAACTATACCGCCCTGTTCCACGCCGACCTGCTGTTCACCTTTGCCCTGATCGGCAACATCATCGGTGCTGTGCACCGCAAATGCAAACAGGACAAGGAGGTATCCCCATGAAAAAGACCCGGCTTTACAACGTGATCTTCCCCGTGTGGATGCTGTTTCTGGTTCCCCAAGTGTGGCTCATCGCCCTGCCGGGCAACCTGATCATCGACTGTGCCGTCCTGCTCATCACCCTGACCGCACTCAGGCACACCGCCAAGCTGACCGTACTCAAACAAGTCTGGTGGAAGATCTGGCTGCTGGGCTTCGGGGCCGACTTTGTGGGCATCGCCTTTATGCTGCCCGCCCTGTTTATGGGCATAAACCTGTCCGGTCCCCAATACGACTGGTGGTCGGCATGGGTGGAGCCCATTCTGTACAACTGCTTCCGCTCCCCCCTGGCCTTTTTGTGGACGGCGGCGGCGGTGGCCCTATCCGGCGTGTGCATCTACTTCTTTGACAAATGGGCCATGCGCTCCTGCGATCAGCTGACTGACCGGCAGCGGCACATCATCTGCCTTACCCTTGCCATCGCCACCGCGCCGTGGACGTTCTTCATCCCCATGTACTGAGCAAATGGAAAATTTTGTTCCGTTTTGCTTGTAAAAGGTGCAAACAAGCATTATAATAGGACTGTTCTGAAAACAGAGCAGTCCTATTTTTGTAAAAACATTGTCTTTGACAGTATTATGGAGTGGATAATTATGGATCGCATCACCATCGCCGCCCTTTTCGCCGACCAGGACAAGCTGGGCGGCCAGTCCGTCACCGTTATGGGCTGGGCCCGCACCATCCGTGACATGAAGACCTTTGGGTTTATCGAGCTGAACGACGGCTCCTGCTTCAAGAACCTGCAGGTGGTCATGGACGCCAATGTGCTGGACAACTACAAGGAGATCGCCGGCCAGAACGTGGGCGCCGCCCTGATCGTCACCGGCACCGTGGTCCTCACCCCCGAGGCCAAGCAGCCTCTGGAGGTCAAGGCCGCTTCCATCGCCGTGGAGGGCGTGTCCACCCCCGACTACCCCCTGCAGAAAAAGCGCCACAGCATTGAGTTTTTGCGCACCATCCAGCACCTGCGTCCCAGAACCAATCTGTTCTCCGCCGCCTTCCGGGTGCGCTCCGTGGCCGCTCACGCCGTCCACTGCTTCTTCCAGGACCGGGGCTTTGTCTACGTGCACACCCCCATCATTACCGCCAGCGACTGCGAGGGCGCGGGCGAGAT
>JAGAMC010000043.1 GCA_017624915.1 Oscillospiraceae bacterium | reverse complement strand
GACGAAGGAGGTGAGATCGGTGACCTTTGCCGTGGTCTGACCGGTGGTTCCGTCCCCGTAGTCGCCGCAGGCGCCAAGATAATTGCCGCTCCCATCGTAGGTGTAGGCGATGCGCTCCTCTTCTCCGAAGTCCAGGGTGACCTCACTGACTTCCACATCCGGGCAAATCACATACAGGTCTACACTGCGCTCCTCAGTTTTCACCGGGTTCCAGTTCTCATCGTATTCCGTGACCACGGTATAGGTATAGGGCGTTTCGGACTTGGAGACAGGCAGCTGTGTTTCCCCGGCCAAGGCCGTAAAGGGTGCGGACGGCGCGGGCGAAGGCAAGTCGAACGCCACAGCGTACAGAAATTCAGATTGCCAGTTTGCATCATAGGGGCTCTGTACCCGGACGCAGGCGGTCAGATCGGCGACTTTCGCGGTGGTCTGCCCGGTGGTGCCGTCCCCGTAGTCACCGCAGGCACCGAGATAATTGCCATTGGCATCGTAGGTGTAGGCGATGCGTTCCTCTTCCCCGAAGTCCAGGGTGACCTCGCTGACTTCTGCGTCCGGTCTGATCACATAAAAATCAACGGTGCGCTCCTCGGTCTTGACCGGATTCCAGCTCTCATCGTATTCCGTAACCACGGTATAGGTATAGGGGGTCTCGGACTTGGAAACGGGCAGCATCTCTTCGCCATTTCTGGCCGTGAAAGGAACCGGGGTTTCTTCTGCCGCAAAGACAGCAGAAGGAACCAGTCCCCACAGCATAATCAATGCCAGTAGCCAAAAGCAAAGTCTCTTTTTCATAATAAAGCCTCCTTAAAAAAACTCAATATGTAATCGCCAATGTGTGGCGTGAAGCAGGGACAACCGGCTTTCAAAAGAAAAAGCGGATGCAACATGCATCCGCTTTTGTCATAGACAAAACAAGCGGCAGTATCAAGATACTGCCGCTTTATAGGCGTGAAAACACTCCCTGTGTTGAGAGTGTGATCCTTTGTAGGTCTTCTGACTCATATGTTCAGACGAGTTCCGTCAACGCGCACGCTTCGCCTTCCCGGCCGGGCCTTCCCCGACCAGTGACCTGCTTTCGCAGAAAAAGCTGCGCTCCATACTTACAGCACGAATTGAGAGCATAACTTGCTCCCCGGTCGTGTTCAGGGTTCTAACCTGATTCCCTTGTTCAGCGAACAAGAATACGTGTCCCACTTAAAAGCAGGGTCGCGTATTTGCCACAAAAGCCGGAGCAATATTTATTTTTCTGGGTATATTCCCTGCCGCAAAGTTTATCACGTTGCCCCGCCTATGTCAATTGGGCGGGCTTTTTATTCTGTCCTATACCGCATACAGGGTCTGCCTCCGGTCTCGTAATTCATTTCTCCGATCACCCGACCCGATTCAGCGAGATAGTTCATATATCGCCGTACCGTTACGCCAGTAAGACCGACTTTTTTTGCGATCTCATCGCCTGTCAGCCACACCCCGTCCGCATTTTTCAGCGTGGTTAAGATGAGTTGTACCGTTTTACCTTGAATACCTTTGGGGAAAAGTGCTTCGCTTTTTGAGCGTGTGTTTTCGATAATATGGTCAATGCTCGTTTGACTAAGGGTGTCCAGATCTTTAAATGCGTTGTTCTGCGCAATGTATTTTTCAAGCGCCATATGAAAGCGGTCAAAGGTAAACGGTTTCACAAGGTAATCTACAATCCCCAGATGTAGCGCTTCTTCGAAAGAACCCCGGTCGTTTGCTGCCGTTACCATGATAACATCTACGGCGATTTGTTTGCTTCGGATCTGCCGCAGTGTTTCAAAGCCATCCATAAGCGGCATATAGACATCGAGAACGATCAGATCCACATGGTTATTTTCAAGAAAAGCCAAGGCACTCGCTCCGTCTTTGCATTTACCCACAAGCTCGAAGCTCTTATTTCTCTTTATATACTGCTCGTTTATCATCGCGACCATAGGGTCGTCTTCTACAATTAAAACCTTATACATCCTGCTGCTCCTTCGTGAAACTTACCGTGAACGAACTGCCCACATACTCCTGAGACTCCACGATAATTTTTCCGCCGAAATTCTCCACCATCGCTTTTACCTGATACAGCCCCGTACCTCTGTTGTCGCTCTTGGTTGAATATCCCTTTTCGAAGATGCGCGCCAGGTGTTCGGGTTTGATTCCATGTCCCGTATCATCGACAGTGATCAGCACCGCATCAGATTTGGAGTAGATACCGAACATTAACTCATGGCGCACCTTATAATCCGTATTCTCGTTCATGGCTTCAAACGCATTGTCAAGCAGATTCCCGATCACCGTGATCAGCATTTCCGAGGGCAAGGCCATATCTGTCGGAGAATAGCGACATCCGTCACGCAGCACAAAATTAATATTCAGTTCGGATGCTCTGGCAATCTTACCAATCAGCAGTGCCGCTACCGCAGGTTCGCTGACGGCGTTCATCACCTTGCTGATTGTTTCCCTTTGCACCATGGTAATGTTCTGGATGTAGGTACTTGCTTCCTCGTACATTTCCATTTGAATCAGTCCAAGAATTACATGAAGTTTGTTGGTAAAGTCATGGTTATTGGCCCGCATGGAATCCACAAGGTAGCGTGTACCTGAAAGGTCCTCCATCAGTTTTGTATATTCTGCCCTGTTATGAAGGACCACAATGGTACCGATAGTGCGCTCCTCATCTTTTATCGGAACCCGATCAAGGATGATATCCGCCTTGGCAAGGTTAATGTTCCGTTCTCTGTCACCGTATCTGACCGTTTGTGCGAGGATCTCATCACCCAGCACATCCACAGTCCGCCCAATAACATCCGCCTGCGGGTCATCACAAAGCATGCGAACGGCAGACTCGTTGGCAAATTGTATAACACCCTGCTCATTTACGGCAAGGATGCCTTCTTCCAGCGTTTCCAGAATATTATCTCGCATTTTATACATCGCGGTGAATACATCCGGCTCATAGCCCATCAGACTCTTTTTTACTTGGCCGGACAGTTCTCCCGCAATAATCAGTTCGACGAGAATTGCCGCAATGGTAATAATCAGGAAGATGTACAGCATCTGCAATATCTCAGTTTTGATGTTCTTCATCAGCATGATCGCCATGGCCACGCCTGCATAACTGCCATCTTCATGATATATGGCTGCATATGCGCGTCGCTGACTTCCGGAAGGTCCGGTTTCATTCACGGCATAGTACCCGTCAGTATGTTCTTCAAATTGCGGCAGATTTCCGTCATACTCTGTGCCGATCAATGCGTGGTTGGAATGGTACATGCGAACGCCGTCCACAGTTACCACGGAGATAACATCAATGTCATCTAATGTTTCCTTCAGCACATCAAGATATTCAAACAGAAGTTCCTGCTCCTCCGTGCTTGTCGGCCCTTTGGCGGTCAAAAGCGGTGAGCGCGCAATGGCTTGGGCTATGTTTTGCAGATTTTGGTCACGCTTTTCCGTTTCAAAATGGATATTGATGAGTGTTCCCGCGATGCCGAGGATCAGTGCCAGCGAGATGATCAGCACAAGCTGCGTGCGAACGAACATCTGCTGTACGCTTTTTAGTGAGCTGTGTTTTGGGGGTGGGCGTTTTCCGGCTGCCATCTGCTTTTCCTCCTTCGTATCGATTCAACTTGATGCTATACCGCTTCAATTTGAGCCATTTTAACATGAAACAGTGTCATTTTCAATTTTCTCGCCTTTCGAAAGGGCTTTTGAAAGTAAAAAAAGCAAATCAGGGCGGAAATTCGCATTTCTATTCTTCATAAAATTGCCTTGCATGTCTCCGGGTGCTATCTTAACTGCGCAGCCAAACAAATAACAAAGGAGATGTGTTGATTATGGGCTCTATTTTGGAAACAGTAATGTTGGTGTGCTTCGGTTTTTCCTGGCCATTGAACGTCATCAAGGCACACCGCGCAAGAACGGCAAAGGGGACAAGCCTACCCTTTATCCTTCTCATTATTACAGGCTATATCGCGGGCATTTCCGCGAAACTTGTTTCCGGGCAGGTCAACTATGTGCTGGCCGCCTATATTCTGAACCTGACCATCGTTTCGATCAATGTGGTCATTTATTTTCGGAATGCATCATTGGACAAACAGCATGCGCAGGAGAAGGAGGTATAACACATGACGGCAGTAGAGATAAATCGGTATACACGGCTAAACGAACTGGCTGAGCAGAGAGGCATAGTTATTTTCGGTGGCAGTGAGGCCAAAAATATCCCCATCGGAGAACTGCGTCAGGCCTTCGCGGTTGAGGCAAACATGTATAATCGCAGCATCGACGGTCTGTCGGTAACAGAGGCTGCAGAGATGTATGGATGCTGTGTAGCTCCACTTGTTCCGGAAACCGTGCTGCTTCATATCGGAGATGCAGATACGGAGTTTTTCGCCGGGGATCCCGATGTGTTTGATAAAAAATACCGCGAATTGATTGCGTACATCCGGAGCGGAAACAAAAAATGCCGCATTGCTGTGGTCTCACTGAGAAACTATGACGAGAATCCGCAAATCGCAGAAATGAACTTGCACTTGAAATACATAGCCGAGTCCGAACAATGCGAATATGGCGATATCGCCGGCAAACGGGTGTGGAATCCGCAAGGGACCAGGGATGCAGTGTCTTTTGTGTACTCCATGGGCTTTGTACATCCCCTGAAAAACAAGCGCCCTGTGTATGACCTCGTTCGAATGCTGTTTTGCTGCGAGCAATAAAAAACGCCGTTTTGTTGCAGGAACACCCTTTCAGTACATACTATAAAAAAGCATTTGGCGAGAACGGTATCCGCACATAAGTAACCGTTTTGTCACCTGTAAAGTTTTGTTCTTCGTGGTGCCCAAATGGTGCCCACACCCAGCGTGACGCTATATGAATATTTCTTTGTGGTATAACAAGAAGTATCGGTTTTTATTGAAACAACGCATTTCAAATAACTTAAAATAGCCTAATATGAAGAAACAGGTCTCTTCCCCTCTCTCGAAATCAGTTTGCGGACAACCGCACGTGGGTTCGAATCCCACCGGCCGAACCATAAAACCCTTGGGAACATCAGGTTTCCAAGGGTTTTATCTAATATAGGGTTTCGTTTAAGCCGGAATCCACAATGCTTCTCTGTCCGCAATGTCCAAGCCATAGCATCATTTAACAAGGATCAGGATAGCTGCCATAGATAGTCCCTCCATAAACAAAATTAGCCCGAGACGGTTTTCCGCCTCGGGCTTTGTACAGGGAAATAATATATCGTTCAAATATTCAGCTATCCGGTTCAATTTTCTTATCCAACAGACAGCAAAACCAAGAGCACGTATTACAAAATCCCTTGTTTCGATTTGTCGTGTCAGTTGTATGCACGGTTCGTGTTCGACGCACCTTAGCAGCTCCTCAATCCGCAGCGAGACATTGTGACCTTTTCTGCCTAAAACAAGATGTTCCTTTGAAACCGTTCTCGTAATATACACAATCAACTGGTCAGATCAAATTACTTGCCTGAGTGCAAAAGCCGCACAAATCCACATCAATTTCTGTGCCGTTGCTCGCAGCAAAACACATTGTATGCTTTTCTTCCACCGGCTCCTCCCCGTGTCAGGTCCGCTCATTTCCCGTGGTCTTAATGAATCTTCACCTGTTTGTTCTTCCGCAAAAAACTGCCGTACGCGCCTTACCGCCATATGTACAGGTATACAGCACCAGATCTCTTTCGCTGTTTTTTACCCGATCCACTTCGGTGGGCTTCAAGGTGTCGACCCGCTCTACAGTGTAACTATGGACTGTCCCGTCAACTTCACAAAACAACACCCCCTCGCCCTGTTTCAAGGTGGTCAACCGGGCGAAGTGCTTTTTATAGTTGTGCGCCGCAATCACAAGGTCATTTGTCTTTGCAGAACCAAACTGACGACAGGGCGCTGACTTCAGTTTTTCGTAGTCCCAGTCCGACATGACCGGAAGCTCCAGCTCCAGTGCCGGTATGGACAGATAGCCGATATAGCGCTCTCCATCCAGCTCAATGGCGTTCTGAGGTATGGATGATGAGGGAATTTGCTGTTGCTCAAGGGTCAGCCCCACGCTGTAGTTCATCGCTGTTTGAAGCGCTTCCAGCTTCGTCTGCGCCAGCTGTCCCGCTCTCTGATCCTGCACTTGATTGTACAGGAAGACAGTCAGTGACAAAAGCACAAGGAGAACACCCGTAGCCAAAATGGCCACGCCTTTTTTCTTACTCATGGGATTTCTTTTTCCCAAGTATGAGGTACATGCCCAGTCCGATCAGCACCAAGCCCGCTGTGCCAAGCACAGGTACAGGCCAGTTGACCTGACCGGTCTGGATCAGCGTTGCCGTGTTGGTGATGGTGACCACAGCTCCGTCCGCATGGTATGACGGAACATACCCACGAGGGATATTGTCCTCCATCACGCTCCATGCACCGTTTCCATCCAGCATATCCCAAGTGTATGTCCATTCGTTATGCTCGCCAAGTATGACCGTCTCCACAGGCTCTTCCCCGTTATACAGGGTAACCCCAACCGTCTCCGGCCGGGTTTTCCGCGCCGCTTCATCCCCCGCCCAGACTTTCCGCACCGTCAGGCTTACCGGCTCGGTGGGTACGTCGGGCGTTTCCGGGGTATCCGGCACATCGGGCACATCAGGAATATCCGGTATATCAGGCTTCTCCGGCTCGTCCGGCTTGCTTTCCTTCGTGTTGGTGATCACCGTAGTCGTGCCGGAAACAGAGCAAGTTGCTGTGTACCCTTCGGGCACATTCTCAGTAACCGTCCATTGATACCGTTTGTCCAGTTTCCCCCATGTGTGTGTCCACTGATTGTCCGTGTTCAGCGTGGCCTTTGCATAGGTCTGACCATTGCGCAAAAGCGTTACCTCCACGCTTTCCGGCCGCTCGGCATCTGCTCCGTCCGCCCAAACTTTGTGTACAGTGAGTGTAGTTTTACTGGTGGGGGGGCCGCTGGGCATATCGAACGCTTCTGCGGTAAAGACCCAGTCCACTTCTCCCACCCGGTTGGCATACCGGTTTTCTAAATCCAGCGGTACATCAAGTTCAACCGTCAGGGTCGCAGATTGCCCTCTTCGAAATTTGCCCAGGAATACATTTTCCGCCAGGCCATCCAGTTCATTCGGAGACGCCTCATAAATCAAGTTTGACTCGCAGTAAACTTTCATGTATAATTTAGAGAGAAACTCCTTCATTGTGGCCGCAGTTTCACCGTTTTCCAAAACTTTTTGACTCAACGGATTGTTCTGCTCGTCATGAGTCTCTGCCCGTATATAGAGCTTGATATAGTCGCAATCCCGAGCCTCGTTCTTCACTCGGATGGTCTGGGTCAGGCGATCCCCCGGCATGACCCCCTTGAAATTGTTAAACAAATCCGTGTCTGTGTACTCACTTCCCGCCCCGAAGGAAAAGCCGCTTTTCACTCCCGTATAAGTGATGGTGGAGTCGGCGGCAAAGCCCGTTGTAACCAACAGGCTCATGAGCATCATCAGCACAAGGGTCAGGGCGGATGCGTTCTTAAAAATTCGTTTCATGTTCGCCCTCCTCACTTGCTGATCTCACCGTCTGTTACCGTCACACCCCAGCTGTCTTCCACTGTGGTAGCAGGCACACTCTGAATGGCGGATCCGAGGATCTCAACATTCAGGCTATAACCGTCCGGAGTTTTCCCCTCTATCGGGGCGCAGTGTTCAACCAGGACAGCCGTGCTTTGATCCGCATCAATGGGCTTTTTGTGGTAATAGAACCCATCGCTGCCCTTTACCCAATCGGTGGCATTCAGCGTGATCGTATAATCCTTGTCTGCACCCTCCTCGGGCTTTCCGGCATAGATATTTCCGGCCGCGTCCTTCCAGGTCACCACGATGGCAGCACGAATATACGCCTGCGTGTCCCCAGTGTTTGCAATGGTCACCTCGCGCTTTTCCACGCCATCAAATTTCTCGTTCACCTGGCAAGAGACTTTCGATGGAGTGAATATGTTTGTAATCGGTCTGGTACCGGCAACGATAAAGGCCACCGAGGTACCCACAGCCAAAGCAAGGAATACAACAGCAGATGAAAGCAGCACAGCTGCTTTTTTGCCGTTGCGCCCTGTACCGTACTTTGTAGCCTGGAGACGTTTTCCTTTATACATTTAAACGGCCTCCTTTTTTCTTTTTCTCCGGCGCAGCACTTTATTAAACCGGTTTTCGCAGTAACTGTCCCCGGAGAGCCAGCGGACTTTCTCCCGCGTGTTGCTGAAACTCACTGTATTCTCACCATTTGCTGTCAGAGTGATTTCCTGCTCGTCCTCGTCATTCTCAGGATCATACCGCCAGCTCCAGTCGGGATTTTCTGTCACGGTATAGGTGCCGATGGGCAGGTCCTTGATGGTCACTTTGCCATTTCCGGCGATCACCACGTCCAGTTCGATGCCCTCGCCTTTGACTGTGAAAATAAAGCTCTGGTTCTCATCGATGGGCTGAGCACCGGTTTTAGTAATGGTCAGGTCGGCAAGTGCGCGTTCAAACTTGGCGTAATAAGTCGCCGCCTGATAGAGTTCCCCGTTTTTTCCTGGGATAAAGGCCGTTTCGTCCCCCACCTTCTTCGTGCAGTTCTGATCGGGGTACCAGCCCACAAAACGGTACCCCTTCTCAGCGGTGGCCACAGCTCCCAATGCGTTTCCATTGCGAACTTTGACCGTTTCTTCCGCGCGGGAGACGTAACCAAAGTTCTTTCCCTCGGGCCCCACCGCAATATACTTGATGGTAACGCTCTGTTCTGTGTAGTAGAATATGCGGACATTCTTTTGCGCAGTTCCACCGTCCTCAATCTGCACGGTCAGTTCCAGTGCGTCATCACTGCTGGTATAGCCCGCAACTGGTTTGGCACTCTGCGTTACCTGTGCGCCATAGCGTGCAGTTCCCGTCACAGGGTCTGCCAGCACCTTATTGGTCCCCTGCTCCAGGAATCTGAACTCGTAGGGATACTCAACACGGTCATAATAGATTTCCAGAATCAACCCGGAGTTCTCAACCGTCCCTGTCACGTTTCCGCCAGTTTGCTCCACAGCGCTCTTATTTGCGGTTGCCCGGGAAAACGCGAAGCCAGGGATAGAGAGCACGCTCGTGCTGTACTGCGCTCCAATCACACCGTTCAGGTCGGTAGACGACTGGTACTGGGAATAACCGTCCCCCACCGAATTCTGGATATAGTGTATGATTTGAACCGGGGCATGCTCATTGTCCGCCACATACCAGAAGATAATAACATTCTCTTCGGCGTTTCCAGACAGCACCAGGCGTTTCTGATAAGCATCCGGCATATACCCGGACACCGGTTCAAAGTTCTCCGTAATCACCGCGTTGGCAGTCTCTTGCGTTTTTTCTTCATGAAGCACCTGCTCCGTTCCCTTTTCCAGGTACTTTACCGTGTAAGGAACTTTATCTTTCTGGACATAGAGGAACGTATACTCGTTTCTCAACTGGTCGTTGATGTCAATAACCAGAGAGTGGCTGCTGGTAACAGGGAAGTAGCCAGACTGATAGTCGGGGAACAGTTGGTCGCCCGCCTTGGCGTCAAAGGTCTTTGTGGTGCCGGCCAAAGCAGATCCGGTGGAATCACCTGCAATGTAGGTTAATGTTCCATCCGTGTTCTCCACAGCATAGCGAATGGTGTACTGCATCAGTGTGTTTGAACTCCACTTGGCATAGAGGTCAAGGTCTTTGGTAACCGGCATGGAAAAATCAAATGCTTTCTCCGTCTCCCCGTCCATGTAGAACCAACCCACGAACGTATAGGCTCCGTTAACCGGGTCATTCGGTTTGACAGCGGTGCTTCTGTGCGCAACGATCTGTGTATCACCGATTTGATTTGTCTTTGCCTCCATGTCGTCCTTTGTGGGGAACAGGCGGACATTGTGTTCCTTTGCCGCCCAGCGTGCGTAAAGAGTCAGATCGTTGGCGGGCATGGTGGTATTGACGGTTTTCCCTTCCTCATCCGTAGTCGTAAACTCAAATTTGGTGTCACCAAAGAAGGGTGATGTGTACCATCCGTCAAACACATAGGCGTTTGGCTCCAGCGTATCCGGATACTCGGGCACGAAATACGCGCCAGAAATATCCGCTTCATACAAGTACGTACCGCCCTTCCCCTCAACGCTCGAGCCGTTATTGCTGAATGTCAGAGTGTAGCTGTTCCGGGTATAGTAGAGGTAGGCCTTTTTATTACTATCAAAGTTCGGAACATCGCTGTCTCTTTGCGTAAAGCCAGTTATGGGGAAATAGTCTTCCTCATAGGTCAGATAAGCACCGGAGCTTAGCTGAGGATTCAGGGTTTTGTACAGATAGTATGTCTTTGTCGTACCATTCTTCGTTGCTTCTCGTGTCTCTACCCCCGAATAGTCTTTCCCAGGAAGCACCTCAAGGTAGTAATAAATATATTTCGTCGTGCTACCCATATCATACTTGGTCATGGCGATATCCTGCCCCGGCATTTTCTGCAAAAAAGAGTAGTAATCATCCGTCACACTGGACTGAAAAACATATCCTGCTTCAATGACTGCATCAACCGGGTCGTTTGCCCAGATGTCAGTAATATCCGCATCGTATTTTTTCGTAACGACCAGATAGCAGGTGCTGTTCTCGTGATAGTGCTCCTGTTTCCCGCAGGTCAGGCCGTAGCACCCTGCATCAATGCTGTGAACGTGGTTCACTTTACCGCAATTGTAGCAGGCGGCAGAGTGAGCATGGGAACACGACAGGGAAATCGACTCCCTATCCCCCAAATAGTTGTTTTGGCAATACCATTTGCCATTCAAAAAGAGATAATGGTGTGTGCCCCAATAGCTGTACTGGTATACCGTTCCACTCACCGGATTTTCCACTGGGAGCTTATCCGGTTTCTCCGTTTTATTATCCTCTGTCATTCCCCAGCAGGTAATGTCATGCACTGCGTGCGAACAGGCAAGCTCACAGCCACTGGTTTCATGGTCATGCTCTTCAATTTGACAGTTGAACCCATAGCAGCTGTCTTCGCTGTTTTCATCCAGCACATGGCGGTGTTCCGCAACCGAGCAGCTTGCTGCCCAGCCGCCCATAACAAAGGTCAGTGTGTAAATATTCCGTCTGAAATACACATTGACAACAGTAGAGCCATCACCGCTGACGGTAACATTGCTGTCGGCAAAGGCATAGCTAAAGTGTTCATCGTCCCGCCCCTGGAAGGCATAATCGGAATAGGTCGCTCCGTCCACCACGCTTCCGGCAACTGCGCTTACATCGTACTGGACACCCGCCTGAGAAAAGCTGTTATCATCCGCATTTTCATACCAGTACACAACATCAAATGTGACTTCGGTTCCCGTCCACTGCGCAACAAATGTAGTATTCTGCGCGGGCATGGTTTGATAAGGGAACTCGTCTATCCCATATACTTCACCTGAATCGGCGTCTTCCCATCCGCCGAACTGGAAGCCTTCCTTTGTCGGCTCCCCAATTTCCAGCGGCGCCCCATACCGGGCATAGATGGGCTCCACGCCGTACCCGCCATCCAAGCCAAAGCTCATCAGGTAGTAAAAACGGTCATAATAGATCTCCACTTCAGTGGAGCCGTCCGCCGCAATTTTTGTATCGGTCACATACAGCAGAGCATAGAAGCCCTCATACTCTTTGGCCAGTCCTGCTCCAACCTCAGACTCTGTGTACCCTGTTTTTGTCTCCCGTTCTGCCACAGTGTACCCATCGTCATCCAGATTCTGCTGATAATGGATAACGGTATATTCCACCTGCGCCGGCTTATATGTGACTGTAATAGTTTCATCCTGTTCCACTGCGTCATATTGCAGCGACACCTCAGACCGATCCGGCTCATACCCCAAAACATCAGGACTGGTTACTGTGCCTGAATAGCTGCTGCCCGCAGCCACCGTTGCAGTCCAGGTGTTTGCCGCCTGTGTGCCGTCTGCAAACACATATTCGATTATAATGCTATGTGTCTCGCCCGCATCCAGAGACGCCGCCTGTTCAGTCGGGTCAGCCACACCGGCAGTAAGCGGGATGGGCATCTCCTCCATCATGGCCAGCGCAACAGCCTCCGGTTGAATCACAACTCTGATCGGCTCACTGAATGCGCGTTTCCCCGAGGAAACAGTGGTGCAGCGAAGCCATGCTGCGCCATCTCCATCCAGAAGGCTCGCTACCAGACCATAATTGACTGTAATCCGCGCGTCGTTCGCCCCCTGAATGTTGACCCAGATATCATCAGCCAGGATCTGCCAGGCAACGTCTCCGTCCCCTTGTGCAACCAGAGCGGTTTTCTCATACATAGTCAATACCAGTTCCGATACCGGCGTTCCGTTTATATCCGTTATGCAGACACTGCCGGGCTCGGTGAAGGTCACGTCATCCACAGAGACATAGCCGGGATATGCCCCATCCTCCGATATCTCCAGCCAGTTTTCACTGTCGATAATGTACCACTGGGTCACCCCATCCTCCTGCGTAAAGCGATACTGCACAGTGAAGGATTCCGGCATTGCCGATTGAGTCAGTAAAACCTTTTTATCCGGCTCCTGAACCGGGTTGTAGTACAGCTCAACACTGTCATTTTTGAAATATCCAATTTGATCGATCTCTTCAAATTGATTCAAAAAATCCTCCTCGGACACCACTGCTGAAATAGGTGTACAAAGAGACAGCAGTATCGAAAAGCAAAGAACTATGGAGTGGAATCTGCTGATTTCTTTCTTCATCTGTCACTCACCTCCTGGTGCTCATTGGGCCATCCGGCCGCATCCATGACATTGTCCCCGTTGTTGGCCGTCTGTACGGCCTCAGCGTGAATGTCGATCATTACTTTGCAGTTCTGATACTCGTTACCCATCTCCGGGGCAAACTTGACCGTCTCAAAGAGAGGTTCTGTGACCTCGCTCGGATCGACAGGTGTTTTGTAGTAATAATAGTAGTCCTCACCCCGTACCCAATCCTCACCATTGATGTCAAGCGTCACTACATTGATTTCCTCGCCCGCCGCGTTGGTAGTGGTCAGGGGCAGGTTTTTGATGGTGGGATTCAGGATTGGGGTTCCGGGCTCGCTGATGGCGATATTGACCCAGACACGAACCCAGGACTGGTCGGAGTTCTCCTGATTGGCCACGGTAACGATCTTACTGATCTCTCCTCCGGGCATGACACCACTTACTCCCCCTTCAGGGAAGAGACTACCGTCGGCTTGCTTCTCCACGATCTCCACATTGATGCCGCCAGAGGTAACCACATTATGTACCACTGGCGACTCATCGGTGAAATAGGCCAGTGTGCTGTAGCCTAAGATCGCTATGCAGATGGCGATGACAGTGATTGATAGTGTCTTCTTTTTCATATGCACATTCCTTTCTTTTAGGAGTTTCTTATAAATTCATGTCTGCTCTTGCAGGGCATACAAGGACACCCAATGTCAATGCGTTGGATGTCCTTGTATGCCCTGCCCCCCGAGGGGGGCAGGACTGTGAGATGCCATGTTTATATTCCTACTAATTAGTTGGCAGCGTAAGTCTGGTAAGCATCATAGACATCGACGTCACCATCATTGTCCACATCAGCCAACTCAGCCTGGATAGCATAGGCATTAACAACAATGTTAATGTCCTTGCTGAAATCGTAGTCGACAGTTTTGTTGAAGCAGGTATAAGTAGTATTGCCCTCAGCGTCAACATCCATATCCAGGTCCTTGTCCAGGTAGACACCATTCATAGCAGGGGTAGTTTCAGTATTGGGAGCAAGAACGCCGTGATACAGAACAACATACTTGTTGTAAAGAATACCATCGTCCAGGGTAACCTGTTCAAAATAGCCCTCAGGGCCAACCGTCTTTTTCAGCTCGTCCTCGGGATCGTGGTCCCAAGTCTGCTCCACGCTGCTAACAGGATCAGTACCGTCAGGAGCAGTATACTTGGCGTTCTCGAAATACTTATCCCAAGTGTAGCCGTAGCTATTCACGTGCAGGATGTTATTGAGGCCAGTGGAACCGTCCTTAGAGTCCAGCGCAGCAGGAATAAACCATTCGTACCAGACGTAAGCATCGCTGTCACCAGTGTTCTTGATGGAGACGATCTTATCCTGCTTATTTTCCACGCCAGGCATCAGTTTTCCGGAAGTAAAATCGACAAGTTCTCCCTTTTCGTTGTATGCTTTCTCGAGCAGATCAATTTTGACGCCGCCCATAGTGAAGGTGTTGGTTGCGCCATCGGTGTCTGTGAAGTAAGCCAGGGTGCCGCCAATGACTGCGGTAGCAGCCAGAGCGACCACGAGGCACAAAGAAACGATTTTCTTCTTCATGATAATCTTCCTTTCTTTAGGAATTTGGTTTGTTGTATGTAAGCATTTTTCGTACTTGCATACGGAGTGGTATTAGATTATTTCTGCGGAGAAATAATCTTTTGCGGATATCCGCAAGGCGGGGTTAGGTTGTGGGAGTCTCGGTGTTGCCGCCAGTGGTGGGGTTAGCAGAATTGTTGTAGACGTTCACCCACGCTTCATAAGCGCTGAACTCCGTGGTGTTGTTTTTCTTCAGCTGAGTGGCATAGGCAGTGAAAGTCAGTGTAGGATAGGTCTCAGCCTTCAATTCATCCATCATCTTTTTGGTGACCTCGTCCTTCACAGTGACATAACCGTTGGCATTTTCGCCGGTTCCTTCTCCCGCCAGAACGTAGTCGTTCCAATCAGCAGTTAGTCCCTTTACCATCTGGTAATAAACGCCGTCAACACCCACATTGTCCTTGGTATCGCTATCAACCAATGCCGTCCATGCGCTGTCAACCGCATAGTTTTCCAGATAGTCATCATAATTGAAAGACTTATCGATTTTCACAAAGACAAAGCAGTCCTCACTATTCTTATCCACGGTCACCTTCGGGTCTTTCGCAATCGTCCAGCCGGGAATCATCTTGTAGTCGTGCTGAACCCCCTCTTCGTTCGGGTTAGTGTCGCTCTCGGTCAATGTAATGTTGATGTCAGAGTCCGTAAAGACATTTTTGACTTCCGTAGCTTCCGCCGTCAGCCATGCCATGGTGCCGCCGACGATGCCCACCGTTACCAGCCCCAGCGCCAAAACCAGCGCCATTGCTTTCTTTTTCATGTCGTGTTCCTCCTTTCTTTCGTATTTTGCAAGGGATTATTTCAACAGATGGAGGAACACGAACGTTCGCATCTGGTGAAAACAAAGGAATTACTTTCCAAAGGTGGATTCCCATATCTGCTTGGGGGTCTGATTCTCAAATCCGGCAGCCTGAACAGCATAGGCGGTGACTTTTACCGTGGCACTCGCATACGCAGAAAGATCGACCTTACCCTCGGGAACGGTCTCGCCATCGGGCACATTGACAACCTTATCGCCGTCAATGGTGAAGTTCTCGAAAACTACGACATTAGCGCCCTTGGATACCGCATAAGGATTCTCGCTGCCATTGACGAGAACATAGAGATCATTAACGCCGTCGACTTTGACCCAATTCAATTCTGTCATCTGGTCAGCGATGGTCTTGCCCGTTTCTTTGGTTTCGATAGCCGCAATGCCGTTCTCCACCTTCACGAACAAATAGCAGTCCTCGCTGTCATCGCTGACATAAATCGTCGGATCTTTGATGTAGGTACGTCCGGGGATCAGGTGATACGTGTTTTCCTGAACACGCTCATCGCCGTCCTTTGTTCCGTCCGGCTTAACGTCCGCTTCGTCCAAAGTCAGGTGCACCTGTCCAACCGTAAATGTATTGGTGACCGCCTCGGAATCGGTCAGATACGCCATGGTGCCCAGCACCGAGGCGGCGACAAGCAATACCGCACACAGTGACAGGAGCAACGCTTTGCTTCTTGTTTTCATTTGAAAACCTCCTAAAAAATTATTTATATAGGGAGCCTTGCGGCATTGCCCTTATCATTACGGGGTATCGTCCTCCGGCTTAGCACTCGTCGCGCCTGCTTCCTGCTTTTCTTTTTCGTCGGAGAACAGATCCGGCAAAAACACCAGCAGGAGCAGAATGGCCCCGGCAGACAGTGCCACATAGGTGCCGGGTGGGTTTTGTATGTAGTTGGCTACATAGCCCAACTTGGGAATGCTGAAGATCGGGGTACCGATCACATTTTTATAGTGGACAAGGCTCCCGTCCTCGGCGTTGTTGGCATCTCCCTTGGTGCGAAAGCGGATCACAGAGGGGTCAGTCTCATCAGGAACGACCTCCACAACGCGGTGGGTGGCTACTGTATCCTCATCCAGCAGGAAGGTGATCACGTCTCCCGTTTCCAGTTTCACAGCATCCACCTTTTTTACATAAATCAATGAACCTACATGATAGGTCGGCTCCATGGAACCAGACAGAACAGTAAACACCTGTAGCCCGACCAGTCTGGCCCCGACCAACAGAAGTGCCAGAATTGCCACTACTGCCACCAAAACAGTGGTTATGTAATTCCAAATTCGTTTTCCAGTCTTGATCATTACTGTTCTCCTTTGTTTGCCATCATCCGCGGCATAATGAGTTTTTTGTGAGGAAGGATATCCATATGTAAATCTCAAGTTCATCACAGCTTGGCGCTGTCCTCTTGTTCAGCAGTTTCTTGTGTGGCCGTAGAACCAGGATCATGTTTTTCGAGAAATTCGCCGAAGTATTCTCTCTCAGCCGCTTTACGGGCAGCGACAGCATCCTCAAATTTATCGTAAGAACCGAAGTTCATGATTTTTCCTTTAAACTTGAGCCTTGCGCGCCAGCGGTTCTGCTTCTTGTCATAATAAACGCCCCGGGCACCGCTGGTATTGGCTGCACCCGGCTTCATATTCCGAATTCGGCTGAGCTGCGTTCCGTCCACATATCCAGCCCCCGCCCGCGCCTTTGCAGAATTATATTTTGCCGCACAGGCCAGACAACTGCGCTCGCCTGAGGCCGTAAGCGAATCCGTCGACACATAAGTGATCCGGCCACAATCACAGCGGCACATCCACAGGCGACATTTGCGTTCACCCCTGATACTGTAGCGGTCCGACCGTTCCACGACGCTCAGCTTTCCAAAGCGTCGGCCAGTCAGATCCCTACTGCGGTTACAGCCACAGCTCAGAGTATGTCCGCAGGTCAGATTGCCCGTAGATGTCGTTGTTGTTCCGCCACAATCACACTGGCAAAGCCATCTGCGGTGTCCGCTTGCATCCGATTCGGCCTGCCCTGTCACAACAAGCTTTCCAAAGCGCGACCCTATAAGGTTTGGATGTCGGCTCACATGCTTTCTCCTTTATTTTCAGCCTTTCATCGCGGCATATTTCTTCCGGTTGCAGCTCCTGGCGCTAAACAACTTTTAGGCCACCCCACCCGTTCCGGTGTCGGAGCGTGTTCGCATTTCGGATTACTTCCCATTACACAGGAAGGACAAGCCAACAGCCCCATCTTCTTTTCACAAAATCCCATTCCAGCGCATTGCTACTCGAACCGCGCCTGGTAAAATGTCCGAATAATTACTTACAGGCTATCTGCTTTCAGGAGGTATTGTGCTCTATCTTTGATAGAGCACAAATCAGGGGCCCCTGATTTGAACAGATTTCCCTTGTTATATTTAACAGCACTGAACTGGAACGGAATCTTGCCAATGTTTTTGCAGGCGCTTGCGCCACAGGCCCTGCCATATTTTGCTTTAAATCTGTCGTTTGGAGCGCTCCTCTCTGCGGTACTGAAGGGGCGACAGCCCCACTACCTGCTTAAATCGAAAATTAAAGTAAGCCTGGCTGGAAAAACCGCAGGCAGCCGCAATCTCTGCCACAGAACTCTTTTCCTCCAGCAGCATGGTTTTAGCCGCCGAAATACGGCAATCAAGCACAAACGTCTGGGGTGTCATGGCAAAACACCGGCAGAACAGTTTATGAAAGTAGCTGGCAGACAGGTTGACAGATGCAGCCAGACTCTGCAGATCAAGCTTATCCGTCAGATTTCCGCGGATATACTGCTGAACAGCAAGCATCTCTTTTCTGCATGGATACAGCTCCGGGTTTTCGCCGTTTGCTCCTCCTACCTGCTCATATAGACGGTACAGCAGTCTTGTCAGGGCGCTTTGCAGCAGCAGGCGTTCGGCGGGAAAGACATCTATGTCAGGCTGCAGCAGCTCAAGGAACAGGTCAGCTATAGGCTGCACCTCCTCCACGACACACACGTCCGGCAGACTATAAAGCAGTTCTTTTAAAACAGGGTCCTTCGTGCGCAAACTGACATACAGACACCTGAAGTGCAGTTTGCTGCTTCGTATCTGCCCCGGCTTGGCGCAGATCAGTCTGCCCCTACACAGACGCACGGCCTGCTCATCTATATAGGCTGATCCGCTCTGATCTTCGGTATAGAACTGAATCTCAAAAAAAGAAAGACGTTTGGGTTCGGTCCTGTTTACTTTGTAGAACCCCGCTTTAGAGTCAAAAATGCCATACTCCAAAAGTTCTGTTTCAGAAAAAACCATACGCTCTCCTTGAAATTATTTTTCTGAAAACAGGCTATAAAAGTCCTTGAAAGAAGGTGTTTTCCCCTTCTTTCAAGGACCACCTGTACTTAAAGGAGGTGCCGGGGGGGCCAACAGGCCACCCCCGGCAGGTCACCGCTGCAGGAATGCTGCAGCAATGACCCAACAGAAGAAGATTGAGAAAAGCAAACTTGTGGGGTGCCTATCTGCATGCGTGTTCTGTTACACCCTGTTCAGATGTGCTCAGGAATATCTCCTGTGCGTTTCGGATACTCGAATATCAGTCTGCGCAAACCTCAGTCACAAAGATCAGTTCCACGGTGTTGTCAGAAACCGCGGCATCATCCTTGTGGGTCGCGGTGGAACAGTAATAGTTGATGACCGCTCCCTTCACCAGGACCTCTGTGCCGACCTCCTCGCCGTCAGCATTGAAGATGCGGGTGGCATCGGTGATGCTGACAACAGACATGGCCTCATTGGCACTGTCATCGCAGGCCGCGTCAGTCTTGCTGGTGGTGGTCAGAATATCATCGTCAAAAGAAACGATGGTGTTGTGGATGGCCATGGTACCACGATACCCGGTGACAGCGTCGTTCAGACCCTTGAAGCCCAGCTTCACAAGAGCCAGCTGACCGTCGCCATTGACACAGAACTCATAGAAGCCGATCTCCTGAGCGTCGCTGGTCTCGTAGGCAACACTGATGGGCTCGCCCATAGCCAGACTGTTGCTGCGCACAACGCTCAGCGTCTGGGTGCCGCCGTTAGCTTCGGGGGCTGCGGCGGCGTAAACGATGGTACCCAGGCCGGGGGTGGTGCGGTGGGCCTTGGTGATGTACATGCCATTGGCAGCATCGGTGCTGGCATCAGTCACATACAGATCGAAAATGACAACCATCTCAGGGTTACCGTCATACAGCAGGTTCAGCTGCTCCAGAGAGGAGATCTTGGGAACGCCGGACAGTTCGATTTCGCTGTCAGTGCGCAGGTCCACCACCTTGAGGCTCTTGGTGGTATGCGCACCCAGGGTCTTCTCAGTGTTCCCGGCAAACATGCGGGTAGAAGTGTGCATACCGCCAAAGCTCAGGTTGGTATACATCAGGGACTTAGTGGCAGCGTCCTTCTCCCCGGTCAGCCTGGTAACCGCGTTGGTGCCGTCGGAATTGGAGACCACCTTGTAGAAGCCGGGAACGGTAATGGGCTCAGATACTACCAGTTCAGTGGTCTCGGTAGTATCAGCCTTATAGACCGTGTAGGCCGTGCCGTCTGCGGTGGTGCTGATATCATCAAGCTGCTCCTCGGTAATGTAGGTGACATAGGTGCTGGTGTTGCCCAGAATATCATCCATATCGCCCTGAATGATCATGACCTCCAGAGCATTCTTTGCACCGTTGGCAGTACGGGTGACCAGCATGGGATACTTGGTGGACAGCTTCATGGAAGGAATGCTCTTCAGCTGCACCGCCACTTCCAGCGGGCCAGCAGTGTCCGCATCACCCTCAATCACGATGAACTTGGTGTTGTCAGAGGCGTAAGTATACTTGCCGTCGGCAGTGACCAGTCCGGCGGACCCGGTGTAGGACGTCTTGCCATCGGTGCTGGTATTGGTGGTAACAAAGGTGTCGCCTGCGGCGGTGCAGGTCTCGGTATAAGGCTTCAGAACCTGGATGCCAGCTTTCTTGTCATTCTTGTTGGTGCTGTTTTCCGCGGTATAGAAGCCGGCGGCCACGCCAGTCTTGACGACGGACTCATCACCAAGGATATCCTCGCCCTCGGTATAGGCCCCATTCTTATCCGCGTCGGTCACTTTGGCCAGAAGGATCATGACCTCCTTACCCTCCATGTCCACACCACGAGCCTTGTAGTTAATGGTCTTCTTACCATAGCTATCCTGCTCAGACACATCAAATACGCCAAGGATATAAGCAGTCTGGGACAGGTCGGCGCTGGCCACAGCAGCCTTGAAGCCCAGGTAGCGACCGTCGGCAGCAACGTACAGGTCATAGTTCTGACCATACTGGATGGAAAGAACATCATTATTCAGCTTTCTGCCCAGTCCGGTGGCATCGCCGCCGTAAGCAACGATCTGCTTTCCGTCGACCGTCAGCACAGAGTAGGTCGCACCATTGATTTTCGTGGTGGAGGACTTGGTAACGGGGCCGCTGACGGTGCTAACGGGAGACAGGACATATACGCCCTGCGCCACGGTGTAGGTGATATAGTCCCCGGTTGCGATACCGGCATACTCCACCACCATGTCATTGCCTTCCACATTGGGAATATACTTTCCGCCGTTGGCACCGTTGATGAGCACACCGCCGTTTGTGGTGCTGGTGTTCACATCCACAACAAAGGAGGCGTACTGCTCAACCTGATCAATATAGGCCACAATCTTGCCATTGGCAATGATGTAGGTACCGGGCAGAGCCGCGGCTCCCTTGGTATAACCAGAGATGATCAAATCATCGTCGCTCTTCGGGGTAGGAAGATACGTTCCGTCAAACAGGAACCCGTTCTCAGCCACATCGTAGTTATTTCCAAAGGCAGCCTTGTAGTCCTTGGCGGTAGAGATGGGCTTATCGACCGTGATCACAGTGGACTGATCAACAACGGCATAAGCAACACCCGGCTTCTCCTCGCTGGTGTACTCCTCAGCGTAGTAGACGGTGACATAGTGACCGATCATGCTCAGATCCGTCTCGATATCAAAAGCCACATCCTCGTTGATGACGGTAGCCGCCTTGCCGGTGGTCTGGTTGCCGGTAACAAAACCCTCAACAGTCTTCAGATCGAAGACTGTGGTGGCAAGGGTGTCCTGAGCGGCGGAAGAAATCTTGGAAGCTTCTTGACCGGCCGCGATCCAAGCCTCAAGGTAATCCTCAAACACGGTATCAATACCAGCCACAGCGTAGCCCTTGGTGCCCTTGGGGCTGTACTGCAGACCCTCAACGCAGATAACAGCCAGAGCATCGCGGGTCAGAGCAACATTGGTCTGGGGCTTGGGGGACAGCTCGCCGAACAGCTTCATCTCCTCTGCCTTGGCCATAACAGTCATGGGCCAGGTACCCTCACCGGCATCAACCTTCAGGGCGTTGATGATCATGGTGATGGCCTCAGCGGTGGTGACGGGGTTGCCGGGCTTGAAGGTGCCGTCACCGTAACCGGAAACGACGTTGCGGGCCACGCAGGCGTTGATGTAGCCCTCAGCCCAGCCGCCCTCGAAAGCAGCGGTGTCGCTGAAAGTGTTCATGCCCTTGTAGGAATCGGCATTGAAATCGGAGCCATACAGCATCTTGACGATGATGGTGGCCATCTGGGCGCGGGTCACGGTACCGGTGGGCATGAAGTTGCCGTCAGTGCCGGCAAACAGACCCAGACCAGCAGCGATCTCCACGGCCTCTTTGTTGACGATGCTGTCAGCATCGTTGAAGGTGCTAGCGCTGGTACCCATGACCATCATGCCCAGGAGCATGACGCAAGCCAGAGCCAGGCTAAGAGCGCGCTTCAGGTTTCTCATTTGTCTTCCCTCTCTCTTTATATTTTATGGTATCGGACACGACCGCGCGTTGTTGGGACGCAGTTGTTCCGGATTACCCTGACGGGTCAGTTCCTGAATACCTTGCTGTATATGGTAATCAGGCAACCTTTTCTTTTTCTTACATTCCCAACCCAAGCCGCCATCCCGCATACTTTTTGCACGAGGAGGAATGATAATTTGCGCAGGTAAAATTACATGCTCCTGTATTTCTTTCATAGAGTTCAACCCTCTGCGATAGGCGAAAAAGGCAATTTAATTAAATGAAGTGTAGCACAAAAACGCTCAGAAATCAATAGGTTCAGAAAAAAATGACGGGATGCAAAAAATACATGGTCGTAATTTACCGGATATACACAAAATCCACAGACATGCAGTGATAACGACAGCAATGCGCAGTCAAATGAGCAGTCAAAAAGAACCATTAGGAAGCGATCTTAAGATCAGGATTACACAAGGAGGAAGCGAAAGTGGCAAAAGGGGAAAACATTTTCAAGCGAAAAGACGGGCGCTGGGAAGCCCGATATATCAAAGGCCACGAGTTGTCCGGGAAAATAAAATATGGATTCTGCTATGGCAAGACCTACAAGGAGGCCAAAGAAAAGGTAACAGAGTGCAAGGCGGCAATCGTAAACGGGAAACAGATACCCCCCAAGACTCGGCGGGATCGATTTTGTGTTTACTGTGACGCCTGGCTCGGAACCAACAGAAGCAGACTGAAGGAATCCACCTATATCAAGTATACTACCATTCTTGAACGGCATATTAAGTCGAAATTGGGCGGATATTATCCTCAAGACATCACATCCGGATTGATCCAGAGGTTTTCACGGGAATTGCTGGACGAAGGGATGGCATGCAAGAGTGTCAAAGACATTTTGGTCGTACTGCGCTCCATTCTGAAGTATGCAGCAAAACAATTTCCCGGGACTTTCCCCGCGGTGGAGATCACCTATCCAAAAGAGCAGAAAAAGGAGATGCGAGTGCTCTCTATGGAGGAGCAGCGTCGATTTATCCAATACCTGCTTGGTGATATAGATGCATGCAAATTCGGGGTATTGCTGGCCCTGTTTACAGGAATGAGAATCGGGGAATTGTGCGCACTCAGGTGGGAGAATATTTGTTTAAAGAGCGCAACGATCAAAATTACAGCAACAATGCAGCGGCTGCGGCAGACAGAGACCGGTACTGGTCACAAGACGAGGGTCGTAATTGGTACGCCAAAGAGCGACAGTTCCATGCGCATGATCCCGATGACAGATTTTACGACAGAGCTTTGTGCCAGAATGGATCCAGGACAGCCTACGGCTTTTGTGCTGACCGGCTCCGGGGTGTATATGGAGCCTCGTACTCTCCAGTATCGGATGGAGCGGTATACAAGGGAATGCGGACTTGAGAAGGTTCATTTTCACACATTGCGGCACACATTTGCCACCAGATGTGTTGAGGTAGGGTTTGAAATCAAATCGTTGAGTGAAATACTAGGCCACTCTACCACCACCATCACACTGGAACGATATGTGCATGCTTCCCTTGACCTTAAACGCAACAATATGAAAAAGCTGTCAGCGGTTGGCTTGTGAATATCTCCGCAGTCTCGTGCAGTTGTCAAACACGCGGCGATCAAAATAAATTTGCTAGGGGGACAAGGGATTCGGTGTGTATCAGTGAGAATTTTTGCAGAGGGTTGAACTCTGCGAAAAAAACAGTATAAAATTGCAAAAACCTGTCGCAGAGCGTAAACGCTCTGCGACAGGTTTTTCTATGCCCAGTCCTACAGTTACCGTGCAAAAATATAAGTCCCCTCAAAATTCAGAGAATTCATCTGCACCTAAACCGTATGGAAGCAACACCTGCAGAGATAATTTCATTTCAAATGTAAGCTGTTGGATTATGCTGGTTTTGACTTTTTATGCGGCTTTACCTGCCGCGACTTTCGCTTTCCTTTCGTTTAAATTGCTGTACCAAAAGCTGATACAAAACACACTAACCGAGAAGTAACATCGCCCTTCTTTTTTTCATTTTCTTGTGCACGAGCTGATTATAAATCGTAAATATTCGATTGTCAACAATTTGTTTTTAAGATACACGATAAGAAGAACTGAATCTTTGAAATACGCACATCTATAGACGAAAGATTATCGGGCCGCAATACAGCACCGAAACAACGCATTTTAATTGACTTTAAATAACTTAGTGTGGCAATATGAGTCTTTAACCATCCCTCGAAATCAGTTTGCGGGCAACCGCACGTGAGTTCGAATCCCACCCACTGCGTCGCGAAACTCCCGGGAACACTACGTTCCCAAGGTTTTTCTTTATACAACTATAACTGCCAGCCGCACCGGTGCTTCGGGCGTTTTTTATGTACAATGCACAAAAACGCCCCCTTTTTCGACACAGTTTTAAGCAGCTAACCTCAGAAAACCACCTTGTTTTTCGTTAAAAAAATAACTATAATTTTTATGTGCGTTAAAAATAACCATCGCAGTCTTTATTCCCCTGCAGCGCATGAAAGGAGCACATCCATGAACAGAAAAGTAACCATTGTCGGAGCCGGAAATGTAGGCGCTACCATTGCATACACCCTGTCCCTTGAGGATATCGCTTCCGAAATCGTCCTGATCGACATAAACCGGGACAAAGCGGAAGGTGAGGTTATGGACATCGTTCAGGGCACCAGCTTCCGGGATCCAATATCCGTCATTGTCGGCAATTACGCTGATGCGACCGGCTCGGATATCGTCATCATTACCTCCGGCATCGGCCGCAAGCCCGGCCAGAGCCGTATCGAACTGGCTCAAACCAATGTAAATATCCTTAAGGCGATCACTCCGAAAATTGTTTCTGCCGCTCCCGATGCACTGTACATTATCGTCAGCAACCCCGTAGATATCCTTACCTATGTATTCACAAAAATTTCCGGTCTGCCCGAAAACCAGATCATCGGCTCCGGCACGATTCTGGATACCTCCCGCCTGCGCTTTGATTTGGCCGATCATCTGAAGGTTGCCCAACAGAACATTCACGCCTATGTGTTCGGAGAGCACGGCGATACCTCCTTTATCCCCTGGTCCTGCGCCGATGTATCGGGCTGCAAGCTCAGAGACTTCGAGGAACTCATGATTCGCCGCGGCACGGTCGAAGCCCCCTTTAACGCCGAGGAAACTCTGCGTTACGTCCAGAAGTCCGGCGGTGAGATCATCGCCAAGAAGGGTGCTACCTTCTACGCTGTGTCCGCCTCTGTGAAGAAAATCTGCACTGCACTCGTAGCCGCTTATGATTCCGTTGCCACCGTGTCGTCCATGATGCACGGCGAATATGGCATTGAAGATGTATGTCTGAGCACGCTGACCCTGATTGGTCCCAACGGCATACAGGGAAAGCTTCCGGTAACCCTGACAGATGACGAAATTACCAAACTGCAGGCCAGCGCCAACGCTCTGAAGCAGGTCATCGCCGGTCTGGATATTTGATGCCCCTATATTTATGATGTATAATATAAGCACCCAACTTTGAGGAGGAAAAGGGAATGAATTACAGCTACTATCCCGGCTGCACTTTGCGCAACAAGGCCAAAGACCTTGACCGTTGGGCCAGAGAGTGTGCCGAAGTACTTGGTTTCCATCTGGATGAGCTGAATGACTGGCAGTGCTGCGGCGGTGTCTACCCGCTGGGCAGCGATGAGATCGCCAGCAAGCTCCCCTCTGTCCGAGCACTGAACGATGCAAAGGAGCATGGTCAGGATCTGGTCGCTGTGTGCTCCGCCTGCTACCATGTGCTCAAGCGGGTCAATAATGACATGGCCAATGTACCCGACATTCAGACCCGGGCCAACAACTATATGGCTTTGGACGAGCCCTACAAGGGTGAGACAAAGGTTCTGCACTATCTGGAGGTACTGCGGGACCGGGTGGGCTTTGACGAACTGAAAAAGAAGGTGGTCAAGCCTCTGTCCGGTCGCAAGATCGGCGCTTACTACGGCTGCCTGCTCCTGCGTCCCAGTGGCATTCTTGCCTTTGACGATCCGGAAGACCCCACCATTCTGGAGGACTTTATCCGCGCACTGGGTGCCGAACCCGTGATCTACCCCTACCGCAACGAGTGTTGCGGCGGATACGTTTCCTTGAAAGAGCCGGAGCTTGCCGGCAGCCTGTGTGATCGTATCGCAGACAGCGCAAAGGGCTTCGAGGCCGAGTGCCTGGTCACCGCCTGCCCCCTGTGCAAATATAATCTTTCCAAGAGCGGTAAGCTGCCGGTGGTCTACTTCACCGAGCTGCTGGCTGAGGCTCTTGGCATAAAGGAGGATGACAAATGAGCAAGCAGTCTGAGCTGATCGCCGAGATCAGCGGTGTCAACCCGCTCAAGTGTATGAAGTGCGGCAAGTGCTCTGCCTCCTGCCCCTCCTTCAACGAAATGGACATCAAGCCCCATCAGTTTGTGTCCTATATCCAGCGCGACGACATCGAGGCACTGACCGCCTCCAAGTCCCTTTACAAGTGTCTGAGCTGTTTCGCCTGCGTGGAACGCTGTCCCCGTGGGGTAAAGCCCGGCAAACTCATCGATGCAGCCCGTCAGCTGGTATTGCGTCAGCGTGGACAGGAATACCTCTCCCCCGATGAGGTGCCCGCTCTGCTGGACGAAGAAACACCTCAGCAGCTGTTGATGAGCGCGTTCAGAAAGTACCGGAGGTGAGCGTTTTGCAGAAAATCGGTGTTTTTGTCTGCCATTGCGGAAGCAATATTGCAGCAACGGTAGATGTAAAGAAAGTGGCGAAAATGGCTCTGAAAGAGCCGGGCGTCTGCCACGCAGAGGATTACCCCTACATGTGTTCCGAAGCGGGCCAGTCCCGCATCGCCGCCGCCATTGCGGAAAAGGGGCTGACTGGCATTGTGGTGTGTTCCTGCTCTCCCCGTATGCACGAGGCCACCTTCCGCAAGGCCGCTGAGCGTTGCGGCTTGAACCCCTATATGGTGGAGATCGCCAACCTGCGCGAACACTGCTCCTGGATCCACAAGGACATGGAGGAAGCCACCGAAAAGGCCGTCATCCTCATGCGCGCCGCGGTGGCCAAAGTCCATCTGAACACCCCCCTGCAGGCGGGTGAAAGCGCCGTAACCAAGCGCGCGCTGGTCATCGGCGGCGGTATCGCCGGCATCCAGACCGCCATCGACATCGCCGATGCGGGCTACAAGGTGGATATTGTGGAAAAGACCCCCTCCATCGGCGGCAGAATGTCCCAGTTGGACAAGACCTTCCCCACCCTGGACTGCTCGGCCTGTATCCTGACCCCTAAGATGGTGGAGGCCGCCGCCCACGAAAACATCACCATCCATACATACAGTGAAGTGGAAAAGGTCTCCGGCTTTGTAGGCAACTTCACCGTGGACATCCGCAAAAAAGCCCGCATGGTGGACATGACCAAGTGCACCGGCTGTGGCGTGTGTCAGGAGAAGTGTCCCTCCCGTAAGACAGCCAACGAGTTTAACCGTGGTCTGAACACCCGCTCCGCCATCTACACCCCCTTTGCCCAGGCCATCCCCAACGTCCCCGTCATTGATACGGAAAGCTGCATCAAGTTCAAAACCGGCAAGTGCGGCGTATGCGCCGCCGTGTGTCAGGCCGGCGCCATCGACTACAAGCAGCAGGACGAGATCATTACCGAAACTTACGGTGCCATCGTGGTAGCCACCGGCTTTGACACCATCAAGCTGGACAAGTACGGCGAATATGCCTACGGCCAGAGCAAGGATGTCATTACCTCTCTGGAACTGGAACGCATCATGAACGCCGCCGGCCCCACCAAGGGCCATTTGGAACGTCTGTCTGACGGCAAGGCCCCCAAGGAGATCGTGTTCATCCAGTGCGTGGGCAGCCGCTGCTCTGATGATCGCGGCAAGCCCTACTGCTCCAAGATCTGCTGCATGTATACCGCCAAGCACGCCATGCTCATCCGGGACAAGTACCCTGACGTGAATGTGACCGTATTCTACATCGACGTGCGTACCCCCGGTAAGAACTTTGATGAGTTCTACCGCCGTGCGGTGGAGGATTACGGTGTCAACTACGTCAAGGGCCAGGTGGGTAAGGTGGCTCCCCAGCCCGACGGTTCCCTGCTGGTACAGGGTGTGGACCTGCTGGACAACAAGCAGATCCTGAAAAAGGCCGACATGGTGGTGCTGGCTACCGCCATTGAGCCCAACCCCGACGCGCGTAAGATCGCCACCATGCTCACCGCCAGCATCGACACCAACAACTTCCTCACCGAGGCTCACCCCAAACTGCGCCCGGTGGAGTCCCCCACGGCAGGCGTGTTCCTGTCCGGCGTGTGCCAGGGTCCCAAGGACATTCCCGAGACCGTGGCTCAGGCCGGCGCTGCCGCCGTCAAGGTCATCGGCCTGCTGGCCAAGGACAAACTGAAAACCAACCCCTGCACCGCCCAGGCGGATGAGCTGCTGTGCAACGGCTGCTCCACCTGCGCCAACGTGTGTCCCTACGGAGCCATCACCTACGAGGTACGCTTGGTCAATGACCATGGCATCCGGGAGGAGCGCCGTGTAGCCAGCGTCAACAGCGCTCTGTGTCAGGGCTGCGGTGCCTGTACCGTGGCCTGCCCCAGCGGTGCCATGGACCTGCAGGGCTTCTCCAACAGACAAATCATTGCGGAGGTGGATGCCATATGCCGGTAAATCAGAATAACGAAGAGTTCCGCCCCGTAATCGTGGCTTTCTGCTGCAATTGGTGCAGTTACGCGGGCGCCGATCTGGCCGGTTCCAGCCGTCTGAGCTACCCCGCGGATGTGAAGATCATCCGTGTTCCCTGTTCCTGCCGGGTCAACCCCATGTTCATCCTGCGTGCCTTTGAAAAGGGTGCGGACGGCGTGATCCTGTGCGGCTGCCATCCCGGCGACTGCCATTACTCTACCGGCAACTACTATGCCCGGAGGAGAATGACCCTGCTGTTCTCCATGTTGGACTTTATCGGCGTGGAAAACGGCCGCACCCGCGTGGAGTGGGTGTCTGCCGCCGAGGGCGTGAAGTTCTCTGAGACCATGAACAGCTTCGTGGCCAAGATCCGCTCTCTGGGCAAAAACGTGCGATTGGGGGATCTGAGATGCAAGAACTGATCACGCGGGCAAAAGCCCTGCTGGAAAGCGGTGAAGTTCAGCGTGTGCTGGGCTGGAAGCAGGGCGAGCATATCTATGACCCGGAACCCGCTTTCTTTGACAGCGCTGAAGCTTTGAAAGACTTTGTCTACAACGGCTTCTGCGGCGCTAACCTGAGCAAGTACATGATCGAAGCCGCCAAGCTGGAGGGCAAGACTCTCGTTTTCCTCAAGCCCTGCGACAGCTACAGCTTTGTCCAGTTGATGAAAGAGCACCGGGTGGACCGTGAAAAAGCCCACATCATCGGCGTGGGCTGCAAGGGCAAGCTGTCCGTAAATAAGATCGATGCTGACGGCATTCTGGACATTCAGGGCGCCGGCTACCCCGACTGCGCGGACACTCTGACCGTAGATACCCTCTACGGCCAGACTACCGTGTCCTATAAGGACGCCATGCTGGAGCGCTGCCACGTTTGCAAGGGCAAGGAGCACATGGTGTGTGACGAGCAGATCGGCGAATCCGCTGATACCGCAGATTCCGACCGTTTTGCCCAGGTAGCCGCCATCGAGGCCATGAGCCCGGAAGAGAAGTTTGCCTTCTTCCAGAGCGAGCTTTCCAAGTGCATCCGCTGCAACGCCTGCCGGAACGTGTGTCCCGCCTGTTCCTGCCGCAAGTGCGTGTTCGATTCCACCAAGTTTGACTCCACCCAGAAGGCCAACACCACATCTTTCGAGGAAAAGATGTTCCACATCATCCGTGCCTTCCACGTAGCCGGACGGTGTACCGACTGCGGCGAGTGCAGCCGGGTCTGTCCTCAGGGCATCCCTCTGCATCTGTTCAACCGCAAGTTTATTAAGGACATCAACAGCCTGTACGGCGAGTATCAGGCCGGTGTGGATGCGCAGGCCAAGGCGCCCCTGACCAGCTTTACCCAGGAGGACGCCGAGCCCTCCATCGTGGCGGAAGGAGGGCTGACCCATGCTTAAGATCAAAACGGCCGACCTGCCCGCCCTGTACGAGCGCATCGCTCAATCTCAGGATCTGTTCCTGCCGGTACGCAGCGCAGGCCAGACCGATTTTGCTCTGTGGCAGAAAGATGCTCAGGTGGACCTGGACACCCTGAAAACCGTCAAGTCTCCCAAGGATGTATTCTTCCCCCAGAGCGAAACACTGTACTCCTGCCACCGGGAAGACGGCAAACTGTCTGTCACCCCCGAGGAGCTGTGTGACAAGCCTTTCGTAGTCTTCGGCATGAAAGCCTGCGATGTGCAGGGTATCGCCGTGCTGGACAAGGTTTTCCTTTCCGAGCCGGTGGACAGCTATTACGCTGCCCGCCGCACCCATGGCACCATTGTGGCTCTTGCCTGCGGACGGCCTGAGACCTCCTGTTTCTGTACCGTCTTCGGCATTGACCCCGCCGCCCCCGAAGGGGACGTAGTCACCTGGATGGTCGACCAGTGGCTCTACTGGGACGCAAAGACCGATAAGGGATTTGCCTTGACAGATTTTCTGCACGATCTGTTTGAACCCGCAGATGAAAGCACCGTGGAGCAGGTGAAAACCGCCATCCGCGCCATCGTCAAAAAACTCCCCTATGCCGACCTTTCTCTGGAGGGTTGGGGGGCACAGGCCGCGGACACCCGCTTCGATTCTCCCATCTGGGAACAGCTTTACAAGCCGTGTCTGGCCTGCGGCACCTGTACCTTCGTGTGTCCTACCTGCCAGTGCTATGACATCAAGGACTATGACACAGGCAGCGGCGTACAGCGCTATCGCTGCTGGGACAGCTGCATGTACTCCGACTTCACCATGATGGCCCACGGCAACAACCGCACCAGCCAGATGCAGCGCTTCCGTCAGCGTTTCATGCACAAGCTGGCCTATTTCCCCGCCAACAACGATGGAGTGTTCTCCTGCGTAGGTTGCGGCCGCTGCGTGGACAAGTGTCCCAGCCATCTGAATATCGTCAAGGTCATCAAGGCCTTTGGAAAGGAGGATTAAGCGTGTCTGAGCCGATGCACGAATGTAAATACAACCCCGGCTTTATGCGGGACACCCTGATCCCTCAGGTGGGCATCATCACCGACATCCGTACCGAGACCCCCGATGTCAAAACCTTCCGGGTCAACGCCCCCGGCGGCGGCAAGCTCTTTGAGCATATGCCCGGCCAGTGCGCCATGGTGTGCGCCCCCGGTGTGGGCGAGGCCATGTTCTCCATCACCTCTTCTCCCACCAACAAGGAGTACCAGGAGTTCTCCATCAAGCGCTGCGGCCAGCTCACCGAGCACCTGCACTCTCTGCAGCCGGGCGACGAGATTATGGTCCGCGGCCCCTACGGCAACAACTTCCCTGTAGAAACCGAGCTCAAGGGCCAGAATCTGCTGTTCATCGCCGGCGGCATCGCCCTTGCGCCCCTGCGCAGCGTGATCAACTATGTGCTGGACAACCGTGATAATTACGGCTCCATCGACATTCTTTACGGTTCCCGCTCTGCAGACGATCTGGTCCAGCGCAAGGAGATCGAAGAGGTTTGGTCCAAGGTCCCCGGCGTGAATATCTACCTGACCATTGACCGGGAGCAGGCGGGGTGGGACGGCCATGTGGGCTTTGTCCCCAACTACCTGAAAGAGATCGGCTTTACCACTGACAAGACCGCCATTTTGTGCGGCCCGCCCATTATGATCAAGTTCTGCCTGCAGGCTTTGCAGGAGATGGGCTTTTCCAAGGAGCAGGTCTACACCACCCTGGAGTTGCGCATGAAGTGCGGCGTAGGCAAGTGCGGACGGTGCAACATCGGCACCAAGTACGTCTGCAAAGATGGCCCCGTGTTCCGCTTTGATCAGGTGGACGAGCTGCCCAACGAATATTAAGGAGGTAAAGCCAACATGGAAAACATGGTAAATGTCTACTTTTTCGGCAAAAAGTATTCCGTCCCCGGTGATTTGACCATCATGACAGCTATGGAATATGCCGGTTATACTCTCAAGCGTGGCTGCGGCTGCCGCCACGGCTTCTGCGGCGCCTGCGCCACCATCTACCGCATCAAGGGACAGAACGAGTTGAAAACCTGCCTTGCCTGTCAGACTCAGGTACAGGAGGGCATGTATGTGGCCTCCATCCCCTTCTTCCCCACCGATAAGCGCACCTATGATATCAACGAGATCAAGGCCGACCAGCGTGTGATGATGGAGCTCTATCCCGAGTTGTATGCCTGCATCGGCTGCAACGCCTGCACCAAGGCCTGCACTCAGGGTCTGAATGTCATGCAGTACATCGCTTACGCTCAGCGCGGCGAGTTGGAGAAGTGCGCCGAGGAATCTTTCGACTGCGTGGGCTGCGGCTGCTGCTCCGTGCGCTGCCCCGCCGGCATCTCCCACCCCATGGTGGGTCTGCTGGCCCGCCGCCTGACCGGCAAGTACATCGCACCCAAGTCTGAGCATCTGGAAAACCGGGTGAACGAAATCAACTCCGGCGCCTACGACGAGCTCATCGAGGCCGTCATGCAAAAGCCCATCACCGAGATGCAGGAGCTCTACAACCACCGGGACATTGAGAAGTAAGGAGGGGAACCCATGTTTACACCGGATATGCTTGAATCCATCAAGAAGGTGGAGGCCACCCGCGATGCCCGCATGGGCATGGAGCCCCGCCGCATGACCGCAGAAGAGAAAGACGAACTGCTCAAGGCCTACCACCCCGACTACCGGGCTGAAGGCTTTAAAGAAATCAAGATCGGCCCCAACAAGGGCCAGAAAGCCCCCGTGGAGCTGACCGACCTGCTCCACTCCAACAGCCGTCTGCTGGGCAGCCACATCGACCTTAACAAGATCGATTACGATGTGGATGTGCTGGTCATCGGCGGCGGCGGTGCCGGTTCTTCCGCCGCCATTGAGGCCCATGAGGCCGGCGCCAACGTGATGATGGTCACCAAGCTGCGCATTGGTGATGCCAACACCATGATGGCCGAGGGCGGCATTCAGGCCGCCGACAAGGCCAACGACTCCCCCGTCCAGCACTACCTGGACGCTTTCGGCGGTGGTCACTTCGCCGCCCGTCCCGAGCTGCTGCGCCGTTTGGTCATGGAAGCTCCCGATGCCATTCAGTGGCTGAATCAGCTGGGCGTCATGTTTGACAAGGATACAGACGGAAACATGGTCACCACCCATGGTGGCGGCACCTCCCGTAAGCGCATGCATGCCTGCAAGGACTACTCCGGTGCGGAGATCATGCGCACCCTGCGTGACGAGGTCATCAACCGGGGCATCCCCGTGGTGGAGTTCACCTCCGCCGTGGAACTGCTCAAGGACGAAAAGGGTCAGGTGGCCGGCGCGGTGCTGCTGAACATGGAGACCGATGATTACTTCATCGCCCGGGCCAAGACTGTCATCATCGCCACCGGCGGCGCAGGCCGCCTGCACTACCAGAATTTCCCCACCTCCAACCACTATGGTGCCACTGCCGACGGTCTGATTCTGGGCTATCGCGCAGGTGCTCCCCTGCTGTATCAGGACACCATCCAGTATCACCCCACCGGCGTAGCCTACCCCTCTCAGCTGTTTGGCGCACTGGTGACCGAGAAGGTACGCTCTCTGGGCGCTATGCTGGTCAACTGCGAGGGCGAAGCCTTTATGCACCCGCTGGAGACTCGCGATGTATCCGCTGCCTCCATCATCCGGGAATGCACCACCCGTGGCAAGGGTGTGACCACCCCCCTGGGCAGCGGTGTGTGGCTGGACACCCCCATGATCGAGATGATCGGCGGCGAGGGTACTATCGAACGGCGCATCCCCGCCATGCTGCGCATGTACCTGAACTACGGCATCGATATGCGCAAGCAGCCCATTCTGGTCTTCCCCACCCTGCACTATCAGAACGGCGGCCTGGAAATTGGCGGTGAGGGCTTTACCAAGGCCATTCCCAACCTGCTGGTGGCCGGTGAGGCCGTGGGCGGCATCCATGGTCGTAACCGCCTCATGGGCAACAGCCTGCTGGACATCATCGTCTTTGGCCGCAATGCCGGCAAGGCCGCTGCAGCCAAGGCGCGCGAAGTCACACTGGGCACCGCCAATCTTAACCACATTGAGGAATATGCCGCCATGCTGAATGATGCGGGCGTGGCGCAGGCGGGCGTGTCTCCCCTGTTGCTGCCCAACTACGCCCGACACGAGCGGTAAGGAGGTCTGAAATCATGCGTGAGATCAACGTCAACCAGCTCACCGATGTGGTGGAACGGCTGTGTATCGAGGCCAACACCCACCTGCCCGGCGATGTAAAGTGTGCCATCGAGACCTGCCGTGCCTGCGAGGACGGTCAGATTGCCTGTGGCGTTCTGGATAATATTATCGAGAACTACAACATCGCCGACCGGGAAAACGTCCCCATCTGTCAGGACACCGGCATGGCCTGTGTCTTTTTGGAGATCGGACAGGACGTCCACTTCGTGGGTGGCGACCTGCGCGAAGCTGTGGACGAGGGCGTGCGCCGGGGCTATACCAACGGCTATCTGCGCAAGTCCGTGGTGGCCGATCCCGTGCGCCGGGGCAACACCGGTGACAACACCCCCGCCATGCTGTATACCGAGATCGTCCCCGGTGACCAGGTGAAGGTCACTCTGGGCCCCAAGGGCTTCGGCAGTGAGAACATGAGTGCCATCCGTATGTTCAAGCCCTCCGCTGGACTGCAAGGCATCAAGGACTTTATTATCGAGACAGTGGAGGCTGCCGGTCCCAATCCCTGCCCCCCCATCGTGGTGGGCGTGGGCATTGGCGGCACCTTTGACAAGGCCGCTCTGTTGGCCAAAAAGGCCATCATGCGCCCCCTGGACACCCACCATCCTGACCCCTTCTACGCTGATCTGGAAAAAGAGATGCTGGATAAGATCAACGCTCTGGGCATCGGCCCTCAGGGCTTTGGCGGCCGTACCACCGCTATCGGCCTGAATATCGAGACTCTGCCCACCCACATTGCCGGCATGCCCTGTGCCATCAACATCAACTGCCATGTGACCCGGCATAAGACGGAGGTGCTGTAATGGAAAAGCATATCACGCTTCCTCTGACCGAGGAACTGGCCCGCACCTTGAAAGCGGGCGACACCGTTTATCTGACTGGCACCATCTACACCTCCCGCGATGCTGGCCACAAGCGCATGTGCGAGAGCCTTGCCAAGGGCGAACCCCTGCCTTTTGATCCCAAGGATGCCACCATCTATTACGTCGGCCCTACCCCTGCCAAGCCAGGACAGGTCATTGGTTCCGCCGGTCCCACCACCAGCGGCCGCATGGACGCCTATGCACCCACCCTCATGAGCGTAGGTGCCCGGGGCATGATTGGCAAGGGTGCCCGCCTACCCGAGGTCGTAGACGCTATGAAGCAGTATTCCGGCGTATACTTCGGCGCTATTGGCGGCGCCGGCGCACTGCTGGCCAAGTGCATCAAGAGCGCAAAGATGATCGCCTACGAGGATCTGGGCGCCGAGGCTCTGCGTGAGCTGTACGTGGAGGAAATGCCCCTGTTTGTCATCATCGACTGCGAGGGCAACAACCTGTACGAGTCCGGCCGACAGGCCTATCTGGAGTCCCGCAACGACAAGTAATCTCATTCACGCCGCGCAAAACCACGCCCCCGGACCTGTTCACACATACGCTCCGGGGGCGTGGTGCCCAAATGGTGCCCACACTCAGTTGAACGCTATGTGAATACTTCTTCGCGTCATACCAAGAAGTGTCAATTTTCGCTGAAACAACGCATTTCAATGGACTTTAAACAACTTGGTGTGGCGACATGAGACTTTAACCCTCCCTCGAAATCAGTTTGCGGGCAACCGCACGTGGGTTCGAATCCCACCCGCTGCGCCATAAAAAGAACTGCTCCACCGCAAGGTGGGGCAGTTCTTTTTTATCCGGGTGGGATTCGAAGCCTGAGATGGTGAGCGGCGCGGCATCATCCCACCCGCTGCGCCAGAACTCCCTTGAAAACGTTAAGTTTTCAACTGAATTTCCGGAGGATATAATTTTGAGTCCAGGGCTTCGATTTCCTTTTTGTGGGGTTTGTCAATAGATTTTATTAATATTGTAAAGTAATATGATTTTATCCCTCCACTAAAACAATAACATGAGCCAAGGAGAAATGCTATGAAAAGATTGTCACCCCTCACATTGACCTTGCTTGTAGTGGTATTGATGACAGCCTGCAGCACCCCTGCCAGCAGCGGCACAATCTCAGGCACTGATACGAACTCGATCACAGAAAACAATGCAGAAAATGCCTCCACCGCCTTCGGGACGTTTAACAAGGTTGCACAAATAGCCGAAACTGTGCTTGTTGATGAAAACAACGTAAAAATCACTGCCATCGGTTTGACCTACGATGACTATAATGTGGACCTTGAACTTCTTATTGAAAATAACAGCGGCAAAGACCTGTCGTTTGTCTGTGGCTCTTCGGGATACAATTGCAACTCAATCAACGGTTATATGACCCCGGACGGGTATATGTTCTGTGATGTCGCAGCAGGCAAGAAGGCCTATGATGCCGTACGCTTTTCTTATGATGATCTGATGCTGTATGGCATCAACGAGATTGCCGACATTGAAGTTGGTTTCAGCATTGAAGATAATGATTACAACCGCACATATACCGGACCTCGGCAGATAAAAACGTCGATTGCAAACTCCTTTGATTATGATAAGGAATATTTTCAGGACTCAATTACAAACCCCAGTGCCCAAAAAGCATTTTATTATTCCACCGAATTCTTTTCCGCGGATAAGCTATATGATCAGGATGGGATCAGCGTTCTTTCCGAAACTCTGGTTGAAAATGAATATGGCGAGCCAATGCTTCTGTTGGAAATAATGAACACTTCTTCTGAGATGGTTTATATCATAACCGATGACATCGCTGTCAATGGGTTGGTTTGCTGCACCTCCCCTTGGTATTCCGGTGCGGTCAATCCGGGAAAGACGTGCATTGCTACCATCGAGCTTTATTCCGTACTCAATAAAACCTATTGGGATGGCTTGGGCATTCAGGATATTGCATCTGTTGACTTCACCCTCACCATGGAAGACCAGAATGGGACTGCAGTTGCAGACCCGGCTGTTCTTTCTGTAAAGATATCTGACGGTGAACAATTTGATTCAAGCGGTGCAGAGACTTATAATGCCAACGGGATTCGCATTGTCTCCAAAGGGGTATTCGAGTCCGGCTCAAACTATAACGACGACCTCTATGCGCTTTTTTTAGTTGAAAATAACAGTGGCAAAACAATTCGGGTCTACGATGTATATAATTCTTTGTCCATAAACGGCTTTATGATAGATTATTATCTTACGAGCGTTGAGATTGATAACGGCGGATGTGCTGTTATGGAAATTGACCTTTACGCTTCTTCTCTTGAAAAGAATAAGATCACAAACATTTCCGATATTTCTGAGCTTGAGGTAAAGCTCAGTTTCATGTCAGGCAATAAAACGATTGATGAACCAAAACTTGTTATTACCTACTGATTCTATAGCGCAAAAACGGCGGAAGGTCATCCTTCCGCCGTTTTCTCATATTACGATTCAAATTACTCTTTATCCCGCGTTTTGGGAGGCAACTCCTGAATGACCAATGTTTTTCCGTATTTTTCACATACTGGACGGATTTTCTCTGCACAGACATCGATACTGTTCCTTGTTTTGATGGTCAGGCAGGTGTGCAAATGCTTAAAATAGAGTTCAACGTCAGGAACAAAAGGTCTGCCCGCCTGCGCATCTCCGGTCGGCAGTTGCTTGTAGGCATAAAAACACATCTGAAACCAATCATCGTCATGGTCAAATGACGCAACTAAATCACGGTCCGGTCCATTGGTCAGCGTGATGGCACTGTTGGACAGTGCACCAAAATCCAGCCCCCTACTGCTCCGGAGGTATTTTTCCACAGTCTCCTCATCGTGTACGTCCTTTCCCACGAATCCCGGGTGCAAACAGTTGACCACTATAGGGTAGTCATCCAAAATGGCCAATGCACAATCAATTGCCAACTCATGAAAGTCCGGATCCCAACTCTCGTCCCAGTCACGCAATGTATAAACGGGCATGGAATCATCGAATACACCGTAGTAATCGCCATTATAAAGAACAACTCGAGTCAGATCCGGCTCAAATGGCGCAGAAGTAAACCACTTTTTAAAAAACATAATAATCACTCCGTCATTGTAATGTCAATTACATATTCACCCAGTTTACTTCCGCTGTAAGAGCCAAAGATTATCCGACGAAATACTCTGTTCTGACAACAATAGCGTACAACCTCTATCGATTTTTATTTTCATGCGCACGGGATTCTTGCAGAACTAAAGCTTTTCCGTATTTTTCGCATATCGGACGAATCTTATCTGCTATTTTTTCGATTTCCTCCAATGTGGTAATCAGCAGACAATCGTTAAAATGACCAAAATGGACTTCAATCACAGGTTGCAGCGTACCTCTCTCTGTCGCCTCGCAAGGAATCTGCTTGAACCCATAAAAATCCAGTTGATATGCATCATCATCCGGCTCAAATGCCCCCGCGAGACCGCGATCCGGGCCATGGCTCAAGGTAACAACATCTTCTCCCCGCGTTCCTTTCAGCCACGGAATATCCATCAAATACTGTTGGATTTCCGGGTATTCGCGCACACTTTTTCCAACAAAATGAGAGCAGAGGTGATTGATCACAACGGGATAGTCATCCATCATAGTCAGCGCACAATCCATGGCTAACCTCGCAAAATCAGGATCCCAGCCCTCATCCCACTCACACAGGGTATAAATGCGATGTGCGGGAGGTACCTCGCCGGATATTCTGTAGTAATCACCATTATAAAGCCTGACCCGAGTTAGGTCCGGCTCAAACGGCTCAGAAGTGAACCACTTTTTAAAAAACATAAAAATCACTCCGTCATTGTAATATCAATCACATATTCACCCAGTTTGCCGCCGCTGTAAGAACCGGCTATTCCGAGGACCAAACTGCCTACCGCACCACCGATAGCCGTTCCCACTCCTGGCAGGATGGCCGTGCCAATGGATGCGCCCAGCATAGCCCCGCCTTTGGCGCCGAGGGCACCAAGCGACCAACTGCCTCCAATACTTGCAAGTGTGGAATAAGTTGTTTTACCAAGCTTCCTGTCTGCATCGTGTGTGTCTATGTGGATCGTTTGCACGATTTCCAGAACATCTAAAGCGGTACCGGTAACCGCCATCACCTTGCCGGCAATACGAATCTTTTTGGCGTGCTGATCAAAATCCTTTAGAATTCTATAGGTGCGATCATCAATGGTCTTGTGGTTGAGTTTGTTGATGGCGTATTTCTGCAATTCAGACGAGGGCTTATATAGCCCATTTTTTATGCTTTTGCCCTCAACGGTGTTTATATGTGTACCAAGAGGCTCCTTAACATCTGCGCGAAAAACTGTAACTCCTACGTTTTTTCCGTGTTTTATATTATTGCTTCTTAGGGAAGTATCATAAAGAGAAGCATACTCTATCCCATTTGATTCGATTCTCTTATAATGAATACCCGTCATTTTACTTTGGATCGGATCAACCCAAGCAAGCGTAGGGAACGTCCCCCGCGTGAGTTCACCGTGGAAGTCGTTTAGTGCATTCAGCGTTTTTGCGCCAAACACGCCATCCTCAGTAAGACCGTAGCCCAACTTATTCAATGCCTGCTGCAGCCTGCATATCTTGTCCGGATCTCCCCCAACAAACCACGCCAGCTTTTCGATCTTGCTGTTCAGCAAACCGGTTCCGACCCGGCAGTGGTCCAGATCGCTTACCACCGCTTTCAGCTTGTCGGCCGTCTCGTCGGTGATGTAATCATTTTCCCGGATAGCGCTGTCCAGATCCCGCTCCAGCTGCCCGGCTACCGAGCTCAGGGCCTCCCGCAGCAGCGGATCATAATTGGGATCGCCAAAGGTGGACACCTGCGTGCCAAAGACCTTGGCCTCCATATAGGCCATATAAGAACGGCCGGCCACGGTGTGGCCGCAGCTGCCCTCGTAACGGGGACGGCTGTTTTGATTTTCATATTCCTCCGCCACGTCCAGCAGAAACCGACTGCCCTTGCCCTGCTCCACCGCCTCCAGAAAGACCCGCTTTTTCGGATCCCACCCGGCGGCGGAGGAAACGCTCCATTTGGCGGCCTCCCGCAGCAAATTTATCGCCTCGCTGCCGGAGTAGGGGGACTTTTTGATGATGGAAATGGCCGTTTCGATGCCGCGTTCATCCAGAAAGCTTCTTGTCCAGGGGGACATGCAGCTCAGGGTCAATCCCTGTACGCACTCGTTGTTACGCCACGCGATCACACCGCCCATTTTACAAATATCATACAATCCCTCCACCTGTTTTGCAAGGGCGTTTCGGTCCCCGGAGGGAAGAAATCGGATCCGCGTGCCCAGCTTCTCCAGATCCCTGTAAATTTCCTCGATCGCCTCGGCCGCCTTTGTTCCCAGTGCGCGCAGGGTCGTCTGATAGTTTGTGTTGGAGCCCATCACATTGCCCAGCAGGGTGCTGCGGTTCACTCTGTACCAATACTCGCTGCTGCCGATTTTGGCCCCCATTTGCCCAACCGCTTCTTTGCTCATACCTTGTTTCCTCCTTTTGGTGTTAAAAAGACTTTCCACCAACAGAAGGAAAACAGCACCTGTTGCATATTTGCATGCACCAATCGTAACGCTCATAAAAAATGCACCGACGGTATAGTCGGTGCGTTTCACTTTATAAAAATCTGCGTTTGACGTTTTTCAGCAGTTCGTTGGCCAGAGGGGATCGGATAGAATTTTCCCGCTGCACACAGCCAAATTCCGCCTGCAGTGTGGCGGGGACGAAAGGAATAAACCGCACGTCGGAATAAAACCCGTCCTCTCCGTAGGGCGCATCCACGTAAGCGCCGATGGCATAGCTGTCTGTCAGGTTCAGCACATTGCGGCACATGCCGAAATTACTCACAATGATCTCCTGCTTGGGAGTCAGGGAGATACCGTGATTGACAAACAGCTGCTCATACAGAGGATGGCTGTTAAATTCCCGGTGGGCGATGCGAATGATGGGTGTATCCTTGATCTTTTCATAGTCCACTGCACCATCACTGTCCGAAAAGCGCGGATTGTTCACCCCCACATAAATGCCGATGCGCAGGTTGGAGATAAAGTGGTACTCCAGCTTGCGCTGGGCGATCTGCCGCATCATGATCTGTTTTGCAAAGCTGTACACGGTGCAGAAGCCCAGTTCTGCCCAATTCTCCGCCACGCAGTCCAGAAGCTTGATGCCGGCCGCATCAAGGAAGTTGATTTTTATGTGGTTTTGATCATATTTTTCCAGCATTCTGGCCACTTCGATATCCACAACACGATAGCCGGTGGACGCCACACCCAGTTCCAGCGAAAACCGCGCCTTGTCAGGGCGGGACACTTCGCTCAGGGCATCAAGCTGCTGCAGGATCTCCTTGGCCCGCTCCACAAACTCAACGCCGTTGGCAGTCAGTGACATACCGCTGCTGCTGCGGTTGAACAGCTTGGCTCCCAACTCGTCCTCCGCCCGCTTAATGGCCAGAGACAGGTTGGGCTGGGAAATGAACAAATTCGTGGCCGCCTGTGATATGGTGCCGGTGTTGGCCACTTCTATAATCTGTTCCAGCTGAGACAGCTTCATGTTCGAACTCCTCCCATCAGTCATGCCGCGGCAGAGCAAGCACCGCTTCCAACAAGTCTTTTATAAATACACCGCAATTATATATCATTTTTCAATACCGCTCAACTGTCCGGTCATTAAATTTTTTGACCTGACCGCGCAGGGCGGTGCAGAAAAAGCAACAGCCGCCGCAAGTCTTCTGCCAAGAGCGGTTCAGCCTTTTTCGCCCCTTTTCTGCAGCAGAAATTTTCGGTTTTTTTGCGGCTTCGTCCCTTCTTTCCATTACAAAAATATATCCACCTGCTTTTATTTTTGATAATGGCACAATTTTTGACCCGATGCTAAACTTTTATTAGTCTTATTTTGCAGCACACCAGGAAAGAAGGCACAAACAATTATGAAAAATCTGGCAGGAAAGTACGCAATCATCACCGGCGCCGGCAAGGGCCTGGGCGCCGCCATGGCCAAGCGCTTCCTTGAGGAGGATGTGGCGGGTCTTGCCATGCTGGACTGGAACTTCGATCTGGTCAAGCAGACCGCTGCAGAGCTGGACCCCGAGGGCACCAGAACTCTGTCCATCCAGTGCAACGTCACCGACAGCGATGCCGTCAAGGCCGCCGTGGATCAGGTGGTGGAAAAGTTCGGCCGCATTGACATTCTGATCAATAACGCCGGCATCACCAAGGACCGCATTTTCCACAAGATGACGGACGAGGACTGGGACAGCGTGATGAAGGTCAACCTCTACGGCCCCTACAATCTGTGCAAGCACATCGTTCCCTTGATGCGCGAGCAGATGAGCGGCAGCATTATCAATATCTCCTCCACCGCCGCCTACGGCAATCCCGGTCAGGCCAACTACTCCGCCACCAAGGCCGGTCTGCAGGGTCTGACCCGCGTGCTGGCTCTGGAGCTGGGCCGCAAGAACGTGCGCGTGAACTGCATCGCCCCCGGCTTTGTGGAGACCGACATGATGCTGGCTGTTCCCGCCGATCAGCTCAAGGCCTCTATCGAGAACAAGGTCCCCATGCACCGTCTGGGCAAGCCCGAGGAAGTGGCCTCCGTTGCCGCTTTCCTTGCCGGCGAAGACTCCAGTTGGATCACCGGTCAGACCATTTTCGTCAGCGGCGGCTACCGCATGCTGTAAATCCTCTCTCCCGCAGTTCCCTTTTCGCACAGGCACCAAACCGCTGCTTTTGAAAAAACGGTTTTCTGTATATCTTTATTGAGTCACAATGATACTCACAAAGTCAGCAATCAATTGATCCATACACTATACAAGGAGGTCTCCCAAATGAAAAAAGTCATCTCTCTGCTTCTGACCCTGTCCCTGCTGCTGGGCATCGGCTCCATGCTGTCCGTGGCCGCCGCAGACGAGGGCATCAAGGTGGGCTTTGCCCGCTTCGACTTCACCCCCGACTATCCCGCCCCTCTGGGCGGCATCAGCGCCCGCGACAGTGAAGGGACCCTGACCCCCGATGACCGCGTGTACGCCACTGTGGTGGCCATCTCCGGCTCTGACGGCAATACCGCCCTGATCTGCACCACCGACCTGGTGCGCACCGAGACCGAATGGGTGGCCCCCCTGCGCGCCGCCATGTCCAAGGCCTCCGGCGTGCCCGAGAGCAACATCAACATCTCCGCCACCCACACCCACTCCTCCATCGACACCGCAAGCAGCACCGCCTGCGGCATTGACTCCCCCTTCTATGAGACCTATGTAGCCGGCCTCGCCAAGGCCGCCAAGGAGGCCGTTGCCGACCTGTCCCCCGTCACCACCAAGGTGGGCACTGTGGACATCCCCCATCTGAATCAGGTCCGTCACACTTGGCGCGGAAACGGCCACGTCAACGGCGCCAACTTCGAGAGCTCCGATGCCGGCAGGTGGTTCAAGGAAGCTACCCACCAGGCCGATCCCGAACTGCGGATCATCCGCTTTGTCCGGGAGGGCAAGAAGGACGTGCTGATGCTCAACTGGCAGGCTCACGCCACCACCGCCAGCTGCACCACCGACTACGGCCGCGCCCACAAGCAGTATATCTCCGCCGACTTCATCGGCCACTGCCGCAACTATCTGGAAGCTCAGGACGGCGACTGTCTGGTGGCTTACTACTCCGGCGCCTCCGGCGATGTGAACCCCTTCCATCTGGTCAAGGCTCGCCGCGACCTTGAAAACTGCCCCGAGGACACCACCGTTTACGGTGCGCGTCTTGGCCAGTATATCATGGACGCTCTGAAGAATCTGAAGTCTATCGATGTCTCCGGCTCCGTCAAGACCATGCGGATGGTCCCTCCCGCCCTTGACAAGTCATTCACTAGCGTGATGAGAAACTCCGAGCTGAACGCCATCAGCGTGGGCAAGTCCATTGGCTTTGTTGCCGCCTCCTGCGAGCTGTTCTGCGAGACCGGCAAGTACATCAGGGACAACTCCCCCTTCGAGATCACCTTCGTGCTGACTCAGGCCAACGGCAAGAACCACTACGTCCCCTCTTTCTCTTCTTACGATTATCCCGAGATTCTTGCCTCTACTCCCACTGCCAACCCCATCGTCTACGAGGTGACCGTCACCAAGAACGCCAAGGGCACTGCCGAGGACTATGCCTACTCTCTGGTGGCCATGCTCAACGCCCTGTACAAGTAATTCTCCAGTTACGCAAAACACCGACCTGTTTGAAACAGGTCGGTGTTTTTTCATTTCTTCGTATCAACTTTTGAGGCAGCCTCGCGCTCGCGGCAGATCTGTTCCCAGTTGGGCAGCTGCTCGCAGGCCCGGGCAAACTTTTTCAATTCCGCCGGAATGTCGATGTTCTGGGGGCAGATGCGGGCGCATTTGCCGCATCCGATACAGGATACCGCCTGCCTGTCCGCCTGCGTGCCCTGTATGCGTATGATCACAGTAATGGTGGGGTCAAAGCGCAGGTCGTTGTGCATGGACAGCAGCTTTGGAATATCCAGCCCCATGGGACAGCCGTCACAGCAGTAACGGCACGCGGTACAGGGGACGGAATCCTTCATGCCCTCGGCAATATCCATGAGCATGGCATGCTCCGATTCGGACAGGGGTGCGGGCTGCGCAAAGGTCTTTACATTGTCCTGCATCTGAAAGAGCGAGGACATGCCGCTGAGCACCATCTTCACATTGGGCAGCCCCTGCAAAAACCGGAAGGCCCACGCGGCGGCGGATTCGTCGGGCCGCGCGGCTTTCAGCCGCGCCTGCTCCCGCTCGGGCAGATTTGCCAGCCGCCCGCCCCGGACGGGCTCCATGACCCACACGGGGATCCCACGCTGTGTCAGCAGCTCATAGGAACTTTTGGCATCCTGCAAAGTCCAGTCCAGATAGTTCAGCTGGATCTGGCAGAACTCCATGTCCTCTCCCCGGGCGTCCAGAAAGGCCCGCAGGCCTTCCGGCCTTGCGTGGCAGGAAAAGCCCAGATGCCGGATCCGGCCCAGCCGCTTCTGCTCCTTGAAATAGTCAATGATGCCCCATCTGGGATCCAGATAGGTCTCCATAGACTTCTCATATACATTGTGCAGCAGGTAGAAGTCGAAATAGTCCACCCCGCACTTTTCAAGCTGCTTTTCAAAGATTTCCGCCGGGTCATAGCTGTCGCTGACCTGATGACCGGGATACTTGTTCGCCAGATAGAAGCTGTTCCGGTCATAAGCGCTCAGCGCCCGGCCAATGGCTCCCTCGGACAGCCCGTTGTGATAGGGCCATGCGGTATCGAAATAGTTCACCCCATGCTCAAAGGCGCAGGCCACCATCTGCTCCAGCTGCACCTGATTAATTTCGCCGCTCTGTGTCTGCGGCAGACGCATGGTACCAAAGCCCAGCAGAGACAGCTTCTTGTCCTGAAATGTGCTGTAAATCACGCCAAGCCCTCCTTTTTCCCTTTTTGCGGTTATCTCAGCTGTTATCCTGCTCCACGGGAATGGCGATAACCACATACTCAAGCTGATTCAGCTTTTCCAGCAGCTGCTCCGTCTGTGTGCTTGTCTTGGCGGTCACCTCCAAGCCGATGTGGGTGTCTATGCCGCTCTTGGCCCGAATAACCTGCAGGGTCGCGCCCTCCTTTTCCAGTTCACGGAATACGTCGTTGACCCGGCTGATATCATTCAGTTCCAGATAATATGTAACAAAATGGAGCAGCTTAATGTCCCGCTCCAGCCGGGTGAAGATGGTAAAGGCAGCCATCATGACCGCTGCGGCGACCAGCGCCCCCATATAAAAACCGATACCTACCGCAAGACCAACGCAGGCGGTGGCCCACAGACCGGCCGCCGTGGTCAGGCCGGTAACCTGAGAATGGCCCCGGGTCAGGATCGTGCCCGCCCCCAGAAAGCCGATGCCGGAAATGACCTGCGCGCTGACACGCAGGGGATCTCCGCTCAGTCCCAGTGTCTGCACCGAGTAAAGGCCCACCATGACCGCCATGGCAGAGCCGATACACACCAGCACATGGGTGCGCAGTCCGGCGGCACGCCCGTGGTGGCCGCGCTCCAGTCCGATACAGCCGCCGATCACGGTAGCCAGCAGGATGCGGAACAGAACCGACCATACATTAAAACCGGCAAGTACGCTGATAACAGTATTCAAAACGGTCCCTCCTGTAAATCAATTAAATAAACGAACAAAGAGACACCTGCCACGCCCCTTTGTTTTATTAAAAATACACTCAAAGCAGCCCTGTGTCAACCGCTTTTTTGTGCGAAACTCCCTGTTTCGTTTCGTCTCCCGGTATGAAAAACAGCCTTACAGCTCCCGTTGCAATTCCATCTGTCTTTCTCCTGTGCGTTTTATTCTGTTCCGCCTGCATCAGACTCTCAGTTTGGACAATTCCTGCCTGCGGTACTGAAGGGGCGACACCCCCACCACCTGTTTAAAGCGAAAATCAAAATAGGCCTGACTGGAAAAACCGCAGGCCGCCGCGATCTCCGCCATGGAGTTCTTATCCTCCAACAGCATGGTCTTGGCTGCCGAAATGCGGCAGCTGAGCACAAACTCCTGCGGGGTCATGGCAAAGCACCTGCAGAACAGCTTATGAAAATAGCTGGCCGACAGGTTGGCAGATGCAGCCAGACTGTGCAGATCCAGCTTGTCGGCCAGATTTCCGCGGATGTACTGCTGGACCGCAAGCATCTCTTTCCTGCGGGCATACGGTTCCGGGGTGCCGCCGTCTGCACCGCCCACCTGCTCGTACAAACAGTACAGCAGCTTTGTCAGACTGCTGTGCAGCAGCAGGCGCTCGGCCGGAAATGTATCCACATCCAGCCGCAGCAGTTCATGAAACATATTGGCCAGCGGCTGCACATCCTCCACCACACACTCATCGGGCAGACTGTAAAGAAGCTCCTTAAGGACCGGATCCTGTGTGCGCAGGCTGACATACAGGCACTTGAAATGCAGCTTACTGCTGCGCATCTGGCCCGGCTTGGCGCAGATCAGTCTGCCCCGGCACAGGTCGATGGCCCGCTCATCTATATAAGCCATCCCGCTCTGGTCCTCGGTATAGAGCTGGATCTCAAAAAAGGAAAGCAGTTGGGGCTGCGTTTTGACTGCCTTTGTATATTTGATGACGGAATCAAAAATACCGTATTCCAGAAGCTCCGTCTCGGAAAAGACCATGCAGACCACCCCTAAAAATCATATTTCTAAAAACCCATGGAGGATTCGCCCGTTTGAAGATACGTTTTCTATATATGGATTATACCGCCCGCTCCCTGCAAAAGCAAGTCCGTTTGCCCGCCGCCGTCTGCTTGTCTTGTGAAAAAATTTTTGTTATAATGTTTTTGGTTTTGACGCTTATACCGGTTTTACAGCCGGTCAGACCACTGAACAGGGAGGATACATGATATGAAGATCGTATTGCTGGAGGGGCTGGGCGTTTCCGACCGGCTCATCCAAGAGCACGCAGACCGCCTCAAGGCCATGGGCCACTCTTTCCACGCATTCGCCAAGGACACCGACCCCGTGGTGCAGCTCGAGCGCTGCATGGACGCGGACGTTGTCATGCTGGCCAACATGCCTCTGGCTCCGGCCGTGGTGGAGCAGGCCGCCAACCTGAAATTCATCAACGTGGCCTTTACCGGCGTGGACCACATCCCGGTGCAGGCGGCAAAGGCCCGGGGCATCGCCGTCAGCAACGCCTCCGGCTACGCCACTCAGGCCGTAGCAGAGCTGTGTATCAGTTTTATGATCCAGCTGCTGCGCAACGTGGACCAGACCCAGCAGCGCTGCCGTGCCGGTGCCACCAAGGACGGGCTGGTGGGCAACCTGCTGTGCGGCAAGACCGTTGGCATCGTGGGCGCGGGCGCCATCGGCAAGCGGACCGCCGCCCTGTGCAAGGCCTTTGGCTGCACCGTGCTGGCATACAGCCGCAGCCAGGTGTGTGACAGCGCCATCGACCGTCAGGTCAGTCTGGACGAGCTGCTGTCCTGCGCGGACATTGTCTCTTTACACTGTCCGCTGACTGAGCAGACAAAGGGTCTGATCGGCAAAGACCAGCTTGCCAAAATGAAACGATCCGCCATCCTCATCAACACCGCCCGGGGCGCAGTGGTGGATTCCGCCGCCCTGGCCGCGGCCCTGACCGCCGGAGAGCTGGCCGGCGCCGCCTGTGACGTGTTCGAAATGGAACCCCCCCTGCCCACCGACCACCCCCTGCTCCACTGTCCCAACACCGTTGTGACACCCCACATCGCCTTTGCCAGCGTGGAATCCATGGAACAGCGGGCCGACATCGTATTCAACAACCTCTACTCCTGGCTGGAGGGCACCCAACTCAACGCCATTTAATGCACCGCATAAAGCGCCGCGAAGCGTTTGCTTCGCGGCGCTTTCCTTTTTATCCCAAAGTAACGGTTGACTTTTCAGTCGGTATCTCTTATAATGCAATTGTCTCAAATGAGACAGAATCGGGTGATCATATGAACCACATCCTCAGCTCTCAGGAATGGGAGAGGTTAGAGAGCTGCGCCCTGTTTGCCGGCTGCAGCCGGGACGAGATCGAGCCGGCTGTTTTGGACGAGGCCTGCTGTGTGCAGACCTTTCAGCCCGGACAGACGCTGTACCGTCCCGACCTCTTTTCCCGCTGTCTGGGCGTACTGCTGTCGGGCGGCGTGCGGGTGACCCGGGATACCCTTGTCATCAGCGTGCTGTCCCCCGGCGATCTGTTCGGGGCCGCCGCCCTGTTCAACGACCGGCCGGACTATGCCACCACCCTGACCGCCTGCTCCCCCTGCCGGGTGGTCATGTTCCCTCAGGAGCAGGTCAGCCGCATGATGGACGCAAGCCCCCGGATCCGTGACAACTACATCCGCTATCTGTCCGGGCGCATCCGCTTTCTCAGCGGCAAGATCCGGTCTCTGGCCGCCGACGGGGCGGACGGAAAGCTGGCTCAGTATTTGCTGACCAACCTGACGCCGGAGCGCCCCCGGCTGGACTGTCCCGCCACGGAGCTTGCCCGCCGTCTGGGCATCAGCCGGGCGTCACTGTACCGCGCCTTTGATTCCCTGTCTGAGCAGGGCCTGATCTGCCGGAAGGGGCGCACCATCACGGTGCCTGACCTGGGGATGCTGGAGTCCTGCGCACTCTGATCCAACCGTAAAAGCACAAACAAAGAAAGGAAGTCTTCCCATGAAAAAACGTTCTGTTGCCGCTCTTTTGTGCCTTGTAATGGCACTGAGCCTTTCCGCCTGCAAAAAGCCCGCCGCCGGCCAGAGTTCCGCCTCCGGCGACATCTCCGCCTCCAAGCCCGATGCTTCCGTAAGCATCACCGCCCCCGAAACCGTAGTGAACGTCATGGTTATGTCCGGCCCCACCGGCGTGGGTGCTGCCAAGCTGATGGCAGACAACGCTGCCGCCGGCGATGCCGCCGCCTACAACTTCACCGTGGTGGCCGGCAACGACGAGGTGGCTCCCGCCATCGCCAAGGGTGAGGCGGATATCGCCTGCATTGCCACCAATGTGGCCTCCAACCTTTACAACAAAAACGGCGGCATCACCGTTCTGGCCGCCAATACTCTGGGCGTGCTCTACATTCTGGAAAAGGGCAACAGCGTGACCGACGTGGCCTCCCTCAAGGGCAAGACCATCTATGCCAACGGTCAGGGCGCCAACCCCGAGTATATTATCAATCACCTGCTGACCCAGAACGGCATTGATCCCGCCAGTGATGTGGACCTTCAGTTCATGACTCCCCAGGAGGTCACCGCCAAGATGGTCCAGTCCACCGACGGTGTGTGCATGCTCCCCGTCCCTGCCGCCACCGCCCTGATGTTCAAAGACAGCGCCGTGCGCGAGGCCATCAACGTCAGCGCCGCGTGGGACGAGATCTCCGAGTCCCCTCTGGTCATGGGCTGTGTGGTAGTGCGCAACCAGTTCATGAATGAGCATCCCGAGCTGGTGGAGCAGTTCCTGACCGACTACGAGAATTCCATCAGCTTCATGAAGGACGAGGCCAACCTGACCCAGGCCGCTGAGTACGTGGCCCAGTTCGGCATCACCGCCAACGCCGCCATCGCCGCCAAGGCCATCCCCCAGTGCAACCTGACCTATCTGACCGGCGTGCAGATGCGCGATGCCATCCAGGGCTATTATGAGATCCTGTTCTCCGCCAACCCCGCCTCCATCGGCGGCGGCAACCCCGACGATGACTTCTATTACGTCCCCTAAGGGCGCTGTGCGCGCCGCAGGCGCGCTGGTGTTCTGGCTGGCCGTCTGGCAGGCGGCCGCCATGTGGGTGGCAAGCGAGCTGTTTCTCCCCGGTCCCCTGTTGGTGCTGGAGCGCCTTTGCGCCCTTGCCGCCACCGCCGCTTTCTGGCAGACCACCCTCATGACCCTTCTTCGGGTTCTGGCGGGAATGGTCTGGGGCACGGCGCTGGGCGCGGTGCTGGCGGTGGTCACCTGCGCAAGCCGCTGGGCGGACGCCATCCTGTCCCCCGCCGTTAAGGTGATCCGGGCCACACCCGTGGCCTCCTTCATCCTGCTGGTCTTTCTATGGACGGACCGGGGCAGCGTTCCCATCGTTATTGCGGCACTGATGGTCCTGCCGGTGGTATGGGGCAATGTGGCCCGGGGCATCCGCCAAAGCGATCCGAAGCTGCTGGAGCTTGCCCGGGCCTACCGCTTCTCCCGGCTGAAAACCGGGCGGCTGGTGATCCTGCCCTCTGTGCGGCCCTACTTTCTCAGTGCAGTGACCACCTCTATGGGCCTTGCGTGGAAGTCGGGGGTGGCGGCGGAGGCCCTGGTCTGGCCCAAGCTGGCCATCGGCACTCAAATCTACAACACCAAGTTCTATCTGGAAACTGCCGACCTGTTCGCCTGGACGCTGGTGGTCATCCTGCTCAGCCTGCTGCTGGAGCGGCTGATCGCCGCTCTGATCGGTGCTGCGGAAAGGGGTGGTGAGGTATGATCAAAGTGGAGCATGTTTCCCTGTCCTTCGGCGACAAGGCGGTTCTGGCCGACTTCTCCCTCACCCTGCCCGCACATGGCGTCACCGTCCTGTGCGGCCCATCCGGCTGCGGCAAGACCACCTTACTGCGCCTGCTGGCCGGTCTGGAACGCCCTGACAGCGGCAGCATTTCCGGCATCGCCCCGCACCGCGCCGCCGTTTTGTTTCAGGAAGACCGCCTGTTCCCCCACCGCACGGTGGCCCAGCAGCTGACCGATGTTATGCCCCGTCAGCGCCGGGGCGAGGTGGCCCGCTGGCTGGCGCTGGCCGAGCTGACCGGAGAGGAAAACGCGCTGCCCCGTCAGCTGTCCGGCGGTATGTGCCGGCGGCTGGCCCTTGTGCGCACACTGGCACTGGGGGGCGATGTGTATCTGCTGGACGAGCCCTTTGCTGGCATCGACCCCGCCCGCCGGCAGCGTCTGATGACAGCTCTGAAACAGCTTGACGCTCCGGTCATCCTGGTCAGCCATGAACAGGAAGTGGCAAATTTGGCCGACCATGTTATCCGACTGGACGGTCCGCCCCTGTCCCTTTTGAAATGATTTCGGCCCCCGAGCCCGGTTTTTGTCGGCTTCGGGGGCTTTTGCCCACTTATTTTTATTTGAAATTCATTGAAAACTCTTGCGTGATGCTTTATTTTATGGTATAGTGCTTTTGTAATTAAGGTAGTATTGGTCAGAGTGGGGTTTCGGCTCCGCTCTTTTTGATTGAAAAAAACGACCGCGCTCCCCTTTTGCGGTCTGACAGGAGGGCATCTTATGGCAAAAGTCACCGACCTGACTGCCCAGCTGGCTCAACCACTGGTGGAACAGGCGGGCTGCTCCCTCTGGGACGTGGAATACGTCAAGGAGGCCGGCACCTGGTTCCTGCGCATCTATATCGACAAGGAGGGCGGCGTGTCCATTGAGGACTGCGAGGCCGTCTCCCGCCCCCTGTCCGACAAACTGGACGAGGCCGACCCCATCGAGGGAAGCTACACTCTGGAAGTGTCCTCCGCCGGAGCCGACCGCGTTCTGAAAAAACCGGAACACTTTCAGCAGTTCATGGGTGCGGAAGTGGAAGTACGCCTGTACCGCCCCCGGGACGGACGCAAGGAGCACATCGGTGTGCTCACCGCATATGACGAGCAGGGAAGCGTCACCATCGACGCCGCCGGCACCCCCACCACATTCGAAAAAAAAGAACTCGCGCAGGTTCGCCTGTATGTACACTTCTAACGGAGGAAATAACTGTGGCTAAGAGAACGACTAAAAAAGCTGCCAGCAGCGAGATGGACGGCAAGGAGTTTTTTGCCGCCATCGCCCAGATCGAAAAGGAAAAGGGCATCAAGCCCGGCTACATGATGGAGAAGATCACTCAGGCCCTGCTGTCTGCCTACCGCAGAGATCACGAGGGCGTGGGCGACAACCTGTCCATCGAGACCGATGAGGAAAAGGGCACCGTGCGCATGTTCCTGAAGAAGGACGTGGTGGAGACGGTGGATAATCCCGGCATGGAGATCAGCCTGGACGAGGCCCGCGTGGCCCTGCCCCGGGCCCAGCTGGGCGATGTGATCCGCATGGAGATCAAGCCCAAGAACTTTGGCCGCATCGCCGCCCAGACCGCCCGTCAGGTCATCATTCAGGGCATCCGCGAGGCGGAACAGGGCATGATGTACGAGGAGTTCACCTCCAAGGAGCACGAGATCCTCACCGGTATCGTCACCCGCGTGGATCCCCGCACCGGCGCCATCTCCCTGCGCATCACCAGCGGCGGCGAGTACACCGACGCCTACCTGAGCGCCAACGAGCAGGTCAAGGGCGAAAGCTATGCCGAGGGCACCCGCCTGAAGGTATATGTTGTGGAAGTGCGCAAGGCCACCCGCGGTCCTCAGGTGCTCATCTCCCGCACCCACCCCGGTCTTGTCAAGCGCCTGTTTGAACTGGAAGTGCCCGAAATCTATGACGGCACAGTGGAAGTCAAGTCCATCGCCCGCGAGGCCGGCAGCCGCACCAAGCTGGCCGTCTGGTCCAACGATCCCAACGTGGATCCTATCGGCGCCTGCGTCGGTCCCCGTGGTGCCCGCGTGAACACCATTGTAGAGGACCTCAACGGCGAAAAGATGGACATCATCAAGTACTCCGATGATCCCGCCGAGTATATCGCCGCAGCCCTGTCCCCTGCCGACGTGATCAGCGTCACCGTGCTGGAGGACGGCAAGAGCTGCCGCGTCATCGTCCCCGACGACCAGCTGTCTCTGGCCATCGGCAAGGAGGGCCAGAACGCCCGCCTGGCCGCCAGACTCACCGGCTGGAAGATCGATATCAAGCCCGCCTCCGCTCCCGAGGAGACCGAGGCCGAGGCCGAGACCGTGGTCGAGGAATAATCCCTCCCCGATCACAGGCGCGGATGAGCCGCGCCCCCAAGCAACATCAACTGGAGGTGCTGCGCAGTGCCCAAGAAGATCCCCCTGCGCCAATGCGTAGGCTGCCGGGAAATGAAACCGAAAAAAGAGTTGATCCGGGTGGTCAAGTCCCCCGAAGGCGCGGTGGCCCTTGATTTCAAGGGCAAGCTGCCCGGCCGGGGCGCCTATGTCTGCCCCAGCGCGGCCTGCCTTGCCCGCGCCCGCAAGTCCCGGGCGCTGGAGCGTGCCTTTGACACCGCCCTGCCCCCGGAGGTCTATCAGGCCCTGGAGCAGCAGATGGAGGAGGTGCCCGCAGATGGCCAATGATCCCATCCTGCACCTGCTGGGTCTGGCCCGAAAGGCCGGCCGTCTGGAGATCGGCGAGGAGCCCGTGGGCGCTGTGTGCCGTGCCCGGCACGCAAAGCTGGTGCTGATCGCCTCCAACGCAGCACCCAACACCTGCCGCCGGGCCGCCCATTTCGGTGAAGCGGGCAGCGTGCTGTGGCTGTCCCTGCCCCAGACCAAGGAGGAACTGGGTCTGTCTCTGGGCCGCAGCAGCGTGGCCATGCTGGCCCTGACCGATATCGGGCTTGCAAACTCCGTTGTGAAAAAGCTGGCCGCTCTGGACCCGGAAAAATATGCCGCCGCCGCTGCCGCGCTGGACGTCAAGGCGACCAAGGCCCTCCAGCGACAGAAGGAGCAGCGTCAGCACGAAAAGAACCTGCGTGAGGGCAAGCGCAAGCCCTGGGCCGCGCCGCCCAAACAAAAGGAAAGCGGCGATCCCGCTGCCAAAACCGAAAAGACTCCCGCCGCCGTCAAACCCGGCCCCTCCGGCCGTCGACTGACCGGCAGCGTTAAGCCTAAGAAATCCTAAGAATCGAGGTGGCTTCTTTTGATGAACAAATACCGTGTCCATGAGGTAGCCAAAGACTTCAAGCTCAACTCCAAGGACATCGCCGAGATCATGACCAAGTACACCGCCGCACCCAAAAACCACATGCAGGTGCTGGCCGATCTGGAACTGGCCATCATCTTTGACTATGTGACCCAGCACAACCAGATCGACTCCATCGAAAGCATCTTTGCCGATGTGTATCACGAGCCCCAGCCCGCTCAGGCCGAGCAGCCCGCCAAACCCGCCGCTCCCAAGGCCGGGCAGTCCGCTCCCGCCCCCAGGGCCGGCGAGGTCAAGGCTCAGCCCAAGGCCGAGCAGCCTGCCAAGCCCACCGCTCCCGCCACCCGCGTGCCCGAGAAGAAAGTGGTGGACACCCGCAAGGGCGGCAATGTCAACCTCGAAAAGTATGACGAGCGTCTGGAAAACTTCACCGACCAGCGGCACCAGGACCGGGGCGGCAAGCAGAAGTTCCAGAACCGCAACAAGGGCCGTCAGCAGAACAATTTTGGCAACAAGCGCAAGCAGGAGGAGCAGGACCGTATGCGCCGTCTGCAGCTTGAGATCGCCAAGAAGACCCCCCTCACCGTCAAGATCCCTGACGAGATCGGCGTGGGCGAACTGGCAAGCCGCATGAAGAAGACCGGCGCCGAGGTAGTTAAGTGCCTGATGAAAAACGGCGTGATGGCCTCTCTGTCCGAGATCATCGACTTTGACACCGCCGCCTTCGTGGCCGAGGAACTGGGCTGCAAGGTGGAAAAGGAAGTCATCGTCACCATCGAGGAGAAGCTCATCGACGTGTCCGAGGACAAGGAAGAGGATCTGGTCACCCGCGCCCCCGTGGTGGTGGTCATGGGCCACGTGGACCACGGCAAGACCTCCCTGCTGGACTATATCCGCAACGCCAACGTGGTCTCCGGCGAGGCCGGCGGCATCACCCAGCACATCGGCGCCTATCAGGTCGAGGTGGGCGGCAAGCCCGTCACCTTCCTTGACACCCCCGGCCACGAGGCGTTCACCGCCATGCGTGCCCGCGGTGCCATGATCACCGACGTGGCCATCCTCGTGGTGGCTGCTGACGACGGCATCATGCCCCAGACTGTGGAGTCCATCAACCACGCCAAGGCCGCCGAGATCCCCATCATCGTTGCTATCAACAAGATGGATAAACCCACCGCCAATCCCGACCGCATCATGCAGCAGCTGACCGAGTACGAGCTGGTGCCCGAGGAGTGGGGCGGCGAGACTATTATCTGCCCCATCTCCGCCAAGACCGGTATGGGCATCGACAACCTGCTGGACATGGTGGTCCT
>JAGAMC010000001.1 GCA_017624915.1 Oscillospiraceae bacterium | reverse complement strand
TGTCCCCGGCGACGGTGCACATGAACATGGCGGGGGTGGAGGCCATGCCGATGTCGGTCACCTGCACGCCCTGAGCGGCCATGGCGTCACACAGCCAGCCGGCCAGCGCGGGGCCGGACAGGCGGGAGTCCCGGCCCACGCACACTCGAAGTTTGTCCTTGCCCAGGCGCTCACGCAGCCACAGGGCGAAGCCCCGGCCGATGTTGCGGCAGACCTCTTCGGTCAGGTTGACGTGCTGGCCTTCGATGCCCTCAAGAGCCACGCCGCGAATATCACTGCCGTTTTGCAGTTTTTTGTAGTCCATAGTCATTATCCCCTTACACAGATTGGTTTTTACGGTAATGCTTTGTTACCACATCATACCATCAAAAACCGGATAAAGCAATGGGCGGTGCACCTACTTTTTGTAATGTCTTTTTGGTGACCCGGAAAATTTGATACAATCATAAGCATTTTTGACAAGCGGGGGACTTTATTCTTAAATTGTCAGAATAGGTTTGATGCGCTTAAAATGACAGCAAATTACTTGCCTTTCGTGGGTGGCGGAAAGTTTGAAACAAAGTGAATTGCGAATCGCCTTAAAGAAGGGCACAAAAAACCGAGCCGTCAGGACGGCGGCTTTTAAAAGGTATGGAAGCCAAGTGATTAGGCAGGAGCAGGATTAACCTCGTCTTTGAAGATATAACCTCTTTTGCGGAGAAGCTCCAGGCCCTGAGATTTGGTAATCAAAACGGAATGTTCCGTCAGCTTATCCTCCAAATATCCGGCAGCAGAGTAAGGTTCCAGCTTGGAAAGTATGTTCCAGATAGCGGTCAGGAGCATACGGCAAACAGCGACAATCGCTTTTTTGTGACCCCTCCGAGCCTTGATTCTGCGGTAGCGTTCTTTGCATTCCGGATATTTATCAGACTTAATCACAGCATTAGCAACCTGTACCAACAGGGGCTTTAAGTATACACCCGCGCGGGAAATGCGAGTGGACTTGACCTTTTTGGCACTTTGGTCGTTTCGGGGGCAGCAGCCTGCCCATGAAACCAGATGCTTTGCAGAAGGAAACACCGACATGTCAGCACCAATTTCGGAGATCAGTGCAATGGCGGTCATCATATTTCCGGAAAAACCAGGGACTGTTTGAAGCAATTCCAGTTGGCAGGGGTATTGCTGAGCCAAGAGACGGATTTCCTTTTCAATATTGGTTTTGTGGGATTCCAGCTCATCCAGGTGTTGCATACATTCCTGAAGCTTCACAGCCTGTTCATGGGATATAGCCCCATCAACTGCGGACTGAATCTCTTCAACCGGGTGTTTACAGCGACGGTCGATGAACGGTGCAACATCAAAGAATTCACCAGGATGCTCTAAGATGTGGTGAATGACGGAACGTGAGGATTTACCAAACACGTCGGAAAACACGTCATCCAGTTTTAGATTTGAAACAGTGAGACAATTCAAGGCGCGGTTCTTTTCGCTGGTCACCATATTCGTGAGCTTCATTCGGTAGCGCATCAAGTCGCGCAAATGGCGAATATCCGGCGGAGGAATAAAGCTAGGTTTGACCATATCGCACATATACAGGTCGCAAATCCACTTGGCATCCTTTCGGTCGGTCTTGTTTCCTTTTTGCGGTTTTGTGTATTTAGGATGAGCTAAAGTGACCCAGCAGGTCTTTTCAAGGATATTAAACACAGGTATCCAGTACTTGCCGGAAGATTCCATGCAAACGTCGGCACAGCCGTATGTGGCAAGCCAGTCAGCCAACTCCTGCAGTCCTTTTGTAAAAGAGGAGAAGCGAGCTTGCCTATATTCAGTACGTCCGTTTGGGTCGGTGATTCCGATACAGGCGTAAATCCAAGTCTTGTGAACATCCAATCCACAGCAGTTCTTACGAAAGATCTTAAATGCCACGGTCAACCTCCCGATATAGATTGGAAGGGTTCGGCAGGGACTGGTCATCCGGCAAAATCGAGTCGATTTGAAAGAGATAAGTTTACGGGCTACTTGTTGCGCCATTCGTTGATGCCTTAACGGACGACCGACACCATATAACGATGCGGGGTTGCCGCTATACAGCCCCACCACTCGCCTCCACGGGTTCTGTAGTGTGCCGAACTCTCCGTGGATATAATAACAAATTTTGAAAATGTGCGAAAGACCGCAGGTTTCATAACCTCGTCGGTGCCTTTCGCAGAAAGGCGGGTTATAACGATGAATGTGAACAAGCAGGCCCAATGCGGCGGGAGCGCCGTGATGGACGAGCTGGAGCTGGAACAGATCAACCGCTTCAGCCGGAAGAAATTGAGCGCGGAAGAGGTCTATACCTTTGCGGTGCGCCTGTGCGACAACGAGGTGGACCGGGACGGGGAACGGTTTGAAAACGGAACACTGGATGACCTTGCCCGGCTGTTTGTGGGCAAGACGGGTATTTTTGACCACCAGTGGTCTGCAACCGGTCAGACGGCCCGCATTTACCGCACGCAGGTGGTGGAGGAGCCCAACGTGCTTACGGCGGCCGGAGACGGCTACCGATACATAAAGGGATACGCCTACATGCTGCGCACGCCCGGAAATCAGGAGCTGATCGCCCAGCTGGACGGAGGCATTCTGCGGGAGGTGAGCGTGGGCTGCGCGGTGGAGCAGTCGGTATGCTCCATCTGCGGCAAGCAGGCGGGCAGCTGCGCCCACAAAAAGGGTGAGCGCTATGAGGGCAAGCTGTGCTACACCAAGCTGGAAGGGGCGGCAGACGCCTTTGAGTGGTCCTTCGTGGCAGTGCCCGCACAGCCCAAGGCCGGGGTGCTGCGTTCCAAGAGCAAGGGGCAGGAGCCGGGACTGAAGCAGCTGGCCCGGAAGCATGGCTGTCAGGCCGAGCTGGAACAGCTGGAACACGAGGCTCTGCTGGGCAGACGGTACATGGCTGCCCTGCGCAGGGAGGTGGTACGCCTGTGCGGGCTGAGCCAGCAGGGCGTGGACCACAGGGTGATGGAAGGCATCGCCGAAAAACTGGAGGAACCGGAACTGCTGGAGCTGAAACGGCTCTATTCCAAGCAGGCGGCACAGCGATATCCCGTGATGACGCAGCTGGAGCATCACAGGGACGACGCACACGGCACCGGCGCGGATGGC
>JAGAMC010000005.1 GCA_017624915.1 Oscillospiraceae bacterium | reverse complement strand
CTGGAAGAAGATGTCGCCGTTCTGGTGAGAGCCGCGCATAGCGGGGCGCTCGGGGTTCAGAGCGCGCTTGCGGAAGGCCTCAACAGCCTCCATGTCGCACATTTCCTTCAGATCCTCGTAGTCCCACACGGCGACCTTCTGGATCTCGTGAGAGGTGCGGAAACCGTCGAAGAAGTTCAGGAAGGGGACGCGGCCCTCGATGGCGGCCAGATGGGCCACAGGGGCCAGATCCATGACCTCCTGCACGTTGCCCTCGGCCAGCATGGCAAAGCCGGTCTGGCGGCATGCCAGAACGTCGGAGTGGTCGCCGAAGATGTTCAGCGCGTGGCTTGCCACGGTACGGGCAGACACGTGGAACACACCGGGCAGCAGCTCGCCGGCGATCTTGTACATGTTGGGGATCATCAGCAGCAGGCCCTGAGAGGCGGTGTAGGTGGTGGTCAGAGCACCGGCGGCCAGAGACCCGTGCACGGTACCGGCGGCACCGGCCTCAGACTGCATCTCGATGACCTTGACGGTGGTGCCGAAAATGTTCTTCTGTCCCAGTGCGGCCCACTGATCCACGTAGTCGGCCATAGGGCTGGACGGCGTGATGGGGAAAATACCCGCCACCTCGGTAAACGCGTAGCTGACATATGCAGCGGCGTTGTTGCCGTCCATGGTTTTAAACTTTCTTGCCATAGAATCCCTGCTTTCTTCCAATTTTTAGAGTGGAGCGCCATCTGCGCCCCCTCTTTGTTAATACAAGCCACCCATCACCCCATGCCCTCCGCCCCGGTTTTATACTGTATCCACGGGTGCGGTCACAGGAGTCTGTTCCTGTCCGGGCATGCTTTTTCCGCTTCCCCCTGCAGCGGTTGAAGCGGTGGCAAATGAGTGTTTAGCTTTACAGCAGTAAGTCTACCACTTTTTCGACCTGTTGTAAATCATATTTTCTTTTTTGTCCTCTCTTTTTGCTTTTTTTCTTCCTATGCATTGAATTTTTTCCTTTATCAGGCTAAAATGGCAAAAAGATATTCTTTCGCCGAGGAGTGAGGCATATGGTGTGCAACATCCGCTCGCTGGGACTGCACGGTATCACAGGATACGAGGTCTCGGTGGAATGCGACCTGTCCGGCGGCCTGCCGGCATTCACCGTGGTGGGCCTGCCCGATGCGGCAGTCAACGAAGCCCGGGAGCGTGTGCGTTCCGCCATCAAGAATAATGGATTCACCTTTCCCGTCAGCCGCATCACCGTCAATCTGGCCCCTGCCCATTTGAAAAAAGCGGGCACCCTGTACGACCTGCCCATGCTGGTGGGCATCCTGTGCGCCGGCGGTCAGCTGAAGCTGAAGGACCCCGGCTGTGCCTTTGTGGGTGAGCTGTCCCTGTCCGGCCGCCTGCGCCCCGCGGCAGGTATGCTGCCCATGGCGCTGGCCGCCAAGGCAGCCGGTATCCGCACCCTGTTCGTCCCGGCAGAAAACGCCGCAGAAGCCACTTTGGCCCAAGGCCCGGATATCATCCCTCTGCGCGATGTGGCCCAGCTGGCAGCACATCTCAGCGGCGAGGCCCCCATTTCCCCCGCCCCGGTTTGGACCCCCACAGAAACACTTGTGTCCACACCCGACTTCTCCGAGGTCAAGGGACAGGAAAATGTCAAGCGCGCCCTCGAGATCGCCGCCGCAGGCAGCCATAATGTTCTGCTCGTGGGCCCTCCGGGCTCAGGCAAGTCCATGCTGGCCCGGCGCCTGCCCTCCATCCTTCCGGCTATGACCAAAGAGGAATCCCTTGAGACGACCCAGATCCACTCCGTCCTGGGCCTGACCACTCCGGAGCAGCCCCTGATCACCCGGCGGCCTTTCCGCGCGCCCCACCACACCGTATCGCCCATGGGCCTTGCCGGCGGCGGCTCCAATCCACGCCCGGGCGAGATCTCGCTGGCCCACCACGGGGTGCTGTTTCTGGACGAACTGCCCGAGTTTTCCAAAGAAGTGCTGGAGGTACTGCGCCAGCCCCTTGAGGACGGTCAGGTAACCATCTCCCGTGCCTCCGGCTCGATGAGCTACCCCAGCCGGTTCATGCTGGTGTGCGCCATGAATCCCTGCAAATGCGGCTGGTACGGTCACCCGGACAAGCGGTGCAAGTGTTCGGAAAACGAAGTGACCCGATACCTCTCCCGGCTGTCCGGACCTCTGCTGGACCGCATCGACCTGTTTGTGGAAGTATCCGCTCTGGAGTATGACGAACTGGCCCAGCGCACCCCCGCCGAACCCTCAAGCGCGGTCCGGGCCCGGGTGGATCAGGCCCGCCTGCGTCAGAACGACCGCGACGGCAAAGCGGCAGGCAACGCCTTTCTGGGGCAAAAGGAGCTGGACAGCTGCTGCACTCTCGACGACGCGTGCCAAACCATCATGCGGGGCGCCTTTGACCGTCTCGGTCTCACCGCCCGGGGCTACGACCGCATCCGCCGGGTGGCCCGCACCATCGCCGATCTGGACGGCAGCGAAACCATCCAGCCCCACCATCTGGCCGAAGCGCTGCAGTACCGCCCCCCGGCCTATCTTAAGCGCTGACAGCAAAAAAGATCGCAGACTTCCGTCTGCGATCTTTTTTTAACTTATCGGTTATTCTTCCTCGGGCAGCACTTCCACCCGGATCTCCATGACCCGGCGCTGTTCCACCTGAGTGACGGTAACGTCCAGCCCCTCGGCACGGAAGCGGTCACCCTGCTCGGGCACGCGGCCCATCTGCTCCATGACCCAGCCGGAGATGGTGCTGGCATCGCACTCGCCCTTCACGGCAAACAGGTCGTACATGTCGTCGAGACTTGCACTACACTGGATGATGTAGCTGCCGTCCTCCTGCTTTTTGAAGGACTCCACCACCTCGTCATGCTCATCCCAGATCTCGCCTACCAGCTCCTCCAGAATATCCTCCAGCGTGGCGATACCCTCGGTCCCGCCGTACTCGTCCACCACCACGGCCATGTGGGCCTTGTTCTTCTGCAGCACTCGCAGAAGATCGGAGATCTTGGTGTTCCCCGTGGTGTAAAGCACAGTGCCCATGATCTCGGACAGGCTGTTCAGTCCGCGGTAGCGGGCGGCGTAAAAGTCCTTTTCATGGATGACACCCACAATGTTGTCGATGGTCTCACGATAGACAGGCAGGCGGGAATAGCCGCTCTCAGCCAGCACCCGGGCCACCTCCTCGTCGGAAGCGCCCTCCTCCACCGCCACAAGATCTACACGGGGAGTCAGGATCTCAGACACCTCAAGGTCATTGAACTCGATGGCCGCACGGATCAGATCGCTCTCATGCTCGTCAAGGCCGCCCTCTGTCTCGGCCTGTTCCACCATGCCCACCAGTTCTTCTTCCGTGATCCCGTCATCCTCATCCTTCTTAAACAGGAGGCTCAGCAGCTTTTTCCAAAGGCTGAACACCGCGTTCAGCGGCAGCAGGACCACGGTAAATACCTTAAGCAGGGGCGCGGCCGTCATGGCCCAGCGCTCCGGCGACTCCTTGGCAAGGCTTTTGGGCGAGATCTCGCCGAACACCAGAATAATGATGGTCAGGGCCACCGTGGACACCGCGGGGCCGTACTCGTGGAACCACTTGGTAAACAGCACCGTGGCAATGGTTGTGGCTGCGATGTTGACGATGTTGTTGCCGATCAGGATGGTGGAGAGCAATTTGTCATACTGCTCCGCCAGCGCAAGGGCACGCTGTGCCCGCCGGTCACCGTCGTCCGCCCGGTTTTTCATGCGGATACGGTTCAGGGATGTAAAAGCGGTCTCTGTGGCGGAAAAATAGGCTGACAGGGCAATCAAAACTACAAGGGCTGCTATCATGGCTATACTGGTACTGTCCATTTGGGACGAATCAACTCTGCTTTCTTTATTAAATTTGTGCGCCTTCCATGGTACACTCAATTGTGGAGTATATCATATTGTTTTTTTGATTGCAACGTGCTTTACGGCCTATTTTGATGAAGATTTCGTCAATTTTTGCCTTTACGGGGTGTAAATACGGTCCTTTCCCTCTCAAACTCACCTGTTTGCGCAAAATCAGAGGGACGCCTTTCGGCGTCCCTCCGCTGTTTATCTCATCAGTTTGCACACCAGTGCGGCGAACTGTGCCGGCTCCTCCAACGGCAGGTCTGCCAGCAGCAGAGCCTGTCCGTAAAGCAGCTGAGCATAGTCGGCGGCAAGCTCCTTGTCCTCGTCCACCGCCCGGCGCAGGGCAGCAAAGGCCTCAGCATCGGGATTGAGCTCCAGCACCCGCTCGGCGCGGATGTCGTTTTTCCCCTCCACCTTGCGCAGGTACTTCTCCATCTCCAGCGACATCTGCCCGTCGGCGGTCATGCAGACCGCTCCGGACTTGAGGATCCTGGAGATGCGCACGTCCTTGACCTTGTCTCCCAGCGCCTGCTTGACAAAGTCCACAACGGCCTTGCCGGCCTCCGCCTTGGCCTGTGCCTGCTTCTCCTCTTCCTCGGTGCGGGGCAGAGCATCCTCATCGCTGACGGACTTGATCTTCTTTCCATCCAGCTCGTCCAGCGCCTTCATAACGAACTCATCCACGTCCTGAGTCAGATACAGGATCTCATAGCCCTTGTCCTTGATGCGCTCCACCTGAGGCAGTCTGTCGATCTTGTCCACGCTCTCGCCGCAGGCGTAGTAGTAATAGGGCTGGTCCTCCGGCATGCGGTCCTTATAAGCTGCCAGCGTGGTGTTCTTTCCCTCCTTGGAGGACCAGAACAGCAGCAGATCCTTCAACAGCTCCTTATGTATGCCATAGTCGGACACCATGCCCACCTTGATCTGCATGCCGAAGGCGTCCCAGAACTTCTCGTACTTCTCCCGGTCATCCTTCTGCAGCTTTACAAGCTCGCTCTTGATCTTTTTCTCCAGATTGCCGGCAATGACCTTCAGCTGGCGGGTATGCTGAAGCATCTCGCGGCTGATATTCAGGGAGAAGTCCTGAGAGTCCACCACACCCCGTACAAAGCGGAAGTGCTCGGGCAGCAGGTCAGCGCACTTGTCCATGATCATCACGCCGGAGGAGTACAGCTGCAGGCCCTTTTCATACTCCCGGGTATAGAAGTCATAGGGGGCCTGACCGGGGATGTAGAGCAGCGCCTTGTATTCCACAGCGCCCTCGCCGGAGGTGTGGATCACGCTCAGCGGCTCCTGCCAGTCTGCAAACTTCTCCTTGTAGAAGGAGTCGTAGTCCTCCTTCTTCACCTTGGACTTCTGCCGCTGCCAGATGGGGACCATGGAGTTGATGGTCTGCCACTCACGCACCGTCTCCCATTCGGGCTTGTAGTCCTCCCCCGCGTCGGCGGGCTTTTCCTTCATACGGTAGTCCTCCACCTCCATACGGATGGGGTAGCGGATATAGTCGGAATACTTCTTGATCAGCTCCTGCAGCTTATAGGTCTCCAGATACTGGTCGTAGTTCTCCTCATCGGCGTTGGCCTTGATGTGCATGACGATGTCAGTACCTACGCTCTGCTTGTCACAGGGGGTCACCGTATAGCCGTCGGCGCCGGAAGACTCCCACATCCACGCCTCGTCACTGCCGTAGGCCCGGGTAGTCACCGTCACGTGGTCGGCCACCATGAACGCAGAGTAAAAGCCCACACCGAACTGTCCGATCACATCCACCTTGGAGGCCGCCTTGTCGTCGCCCAGCTCCTGCTTGAACTGGAAGGAACCGCTCTTGGCAATGGTGCCCAGATTGGTCTCCAGCTCCTCCCGGGTCATGCCGATGCCGTTGTCGGACACCGTTAGGGTGCGTTCCTGCTTATCCGGGGTGATCACGATCTGAAAGTCCTTGCGCTTGACCGCCACCTTGTCATCCGTCAGCGCCTTGTAGGCCAGCTTGTCCACCGCGTCGCTGGCGTTGGAGATGATCTCGCGCAAAAAGATCTCCTTGTGGGTGTAGATGGAGTTGATCATCAGATCCATCAGGCGCTTGGACTCCGCCTTGAACTGCTTTTTTGCCATGTGCGTTTCCTCCGTATATGTCAATACTTCGATTCCCAAAGCTTTAGCACTCTCTTTCCGCGAGTGCTAAATCCAATATAATCCTTTTGGCAGAAAAATGCAAGGGGGTTCATAAAATATTTACATATGCACAAAAACAGCGGCCCCCGCATTGTCGGGAGCCGCTGTCTTGCAAGCGGTTTAGTCGTCGTAGGCCACAGCCCTGTCGAACAGGTCTTCCACATCCTTGCCGGGTGCCTTGGTCAGCAGGGTAACGACCACAGCGGCAACGGTGCCGGCAATAAAGCCGGGGATGATCTCGTAGATGCCGGTTCCGGACAGGAACGCGTACCAGCCAATGTCCACCACAGCACCCACCGCGATACCAGCCACAGCGCCGGTAAAGTTAAAGCGCTTCCAGAACAGGGACAGCAGGATGGCGGGGCCAAAAGCCGCACCGAACACGCCCCAGGCATTCTCGACCAGGCCCATAATGGTGCCGCTGTTGGGATTGGACGCGATCAGCACTGCGATCACAGCAATCGTCAGCACCACGAAGCGTCCGGCCCACTGCATCTCCTTGTCAGTGGCTTTGTTCTTGCGGATAACAGGCTTATACACGTCGCTGGCAAAGGCGGAGGAGGCCGCCAGCAGCTGGGAGTCCGCCGTGGACATGGCCGCAGCCAGAATGGCAGACAGCAGCACGCCGGAGATCAGTGCGGGGAAGAGCATGCGCACCATCTGGATAAAGACGGTGGAGCTGTCAGCGATGTCCCCCAGCAGCAGATGGCCGATGCAGCCGGCAGCCACGGAGAAGATCACGATCAGAGTGGTCCAGGTGATGCCGATTTTGGCGGACTTCTTCAGCGCCTTCTGGGACTCCAGAGACATAAAGCGGATGATGATGTGGGGCATGCCAAAGTAGCCCAGACCCCAGCCAAGGCCGGAGACGATGTCCTTCCAGTTGGCAAACAGGTTCCAGTAGCCCTCGGGCAGCTGCACATTGGCAGCGCCCTGACCGGCGTTGATCACGCCCAGCGCAAAGATGGGGGCGATAAGCAGCGCGCCCAGCATCAGCAGGCCCTGAAAAAAGTCCGTCCAGCACACGGCGGAGAAGCCGCCCAGGAAGGTGTAGCTGATGATGACCGCCGCCGCCAGATACATGGCGATGGTGGTATCAATGCCCATGACGCTGTTGAACAGGGTGCCGCAGGCCTTGATAGAGGAAGCCGCATAGACGGTGTAGGCCACAAGGAAAATCACCGCGCACAGGATCTGCAGTGCCTTGGACTTGGACAAAAAGCGGTTGGTCAGATACTGGGGGATGGTAATGGAGTCGTTGGCCACGATGGAGAAGCGGCGCAGGCGGGGTGCCTGTACCGTCCAGCTGATGGCGTAGCCAATGGCAAGGCCGATGGCGATCCAGGCCTGACCAATGCCGGCGGCATAAATAGAGGCGGGCAGGCCCATAAGTACCCAGGCGCTCATATCGGACGCGCCGGCAGACAGGGCGGACACCCAGGGGCCCATCTTGCGGCCGCCCAGGAAGTAGCTCTTCTCGCCGCCGGAACGGTCCTTCACAAAGAAGAAAATACCGATGGCCAGCATGAACAGCAGGTATACCACAAATACCAGACTTTCTGCATTAAACATGATTGTTTCGCTCTCCTTTTATTCTCGGCGGGTCGCCCCACCGTTATCGACCGGGGTATTATATCACACTTTTTCCCGGAATAAAAGCCAGAACACAGTACAGAATAAATTCCGTACTGTGTTCTCATAATTATTCTATTTTTGTTTTATTTCCAAGGCTTTTATCTCTGTACGATATACAGAAATATCATTTGTACAAACTGTACAAAAATTACACCTTCACCCGAAAGCTGTCCATAAACCGGGGCAGCATGGTCTGTCCGTAGTGCATCAGGGAGTAGCTGCCCTCGGACAGACACCAGTCATAAATAAGCGCCCGCTCGCACAGGGCGTACACCCGCACCATCTCGCTGACGGTAACATCTTCCCTCAGCTGACCTTTGCGCTGTCCCTCGGAGACGATCTGGCGCAGCAGCTTGTAGTAGATCCGGTTGTGGTCCAGCAGGTGCTTTTCTCCCCGGGTGACCAGCTGGGAGGAGTAGAGCCGGGCCAGCAGGTCAAGGGAGATGGAGTTTTCGATCATGGCGAACAGTTCCCGGTTGAGCAGCATCAGGATGTCAAAGCTGTCCATATCCCGGGGGATCTGGTCCATCAGTTCCTCGTACTTCTCGTCAAACAGGTAAGACAGGGAGGACAGCAGAGCGTCCTTTCCCTCAAAGTAGTGGTAGAACGAGCCTTTTGATGTGCCGGACTGGGCAATGATCTCCTCCACTGTGGTGTTGTCATAGCCCTGCCGGTAGAACAGCTGCCACGCGGCGGACACGATGCGGCCCTTGGTGTTGCGCCCGGTCTTTTTGCTCATGGCCTCTCCCCGTCCTTCCGCTCCAGAAACAGCTTTCTGGTCACAAAGTTATACACCATCACCACGCCGGTGGCCGCAAACTTGGACAGCTGATAGGGCATGAACAGGATGTCGCTGAGCAGCCACATCATCAGCTGATTGATACCCAGCCCCCCCGCGCTCATGGCGGCAAACAGCGCAAATTCCGCGCCCTTTCCCCGGCTGTTGTCCGTTTCAAATACAAAGAGGATGCTCAAAATGTAGTTGAAGACAACGGACACCAAAAAGGCAACCGCGGAGGAAACGAGGTAGTGCACCCCGAACACTTCCGTCAGCGTCAGCAGCACGGCATAGTCGATGACAAAGGCGATCACGCCCACAACGCCGAAGCGCACGATCTGTTCCAGCAGCTTTTTCATATGTCCTCCCGGGCCAGCAGGTCCTTCAGCCGGTCCTGCGCTGCGTGCAGCGCAAGTTCAAAGTCCTGTCTGGCCTTCTTTCTGGCAGTCTCCAGTTCCAGCCCCGTAAAAAAGGACAGCACACCCGCAAGGGCGGTGAAGCCGCACACGATCAGGGTGGGGAGCCGGGGCACCAGGGATGTCTGAGTGTACTCCACCAGTACCGGGATGAAAAAGCCAAGGCTGACGACCATAAGGACCGCCGCCGTCAAAGAGAAGAACTGCATGGGCCGGTAATCCCGGAACAGCCCCCCAATGGTGCGCAGCACCCGCAGGCCGTCGGAAAAGGTGTTCAGCTTGGAGCAGCTGCCCTTGGGCCGGTCCCGGTAGTCCACCACCAGATTTTCCACCTGCATGTTCTTGTCCACGGCGTGGATGGTCATCTCCGTCTCGATCTCAAAGCCCCGGGCCAGCACCGGACAGGTCTTGACAAACTGGTAGCTGAACGCCCGATACCCGGTCATAATATCCCGAATGTCACTTTGAAACAGGCGGTTGACGCAAAAGCGAACCAAGGAGTTGCCGCTGTTGTGGAAGGGGCGCTTGTTTTCCGTGAAGTAGGTGGAGGACAGCCGGTCGCCCACCACCATGTCTGCCTGCCGCTCCAGCACCAGCCGGACCATCTCCCGGGCGCTTTCCGCCGGGTAGGTGTCGTCGCCGTCCACCATCACATAGCACAGGGCGTCCACCTCCCGGAACATGCGGCGGATGACATTGCCCTTGCCCTGTTTGTACTCATAACGCACCACAGCGCCTGCCTCCCGGGCCAGCCGCACACTGTCATCGGTGGAATTGTTGTCATAGACATAGACCGCTGCCTCGGGCAGAGCCTTTTTAAAGTCGGATACCACCCTGGCAATGGTCAGACTCTCATTGTAGCACGGGATGAGCACCGCGATCTTATCCATGGCCGCTCTCCCCCTTTCTCTCGTCCTTTCTTTTGCAGACAACCAACGCTGCGATGCCTGCCGCCCCCATCACGCACAGGAGCAGGCCCGCCCGAAAACCGGGCGAGTGGTAGCGAAGCTCCACATCGTGCGCTCCGGCATCAAGCTTGACCGCCAGCAGGAAGTCATTGGCTTTCAGTCTCTCAGCCCTTTCGCCGTCCACATAGACATCCCAGCCGGGGCTATAGGGGATGGCAAAGCACAGTATCCTGTCCCCTGCGGCCGTGATCGTTCCACGGATGCGGTTGGTGGTCACCTGCACGTCGGTCAGGCTCTCTGTGCGCAGTTCCTCCCGCCAAGCCTCATATTCGTCCATAGGCTGGCACCAGACCTCGATATCCTCCAGCCGCAGCCCACCGGGCTGTTCAAATACAAACTCCGCCCGAGTCAGGCCCTCCGGGCTGCAGCCCAGATTGAGCAGAACAGACTCCTGTTCGCTGTACCACAGGAAGTTTTTCCCGCTGAATACATACCGTTCCCGGCTGTCCCCCGCCTGCACCTGCAGCGCAAGCTGGGCCGTGTCCGACCAGGCAAGGCTGACGTTTTTCAGCCGCAGGTAGGTCTCGCATCCGGGCAGACCGGCAAAGTTCACCGTCAGCCCGCCGCCGCTCCTATAGGCGTTGAGCTGGCCGTCCTGCCAGTCCGCGTTCTGCAGGGCAGTCCCGGTAGTTTCCACCCGGGTCAGCCGTGACCGGGGCACATCTCCCGTTTCCTCCAGGCCCTGCACATACACCGCCTGCAGCATCAACTCCTGCTTTTCCAATGCGGACAGACCGTTCCAGTATTTGTCCGACACTATGGTATCATAGGTGAAGCCCACAGGCAAGACGCCCTCGTCCTGCCACAGACCACCTTCCCCGCCGGTGTAGCCCCATGGCGCACTTATGCCGCTCTCCCCCGCCGCAAACCAGCGGGTAGTCAGCAGGGCGTGCAGCACCGTACGTCTGTCCAGGTCGGGGAACAGCACCTTGTTGTGTATGGGCAGTTCCATATCCATCAGGAAATCGGCCGTATTCCCGTTGGAGGTGCTGAAATAGGAAGCCGTCCCGGCATAGTCCAGAAGCATGGAGGCATTGGGATTTTTGTCGTAGACCTGCGCCACACGCTGCCACGGCAGGCAGTCCGGCACAGCCGCCGCAGGCATTGCCGCCGTCTCCTGCTCCACCAGTCCTGCAGGCGCGAACATCTGCGCATATCCGCCCTGTCCCGGCGCATAGGTCATAAAGCCGCTCCAAGCGCAGTTGAGCGCCACCAGCGCCGTAAGCACCGCGCAGACGGCACGTCCGGCATTGGTCTTTCCGCGCACAAGGCCCAACAGCAGCAGCACCGCCGCAGTACCCGCCAGAATGCCCAGAGCGATCAGCGAGCCGGGCTGCCCGCCCTGCGCCCACACCGCCCAGCCATACAATACCACAGACGCGGCACAGGCCACACAACCCCGGCGGGTCAGCCGGGTCAGCTCGTCCAGACCCATCAGCACAAAAAACGCGGCAAAGAAGTTCAAAAAGACATACCACCGGGTAGTCTCATAGGCACCCACGTTGAACAGCCAGCCGCACACGGGCATCAGGCTGAATGCCGCCAGCAGGACCGCCATAGCCTGCATATCCCGGTACTGCTTTTCCCGGCGCAGCAGGAGCAGCACCAGAGCCGGCAGAGTCACCGCCGCCAGCGCCGCAAAATTCCATGACCCGGGGGAAATAAGTCCCAGCAACACGTTCAGCCGCTCCCCCGCGTCCAGAACCAGCTCAGGCACCCCCTTGCCTGCGCCCACCCGGTTGGACTGCAGAAAGCCCATAACATTGGGCAGAAAGATGGCCGAGGCAGTCATCAGACCCAGAGCATAGCCCCCGGCCGCCCGCAGGAAAAACCGGCCCAGCTCCCCAAGCCGCTCAGCGGGTCTGTGTCCCGCGCTGTGCCGGGCAAAGCGCACAAGGGCATACATACACACAAACAGCGTGCCCATGAACAGCCAGTAGTACCCCGTCAGGGCGAAGACCGCCGTCACAACGGCCAGAAACACCGGTCTTTTCCCTGCCAGTGTCCGTTCCAACCCCGTCAGCATCAGCGGGAAGTAAATCATAGGCGCCAGAAACTCCGGATGACACAGGCCCGCCCACAGGGCAAAGCCGGAAAAAACATAGACCAGCGCCGCCGGCAGGATCCAGCCGCCCTCATAGCCCTTTTCCCGGCCAAAGAACGCAAACATCAGCCCCGCCAGCCACAGCTCCAGCAGGATATATACCTGATAGAACCATCCGGCCAGCCGCCGGGGCACAAAGGCGGACAGCAGCATCAGCGGATCACCGAAGCCGTAATAGCCCAGACACTGGATGACATCTTCGCCGAATCCCAGCGTGAAATCAAACTGCTTCAGCGCAAAATTGCCGTGGAATATACCTGTAAAAACGTCGCGGATATAGCGCCCAATATAGACAAAGGCGGTGTAGTGCTGGGTGAAGCCGTCCCGCTCCTCCCCGGCATAATAGTAGATAAAGCTGCGCCCCTCATGCAGGAACGTGGCAAACACCAGCCCGGCCGCGGCCAGAAACACCAGAGTATAGACCGCCAGCCAGCGGATCGTTTTTCTGCGGCGCAGGGCAGCAGAGGGCATGGTCATTCCTCCTCGTCACGGATGGGTCGGCCGCTGGGGTTGACAGGTCCCCACTCCGGCAGGGGCAGACGCTGCATGGCGCCAAATATCCGGTCCTTCAGGCCGGGATAGCGGCCGTTGAGTTCATAGATGAGATCCTTCATCTCCTGCCGCCGGGTATTGCCGTCCGCGGAGCAGGGGTTGTGCACCACCGGCAGATCAAGCCGCTTTGCGGTGTTGCGCACCAGCGCCTCGCTGCAGTAGAGCAGGGGGCGGATCTGGGTGACCTGCGTGCGGTCCAGCCAGGTCACCGGCTGGAAGCAGGACAGCCGCCCCTCGTACACCAGCGAGAGCATAAAGGTCTCCACCGCGTCGTCATAGTGGTGTCCCAGAGCGATCTTGTGTATGTCCCGCTCCACCAGCGCGTTGTGCAGCGCCCCACGGCGCATCTTGGCGCACATGGAGCAGGGGTTCTTCTCCTTGCGCAGATCGAAAATAATGTGGTGGATCTCACTATTTAATATGGTATATGGCACATCCAGTTCCTTACATAGGGCGGCCACCGGGGAAAAGTCCATCCCCTCCCGCCCGTCCGCGTGACCCATATCAAGGGTGATGGCCTCCACGGTGTAGGGCACGGGATAGAATTCGCGCAGCCGGGCCAGCGCCATAAGCAGCACCAGCGAGTCCTTTCCCCCGGACACGCCCACAGCGATGCGGTCGCCCGGTTTGATCATATCATAGTCCTCCACACACCGGCGGACAAGGGACAGGATCTTTCTCATGGTTTCGGCTCCTCCCGAAGGGAATATTTGCAAAAGCAATTTTAACATAAAAAGTACTGCTTTTGCAAAAAAGCGCCCCACAAAAAACAAAAATTAAAAGTGAGATTTCAAGAGTTATAACGAGTAAATACAAGATTTCAAGAGCATTATGCTTTTTAAATAAAAAAATTCAAAAAAGTGGTTGACAGTTCCGTGCCGGGATACTATAATGCAACATGCTCCGCTTGAACGAGGGGAGCGTCTGTTCTGTTTGCAGCAATATTTGAAGATAGAAAGCAATGGAGGTTTCACCTATGTCCACTTTTATGGCAAACAAGGGGAACATCACTCGCAAGTGGTACGTCATCGACGCCGCCGGCAAGCCTCTGGGCAAGACCGCCGCTGCCGCCGCTGACCTGCTGCGCGGCAAGCTCAAGCCCGAGTACACTCCCCACGCCGACTGCGGCGACTTCGTCATCATCATCAACGCGGAGAAGGCTGTTCTGACCGGCAAGAAGCTGGAGCAGAAGTACTACCGCACCCACTCCGGTTGGGTGGGCGGCCTGAAGGAAGTTCAGTACCGCACCCTCATGAAGGAGAAGCCCGAGCTGGCCATGAAGGTGGCTGTTCGCGGCATGATGCCCAAGAACGTTCTGAGCAAGGATTCTCTCACCCGCCTGAAGATCTATCGCGGCGGCGAGCACGAGCACGCTGCCCAGAAGCCCGAGACCTGGGTCGTCGGCTAAGGAGGTAAACGAGAATGTATAAGAGTAAGAAGCCTTATTTCTACGGCACCGGCCGCCGCAAGTCCTCTGTGGCCCGCGTGCACCTGTTCCCCAACGGCACCGGCGCTATCACCATCAACGGCCGTGATATCGACGACTACTTCGGTCTGGAGACCCTGAAGCTGATCGTCCGTCAGCCCCTGAACACCACCAACACCCTGGGCAAGGTGGACGTTGTTGCCACCGTTACCGGCGGCGGTGTGACCGGCCAGGCCGGCGCCATCCGTCACGGTATCTCCCGCGCCCTGCTGCTGGTGGACGAGAACAACCGTCCCGCTCTGAAGGCCGCCGGTTTCCTGACCCGCGATCCTCGTATGAAGGAGCGTAAGAAGTACGGTCTGAAGGCCGCCCGTCGCGCTCCTCAGTTCTCCAAGAGATAATTACTCTTACAACAAAACCCCGAAACTACTATGGTTTCGGGGTTTTCTTTTTCTCGTTTGTCGCAAATCTGTCGCAAACCGCAAGATTTTTCTGCTCATTTTGTCGCAACTGATTTTTTGTTTCTCTTTTCCTTTATTATGTTTGGAACTGCTTTATAAACGGTGTGTTTTTTCCTTTGCTCCGCATTGTATTTATCTATCAGGGCAATAGTATAATCCCTGCCAAAACCAATACGAAAGGCTTTTTCACAGATAATATCAAACTGTCGTGACTTGTTCTTTATGGAGTAGCCATTATAATTCAGCAGTTTTTCAACGAGAGTAAGATTAAGGGAAAGAGCGAACCCAAGATTGACAAAGAACTTCTTGCCAAACTCTTGCTCACAGGCATTTTCACTTATAAAGTCACCATATACAGATGGAACAATATCGTATTCCTCAAAGACTTTATAATAGCTGTTCTTTCTATGCATGGGAACTAAGTCAATGTGATATTTTTGAGTTTCACACTTCTTAATGAACTCATCGTATGTGGCAGCTTTTATCCAAGCTCCTTTATCATCAAAAACTCTTATTTGAATTGAGTATAGTCTAAATATTTGGTCAAGGATTACTTTGTGTAGTCTGGCTTTATATCCATCTTCAAAAGCAAATACGTCTTTTACAAGGTCATATACAGGCGAATAGTCTTGGTCTATTTCCTCAATCAATCTTTCGCCAAAAAACGATTGTGAGAGGTTATGTATGTTTTCTGAGGGGATTACTTCCTTTGTACCATAATCAGCGGTACAAGTAATATTCTTCTTGTATGAAGCAAATAAAACGGCTTTCTTGAAACGTTCGTGGTGGGACTGAAAAAAGGCTTCGTTCTGGTGATAAAACGCTTCCCACTCTTTTCTTGTTTTTATATCATCATATAAAAGCAAGGGGCGAAGCATAAGAAAAAGAGGGCTGAGAATATAGGAAATATTAAAATTATTGTTCTGTGGTAGTTGTCGCAAATCAGTCGCAAATCGTTTCCTGACCGCACTTTGTTTTTCGATACGATTTGCGGTTTTATAAAAACAAAAAAGCAGTATTTACAAGGCTTTTTACCGTTTCACCATCTTACGAAATGTCTGTCAGAACTCTCCAAGCGCTGATTCACCCCTGTCAGGCAAGCAAGAACGCCGTCCATATGGACGGCGTTCTTTTTTGGTTATTTTTCCATTATCATGTTGCGCCCCGGTCTGTCCGTCTATCCCCCACGTCTTGCAGCCCTCGGAATCGATCAGATAGATGGTCGGCAGTAAATCAGCACTGCAAACCATGCCAGCATGGCAGCAGGCAGGGTTAGTAATCCCTTCCGGGAAGGATATCAGACACCACATCCCGTTTGCGCCCCCCCGCATATGATATGTCGCCTGCCGGCTGATGCCGGCAGGCGACACGCTTACAGAGTCTTACAGTTCCGTCATCCACAGCCCGTGGAGGTTGCAGTAGGCATAGACGGCAACAGCCTTGTCATCGCCCAGACAGAAGGATACATTGGGCTCATCACCGGGCTTCAGGGCTTTGCGCTGACCGCCGTTCGCAGTCTGGACGTAGACCCATTCAATATAATGCTCAGGGACCATAGGATGGTCCACACTGCCGATGTTGACATTGATGGCACCGTCTTCCACGGTCACCACAGGCAGATGCTTCTCGCTGCTGGCCTCCACGGTGTTAGGGACCAGAGCCTCCATCTTTTCTCCGCAGCAGATAACCGGCACACCGGAATCATTGATCATACCGATCAGGTTCCCGCAATGGCGGCAAACATAAAATCTGGCTTTCATAAACACGACACTCCTTTTTTCTTAGACGACCCGCAGGGTCGTCCCGATTGCCCCTGCACATATAATACAAGGTCTCCTTGCAGGGTTTGCTCTTTTATAATAATATCATACCCTACGCGCAATGTCCACAATCAATGTTTGGTTTGTCTGACTCTGCCCGGGATCAAAGATGGTCCAGCAGAGACTTATAAAATTCGCAGTAGTCCTTGCGCTGGTCGTTGGTAAACTGGATTGCCTCTCTGGGGTGGCGGTTGAGCTGGCCGGTAAACATATACTGCAGATCAAACCCCCACACGATCCCCTGCTGACGCAGAGGGATCATGTGCTTTTCAATAAAGGTGAGGATGCTGTACAGGTTGTACTTGGGGTTTCTCAAAAAGCCCAGCAGAAGCTCCGTGGCGCAGTTTCCCGCACCCCGGCCCATACCCTGCACCGTGGCGTCCAGATAGGATACGCCGTAGGACAGGGTTTCAATGGTGTTGGCAAAGGCAAGGCTCTGGTTGTTGTGAGCGTGGAACCCCACCCGTTTGCCCGCCTTATCCGCTGCCGCCACATATACCTTCGCAAGCTCAGAGGCATTTTCCGGGAAGAACGCCCCGTAGCTGTCCACCAGATAGATCACATCCGCGCTGGACCGGCACAGCATCTCCAGCGCCGACTGGATCTGCTCACTGCTGGCCTGGGTAACGGCCATAATGTTGCAGGCGGTCTCATACCCCAGCTCATGGAGATACTCGATCATCTCAATGGCCGCAGGGATCTGGTGGATGTAGCTGGCCACACGCACCATATCCACAACGCTCTCGCTTTTGGGCAGAAAGTCTTTCCTGTAATCACAGCGGCCCACATCGGCCATGACTGAGATCTTCATGTCGGATATGTTGCTGCCAACAATGGCACGCAGATCCTCTTCCTTGCAGAACTTCCATTTGCCGAAGTCCTCCTCCCGAAACAGCTCGCGGCTGGCCCGGTAGCCGAACTCCATATAGTCCACGCCGCTCTTAATATTGGTCTTATAGAGTTCGGTGACAAATTCATCTGTAAATTCGAAGTTGTTGCATAGACCGCCGTCCCGGATCGTGGCATCCAGCAGCTTGACGTCCTCCCGGACACTCATCAAATTTCCGCGTCTCATGGGTGTTTCTCCTTTTACTTCAATGCTTTAAAGTGTTTTTTGTATTATACCACCCTTTTTTGCAATTGCAACCCTTTTTACAAACTTTCTTCCGGACCATAAAAATATTGCGCCTTTGCAGTTTTCCGATCCATATGGTATAATCATGTGCGGCATCCCATCTGCGCGCCGTGCGCAGTACACTCTTTTATCCGGGGGATGAGTTTATGGCATCTATCCTGTTTATTCTGGTCAGTTTCCTCGCCTCGGTGGTCGGCTGCATCTGCGGCATCGGCGGAGGCGTCATCATCAAGCCCGTTCTTGACGCATTTGGTCTGTACCCCGTCAGCACCATCAGCTTTATGTCCGGCTGCATCGTGCTGTCCATGACCGCATACTCCGTGCTGAAGGCGCAGCTGGCCCACGAGTCCGCCATCGAAAAGGGCACAAGCACCTGGCTGGGCATAGGCGCGGCGGCGGGGGGTCTTGCGGGCAAGCAGCTGTTCGATGTGGTGAAAGGACTGTTTGAGCACCCGGACACCGTAGGTGCCGTACAGGCTGCGGCTCTGCTTGCCATCACGCTGGCAACCGCGATCTATACCGCCAACAAGGCCCGCATCCCCACCATCCGCGTGAAAAACCCCGGCGTGTGCATTATGATCGGTCTGGCCCTTGGCGTCATGTCCTCTTTCCTCGGGATCGGAGGCGGGCCGATCAATCTGGTGGTTTTGTACTTCTTCTTTTCCATGGAAACCAAAACCGCAGCCCAGAACTCCCTGTACATCATCCTGCTGTCCCAGCTTGCAAGTCTGCTGCTTACCCTGTGCAGCGGCAAAGTCCCCCAGTTCCCTCCCGTCCTGTTCGCCTGCATGGTGTGCTGCGGCATACTGGGCGGTGCCGTGGGCAGAAAGATCAACAAAAAAATCGACAGTCAATCCGTCAGCAAGCTGTTTCTGGGTCTTCTGGTCGTCATCATGGCCATCTGCTGTTACAACTTCTTCCGCTACTGCTGAACAACAACATAAAAAGCGCTCGCGGTTGCCCGCGAGCGCTTTTTGTTTGTCTGAGCCTATGGTTTACTTGCCGGCCTGGATCATGTTGTCCAGCATGACATAGTCAGCAACGGGAACTTCCTCGGTCACAGCACCGGAAGCCAGGAAGTTGTTCTGCTGGGTCTTGTAGTAAGCCTCAACAGTGCCGTCAGCGGCGCCGGCGGCAACTTCCTCGCCGGTCAGCCAGTCGGCGTCGCCGCGCTGAGCATAGACGGAGTCCTTGTCGGTCTTGGTCTGGTTGGCCACATAGCCGGCAACCTCTTCGTAGTTGCCGTCAGCGGCGTAGTCCATGGCCTTGTACAGAGCCTTGGTGAAGGTCAGGATCTTGTCGGCGTTCTCACCGGCATACTTGTCCAGCACGATCCAGGAGGCCAGAGAAACGCTGGTATCGGCAAACATAACGTTGTCAGCCAGCTTGGTGGCGCCGTCCATCTCTTCCAGGATCTTCAGGCTGTTGGGGGACCAGCAGGCGCAGGCGTCCAGAGAGCCGGACAGCATAGCGGTGGTCAGGTTCTCAGCGCCCATTTCCATGGCGGTGATGTCGCTCATGGAAAGGCCCGCCTTGGTCAGAGCGTTCTTCAGAATGTCCTCGCTGGAGGTTCCGGCGGTGTAGCCGACGATCTTGCCCTTCAGAGCTTCCAGAGAGTCGATGCCGGCCTTGCCGATGACGGCGTCACCGTTGGAGATGTGGGACAGAGCGAAGATCTTGGCCTTGCCCTGGATGCACAGCTTGTGAGCGCCGTGGCCGATGTAGCCGATGTCGATCTTGCCGGATTCCATGGCGTTGATGATGGTGGGGCCGTCAGCAAACTCCCACAGAGTCACTTCGATGCCGGCTTCCTCAAAATACCCCTTCTCCATGGCGGTGGTCACGGACCACAGGGAACCGTAGTTGGGCATGTAGCCGATGTTCAGCTTGATGGTCTCGTCGCCGCCCTTGCCGCCGCAGGCAGTCACGGACAGCATCATGACCGCAGCCATGATCAGTGCAAACAGTTTCTTCTTCATAAATGATGATCCTCCTCTTTTATATCCATTGGGCTCTTGGCCCATAATGGCCGGTTACTTGCGGACCTCCAGATACTCCTGATAGACCTCGCCCCAGATCTGGGCCTTCAGGTCCAGGAACTCCTTCTGCATTTTCAGGTCCTGGGTGCGGGGGTAGGGCAGGTTGATGTCGATGATGGTCTTAATGCGGCCGGGACGGGCGCTCATAACGATGACCTTGGTGGCCAGAATGATGGCCTCCTCCACATCGTGGGTAATGAAGAAGCAGGTCTTCTTTTCCTCCTGCCAGGTCTGGATCAGCTCGGACTGCAGCTGGGTGCGGGTCTGGGCGTCCAGCGCGCCGAAGGGTTCGTCCATCAGCAGCACCTCGGGCTGGACCGCGTAGGCGCGGGCGATGGCAACACGCTGCTTCATGCCGCCGGACAGCTCCTTGGGGTAGGCATCCACAAAGTCTTCCAGCTGCACCATCCTGATGTACTTCATGGCGATCTCGCGGGCCTCGGCGTCGCTCATTCCCTTGAGCTTCAGGCCGAACATGACGTTCTTCAGGACGGTCATCCATGGGAACAGGGCGTACTGCTGGAACACCACACCCCGCTCGGTTCCGGTTCCCTCCACTTTCTTGCCGTTGACATACACCGCGCCGGAGGTGGGCTCCAGCAGGCCGGCAATAATGTTCAGCAGGGTGGATTTACCACAGCCGGAGGGGCCGACCACACAGATAAACTCGTTTTCGTAAATGTCCAGATCCACGCCGTTCAGGGCGATCATTTTGCCCTGGCGGCCGTCATAGATCTTTTCCACATGGTCAATTTTGACCTTAACGTTTCGTTCCATATGTATCACCCTCCCTTACACGTCTCTGGTTTCCTGCCAGCCGGTCAGTTTCTTTTCCAGAAGCTTGATGATCTTCTCAATGGAGATGCCGATGATACCGATGAGGATAATGTACAGCAGCATGGGCTCCACTTCGTAGCTGTTGTTGAAGGAGCGGATGCGCATACCCAGACCGGCAAAGGCGCCGGTGGACTCAGCGGCGATTAGGGTGGTCAGGGCAACGGAGGCGCCCAGACGCACAGCCGTCAGAATAAAGGGGGTGGTGGCGGGGAAGATGACCTTGACAAACAGGTCCCGGTCCTTGGCGCCCAGCACCCGGGCGGCCTTGATCAGAGTCTCGTCCACGTTGCGCACGCCCTGATAAATGGTGATGGTCATGGTCAGGAAGGTGGCCAGCCAGATCACAATGACCTGAGGCACGCGGCCAACACCGGCGCCGATGACCACCAGAGGCACATAGGCCAGCGGAGGAATGTTGCGGATGAACTGGATCCAGGGCTCCACGATGTAGCGCACGGGGCGATACCAGGCCATCAGAAAAGCCACAGGCACGCTGGAGATGAAGCCAAAGAAGAAGCCCATGATCACGGAGATCATACTGCTTTGAATGTCGGCCCACAGGATCTCGCGCTCGATAACCGTCTTTATCGCAACGTAGATCTTGTCTATGAAGGGGAAGCAGCGGCCGGTCCGCTCGCCGATGCTCAGAAAGTACCACAGCACGATGGCTGTGGCCAGGCTGATCATCAGCCAGCCCCAATTGGGGATCCTGTCAATAAAGTTCTTCTTTTTGTTCAACATATTACCTCGCCGCCTTTTCAATAAAATTCCTTGATACGGTGGAACCAGGTGCCCGCGGGGTCGTTCAGCTCTTTCATGTACCGGGACATGATGTCCAGATACTTTTTCTTCACGTCGGCATAGGCCGGGTCATAGCACACATTTTTCAGCTGATAGGGGTCCTTTTTCAGGTCGTACAGCTCACCCCGTTCGCTTTCGTTGAAGGTCAGCTGATAGTCCCGGTCGCGCACCATGCGCTGACGGGCGGTGTAGAAGTGGTTGTGGTATTCGCCGTACACCTCTGTGCGGCCGTTGTCTTCCTGCTCCCCGGTCATCAGGGGCAGGACGCTCTGCCCATCCACGGGCCGAGGGGGCTTGATCCCGGCAATATCCAGAATGGTGGGCATCATCTCATGCAGGTAGACAAAGCTGTCGTTGTCTTTGTTCCCCGCGCCCTTGACCACCATGGGGATGTGGTAGATCTCGTCAAAGGTGAATGCGCCCTTTTCGATCAGCTTGTGGGCACCCAGACAGTCGCCGTGGTCGGCGCTGTAAATGATGATGGTGTCCTCATAAAGGCCCTCGGCCTTCAGCTTATCCACGATCATGCCCACCATGTCGTCGATCATGGTGCAGTGTCCGTAGTAGCGGGCGGCGATCTCCTGGAAGCCCTTCCAGCCGTAGTTGCCCAGACCCCACATCTTCTCGCTGAGGTAATAGCCATAGGGCTTATCCAGCAGGTCATCACAGTAACTGGGGTGCTCCGGAATATCTTCCGGATTGTACATGGAGTAATAGGGCTCCGGCACGATGCTGGGACTGTGAGGACCCCAGAAGTTGGCCCAGATGAAGAAGGGTTTGTCCTCCTCCCTGGCCTTGTCGATCAGGCGGTTGGTCTCGTGGGCCACGAAATACTCGATGGTGCTCTCCACAGGTCCTTCGTGCTTGCAGAACATCTCCTGGATCTGCAGGGCGGGATTGTCCCCCAGAAAGCCGTTGGACACGTCCACATTGTCATAGCCGTGCTCTTTCAGATAAAGCTCGTAGTAGTTCGGCTCGTTGTCAGGAGGCTGATTGAAAATCAGACTGGGGAACACCTGACTGCCGGGGAAGCCATAGCCCATGAAAGGCTTGCCCTCGTCAAAGCCGCACTCCTCCGGAGTCTTGTTTGGAGTGACGTGCCACTTGCCGGCATAGCCGCAGTAGTAGCCGGCATCGTGCATGCACTGGCCAAGCAGGGGGGTCTCTTCCTTGATACAGGTGAAGTTATCCACCACGCCGTGCTTGTGGGGGTACAGACCGGTCATCACACTGGCCCGGGCCGGGGCGCAAATAGCGGAAGGCGTGTATGCGTTAGTAAACTTCATGCCTTCCGCTGCCAGTTGGTCAATATGGGGCGTCTTACAGATGTCGTTCATCCCGTAGGCGCTGATGGTATCCATGCGCTGCTGATCGGACAGAATCAGCAGCACGTTTTTCCGCTTCGCCATGTCAACCGCATCCTTTCCGGCTGCCGCGCAGATGCGCAGCAGCTGCATTTTTCATGACCATACTACCATCTTTCGGTCATGATGTCAAACATACTGTGATCATTTCGATATATTTCCGTGATTTTTTACAATTTTTTATCCCACAGTCACGGTATAGCTCAGGTGCATGCTCTGCCCGGCAGGCAGCGTGATGCAGTAGGGTTTGTCGGAAAATTCGCCGCTCTCATTGTCCAAAGCAGCGCAGCCGTGCCAGGGCTCTATGCAGATAAAGGGGGCCTCACAGCCGCTTTTCGTCCAGAACGCCACCATGGGAAATCCACCAAAGTCCACGTGCAGTCCCCGGCCCGTCTCCCGGTGGTAAAGGCCTACACCGGAGGAGCGAAGATCCTCCAGTATGATGGTGTCCAACCGCTCAAAAACCGACCGGTCCAGCGAAAAGCTGTCCTCTTCCTTCAGCATGGGCCGGGTACACCCATGCTTCACCAGTCCGTCAGCAGTCAGCAGGAGCGTCTGTGCATGCTCCGGCCTGTCAAAAACAAGTCGGTAATCCTCAAACCGTTCCCCCGGGTGGATGGGACAGCAAAAGGCCGTGTGCGCCCCGATACAGAAGGGCATGGGCGCATGGCCCGTATTGCGCACCTCAAACGCAGTGGTAAAACCGTCCTCATTCAGTGTGTGGGTGACCCGGAGAGAAAAGGCAAAGGGATAGCACTGCAGGGTCTTGGGACTTTCCCGCAGTTCCAGAACCACCTGCCGGTCGTCCTGTCTGACCGGAGAAAACTCCATTTCCCGCGCAAAACCATGGCGGCCCATCCGGCAGGCCTGTCCCCGGATCTGTACTTCCCCGTTTTTCAGATTTCCCACAATGGGAAACAGCAGGGGATTGCGCCCTGCCCAAAAGGCCGGATCGCCATTCCATATGTACTGGGTCCCCTGGGCGTCCTGCAGGGAGATCAGTTCCCCGCCCCGGCTGTCCGCCACGGCGCGCATACCACCGCACGAAAGTTCAAATTTCATGTCAATTCCTCCTGAACCGGTACGTTTTCCCGTTCACACGTAATATTATATCGGCAGGGCACAGAAAAGTCACGGTTATTTTGGACAATCAGCAAAAACACGTTGCCCGCACCAAAAAAAGTGTGTAAAATATCAGCATAGTAAACAGGCAGCCGTCCAAAGGCCGCTGCCGGACAGGAGAGTTGCCATGCCGCCCCTGAGCCTGTTGATCAAGCCCGTCTCCGGCAGCTGCAATATGCGCTGCCAGTACTGCTTTTACACAGACGAGGCCCAAAACCGCTGTATCCCCCTTGTGGGGCGTATGTCCCGGCAGACCATGCACACCATCGTGGACAGGGCGCTGGACTACGCGGACGGGGACTGCACCTTTTCCTTTCAGGGTGGGGAACCCACCCTGGCCGGGCTGGAGTTCTTTCAGGATCTGTCCGACTATGCCGCACACCACCCCAACCCCAAGGGGGTTCGCATCCACTATTCCATCCAGACCAACGGCTACGCCCTGAACGAGGACTGGGCCAAATGGTTTGCCGAACAGAGCGTCCTTGTTGGTATCTCGCTGGACGGTCCCAAGGACATCCACGACCGCTACCGGCTGGACGCCCAAGGCAAAGGCACCTTCCGGCGCGTTATGAGCGCCATCCGGCTTCTTCAGAAGCACAACGTGGAATTCAACATTCTGACCGTCGTCTCCGCCGCAAACGCCCGCCACGGCCGGCAGGTATACGACTTTTTTAAGAAACAGGGCTTCGGCTACCAGCAGTACATAGAGTGTCTTGACCCCATCGGCGAGCCACGGGGCGGCCACGACTACTCCCTCACCCCGGAGCGGTACGAGGTGTTTCTGAAAGATATGTTTGACGCCTGGTATCAGGACCTGACGGCAGGGCACTATGTGTATAACCGCTATTTTGAAAATCTGATGATGATCCTGACCGGGCAGACCCCGGAAAGCTGCAGTCTGCAGGGATGCTGCGCCCCCCAGTGGGTCATCGAGGCGGACGGCAGCGTCTACCCATGCGACTTTTATGCTCTGGACAAGTGGAAGCTGGGCAATATTCTGGAGGACTCTTTCCGGGCCATGGAGCAGAACCGGCAGGTCTCCGGCTTCGTCCCCTGGTCCGCACGGCTGCCCGGGGAGTGCCGGACCTGTCAATGGCTTCGTCTGTGCGGCAACGGCTGCCGGAGAAACCGGGAGCCCATTACCGCCGATGAGACCCGCAGGAACTATTTCTGTTCGGCGTACCGGAATTTTCTGGAGTATGCCCATCCCCGTCTGGCACAGATCTGCCGGTCCCTGCTGCAGCAGGCCGGCCGCTGAACTTCTTCCCCCAAAAAGACATAAACCGGGGCGCGGCCGATGCCGCGCCCCGGTTTTCAATCCTGTTATACCTCGTCCTCGATCAGGCCGTAGCCGCCATCGTTGCGGCGGTAGACCACGGCAAAGGCTCCGCCCGCCGCCTCGTCCTTAAAGGCATAAAAGCTGTGGCTGAGCAGATTCATCTGCAGGATGGCCTCGTCCCGGGTCATGGGCTTGATGGGGAAGGTCTTGGTACGCACGATGTCGTACTCCCCCTCCTCCGCAACGGGAACAAAAGAGCTCTCTTCATCTACCACGCGTTCAAATGCCCCCTGACGCAGGCGCTTTTCAAGGCGGGTCTTGTTCTTGCGGATCTGACGCTCCAGCAGGGCAACGGCAGAGTCGATGGAAGCGAACATATCGGATGTGCTCTCCGACACGCGCAGGATCGTGCCTCCGGACCGGACGGTGATCTCCACCTTGTTCCGGTCCTTTTCCACACTGAATGTGACAGCTGCGGCGGCATCCTCCCTGAAGTAGCGGTCCAGTTTGCCCACCTTTTTCTCGGCATAGGCGTGGACAGAAGCGGGCAGATCGACCTTTTTGTCTGTAAATGTGAACTTCATGCGTGTCAGCTCCTTTCACCCCGAAGGGCGGTGTGGGATTGGACGCAGCCGCGTCCTTGGTGTTATTATACCATAACTGCGCGTTTTTTCCATCTGTTTTTGTAAAAATTTTCAAAAACTTTGCAGCCCTCTCACCATTTCTTCGACAAAAGCTCTTCTTGACAACCGCACCCCCTGCGCATATCATAAATTACAGCGCTGCTGCAGCGCGCCGCTGTATGCGGCATCTGTTCATTCCATTCTCCTGGCATCTGAACGCCCTCGCCAGAGGGCGTTATTTTTTGCATCTGCCGCGCTTCTGTGGTAAACTGTTTTGCACAAGGCTTATTTCAACATTTCCGGGAAAAAGAGGGAACTTTTTCCCTCTGCCTGCGTCAAATCTCTCGAATCATTCGCCACTCGACAAAGGAGAACTTAATTATGAAACACATTCGCATTCTGTCTCTTGGCATGGCGCTCGTCATGTCCTGCTCCCTGCTCACCGCCTGCGGCCCGAAGAACAACGCTTCTTCCTCCGCCGGCAGCTCCCAGCCCGATGTGAGCATCTCCAAGCCCGACGCAAGCGCGCCCGACCAGTCCAAGCCCGGGCAGGGCGATGTCTCCACCCCCGTCCAGCCTCAGCCCGAGGTCCCCGCGGAGCAGTCCATCTCCCTGAACAAAACCGACTTCACCCTCAAGTCCGCCGGCGCTTCCTATAAGCTGAAGGCATCCTTCACCGGCACGGAACCCGCCCAGGTGGTGTGGACCTCCTCCGACGAGGCCGTCGCCACCGTGGACGAAAACGGCGTGGTCACCGCTGTGGCCGCCGGCACCGCCACCATCACCGCCTGCGCCGGCCAGCTGACCGCTTCGTGCGTCGTGCGCTGCACCATCAAGGAGGACAAGCCCGTCTCCGGCGGCGCCGATGTGTCCGTCCCCGACCAGTCTCAGCCGGAGCAGACCCCCGACCTGCCCGCTCCCGACCAGTCCAAGCCCGATGAATCTCCCGCTCCCGAGATTCCTTCCGCCATCGACCTGAACGCCTTCTATCAGAGCATCTTCGACGACCCCTCCAACTACACCATGCTGATCCCCATGGACGACAACGCTCTGGATGCCTTCTACCCCGGTCTGACCACCTGCCAGCTGAATCAGCGTGTGGCCATTATGCCTAAGACCTCCGCCGTTCCCTGTGAGATCGTCATGGTGGAGTGCGCCAACTCCTATGATGTGGAAAATGTAAAAACCATTTTTCGTGCCCGCATCAAGGCTCAGGTCGAGGATCACTTCAACTACCCCCCGGTCATCGAGGCCTGGCAGACGCAGGCCAAGGTGGTCAGCAACGGCAATTTTGTGGCTCTGTTCGTTGTCGACGGCATGACCGACGACGTGGCCGCCCGCTTCAACGCCCTGTTCTGATCCCGATCACGCATTTCTCTCCATCCATCTTCCTATAAGGATGTGATCTCATGGTCTTTTCCACCCCTGTATTCATGTTCTATTTCCTTGCGCTGACCATGCTGGTGTACTTTGTTGTGCCCCGCAGGTTCCGCAATCTGGTGCTGCTGCTGTCCTCCCTGTTCTTTTACTATTGGGGCGAGCGGGAATTTGTGCTCATCATGTTCCTGTCCACCGTTATCGACTTCACCCACGGTATACTGGTGGAGCGCTATAAGGGTGCAGGCAACATCAGGGCCGCCAAGCTGGCGGTGGCCAGCTCCATCGTGTTCAACCTGGCCCTGCTGATTTTTTTCAAGTACTGGGACTTTCTGGCCGGCTCCCTGCAGGCCATCGGCATCAACGCCCCCGTGCTGGGCATCCATTTGCCCATCGGCATCTCCTTCTACACCTTCCAGACCATGAGCTACACCATCGATGTGTACCGGGGCGACACCCGGGCTCAGCGGTCCATCCTCAACTTCGGTACCTTTGTCACCCTGTTCCCCCAGCTTATCGCCGGTCCCATCATCAAATATAAAGATCTGGGCGACCAGATCGACGAGCGCACCACCGACGCGGACAAGTTCTCCGCCGGCGTGCAGATCTTTATGGTGGGCATGGCGAAGAAGCTGCTGCTTGCCAACAACGTGGGTATGCTGTGGGACAGCTACAAGGCCATGACACCTGACCAGCTTACGGTGGCCGGTTCCTGGCTGGGTGTGATCGCCTTCTCTCTTCAGCTGTACTTCGACTTCTCCGGCTACTCTGACATGGCCACCGGCCTTGGCCATATGTTCGGCTTTGACTTTCTGGCCAACTTCAACTACCCCTATATCTCCAAAAGCATCACGGAATTCTGGCGCCGCTGGCACATCTCGCTGGGCACATGGTTCAGAGAGTATCTCTATATCCCTCTGGGCGGCAACCGCTGCTCCAAGGGCCGCTGGATGTTCAACCTGCTGGTGGTCTGGGCGGCCACCGGCATCTGGCACGGCGCAAGCTGGAACTATCTGATCTGGGGTCTTTACTTCTTTATCCTGCTGATGGTGGAAAAGTTTTTCCTGCTGGACCGGCTGAAAAAGGCTCCCGCCGCCGTGGCTCATATTTACACCCTGTTCTTTGTGCTGGTCAGCTGGGCCATCTTCGCTATCGAAGACTTTGGCCATATGACCGCCTATCTGCGGGTCATGTTCGGTCTGGGGGGCGTGCCTGCAGTGGACGGTGCCTTCGGCTACTACCTGACCTGCTACCTGCCCATCCTGCTGGCGGCCGCCGTGGCCTCCACCCCCCTGGGCGCCGCCGTGTACGGCAAACTGAAGCCCCGCGCACAGCAGGTGGTCTGCACCGTGCTCGTGGCAGGCGGCCTTCTGGTGTGCACCGCCTATCTGGTGGCCAGCACCTACAACCCCTTCCTCTATTTCCGTTTCTAAGGAGGCGTTAAACATGACGAAACATTTCAACCGCTTTCTTTCCGCCCTGTTCTGCCTCTTTTTGGGCGGCATGCTGGTGCTCAGCTGTCTGCTCCCCGACAAGGCCTTTTCCCCGCTGGAAAACCGCTATCTGCAGAAAGTCCCTCGGTTCTCCCTTGAATCGCTGACTAACGGCGATTTTATGACCGAGGCCGAGGCCTATACCAGCGACCACATCGTGGGCCGGGACTTCTGGGTGGCTCTGAAGGCTTGGTGCGAGCGGCTCAGCGGCAAAAAGGAAAACAACGGCACCTATCTGGCCGCCGGCGACACCCTCATCAACCGTCTGGACGCCCCCGATATGCAGGCCCTGTTCAAGAACATGGCCAATCTGGATAAGCTGGTGGACAACGTGGACGTGCCCGTCTACTTTGGCCTGATCCCCTCCGCCGCCGCCATCTGGGCCGACCGCCTGCCCGTGGGCGCTCCTACCGCCGACGAAAAGGCCATCATCGACCAGATGTACGCCGCCACCGACGCGCTGACTATCGACCTGTGGCAGGGTCTTTCCGACCATGCCGGTGAAGATCTGTATTACCGCACTGACCACCACTGGACCAGTCTGGGCGCCTACTACGGCTACGCCGCCATCATGGACGCTATGGGCATGACCCCGGTATCCCTGTCCGACTACGAAAAGACCACCGTGTCCGAGGACTTTTACGGCACTATCTTCTCCTCCTCCGGTGTGCGCTGGGTGGCTCCCGATGTCATCGACATCTATGTGCCCGGGCAGAATGTCACCGTCACCTCCTACTTTGACGGCACGCCTACCGAGGGGGCGCTGTACGTGGACCGCTTCCTGCAGGAAAAGGACAAGTACTCCTACTTTCTGGGCGGCAACCAGCCCCTGTGCGTCATCGAAACGGAACACACCGATGCCCCGAAGGTGCTGGTGGTACGGGACTCCTACACCGACTCCCTCGCCCCCTTCCTCACCGAGAGTTTTTCCGAGGTGCACCTGTTCGACCTGCGCTATAACCGCACCAGTCTGAAGGACTATGTGGCCGAGCACGACATTGATCAGGTGGTGGTGCTGTACAGCATCTCCAACTTTGCCACGGACAACAACCTGTTCCTGCTCTCCCGCTGACATCGGCTCCCCCCTCGCGGGGGAGCTGTCAGCGAAGCTGACTGAGGGGGTGCTGTACACCCCCTCCGCCTCACTTTGTTCGGCACCTCCCCCGTCAAGGGGGAGGTTTTTTATTCAGTGGCATGGCCCATATTTTTCTTGTCTTTTGCGGCTGACCAGTGTAAACTGAATGCAATAAGCCACAGGAGGAACTGTTTATGCCCCGTTTTGTTCGTTTTGAATGCGATCAGCGCACCCTGTACGGCCGGGTGGATGGTGACACCATCCACGTGCTGACCGGCGACCTGTTCCAAAGTCGGGAGGAGAGCGGCGAGCTGATCCCCCTGTCCCGGGTAAAGCTGCTGCCCCCCTGCCAGCCCACCAAGCTGCTGGCCGTGGGCTTTAACTACCGGGACCACGCCGAGGAGTTCAACACCCCCATCCCCGAGTCCCCCAACATCTTCATGAAGCCCCTGAGCTGTCTGGCCGGCCCGGAGCAGCCCGTGCTGTACCCCAAGTCCATGACCCATCAGGTGGAGTACGAGGCGGAGCTGGTTGCGGTCATCGGCCGCCGGGCCCGCCACGTGAGCGTGGAGGAGGCCGCGGACTATGTGCTGGGCTACACCATCGGCAACGACGTCACCGCCCGGGACCTGCAGGACCCCACCAAGCAGTGGTCGGTATGCAAGGGCTTTGACACCTTCGGCCCCATCGGCCCGTGGGTCGAAACGGGCATCGACCCCAAGGCGGGGCTGGATATCTCCAGCTGGGTCAACGGCCAGCGCCGCCAGCACTCCAACACCCGCAACCTCATCTTCGACGTGCCCTATCTGGTCAGCTGGCTGTCCCAGTCCATGACGCTGGAACCCGGCGACGTCATCTTCACCGGCACCCCCTCCGGGGTCGGCCCGGTCAACCCCGGCGACGTGATGGAGATGCGCATTCAGGGCATCGGCTCTCTGCTTAACCCCGTTGCGGCAGAAGAATAAAATCCCTGCAATCCCTTGACTTTATATATATATAATATTCGTACCAAATTTCAAAGGAAAGACGTCTTATGAAACGTTCCTGCAAACGCATCCTCAGCACCGTACTGTCCCTGACCCTGCTTTGCTGCATGCTGCCCGCCGCTCTGGCTGCGGAGAATGATCTCCCCCTGCTCACCACCACTTCCGCTCCCGCCCAGTCCGGCCCTCTGAAGGTGCTGCTCATCGGCAACAGCCTCACCGCCGACGCCGGCTCCTACATCCCCGACGTGGTCGAGGCCGAGGGTGAGGAGATCATCCTGGGTGTCCTCCACAAGGGCAGCAGCACTCTGCAGCTGCATATGGACTATGCGCTGGAAGACTCTCAGATCTACAGCTACTATAAGTATGAGGACGGTGAATGGACCCTGAACGGGGCCGGCTCCTATACCATGTTCAAGGGCCTGCAGGACGAGGCCTGGGACGTGGTCTTCCTGCAGCAGAACTGCACCCCCGCTGCAGACCCCTCCACCTACGATGTCCTGGACGAGCTGATCCCCCACATTACCCGATTCCTGACCAACCCCAACGTCAAGCTGGGCTGGTATATGACCGGTCCCTACCCCTTTGCTCAGGAGCAGCTCTTTAATTACTCCCAGGACGGCGAGCCCGCCGCGATGCATCGCTACACCATGGATGCCGTCAAGGCCAAGATCCTCACCAGAAAGGATATCTCCTACATAACCCCCGTGGGTACCGCCCTGGTGAACGCCACCACCAGCTTCGTCGGCCACACCCTGCATCGTGACCACATTCACATGAACACCCTGGGCCGTACCATTGCCGCCTACACCTTCTACTGCACCCTGTTCGGCAAGACTCTGGACACCATCAAGCTCACCGACGTACCCGAGTCCAAGGCCGCGCTCAAGGGCTATATTACCCCCGCCCGGACCGTGACCCCCGAGGAGGCGCTGGCCGTTACCGAGGCGGTCAACAACGCTATTAAGAACCCTCTGGAGATCACTCCCTCCGCCTATGAGGGCAAGCCCGTCATTGCGGACCACAGCGCCACCTGCCCGTCCAGGGACATGACCGACGTGGACAAGGACGCCTGGTATCACGAGGCCGTTGATTTTGCTCTGGAGAACAAGATCATGGGCGGCTACAGCGCCACCACCTTCGGCCCCAACGACACTCTGTCCCGGGCCATGGTGGTTCAGATCCTGTACAACAAGGAGGGCCAGCCCGCCGTTTCCGGCGCTCATGCCTTCACCGATGCTCCCGCTGACCAGTGGTACAACAACGCCATCATCTGGGGCACCACCCACGGCATTATGGGCGGCTACGGCGACGGCAAGTTCGGTCCCGACGACGCCGTGACGTTGGAGCAGGTCGCCGTCATCCTGTGGAACTACTCCGGCAACCTCCCCTTCGTCGGCACTGCCGACAGCGTGGGTCCCCACAGCAGCTGGGCCTCCAACGCCCTTGCCTGGGCTGTTGAGAGCGATCTGCTGGAGGGCATCCCCTTCGATGTGGTCACCGCTCCCGCCACCCGCGCTCAAACCGCTCAATTTATCATGAACTATCTGTCCAAGTAAAAAGAGCAAAAAATCCCCTCTGCCGCGGCAGAGGGGATTTTTCGTTCAGTTTTCCGCGTAGCGGGACAAAAATTGCTTTGTCCGCTCCTGCTGAGGGTGGTCGATGACCTGACGAGCGGGCCCCTGTTCCACGATCACGCCGCCGTCCATGAAGATGATTTGATCGGCCACATCCCGGGCAAAGGCCATCTCGTGGGTAACGATGATCATGGTGGTCTTCTGGTCGGCCAGAGAACGGATGACCTTCAGCACCTCGCCGGTCAGCTCCGGGTCAAGGGCGGAGGTGGGCTCGTCAAAGCACAGGATGTCCGGGTGCAGTGCCAGCGCCCGGGCGATGGCCACACGCTGCTGCTGTCCGCCGGACAGCTGGTGGGGATAGTGGTCCGCCCGGTCGGCAAGGCCCATGCGCTCCAACAGTACTCTGCCCTCGTCCTCGATTTCCATAAGGATATGGTTTTTGTTGGCCTTATAATCGCTGCGCTCCTTGGCCAGCAGCTTGCTGGCAAGGGTCACGTTTTCCAAGGCGGTATACTGAGGGAAGAGGTTGAAGGACTGGAACACCATGCCGAAGTGCAGGCGTTTTTTGCGCACCTCGCTCTCCTTCTGGGTGGCGGGGTCGGCGGCGTCAAAAATGACCTTGCCCTCCACGCTGATGCTGCCCTTGTTGGGGGTCTCCAAAAAGTTCAGGCAGCGCAGCAGGGTGGTCTTGCCGCTGCCGGAGGAGCCGATGATGGCTAGGGCCTGCCCCCGCTCCAGCTCAAAGCTGATGTCCTCCAGCACCCGGGTGGGGCCGAAATGCTTTTCAATGTTGTGTACTTCCAGAATCGCCATTTCGTCCGCCCCCTTTACTTAAAGTAGTCCATTTTGCGCTCAATATACCCAAACAGCAGGGTCAGCGCGCCTACGAATACCAAATAGAAAACAGCCGTGTAGAACAGGGGCCAGGTAATGCCATCGCTCTTCATAAAGCTTTCGCCCGCTTTGATGATCTCGGTAATGGCAATGATCCGGGCCAGAGAGGTGTCCTTGACCAGCGTGATGACCTCGTTGGACATGGGGGGGACCACCCGCTTGATCATCTGCAGCAGCGTGACTTTGAAGAAGATCTGCGTTCGGGTCATACCGAGCACCTGACCGGCCTCACGCTGACCCACAGGAACGCCCTCGATGCCGCCCCGGAAGATCACGGAAAAATAACAGGCGTAGTTGACCACAAACGTCAGCACACAGGCAAACATTCGTCCATCGGAAAAAAAGTTCCACGGATTTGCGTCAAACCACATACCAGGACCATAGAACACGATAATCAGCTGCAGCATCAGCGGCGTGCCGCGGATGATCCACACTACGGTGTTGGTCAGGGCGCTGACGGGCCTTATTCCCGCCAGCCCGTGCAGAAAACGGTTTTCTCTGCCGCGCAGCTTGCGAAAGGGCGCCCATTTGCTCATGGAGCCAAAGGAGATGATCAGGCCTAAGGGCAGCGAGAACAGCAGGGTCAGGAAAAACAGCTCCGCCGCTTCCCCGCACCCCTTCAAAATCGATAACGTAACTTGCCAGAACATAACAAAATTCCTTTACGCATAATTTGCCCGGTCCACCGGGTAAACCGTCTAAAGGCAGAGGGCGGGATTCGCCCTCTGCCTTTTGTGATACCGTTTGGGAAAAGCTTACTTGCTCACGACCACCTGAGCGTTCTCACAGTAAGCGTTGGTGCACTCCATGGCTTCCTTCACCGCATCGGTCAGGGTCATGCCGTTCCACACCACGTCAATGGACTTGCCGTCCAGCTCGAAGACCTTGTTGTTCCAGTCGATGACCACAAACTCGACTTCGACGCCCAGTTCCTCAGCCACGATACGGCTCATGTCGGCATCAAAGCCGATCCACTCGTTGTTCGCATCCAGATAGTCCATGGGAGCAAACTCAGTAATGCCAACGATCAGCTTGCCCTTGGCCTTGATGTACTCCACGTCGCTGTCAGCGGCGGCAGCCACATACTCGGCAGCGGGCTGCTCAATGATGGCTTCCTGCACACCGTAGGTCTTGGCGATCTCCATCATGGTGCCGTCGGCATAGGTCTCAGCCAGCACGCTGTTGATGAAAGAAGCCAGATCGCTGCCCTTGCGGCAGCCGATGCCGTACTGCTCGGAATTCAGCTTCTGATCGGTGACCTTGATCTCGGGATAGCTGGTGCCCTCACCCACCATGGCACCGGCCATGAGCAGGTCGATAATGGCGGCGTCCGCGTTGCCGGACTGCACTTCCATCAGAGCAGTGGCCTGAGCGTCAACGCTGACGATCTCAAATCCGTTGGCGATCGCCACTTCCTCACCGGCGGAGCCGGCTTCCACGGCATAAACGGTCTTCTTCTCGGCAGGAGCGCCGCAGGCGACCAGAGCCAGGCTCATCACAAGAGCCATAGCAAGAGCAATAAACTTCTTCATAATATGTATCCTCCAAATCAACTTTACTGTGCGGGGAGCACCCCGTGCCCCTCAGCACTTTTGCATTTTACCACGCTAAATCGCCAATGTAAAGGGGTTTGGCAAAATTTTTTATCTTTTGGTATAACCGCCCGTATTTTTCTTTCCCTCAGCCATTTTCCCGCCGAAGTATACAAAAAAGCGGACCGCCCGGTATATACCGGGCGGTCCGTTGTTACCCTAAGGGGTGATTACTGCAGGCCGTTCTCGTAGGCCTCGATCATCTTCTTGAACGTGTGACCCGTACGACTTCTGAGATTAGATAGGTATTTATCGGTGGTTTCACCGGTAAAAATCTTGATCTGAAGCCGCATAGAGCCATCCTCCTCCGGCGTAGCAAAGATCTTGTCGATATACTTATCCACGAACTCCTTGTTGATGATCCCGTTGACCGCATCTCGCTGTGCCTGATTGAGTACACGGCGGATGGTATCAATGTGCTTCTTCAGGTCATCCTTGGCCAACTGCTGTTGCTCCAGCTCATAGATCTGACGTTGCGCCTCTTCAATCTCCTGAGCACATGCCTTGTTCATAGAGAGAAAGTCCCAATCAGAGAGCTGTCCCGCCGCATTAAACCCAAGCAGCTTACTCTTCTTTTTCTCTGCCAGGTCAATGCTCTGCTGAAGCTCTGCAATCTTCCCGGCGGTGTCTCCCTCATCCGTCAGTTCCTTATACATTTCAATATACTCTTCGATCAGAGCCTGTGCCGTTTCCCGAGTCTCTTCAAACAGCTCAAAGAGCAGGGGTTTCAGTTCCTCCTCGTAAATCGCAAAGGAGGCACAGGCATCCGCTCCGTTTTTGATTTTGCCGCTGCATACCCATTTACTGTTCTTGTTCCCCTCTTTATCTTTGGACTCCCGACGATAATAGGCCGTACCGCAGCAGGTACAAAACAGTTTTCCGGTCAGCAGATTCGCATGATTGCAGATTCCCTGTCTGCTCTTTACGTCCTCGCTCCGCTTCCTCAGCACCTTGTTGGCCTGATCCCACAGTTCCTCCGAAACAATAGCCGGTACGATCTCACCCGTCTCATCCTTAAACATCACCCATTCTTCCGGGGGCAGGAACTTCTGTTTTTTGCTGAAGAGATCGACCACCTGAACCTTGTTTCCTACATAGTACCCCTTATACTTCGGGTTGGCGATCATCCCTGACATGGTGGTGTGGGCAATCCGCTTGCCATTGTGATTACGATACCCCCGCTCCCAGAACAGAGTCTCAATCTGTTTCATGCTGTAATCCCCGGTGGCATACAGTTCAAACAGTTCCCGGACCATGGATGCCTCTTCCTCATCGATGATGAGGCGACCACCATCCTTGAGGTAACCAAAAATACGGCTGTTGCCAAGAACTACTTTCTTTTTGATTGCCTGCTGATGACCGAATTTCACACGGCTGGACAGCTTTCTCAGTTCATCCTGGGCAATGCCGGACATAATCGTCAGCCGCAGTTCGGAGTCTTCGTCCATGGTATTGATGTTATCGTTCTGGAAAAACACACCCACTCCGGCATCAAGCAGTCTCCTTGTGTACTGGATGGAATCCAAGGTATTTCGGGCAAATCGTGTAATTTCCTTGGTGAGGATCAGATCAAACAGACCACTCTCCCCATCTTCCACCATCCGATGGAAGTTTTCACGCTTTTTAGTCGTGGCTGCAGACAATCCTTCGTCGATATATCCCTCTACATAGGTCCAGTTCGTATTCCTCCGTATCAGGTCCTCGTAATAAGTGATCTGGTTCCCCAACGAGTTCAGCTGTTCATCGCTCTCACTGGAAACACGAGCATAGAACGTGACCCGGAGCGGAAGGTCATAAAGCGTCCTGGTCTTCAGCTGTTGCCGTACGGCATGGATATCCATTCCCACTCCTCCTCGCTTCGTTATATCATCATTAGTCTAACGTTTTTTCTCCGTTTTGACAAGAGTGAAACTACTATTGGAAAAAAATAAAGCGGGGTTGCCCCGCTTTATTTTTCCGTTTTATACTTGGTGTTGATCCGGAGAGCCAGGCGACGGAACTCTTCCTCAGAGATGACGCCCCGCTCCCGCAGATAGCGGTTGAAGTACTGCAACCACAGATTCTTTTGAATTGTTTGTTTTGCCTGTCCCATCGCCCAGCCCTCCCTTCTTGGTTAGTGTTTCCGGATTTTTATGCACCTATTAAAGGAAGTTAGGACGCAAATGCTTTCTAAAAACCGGCCGATTGAGCTTTAACTCCGTCACCACATCGTATTCCGGCGGCACACGCTGAGAAAAAATTAGGATCGCCCAATGCTCGGCTTCTTCAAATGTGTCGAAACTCGTCACAGATGCGTTCTTGATGTACTTCTGGATCTGCTGTGCCCCCTCCCAGGAACTCATGACGGCCAAACCATTCCAACCGGCCACGGCATAAAATTTCGTCATACTTTCTTTCACCTCCTCCCTCTATAACATTCACCCTCATTGACCTCTTTCGAATCAGCCCCCTCTGTGGTATACTGAACTCAATCATCTTCCCTTAAACAGAGCCCGACAATATTGGCTTGAGGGTTCGGCTGTCCCTCTTTACGCCGCTTGCTCCCACGATACACGCCGGCGAGTCCAATACGACCACAAGCCTCCAAAACCTTAGCCCCAAACCAATTTTCCGCCACACTCGCTGCAGGAAAATGTTCGCAATAGCACCGGTACAGATCGTCAACGAAGGCCACCGCATCGTGCTTAATGGTGCAGTATTTCATTACGAACTGAACAATCCAGACTTAGAGGAAGATAATAAGAAAATGTTAGAGGCTCTAAAAGAGCATCGAGACGTTTATGGAATTAAAACGGTTATTACTGATGACCGAATTCCTAAAACCGGACTGTATACCATTGATAAACGCCAACTCGAACTGTGGGAGCGAGAGTATACGGCAGAGTCCATCATAGATGAGCTATTTTTCTCGCGTTTTACCGCAATGGGGGTTGTTCCTATCTCAGAAGGACAAGCCTAACTGCTCCTAATTCAATATCCATCATTATTATGTGAAGCAAAACAGTGCCCACCGATCTTTGATCGGTGGGCACTGATGTGTTAAAGGCTAAAACTCGCTATGTACTTTATATCAATTTGGTGTCCCATAGCAGTACGATCCGCTCTCGTATATCTCGCAGTTCGTACGGGTGTCATCTTCTTGATAATTTTGGGGTATTTTGTCAAAAAAGGAACCATTACCTTTGTTTGTTAATTCTGTGTAAATTTTTTGAGTTATGTGTACGCGAGCGTACACATTCCTACCGTATCCTGCTAAGGGTAGAGGGAACTATTTTTCTACTCAAAGGAGGATAAACATGAACGAAAATGAAGCGTATATGATCCCTGAGTGCAATCTATACCGAACCAAAGTTTTCTCGCAAGAGCCCACTCGCAAGCGACCATTAACAAAAGAACCTCTCTCCATGGCTAACTTTGATTCCGCCCACCAACTTGAACTGAAAATACTGCATGCCCGGGAGAGGCTGGCCGCTCGCATTGAAAACGAGGGCTATTTGATTTGTGCCCAGCTAAAGCGGCTGCAGCAAGCCAACTCACCGGTAGCAAAAAATATGATCAAAGAGATGCTTGCCCGGCGAATCGACGCGCTATGGCTCGCCAGCGCGGCAGACTATGTTACGTTGTGTACCTTAAGTCACCTCAGCAGTGTGCCGGAGGATTCCAATAACACCTCAAAAAGCCTGGAATCGGTCAAAAACGCATTGCAGGTGGGCTTTAAGGAAATGATTCGATCTTCCATCGAACAATTTTCTAAACAACGTCAAGCATTCAAAGAACGAGTGGCCGCTGTTATCGATGCATGGGATGAGGGACCAATCGTGCTTGCCGAGCAGGTTTGGCGTTTGTTTACCTTCCATCGTTTTGGACTGGGAGACTCTGTCCACCGTGCCAAAATTCAAGCGAAGTTGATCGGCATTAAACTTACCGGAAGAGCGAAATACACTTATGTGTGTGAACACTCCAAAACAACCTGCTCCCAGTGCCAGGAGCTTGCCGGGCAGAACTTTTTTACTTCAGATGCGCAAGAGGGGGTAAACCTGCCTCCTATGCATCCCAATTGCCGCTGTACCATTCAGGGCTATCCCGCACTGCCGGAGGATATCACCACTGCTGAAGTGCTGAAGTTAATTTCTGAAGGCGTTTTGCAGATGGCGATTGATGCAGCTTTAACTCCGATGAGCGAAACACTTGGCGAAAAAGCCGATGACATAGGTGATGATTGGTCAATTCTTTTCGAAGACGCCATAAGGGAGTATTACGGCACATTTGATACAATCAAAATCAATGGCGTCGAGTATTACATCAACCGCAACAATTTTAGTGCTGTGGCGATTGGTCCGGACGGTGAACTTATCGTACCGGAAAATGCGAAACCATACGATAAGCAGATGCTGGAATTAATGCGAAAGCGAGATGAATTGCCGGAAGACAGTGAGGAACGAGCGGAGATCCAGGTAGAAATCGATCGGTTGGATAAAGAAGATGATGAAAACGACGGCGAGTTGCTCTCGGTTTTTTCTAAGCACCCATACAACTTCTATGTGCTCGGCGAAGACGTTACGGACCGACTCAATGAATACATGAGGCAGACAGAAGTAAATTATGCCTATATGCATAACCGCCTCTGGGTGGAAAATCTAAAGGACTTCTACCTTCTTGTTAGAGGACATGGGGAGATGGATTTAAAAAATCAGCCGGAATGGAAGCATTCTGCCTACATTTACAATGGTGAGCTGGTCTCTCAGGATGCCCTTGGAAATATTAATTACGGGTATTTCGGAACATTCTGCAACATCCCCAAGATAGTCCTTATCGCGGCAGGAGGGGTTGCGCAATCGCTATCCCACAGAAAGGTAAATCTCGAATTTTGGTACACTTTGGCCGATGATCCAAGAGATACCTTTCGGATTATGCAGGGAATTGACATCTATGAGCTTTGGCACTAAATCGTGTTATCACTCAACAAAATATTAGCACCTGTGAACTTTGGTATTAACCATCGTGTATCTCGTAATAGTACCAGTTTTCGCAGATGGGTTCAAAATAGTACCAATCTACCGGATCACCACCATATCCATCAAATCGGTAACCTGAACGATATCGGCTTTCTGGCGACGACGGAATCCCCTGATGTTCGGAGTAGTAGTAGCCGTACTCGATAGATGCATCCCAAAAACCCACGTATGCGTATTCTATTTCTCTCCCGGGAACAACTTCCAAAACAAGTTCGTCCTTGTTCTCCATCACATAGGCGAAAATTTCTTTTCGCACGCTACTTTGCTCTATATCGCCATATCCGCCTATGAAAAAGAGCGGCACAAAAAGGAATAGAGAAAACACTGCCAGTATGGCAACAGGAACAAGCGTCATTATAAGCAACGCCAAAATGCCATCTCTGTATCGTTTCATTGCGTTATCACCCGACAAAATTATAGTATACCGTCCGAACAAAAGTCAATCTATTGCAAAACACCGCCCACCGATCATCTGACCGGTGGGCGGTATTGCGTTATACGGTAATCCCAGCTATGTATCTAATTGCAACCTCATGCCCCACGGCAGTACGGTCAGCCCGGGCATATCTCACTGTTCGTACGGGTGTCATCTTCTTAATAATTTTGACCGATTTTGTCAAAAAAGGAAGTTCATTGCAAATACGTAACAAATTGCCGAACCTCGAGGCATTAAAAACGATATTACCACACAAGCTATTGATGCATACTTAAATGTGTGGTATAATAGAATCGGTGATGCAGCATGCTGATACAAAGCGTTGTACAAAATGAGGCCGCTCGGAATGAAAAGATGATTCAGCAGTATGAAACCTTGCTCAGTAACCTGCCTCGTGGTTCTTTGATCTGCCGCAAAAAGGAATACTATTATTTGAAGTACCGCGAAAATGGAAAGATTTACGATAAATATATCGGAAAAGACCCCGAGGTCGTGTCCGACATCCGAATCAAACTGGAACAGAGAAAGCATTATACACAGATGCTCTCGGCACTGAAACAGGAGCAGAAAGCAATTCAAAAAATATTGGAGGGGCTGGCATGATCATCTATCACGGCAGTACTGTTTTGGTAAAAACACCGGAAATCCGTTCCGGAGATACCTTTCTGGACTTTGGGGTCGGTTTCTACACCACAACCTCTTACGAGCAGGCAGAACGCTGGGCGCGGATCAAGATGCGGCGCGAGAATAAAGAGGTAGGCTATGTTTCCGCTTATGAGTTTGATTACGATGCCGCAAAAGAACATACGACAATTCGAAAATTTGATGCTGCAGGTATGGAGTGGCTTCTCTTTGTGGTAAATAACCGCCGCGGAACGCCTTCTGCTGAAGCAGTAGATATGCACATCGGCCCCGTGGCAGACGATAACGTGTATCAGTCCATTCGTTTCTTCGAAACCGGGATTTTGAACGCAGAGGAAACTGTGAAACGATTGAAAACCGAGATTCTGCACGACCAATGGACATTCCATACCGAAAAGGCGCTGTCATATTGCAGTTTTATCGAATACAAGGAGGTCAGGTGACATGGGACAGGAACAATTTCACGCCATGATGCCGGTCATAAGCGCCGATTTGATCCACACAATAACCACAAAACAAAATGTCACCGAAACCGAAGCGATCAAACTGCTGTACACCTCCGATCTATATGCAGTCCTTGAACAGGAGGCGACAAAACTGTGGCAGTACAGCACTCCCATGCTTTACTCTTTGCTGGAGCAAGAATGGGAGACCGGCACGATCCGCTTCCCCGATGTATAAGGAGGCCCTTTTATGAGTCAGGAAACAAAGTTTACCGTGTTTTGCATGGAAAGCTATAAGGTGCACAAAGCTCTGACCGGCAGGCAGGTATCCGAACTCTTCGAGAAGCATGGTGTGTTTGACTATATCCGTGAGTTTTACGACGTACTGCACACCACGGGGTATCAGTACATTAACCATGATATCGATATCTATCTGAACGCCAGAAACGCGGCAATGCCAACTTAAAGAAAGGTTGAGGCATTGTATGAGACTGGAATGCACAAAAAGATTGCTCGATTGGCTGGATATGAAACCCGAACGCTCAAGCGCAGACACCGATCCTCTCTTTACATGGACGGCCAATCTGATCACAGTCAACCGAAGAAAAACGCTGGTTGCGGTCAATCCGTCTTCCCGCTGTATGTTTGTGCTGTACGGACTGACCGCCAAAAGCATCCGCATTCTGCCGGAACTGATTTTTGACGGCATCCATGCGATGCTTCAAAGCGAGCACGTGAGACCCAAGATCATCGAACAATATCTGAACGATTGCGGAAAGACGATCACTTTTGCACCAAACTCTTCCCGCTCAGCCGTTGCAAACTGCAACAAGGCCTGCGAAAGAGTATATCTGTTTTCCAATTTGTTTGCCCCGGGCGATATGTTTCAGCAGCGTTTTTTGCCGTGGCTCAACGACGAATTGCTCCCAAAGGAAACCTATAGTTATGCCCATGATATAATGATCGCTCAGCTGAAAGAAAAATACGGAAAAGATGTACAGAGTTGTCACGCAGCCGAGCTGGAAGTCAGTCTCGATCTGCACGAGCCCTGTAAACGCACCCTAATCGTTCCAAGCAATCTCAATTTTTATCAGCTCCACAGGGTTCTGCAAGATACGTTCGAATGGCATGACCGCCACCTGCATCAATTTGTATTGGAGCGGGGTCACCACGGACTCCCTGCAAAAATCATTGCGCCCACATTTGAGGAACAAGCCCCCTTCGGCACCCCATTCTTCCCGACTCAGCTGAACAGCGTGGAAACCGATTTGCTCACCGTATTCTCCACTCACAAAAAACTGGAATATGAATACGATTTCGGAGATGGATGGGTTCATACCATCAAACTCAACCGCTTCATTGAGGACTGCCCCGAGGCGTATCCTCACTGCACCCAAGCCATCAGCGACGCGCCAATGGAAGATTGCGGCGGCCCGGATGGTTTTGCGGAAGTGATGGCGATCATGCACGATTCCGAGCATCCCGAACACAGAGCCGTTTGCGAGTGGGTAAGCGGCATATGGTGGAACCCGGTGGATTTGGAGCTGATCAATCGCAGGATCCGGAACGAGCACCGAATATGTATGCCCGTGTATTGCGAGTAATGCAAACAAAAAAGAGGAATGACCGACTTGGAGCATTGTCGGTCATTCCTCTTTTTCTATACCGTTATACCCGATATGTATCTTACATCAACCGTATATCCCTCAGCCCGTGCATATCTCGCAGTACGTACGGGTATCATCTTCTTATTTGTTGGAAATGTCATTGAATTGGATCGCAGCGAACCACAAAGCGGCCATAACCGCCGGGGGTACAGGTGAAGATCGTCAGCGCAGACTCCGAAACGGTCAACTCGTCCAACCGTGTGGGTTTCAGGACTTCGGTCCCAGCAACCACATAGGCATGCGAGGATCCGCTTGCATCCAGAAACTCTACCCGGTCACCGGGCGAAACTTGGCGCAGAGGCGCAAAGTGTTTTTTATAATTATGCCCCATCAGGATCAGATCCTGCCCCTCTATGCTGCCGGAGTAGCGGCAGGGGGACAGTTTCAGCAGGTCGTAGTTCCAACTGTTCAGTACGGGCAGCTCCACGCCCACACCGGGAACACGGATAACGCCCATAAGGTCATACCCCTGAAGCGAGGTCAGCGGCATCTGCCCGGGCACTTGCTCCCGCCGGGCGGTATCATACAGTTCCTGTTTCCGGTTCTGCTCGATTTCCAGCGCCAGCGCGCCCAGCAGCTGCTGGGCGTTTTCGCCCGCGATTTCCGCCTCCTGCTCGTATGCGAAGAAGAGAAATGCCGAGGTACAGATCAAAGTCAGCCCCAAAACGATCAGCACAATGGCGCGAACATGTTGCTTCATGATCTTTTTCTCCCCCGATACAAATCCACAAGTCCGAGAGCGAGCAGCACCACGCCCACAGCCAAAAGCGCCCAGAGCGGCCACAGCTGCGCGCCCGTCTGAGGGATGCTGGGCTGAGAGGGGCCGACGGGAACAGATGGCTCATAGGGAGGTGGGTCAGGGGGCTGGGGCGGCGAGGGCGGCTCAGAGGGCGCCTGACTGCGGTAGGCATTGACCACAGTAAATCCCTGAGGCACACCGCCCTCATAGGTGGTGGAATAGCCATCCACCGTCTGCTGCCAGACGCTGTAGGCAAGATCAGCGGGAACATCGGCAAACGCGCCTTGCCAGCCGTCAGCGGCGGTCAAATAGAGGGTAGAAACGATGTTGCCGGAGGAGATCAAATGGACCGTGACCTGCTCCGGGCGGGCCTGCGGGTGGTTTTCATCCCCACGCCACACAACGATGACAGGAATATCAATGGTTTCCGGGTCGGGCACCACCGGGCCGGGAGGATCGGGATTCACCGGTTGATCCGGCCGGGTGCTGCTGCGGTTGGTGATGGTAATGCCGGTGGCGGCACTGCCGCGGTAGTCGGGTGTATAGCCGGCAACCGCCGCTTCCCGAACCGTATAACTCTCTGCCGGATCCAGCTCATAAAAGGTATAGCTCCAGCCGTTGGCCGCAGAGAGGGTGGCGGTCTTTTCCACCGTTCCGGCCCGAATCAGCTGCACGGTGATCTGGTCGGGGCGTGTGCCGGCGGCGTTGTTGTTATCGTCCCAGACCTTGTACACGCTGACGTGAGCCGTTGTGGGAGCGGGCGGTACGGGAGGTGTTGTTCCGCCGCCCCCTCCGCCGGTATACTTGTTGAGGATGATGCAGGAGTCTCCTCGCAGGTCATAGGTCGTGGTGTATTGTGAGATCGGGTCGATCTTTACCGAATATTCTCCGTCGGTAGGCAGCTGATAGAACTGATGCTGCCAGCTGTTGTCGGCACTGAGTGTTACTTTTCGAAACGGAATATTGTCCCGCAGCAAGGTTACCTCCACGCTGTTGGGGCGTTTGCCGGCTGCGTTCATGTTATCCTCCCACAGCATTACCACGAGGAAGGATTTGGTGTCCGTTTCGGAAGTCTTGGGGCTGGAGGTCGCGTAATGGCTCACTTGCCCGTCCACGTTTATGGGAAGGACGACCAGATAGGGCTGGAATGCCACCTTTTGTCCGCCTTCGTCCAGCACCAAATAGATGCCTTGCTCCAAATTACTGAATTCCGCGTTGCCGTATGCGTTGGTGGTGTGTTTGGCGGTATAGTCCACTTCCCGGGCAAAGATATACTGATAGACAGTATTGGCATGATCGGCACCGCTGTCGGCAAACAGCTGATCTGCACTCAGAGAAAGATCGGCAAACGGCTCGGTCAACGTGGTGGTACCATTCTTTGTGACTGCAACCTGATACAGGTCTACATTGATGCCGGAGATCGGTTTGTCCGCATCGTTGCGTATCGTGACCCGCAGAGCGCAGGGGTTGGCCGCCTGTACCACCGTAGTCCCAAGCAACATACAAGCCACCAGCACGCACAGAAGCACTCTATTTGATTTTTGCATAAGGTTTTTCATAGCGACTTCTCCTGAACTCAGTTGCCGTTCTTTTTTTGCCGTTTACGCGGCAAGATACTACGCAGTCCAAGGAACAGACCGGTGAGCGTGCCAAGGCCAACAAGGGTCAGCGGGATCACATACACCAGACTGACGGGGCGCAATTCGTTGGTAAGATACAACTGCTCGGAAGTTGCAGCAGCGCTGTTTTGCACACGGGTACCCCGCACCAGCAGGCGGTGGGAGTTGATGCCGTAGGGCGTACAGGTGACGAGGGTCACATAGTCCTCCCCGGCCACCACCCGTAGACGGGAGGTGTCGTTGGGCAGTACAACGGCGATATCGTCCACACGGTACTCCAATTCTTCGCCCAGAACATGGAGATAAAATTTGTCGCCGGTCTCCAGCCGATCGATGTGGGTCAGCAGCTCTGCCGAGGGCAGACCACGATGACCGGAAATGACCGCGTGAGTGCTTGGACCACCTACGGGCAGACTGGTCCACTCCAGATGGCCCACCGCCACCTGCAGCACCGATTCGTCCGTACCGTGGTAGATGGGCAATTTGCAGTTGATACAGGGAATGTCCACATAGCCCATGACGCCCGTTCCGGTCACGTTTAGAAGCGATTCATACTGTCTCTGAAGGCCCTCGTCCAGATGGAACTCGTCACTGCGGCCAAGCAGGCTGTCGTTATATGCCCGGGCCAGCTGGCGCATGGCATCGTTTTTTTCTTTATCAATGTTATCCACGGTCTGGTCATATACGGCTATGGCCCGACTTTGGTGCAGGGAATTCCAGTAGTTGCTGACCGAGGGATAGAGCAGCAAGGACAACCCTGCAAGAAAAATCAATATAAGAGGGAGCGTGCTCCCTGTTTTCTTGCCTTTCATGCAGGACTCTCCTCACTGCCCCGGGGAGCAATGCTCCCCGGGGCCACAGGTTTGGTGAAAGCTTACTTGGTCTCGCGCTTTTTGGCGATGATAACGGCAGCGGCGCCCAGCATCAGGACGACACCCACCACGTAGAACAGGGTGGTACCCATGCCGCCGGTGGAGGGCAGGGTGGCGCCGGCGTTGTTGCGGACCTGAATACTGACCACGCCGGTGTTATGGTTGCCGGTTCCGGGCACACCGTCCACGTCAAAGCCCAGAGCAGTCAGAGCGTTGTTGGTGAAGGTGGGAGTGATGGTGACACGAACGGGGTCATCCATCTTGTTGTAGCCACTGGGAGCCTGCGTCTCTTCCAGGTAGTAGATACCGGCATCCAGACCGGCAATGGAGAACTCGCCATTGGCATCAGACTCAAGAGTGTCCGCCTGGGACTCATCAGTGGTGGAGCCGGACAGTACACCTGCGGTAACCTGAGCATAGCGCTTGACAGCCACACCCAAGGCATCCACGTCGTTGCGATACAGGCGGAACTTGGCCCCGGCCAGCGTCTTGGTGGCGTCAATGCCGTCCACCTTGGTCACGTCCAGCTGGTAGGTGTAGACGGCGGCGGTGTCGGAAGAGGTCTTGCCCATGTGGGGGTTGGACTCGTTGGCGGGCTGGTTGGGGTCGTTGGAGTAGTACAGCTGCACGCTGTTGATGTTACCGGCGCCGCCGATGACAGCGCTGCCGTTCAGGGTGGCGACGTACTTGACCACGATTTTGTCACTGGCCAGCAGGGCGGGCAGCTTGCTCTTCAGGTTGCCGAAGTCAATGGTGAGAGTGTTACCGGCAGCATTCACGGTGTATGCGGAGGCATCAATGTCAGTGGTGGCATCGGTGGCATGCAGGATGTAGGTCTTGACTTTGACAGTCTGGCTGATGTCCTTGTAGGTCAGACCGGTGGGCAGGGTGTCCACGAACTTGTAGCTGTACTGGGCGTAGTCGGTGACGTAGTTGGAGGGCAGGGTGCCTTCCAGCTTGAAGTAGACGTCATAGGTCATGGTGACGTCCTCGTACTCCTTGAAGGTGCCATCGATGGCAGAGTGGGTGGTCTTGGTCACAGTGGGAGCAGTGCCCTTGGGGCTGACTTCCACATTGCGGACCACGCGGATGATGTACTTGGTATAGGTATCGCCGGCATTTCCCTCAGGCACAGTGGTATCCATGACCAGATAGTAGCCCACATTCAGATTTGTGATGGTGTAGACGTTTCCGGTGCCCTCGGTGCTGGTGCCGGCGGCAGCGCCCAGATTTCCGCCCACCAGTTCGGCAAAGCGGTCCAGCACAGCGGAGTCGGGGGACCAGGCGGCAACCACCTTGGCTACGGACTCCGCGTCGGTGCAGGCGCTGAACTGGTTGGCAGCGCCCTCGCCAAAGGCGGTCTCCAGCTTCAGAGCAGCCAACAGAGCTGCGCCGTTAACGCCGGTGCCCCACTCGATGTCGGTCAGAACACCTTCGCTGGACACGTCGCGGGCGGAGAAAATCTGATAGGCCTTGTAGATATGGCCGGAAGCAGTGCCGTTAACGGTGATGGTGTACTCGCCGACAGCGGATGCGGGCAGGACCAGCATAGATGCCAGCAAAGCAAGGGCCAGCAGGGATGCAAACAGTTTCTTCATAATCGTTTCTCTTCTTTCCTTTTTGATGGATTGTTGTTTTGTTTTTTGTTTTATAGTGAATGTTTTATTACTCAGAACGCCACCTCCCCTCTTTTTTGTTGTGGGGAAGGCTCCAGATCCATGCGGCACTCAGCATCAGCAGGATACCAAGGGCCTGATAAATTCCGGGTCCGCTGCCGCCGGTATCGGGCAGGGGCCGTTTGGAAGCATTCGTTACGTGGACGGTATAGGCGGAAGAACCGGCCTGTGCATAGGCATGTGCCTCCACCACTACGGTACCATCTTCCCGAAGCGTCAGATAGATGGGGTCCGGCAGGATCTCATATCCATCGGGCGGCGAGGTCTCCTGTAGCCTATAATAACCGTACAGCAGGTTATCAAAGGTCAACGTGCCGTCCGATTCGGTAACTCCGGTTCGGGTAACAAACGCAGAGTTGGCTGTGTACCCTCCGCTGCCGTCCGGGACGAGATGCTGCAAAGAGAACGTGGCGCCGGGCAGGCGAAGCGTGCCGGACAAATTGGTTTTGGTCAGACGCAGCAGGGTGCGGCGGGTGTCGTTTTGAATCACGAAAGCGGTGTTGGTCACCTTTCCGCTGCCGTCCTTGGTATAGGTGGGCTCGGAATAGCTTACGATCCAGTTGGCGAAAGAGTAGTCCGGCTTGCAGTTTTCGGTTCCGATCTTCGTCTCGCGCACAGACCAGACGATGGAGGTGCCGTTGGCATAGGCAGGCAAGCCGCTCCATGTGGCCCGGTAGCCGTTGGCTGCCGTCAGCTGCACCGAGGGCTCCACACCGGGGATCAGAGAGGAGACCAGCTGTCCATTGGCCAGCAGCTGCACGGTCACATCAGCCCAGTCAGCTTCAGGACACAGCCATTGTTTAGACACGGTGACGGAGGTATTCTCCGTGGTATTCTCCACGATCAGCAGGCCGTCATGGTAGGTGGCCAGGGGCGAGGTGCTCAAAATTCCGATTTGGTCTGTCAGCTGGCCTGTGTCGGGATCGGGCAGATAGCCGATGGTGATGTTTTCGATGGGAGTATAGCCGGAAGGCGGCTGCAGCTCCTGCACCACTACATTGCCGGCGTCATAGCTGAAACCGGAAATGACCAGTTCGTAATAGCCGGTGGTGGTGCCGGACAGCTCCGTTATGCTGCCCGACGGGTCGTAGATGTACTGATTCTTTGTGCTGTCATAGGTAAAAGTCAGCGGTGATTCGTTCTGCAGCAGCTGGAAGGTGGCTCCCGCCAGCGGATTTCCGGTGCGGGCATCTTCCTTTTTGATGATGATGGAGTCGCTGGTATGGTACACATTGGTGAACTCCACACGCATAATCTGGTCGGTACCGGCATCCAGTGCATAGGTTTGACCGACAATGTCCACCGTGGTGCCCGGACCGTTTTTATTTTGCTGATTGAACGCATCCACGACGATGTATTCGGAATAGCCGTGATAATTGATCCCGCCCGGGTTATTAACCTCATTATAGGTGTGTTCGGTGAGTGTCCATGGTTCGCCATAGTCCAGACCGTTCACTTCCCAGGTGTAGGTGTCGGCAGCCGGATCATAGCCGGCGGCGTTGTTCAGCGTCAGCGTGTGCTGCTTGGTTCCGGCCCCATTGGCCGCGGTAATGGAGAAGTCCTGCTTGGCCAACGCCACGCCGTCCACATTGCCGGCGAAGGATTTCTTTACATAGACGATGCCCTGTTTTTTCACCAAACGACCGTCGATATGCCAGGCATCGCTCTGGGCCTTGAACACATACCAGCGGATGGCATAGGCCTCGGCGTGCAGATCTTCCGGCGCCACAGGCTCGCCGTCCACTTCAAGCTGGCGGTTTTGAGCATGGGTGATCAGCTTTTGGAAAATCTCTTCGTCGTCCGGGAAGCTTTGCAGCCAGATACCGGGCTGTTCCCCGTACAAAGCACGGATCCGCTGGTCGGCACCGAAGGAGTTATCCGTGGTTGTGTCGGCGATGTAATATTTGTTGTTCAGTTCGTTCACGGACAGGGATGCCGCATCCGTACCGCCCACGTGGGTGGCAAACAGTTCGGGGGTGTAGTCGGTGACCGCACCGCCCACCACGCCGCCGCCCTGGGTGTCGATGGGCTTGGAGTCATAGCGGACAAAGAAGCTGACCGTTTGCAGTGGCGAGGTCTCCCACACGGCGGTGAGATTGAGCCGGCTGCCGCTGGCAAAGGATTGCAGCTCGTCCCAGTTCAAGGTGGAGTTGGGGCTGAGGATAGTGTCGGAAGTGCCCACCCGCCAGCCGGAAAAGCGAATGATGCGGGTGTTGCCGTCGGACAGCTCGCCCGGTACCTCGTGCTGAGAGACATTGCGGATAAGCGCAGAACCGTTTTCAACCACCGTATCGGTCAATGTGGTAGCGGTGGTGCCGTAGATGGTGGGTCTGGTGGCTACCGTTACGCCGCTCACCGTCGGGAAACCAATGTTGTAAACGATACGCAGGGTTCCGTTGTCCTCGCTGGCGGTAAAGGTCTTTGGCCCGTTGATGGTCACAGACTGACCGCCGGTGTATTGGGCGCTTCCGTCGCTCCACATATAGTCGCCCGAAAGGGTGACAGAGCTGCCACCGGGAACGTATTGCGAGGAGGACGAGCCGTCGGGATATTCAAAGTTCACCGTGTAGAAGGGCAGCGGGTCGCCGGAGTTGTCCATCAGGAACACGTACTTGGCACTGCGTGCGGTATTGTTGGAGGTGAAGTAAGTACTGCTGCCGTTGAGGAACGTGATGTTGGAGTTGTTGATGCTGAATCCGTTCCAGCTGCTTGGGTTGGCAGAGGTGCCCCAACGCAGATTCAGGTCGCTCCAGCTGTAGTCGGTCCCCAGACTGTTGTTGATCAGATTGACCACATTGCCGGTGGTCAGTCGAGCCGTATACCGTCGGGAGGAACCGGAGGTGGTAAAGGTCAGCTTGCCGAAGCAGGTCCACTTGTTGTCCAGATAGACATAGAAGTTGGCATTATTATTCCCTGTGCTGGCACTGTCACCCACAGCCAGAGTGGATATCCCGCCGTCCGATCCCGCTGCAAGCAAGGTGGATGTATCCGTCGGCAGAGCAAGATCACTGGGGCCTGCAGCGAGGGTGGACGCCTTGTACAGGTTTTCGTTCAGCACCAGGCCGGGCTCTACGTTGTTTTCGGTAATTGCCTCGTTCAGAGCGGATACATCCAGCTGATTCGGCGCTTCTGCCGGTTCAGACGGTTCGTTCTGTGCAGAAGTGTTGCTCAACGCAACTGCCTGCACGTCATGAGTACGATCGTTCTGTTGTGAGGGAGGAGCGACTGTTTCGCTGAGTTGGGCAGCAGTTTCCACCGTATCGGAAATGACAACCTCCAGACTGTTGCTCGTGTCTGCATCCACCTGAGCCAGCAGGTTATTGATGTCGTTGTCCCGGAGCAGAACAAGATAACAGTTTTCTGTGTGCGTATGCTGGGTCTGAAGACAGGTCAGCCGACTGCCGGTGTAGCAGTCAGAGCCGTGGGTATGTTCCGCCATACTGCAGCGGGCGGACTGCTCCAGCGCCACCGCACTGACCATGTTGCTGCGCACGGACAACAGGGAGAACAACAGGAAAACAACAACTCCGGCGGCGATCCATATTCGATTGTTCGGACGCAAGCCGATTGTTTTCACATGCTTCATCTTCTTTGCTTCGTCAACGTGTATTGTGCTCTATCGATAGAACACAAGTCAGGGGCCCCTGACTTGATAAGGTCTGGTTACGTGGGTTGGGTCAAAGAACTTTTCCCAGTATGCGGTCGGTGGGGACAGTCCCTATTTCGGAAAGGCGGCTGTCCATGGAAATGGAACGGTTGTCCCCCATGACAAAATAGTGTCCGTAGGGAACGTGATAGGGGAAGGAGATGTTGTGCTGACCAACGGAGGGGGTCTGTACATACGACTCGGAAAGAACCGTGCCGTCAATGGTGACGGTCCCGTTCTCCTCCAGCGAGATGCTGTGACCGCCCTCGCAGATCACGCGGCGTACCAGCACCTTGTTGTTGTAATAGAATGCGATAATATCGCCGGAACGTACCTTGTCCGTTTTCAGCAGTACAAGCAGCTGGCGGTCGGAAAGAGATGGCTCCATTCCGTCTCCGTAGTACCGAACGACCATAAATACGTTAGTGAACAGGTTGACCATCAGCAAAACCACGACCAACAACACCGCAGCCAGCCGCAGGGCAATTTTCCCGTAAGGAGGGCTGGGCAGAACACGCTTACCTTTTGTTGAAATAAACGTCTTCATATTGCCCTCACCTCCCCAAAAATATGGTATACATAAAAAGACAAAATCCCATTTTAAAATAGCACCTTTTCCTTGTCTTGTCAATCATTCCCGGCACCGTACATACCCTGGGCAGCAGCGCCTTTGCGAAATGTTTAGCGCTCACAACCGCAACTGGTGGAAACGGGCTTCTTCATGTGGGCGGGGATACCTTTACAAGTTTGCCCCGGAGCGGTCAGACCTGGGACGACTGTGTGATTCTCGGCTCTGCACTAATCGAATATCGAGGGCACTTTCTTGAAATCGCAGTGCCGGAGGGCGTCAAGGTTATTGCAGCCAGAGTCTTCCAAACGGAAGACAAAGCCACCTGCATTTATCTGCCGACCGGAGTCACCGCAATCGGTTTTCAGGCATTTCACCAGTGCAAGGCAGAAAGCATCAACACTCCTTCCAGCATTGAATACATAGATAACTATGTCTTCCTTGGAAGCCGCATCAAGACCGTTACGTTCCGTGGAACGGAAGACCAGTGGAAGATATTGGACAAGAACGGCGAGCCCTATGTATTCTCTTCAATCGCAGTAGAGTATACAGGTTGAAAATTCGAGCAAATTGCCCACCGATCATCTGACCGGTGGGCGGTACTTCGTTATACGGTAATCCCTGCTATGTATTTGATGTCAACCTCATGCCCCATGGCATTGCGATCCGCCCGTGCATATCTCGCAGTTCGTACGGGTATCATCTTCTTGACCATCTGGCCGCCCACGGAACCGGCCTCACGGCTGGACAGGTCGCCGTTGTAGCCCTGCTTCAGATTGACGCCAACCTCGTTGGCAGCCTCCATCTTGAACTTGTTCATAGCCTCACGGGCGTTGGGGACAACCAGCTTGTTGCTGCTGTTCTTAGACATGTTCGTTTTCTCCTCACTTCATTTTCTTTGGATGGAACATCCGAGCATAGTTTGAGCCGCAGCAAATTTCCTATTCGTTCGCCCCGTTTCCTCTTTTTAGTGAAATTCCGTTATTTTCCGCAAAAAGCGGGCTGCCACGCAGCCCGCTTTTTCAATACCCATATTTCCCTTTAAACCGCGCAAAACAGAATATACTCACGCCCAAAGCCAGCGTCTCCGCCAGCACGATGGCCAGCCACACACCGTCCAGATCCAGCACCAGGGGCAGCAGCAGCACCGAAGCCGCCTGAAACACCAGCGTACGCAAAAAGGAGATGCTCGCCGACACCAGTCCGTCATTGAGGGCCGTAAAGAATGCCGAAGCAAAAATATTGAATCCCGCCATCAGGAAGGACAGGGCGTAGAGCATAAATGCCCTGCGGGTCATCTCCATCAGCACAGCGTCATAATGGACAAATATAGCTGCCAGCGGAGTCGCCAGCGCCTGCCCAAGCCCGGTCAGCACCAGCGACAGCACGCCCATGATCCACAGGCTTTTGCGGTACAGATTTTTCAGCTCCGCTGTATTTTGGGCCCCGAAATGGTAACCCACAAGCGGGGCGCTACCGATGGAATACCCCAGGAACACGGAGATAAAGATAAAGTTCACATACATGATCACACCGTAAGCGGACACGCCGTCCTCTCCGGCAAAGCGCATGAGCTGAACATTATAAAGCATATTGACCAAAGACATGGACCAATGGGTCATCAGCTCAGAGGAGCCGTTGGTGCACGTCCTGGCAAGGGCCCTCCCGTTCATACAGGGCCGGGTAAGTTTCAGTGTGCACCGGTTGGGGAGCAGGAAATAAACCAGCGGCACCATGCCGCCCACGATCTGACTGATGATGGTAGCCACAGCTGCTCCTGCCAGCCCCAGCTCCAGCGCCGCCACCAGCAGCGCATCCAGAACAATATTGGTCACACCTGCCGCCACGGTAACGGCAAGTCCCATTTTGGGCCGCTCGGCAGTGATGAGAAAGCTTTGAAACTCATTTTGCAAAATAAACGCCGGCAGGCCGATCGTGAGGATCCGGCCATAGAGCACGCAGTACTCCAGCATCTCTCCCTGTGCGCCCATCAGGCGGGCTACCGGACGCATGAACACAAATCCAAGCACCGCCAGCAGCACACTTACCACGCAGGACGTCCAGATGAGCATGGAAAACAGCCCGTTGGCTCTCTGCCTGTCCCCCTCGCCCAGAGTCTTGGACACCAGTGCGCTGCCGCCCGTACCCACCATAAAACCCAGCCCGCCGAATATCATCAAAAACGGCATAATGAAGTTCAGGGCCGCAAAGGGCGTTTTGCCCACAAAATTGGATACAAAAATTCCGTCCACCACGCCGTAGATGGAGGTAAAGATCATCATGATCACCGACGGCAGTGTGAACCGGAATAGTTTCCCATATGTAAAATGATCCGACAGCTGAATATTCATACCTTACTCCCATTCTGTTATCAGAAGGGAATTCTATCCGTTTTTCCGCGCGGTGTCAACCTTTTGCTCCGACTGCACAAACTATATGTATTAAAAGGAGGTTTTCGCCGTGTGCACCGCCCTGTCCTTTCACGGGTGCGGCCACTTTTTCGGCCGCACCCTGGACCTTGAATATTCCTATAATGAGGCTGTCACCCTCACCCCACGCAATTTTCCGCTGGTCTTTCGCCGCTGTCCCGCCCTGAGCGCCCACTACGCCATCCTCGGGGTGGCCCATACGGCACAGGGATTTCCGCTGTATTATGACGCCGTAAACGAAAAGGGCCTTTCCATGGCCGGCCTGAACTTCCCTCACAGTGCTCATTACCAACCCGTCCTGCCCAGGCGGGATAGCATCGCCGCTTTTGAACTGATCGGCTGGGTGCTCAGCCAGTGCGCCACTGTGGATCAAGCCCGCGCGCTGCTTGAGCGCACCGGGGTGACCGGGGAAGATTTTAGCCCGCAGCTTCCCTGCACACCCCTGCACTGGCTCATCGCTGACTCTGACCGCTGCCTTGTGGTGGAACCCATGCAGGACGGCCTGCGGCTGCATGACGACCCCGCAGGCGTGCTTACCAATGAGCCGGCCTTTGAATTTCAGCAGTTCTCTCTCAACGATTATCTTTCCCTGTCCGCCCTGCCGGCTGAAAACCACTTTTCGCCCCGCCTTGGCCTGACCCCGTACAGCCGCGGCATGGGCGCCTTGGGCCTGCCGGGCGACTTTTCCTCCCGCTCCCGCTTTGTCCGCGCCGTTTTCGTATCCCAAAATGCCCATCGCCCCAAGACTCCGGAGGAGAGCATCACCCAGTTTTTTCACATTCTGGGCAGCGTGGAACAGCCAAAAGGCTGCGTGCGCGTCCCCGGCGGGGACGTTATTACCGTGTACACCTCCTGCTGCGACACCCGCCGGGGCATCTATTACTACACCACACAGGAAAACCGCCAGATCACGGGCATCGATATGCACCGGGAAGATCTGGGCGGCACGCAGCTTGTGTCCTGGCCCCTTATCAGAAGCCAGCAGCTGCGCATGGAAAACTGAAAAGGGAACGCCGCAGCGTTCCCTTTTCTCACTCCTCATCCTCCATGGTCATGACGGACACCTCAAAGGCAGTGCGCAGTTCCTCGTTCTCCCCCACCCGCTTGGTGTATGTACGGCTCTGCAGCCGACCGCCCAGCCGCACCGTTTCTCCCACGTCCAAAGCAGCGCACCGGTGGGCCAGCGTGCCCCAGGAGATACAGGGCAGATAGTCCGCCCGACCGTAGCGGCGGTTGACCGCCAGCATCATGTCACAGATATCCCTGCCAAGGGGTGTGCGGCGAAATACAGGGGGTTTGCACAGCACCCCCGTCAGATTCAGCCGGTTTTCATCCTCTGTCTGCTCCCGGACCAGCCGCCGGGCATAGGCGGTGATGACCAGTCTGCTGCCCTGTCCGCTGCGGTTGTTGAAGGAACGCACCTCTCCCTCCACGGTAACCTCGTCACCCTCCGCCACGTTGCACAGGTCCAGCATCTGCTGTGGCGCCAGAACGTTGATTCGGTCCTCCACTCCGGACAGTCTGCATACTGCCAGAGGGAACACATAAAAGGTCTGGCCATGATTCTGATGCGATACCCGGGGCTGCTCCGCCACGCGCCCGTGCAGTGTCAGAGCATTTTCCATTCGTCCGTTTTCCATCGAGCCACTCTCCTAACGTTCAACTGCTTGGAGTATATGCACTCTCCGGCACGGGTATGTCCCTGAAAAAGCGTCAAAAAACCACCCTTCCCGGTTGGAAAGGGTGGTTTTCCCCTTACTTGGTCGCCCAGTTGCCCGTGGCCTCCGCGGTCAGGTAGGCGTTGATAAAGCCATCCAGACCGCCGTCCATGACGCCGTTGATGTTGCTGGTCTCAAAGGCGGTGCGGTTATCCTTGACCATCTGGTAGGGCATAAAGACGTAGGAGCGGATCTGGCTGCCCCACTCAATTTTCAGCTGGACGCCCTTCAGGTCGGAGATCTTTTCCGCCTTCTCCTGCATCTGCAGCTCCACCAGCTTGGCGCGCAGCATCTTCATACAGTTGTCCTTATTCTGGAACTGGGAGCGCTCCTGCTGGCTGGCCACCACGATGCCCGTGGGCTTGTGGATCAGACGCACGGCGGAGGAGGTCTTGTTCACGTGCTGGCCGCCGGCGCCGCTGGCGCGGTAAACCTGCATTTCAATGTCCTCGGGCCGGATCTCGATCTCCACGTCCTCGGGCAGGTCGGGCATGACCTCCACAGAGGCGAAGGAGGTCTGTCGGCGGGCATTGGCATCAAAGGGGGATACGCGCACCAGACGGTGGACGCCGTGTTCGCCGCGCAGATAGCCGTATGCGTTCTCGCCCTCGATCATAATGGTGGCGGACTTGATGCCGGCCTCGTCCGCCTCCTGATAGTCCATGATGCTGTAGGTGAAGCCGTGCAATTCCGCCCAGCGGGTATACATGCGGTAGAGCATCTGGGCCCAATCCTGCGCCTCGGTGCCGCCGGCACCCGGATGGACGGTGAGGATGACGTTGCAGCTGTCATACTCGCCGGTGAGCAGAGTCTGCAGGCGGGCAGTCTCCATATCCTGCTCCAGCTGGGCAAAGCCCTCCTCCAGTTCGGGAACAAGGGATTCGTCCTCGAACTCGTTGCCCATCTCACACAGGGCGATCAGATCGTCCCACTGCCTTTTGCGCTTGGTCTGCTTTTCCACCTTGTCCTGCAGATTCTTGATGCGCTGCTGGACCTTCTGGGCCTTGGCAAGATTATCCCAGAAGCCGTCGGCCGCAGACTCGGCCTGCAGCATATCCAGCTCCCGCTCGGCACTTTCCAGGTCCAGCGCCTGAGCCAACGACTCCAGCGCAGGCAGCAGGTTATTCAGCTTTACTTTATACTCGTCAAATTGGAGCATAGACTGTACCCTCTCCTGTTGTCAGTTGTATTTAGCCCTACTATTATATACAACAACAGGGTCAAAGTAAAGTAAAATCCCACCGCCGCCACTTTTTTGTAGCTGCGGTGGGTCCGCAACAGGATCAGCGGTCACTGGTCTGCCACTCCCGCTCATCCCGAAAGATCAGATCATCCACATCCCGCTCCCGCTTGGTGTCGCGGGCGGTCTCTTCCTTCCCTCTGGGTATATCACACATGGTATCATCCTCCTGCCTTGTATACAGCATTTATAAATCAGTATATGCACCTGCCCGGTTTTCATCCCTCCTATCTTACTCGCCCGCCCCGGTTTTTTTCGCCGAAGGCGGTCGAGCACTTTCTTGTTTGAGGGCTTGACAAGAGGAATCGGACATGGTATTATAATTAAGCCCTTTGGGCAGGAGATACCGGAGCCACCCATGCCGGAGTGGCGGAATTGGCAGACGCCCGGGACTTAAAATCCCGTGGGAGTGATCCCGTGCCGGTTCGACCCCGGTCTCCGGCACCATATCGCGGAGTAGAGCAGTTGGTAGCTCGTCGGGCTCATAACCCGGAGGTCGCAGGTTCAAGTCCTGCCTCCGCAACCATAAAAATCCTCATTCACCATTGGTGAGTGAGGATTTTTCTTGTTTCGGGGACGGTTTTGTATGCGTGCTTCCGGGTTATGAGACCGACGAGCGGAGCTCGTTGGGAAAAAGCGGCTTTGCGCTGCCGGTGGCAGATGAAGCAAAGCCGCTTTTACTGCCGCGGTCGAAAAAAGCGAGGATCCGCGCAAGCCCGAAGCTTTTTTCGGGCACCGCAAAGCGGCCCGAAGGGATAACCCGGAGGTCGCAGGTTCAAGTCCTGCCTCCGCAACCATAAAGTAGCACCGAAAAAGATATCGGTGTAGAAAATCCCGAAATCTCAACGGTTTCGGGATTTTTTCTTGCCTCTTTTCAAAGTTGAATTCAAAAGATATCATTTCTCGAAAACGACCTTTGGGGAGGACTTGAACTAAATTCAACAGATATCAAGGGCAGATTTTACGATTAATTTCGTAAAGTCTGCCCCTTTTTTTGTTTTTATAAATGTTAAAGGTTTGTGTCTTGAAGAATAGCTCCTAGCTGGAGAAAAGCAAGTTTATTTTCTCCCTTGCGACCCGTTCATTGCAATACACAAAATTAAACTCACCACTAATCTGCATATCTGCAACAGAGAAGGTGGCAAGGTCGTCACGGCATCGGGAGATAGGTTCATAGGCAAAGGTAATCGCACCGTTGTTTGCCACAATGTCGCAGATCACGGAAAAATTACTGACAGAGATACAACGCTTAAAGTTGTCAAGGGAAAAACCTCGGTCTGTAATTGCATTATGCAATAATGTTCTCGTTCCCGAATACGGCTCTCTGACCACAATGTCCTTTGAAAAAATATCTTCAAGGGTCACGGTCTTATTGGCAAAAGGATGGCTTTTTGCACAGACCCCTACAAACGCTTCTTTTTTGTAAAGGTGGTAGCCATATTTGGATTTGTCAAATACACCCTCTATAATAGCAAAATCGATCTCTGCCTTTTCAAGCATATGTAAAAGAACTTCGGTGTTATCAACGATCAAATCGAGCGTATGGTTTGGCTCTTGCAGAAAGGAACGAATCTCCGGCACGATAACAAATTCGCCAATAGTTTTGGTTGCACCAACGGTCATATGAACGGTATCTGTGGGCATAAACTTTTCACGGATGTCAGCTTCCTCTGCCTTGATGCTATCAAAATAACGCTTTAGCCGCTGGGCGTTCTTTGTTCTTGATAGTGTCCGTCCATCATACTCAAACAGCTTCACACCGTAATAATTCTCCAAATAATGAATATGCTGCGTGACACCCGGCTGTGTCATATTCAGTTTTTCCGCCGTTCTGCGATAGTTCATTTCATCATAAAGGGCAAGGAAGGTAAGCACTCTGTAATCTAACATAACAATCTCCAATTAACTCATATTATCATCCGATAATAAATGATAATTTGATTTTATCACAAAACTGTAGTATAATCAAGAGGTATAAGTGAAAGTAGGAGATTGTTTATGAAAGTATTAAAAGTTTTTCCCGGAATAATATTATCTGTAGGTGTGGCTCTTCTTGCGTGCTGGCTTGAAAGTCTGCTGCCTATCCACCTTATTGGCTCTGCCGTTATTGCAATGTTCATCGGTATGGTCCTCAATCATTTTTTGAGGAATACAAAAGTCTTTGCATCGGGGCTCAAATTTACATCCAAGAAGATTTTGAAATTTGCCATTATTCTGCTTGGCTTGTCCCTCAATATTACGACTATCCTCAACGTAGGTAAAATGTCCCTTACCGTTATGATATTTACTTTACTTACTTGTTTTGGCGGTGGTTATTTTATCGGTAAGGCGTTGGGACTCAATTGGAAGCTCTCCAACCTTATCTCTGCCGGTACGGGTATTTGCGGTGGCTCTGCCATTGCCGCTATTGCCCCGACTATCGATGCAGACGATAACGATGTAGCTTATGCTATGTCTGCTACTTTTCTGTTCGATATGGCAATGATCGTATTGTTTCCCATTATGGGACAAGCGATGGGAATGACCGATCAGGCATTCGGTATTTGGGCGGGAACGGCAGTTAACGATACTTCTTCCGTTGTTGCGACCGGCTATGCCTTCTCAGAAGGCGCAGGTGATTTTGCCACAATGGTAAAGCTCACAAGAACCCTTGCGATTATTCCTACCGTTATTACCTTTGCTTTTGTGCAGCTCCGTCTTAAGCGCAAAGAAGCTTTTGCAAACAGCCAAAACGGAAGCGAACTGAAGGCAAATTTCAGCATTGCAAAGATATTCCCTTGGTTTATTCTCGGATTTCTTGCAATGTCTATTGTAGCAAGCGTGTTCCCAATTCCTGCCACTGTTGTATCCGGCACCAAGAGTGCAAGCAAATTCCTTATGGTATGTGCATTGGCAGCCATCGGTTTGAACACATCCTTCTCAAGCATGAAGAAAGCCGGTGTCCGTCCGATGATCCACGGTTTTATCATCTCAGCGTTGGTCGTTGTCGTTGCGTTGTTGGTAGAAATGGCAATGGGAATCGTATAAAGAGAAATAACACTATAAGAGAGCAATGAATAAATTATCCGATGCGAGTTACACGGTATTATAAACTACAATTTATCGAATTGTTT
>JAGAMC010000042.1 GCA_017624915.1 Oscillospiraceae bacterium | reverse complement strand
AGAGAAATAACACTATAAGAGAGCAATGAATAAATTATCCGATGCGAGTTACACGGTATTATAAACTACAATTTATCGAATTGTTTTGTGTCGACATCTAAATCGGTGCAACTTGCCAACAATGCGAACCGAAAAAGATATCGGTTCGGAAAACCCAGAAACCACATCGGTTTCTGGGTTTTTTGTGCCATTTTTCAAGGTGGAATTCAAAAGATATCATTTCCCAAAAACGACCTTTGGGGAGGACTTGAACTAAATCTTAAAGCAACACCAGTGGAAAAGTTTGAAACTTTATGATATAATCAGTTCAATGAATAAGTATTTGTAGGGGTGTTTGAGATGATTATTTTAATTACAGGAGCATCGCATACAGGCAAAACTGCACTTGCTCAAAAACTGCTTGAAAAATATAAATATCCCTATCTTTCAATAGACCATCTAAAAATGGGTTTAATTCGTAGCGGCAACACAGAACTTACCCCTATGGATGATAATGAATTAACCGAATACTTGTGGCCGATTGTTCGTGAAATAATAAAAACTGCTATTGAGAATAATCAGAACTTAATTGTTGAAGGTTGCTATATCCCGTTCGATTGGCAGAAAGACTTTGACTCTGAATATCTTGAAAACATTAAATATTTCTGCCTCGTAATGAGTGAAGAATATATCAGCAACCACTTTGCTGACATAAAGAAATATGCAAATACCATTGAAAACCGTTTGGATGATGAATTGTGTACAATGGAGAGTGTGTTGGCAGATAATGCAGAAATGTTAGACCTCGCACAGAAGTATAATGTGAACTATATACTCATTGAAGATAAGTACGAAATCAATATTGATTTATAGCAGCAAATTCCGATTTTGTAGGTCAGTTTTACCTTGATATCTTTTTCAGTGCGACGAGCCAGAAAAGAAACCTGATTTGATACAAAATCAAATCAGGTTTCTTTTTTATATCGCTCGGAATCTTGGGGTTTTGCCCAAACAGGGGGTGAAATTCCAACTTTTTTATTGTGTTTGGTTTTTTGATGTTTGGTGGCTAAACCGCTCGCACAATCCATTAAAATCCGCGCACCTCCCCGCCCCGGTCGGCTTTGCAGACAGCGGAGGGCAGGATGCCAAACACTTTTTTAAACGTTCTGGAAAAGTAGGACAGATTTTCAAAACCGCAGGCCGCGGCAGCAACAGAGATGCTCACACCGCGCTCGATCAGGCCTCTGGCCTGGGTGCATCGGACCAGGTTGACGGTCTGGATCATGGTCTGGTTGGTAAACGCCTTGAACTCTCTGGCCAGATGGTACTTGCTGATCCCCACATATCCGGCAACATCGTCCAGCGTTATGACCCGGGAAATGTTTTTTCGTATATATTCCATCGCTTTTTTCACGTGGGCATTGGCCGCCGGGTCCGCCCCTTTGGGGCGCGGAACTGTATAGCTGCTGCACAGTTCTCGCAGCAGGCCCAGCACCTCATACCGGATGTCCGCTGCGGCACACAGCCGGGTTTTGTCATAGCGGTCAAAGGCATCCGCCACCCCCTCAAACAGGGCGGTCACCCGCCCGTCCCGGATGGAGCTGCGGAAGTACAGTTCACCCACAGGCAGCCCGTTGCTTGTGCAGAAGGCATTGTCCACGATCAGGCAGTGGTATTCCACCGTATGATCACTGCAGATACAGTGGGGCATATCGGCATTGACCACAAACATATCCCCATGAGAAAAGGCAAACGTCTCCGGTCCGCACCGGATATAGCCCTCCCCGCCGATACAGTACAGGACCTCAATGTTATCGTGCCAATTTGGAGGACTGTGGAATCGGGTGAGCACGGTGTTCCTGTGAAAAATAAAGGGCAGGAGTGGATCACCCATACTGTGGGCTTCATAGACATAGCGTTCCATTCAAACACCCCTCAGAGCAATATTGTGTTAAAATACATCAACATAGAATGTTGATTCGCCCTTAAATACAATATAAAATATACTTACAGGAAAATCAACCACACAATTTTGTATAAACACCCCCTTTTGGCGCAGGACACTAATAACATGTAAGGAGATGTCTGCTGTGAAACATTTTGGTATCGAAGTCCCGGTAAAGAACGTCCCTGTGCTGGATCCGGATTTTATGCCCATCGGCCTTTTCAACCGCGCATTTTTGGCCGGTGCCGAAAAGCCCGTCTGTTTTGCTGTGGAACGTGACGGCGGTCAGGTTGCGGTGTGCCGCACCTTTATTCACGGCACGGCCGAGATGGCTCAGGCCGACGCCTATTACGCCGACCGGCTGGTCAAGTGCATGCTCTGGATGAAGGGCGGCTGGAAGATCTATGTCAGCGGCGACGAAGGCATTTTCCGGATGCTGCAGTCCGCCTACAGCCCCGAGGGCAGCCGCGCCTTTGACGCCCGGTTTATGTCCGGGGTATACGAAAAGCCCTTTGAGGTAGTCCTGTGCGATCAGGTGCCGGAGGAAAAGGGCGCCTCTCAGGCCGTTGGCCGCCATCTGGGCGGCTGCCGCATCGGCTTTGACGCCGGCGGCAGCGACCGCAAAGTCTCCGCCGTCATTGACGGGGAGCCGGTCTTCTCCGAGGAGGTGTTCTGGCTGCCCAAGGTCAATCCCGACCCGGACTACCACTACGACGGCATCGTGTCCGCGCTGAAGGCCGCCGCCGAAAAAATGCCCCGGGTGGACGCCGTGGGCGTCTCCTCCGCCGGCATCTACATCGACAACCGCACCATGGTGGCCTCCCTGTTCCTGAAGGTCCCCGAGGATCTCTTCGAGCAAAAAGTCAAGGACATCTACGTGCGCGCCGTGCGCGACACCTTCGGTCCGGACGTCCCTCTGGTGGTGTGCAACGACGGCGACGTGTCCGCCCTGGCCGGAGCCATGGGTCTGGGCGAAAATCAGGTGCTGGGCATCGCCATGGGTACCAGCGAGGCCGTGGGCTATGTGGATGAAAAGGGCAACATCACCGGCTGGCTCAACGAGCTGGCCTTCATGCCCGTGGACGCCAACCCCAACGCCATGATGGACGAGTGGTCCGGTGACATCGGCTGCGGCGTCAAGTACTTCTCTCAGGACGGCGTGATCAAGCTGGCCCCCCGGGCGGGCATCCAGCTGGACGAGAGCCTGTCCCCCGCCGAAAAGCTGAAGGTGGTCCAGAAGCTGATGGAGGAGGGCAGCGACGCCGCCCGCAAGGTCTATCAGTCCATCGGCACCTATCTGGGCCATACGCTGGCCTACTACTACGAGCTTTACAACTGCAAGCACGTGCTGCTGCTGGGCCGGGTCATGTCCGGCAAGGGCGGCGACCTGATTCTGGAGGAGGCCCTGCGCGTTCTGGCGGAGGAATATCCCCAGTACACCGGCAAGCTGTTCCCCGCCCTGCCCGACGAAAAGTCCCGCCGTGTGGGACAGTCTGTTGCAGCGGCCTCTCTGCCGGAGGTATGATATGGTCATCGGCAACGCAAATGTTTTCCTTGACGGTGCCTTCCGGCGCGCCAGCGTCACCGCAGAGGGCAGCCGCATCGCCTCCATCGGCCCGGCGGACGCTCCCTGCGACGTGGACGCTCAGGGCAAGTACCTGGTCCCCGGTTTTATCGACATCCACACCCACGGGGCCATGAACGAGGACTTTTCCGACGGGAAGGCCGATGCTCTGCCCAAAATCTCCCGCTACTTTGCCCGCTGCGGCGTCACCTCCTTCCTCGCCACCACCATGACCCTGAAGGAGGAGACTCTGACCCCCGCCATGTACGCCATCCGTGACTTTGTCCGTCCGGAGGACGGCGCAAAGTGCGCCGGCATCCATCTGGAGGGCCCCTTCCTGTCCTACGCCAAGCGGGGCGCGCAGGCGGCGGAGAACCTCCACGCCCCGGACGCCGCCCTGTTCCACCGGCTGAACGAGGCCAGCGGCAATCAGGTACGGCTGGTCACCGTGGCTCCGGAAGAGGAGGGCGCCATCCCCTTCATCCGTGAAGTATCCGGGGTCTGCACCGTATCTGTGGGCCACACCACCGCCGACTACGACACTGCTATGGAAGCTTTTCGTGCCGGTGCATCCCACGCCACACATTTATATAATGGTATGCCTCCCTTTGCCCACCGTGCCCCCGGCGTGGTTGGTGCTGCTTTCGAAAGCGGTGCTACTGTGGAACTGATCTGCGACGGCATGCACATCCACCCCACCGTCATGCGGGCCACCCACCGGCTGTTCGGCAAAAATCTGGTGGTCATCAGCGACTCCCTGCGCTGTGCCGGTATGCCGGACGGCCGGTACGAGCTGGGCGGCCAGCCCATCGAGATGAAAAACGGACGGGCCACCCTGCTGGGCTCCAATACACTGGCAGGCTCCTCCTCCAACCTGCTGGAGGAGCTGAAGATTCTGGTGGGTCTGGGCATCCCGCTGGAGGACGCCCTGTTCGCCATGACCGCCGCCCCCGCCAAAGCCATCGGGCTGGACCGGCAAATCGGCTCCATCGCCCCGGGTATGCGGGCCGACCTGCTGCTGCTGACGCCCGAGCTGGCTCTGGAGGCCGTCTATGTGGACGGCCTCCGGGCAGTCTGACCCCATCAAAACAGACAACGCACCCATCCCTCCGGGGCGGGTGCGTTTGCATTTTCTCCCCCCAAGGCCTCCGGTCAGGGCTGTCTGTGCAAAAATTTTACAGGTTAAGATAAGATTTCTAAAAAACAGGATAAGATTTCTAAATACAAACGGGCGTATCTTTGGTATCATGTTGAGTATGAAAATGTACCATTTTCACCTGTGCCATTCCACTGCTTTCGGTCGCGTTTGTGGAGATGGTACAAAAACCCCATCCCCGGCAAAGAAAAAAATGCAAATGGAGGAACAACTATGAAAAAGCACACCAAGCAGATTCTCAGCCTGCTGCTGGCTCTGGTCATGGTCGTTGGCCTGTGCGCCTGCGGCAAGACCGGCGGCACCAGCTCCGAGCAGCCCGACGACGGCGCCCCCAAGAAGCTGACCGTGGGTCTGACCTTCAAGTCCAACGTTATCTCTTATGATGACAATGCTCTGACCAAGTATCTGGAAGACAAGCTGAACATCGATCTGGAGTTCGTGTTCTTCTCTTCCACCGCTGCTGAGGCCAAGACTCAGCTGTCCACCATGGTGGCCGGCGGCGAGAAACTGCCCGACGTTATGTTCGGCATCAGCCTGACCGACGTGGAGCGCAACACCTACGGTGATGACGGTTACTTTGTGGACCTGGCCCCCTACTTTGACGATCCCGACTGGGAGCTGGCCAAGGAGTATCAGTTCCACGAAAACCTGAAGAAGTACGCCGGCGAGCAGACCTATAACCGCGCTCTGTACGAGCCCCGCTCTCCCAAGGGCGCTCTGTACTCCTGGCCCGCCTCCTGCGCCTCCTACACCGACCAGCCCATCGCCCACACCTACATCAACACCGTGTGGCTGGATAAGCTGGGTCTGGAGATGCCCACCACTTACGAAGAGCTGAAGGTCGTTCTGGAGGCTTTCAAGACCCAGGACCCCAACGGCAACGGTCAGCCCGATGAGATCCCCATGATCGGCACCAACCACAACTACAACTACATCGACCACTACATCATGAACAACTTCGGCGAGTACGTCAACGACAGGACTTTCTACAATGTCGATGACAACGGAAAGGTTTACATCCCCTACACCACCGACGAGTACCGCGACGGCCTGCGCGCTCTGCGCGAACTGGTGGACGCCGGCTATCTGTCCACCCTGACCTGGACCATCGCCTCGTCTTCCGAGCTGAACCCCCTGTGGACTCCCGCTGACGGCGTCGCCAAGCTGGGCGTGGTCGCCGGTCACATCACCCTGCGTACCGATGCCTCCAGCGAGATCGTCAAGGAGTACAACGTGCTGCCCCCCCTGGAGGGCTCCTACGCCCCCATCATGCCCCTGTCCATCTCCAAGAACTACTTCATCACCACCGACTGCGAGGACTTTGACACCGCTGCTCACTTCCTGATGGAGTTCTCCACCCTGGAGACCGCCCGCCGTACCCGTCACGGCGAGCCCGGCGTTGACTGGGACGAGGTCATCAACTACTCCACTCAGACCCCCATGGTCAGGTACCGCGATGGCAAGAACCCCTATGCCGGTCAGACCAGCTCCACCTGGGGTGTTGTCGGTCCCTTTGTCGGCAACTACAACGAGGGCTCTCCCTGGGCCGGCGGTGCCAATCCCAATCCCCCCGATCCTAACTATGTGCCCACTCCCGGCGAGTGGCGTGGCGAGATGCTGGGTGCCGTGGGCCAGGCTGTTCTGGCTGCCGCCGAAGAGAACAACCCCGCCGTCACCTACATCGCTCTGAGCTACACCGAGGACGAGATCGAAGAGAACGGTGCCAAGTACACCGAGATCTACTCCTACGTCAGAGAGTCCCGTGCCCAGTTCGCCACCGGCGCTCTGGACATCGACGATGACGCCACTTGGGCCAAGTACTGCAAGACCATTGAGGATCTGGGCATTGCTACCCTGCTCAAGACCACTCAGGCTGTTTACGACCGCCAGAAGTAATTCTTTCCCGCAACAGAACCATTCCCGCCCGCAGCAAAGGCTGCGGGCGGGAATTTTTCGCTCTTGTGCATAAACAAAAAGCACCCATTCCAAAAGGGAATGGGTGCTTGGTATTATCCGAACCTTGATCTTGCAAAGCCGCAGCGGCGGCACAGTTCTTCCGCCGCCCTGCCCCTGTCAAAGCCCCGCAGCATAGCGCGGGCTCTTGGGGTGCTGATGATCTGCTCCATATCCTGCCGCAGCAGGTTGCCCAGCGGGATGTCCCCCTCGTGATCCAGACAGCAGGGGACCACCGTGCCGTCGCACAGCACGCCGATCTGGTCCCGCAGGCCGTAGCAAAAGACCTTGTCGCCCCCGTCCTCAGCCGTCAAATCGGGCCAGTCGAATTTCTCGCCAAATTCCAGATAGGTCCGTGGGGCGATCCTGGTCCCTCTGGCCGCCTGCACCCACGGGCCGGGGAAGCGTTCGCGCATGACCGTCAGGATCTCCTGATTTCGTTCCTGCGCCCCTCCGCCGTTCCACAGGCGGTAGACCACCAGCTTCTCCCCCGCCGCCCCAAAGCGGAAGCAGCCATCCAGATACTGCGCAAAGGGGATGGTCAGGTCGTTGGCCTCGAAGGCGTGCAGGGAGATGTTCACCTTGTGCACAGCCGGTGCCTGCACAAGGCGCTCATGCCACCGGGGCAGCAGCGTTCCATTGGTGGTCAGGATCACTTTAAAGCCCCGTTCCCCCGCCAGCTCCAGATATCGCTCCAGCCCGGGATGGCACAGAGGCTCGCCCATGAGATGAAAGTATAGAAAGTCCGTCCAGGGCTGCAGCTTGTCCAGCAGCAGGGAAAACTCCCCCTCCTCCATCACCCGGGGACTGCGTTTCGTCCCGGGGCAGAAGGAGCAGTGCAAGTTGCATACATTGGATATTTCCAGATATACCTTGCGAAAACGTTTCATGGGCACCCCCAAAAAAGCAGCGGCAGCCGACAATGTCGGCTGCCGCCCGGCATTTATCAAAGCTCGCTGGCCTGCAGCGGGATCAGATACTGCAGCTTGCGGCTCTCCAACTCGTCCAGATAGGAGCGGTCTCCGGACTCGTGCAGCTCCTGCAGGTAGCGGTGATGATTCTTCATGATCTCCTCGTTGTGCCGGCCCAGCATCAGCATGGCAATGCTGGAGCACTGGTCGGCCGCGCGCTCCAGATGGGTCAGCGCATCCATAAAGATCAGGCCCGTATCCACGGAGCACACGCCCTGACGCAGGCGGGCGGCGTGCCTGTCCTTGAGCAGCAGGACCATGTCGTCAATGACCTCCTCCAGCGGCTCGATGCGCCGGGCGGTGGACTCATCATCGTCACGCAGGGCGGTTTCGGTCAGCTGAAGGATCTGCTTCACCGCGTCGCCCAGAATATCCAGCTCTTTATGGGCACTTTCGGAGAACTGCAGACCCGCGTCGTGCAGCTTCTTGGCCATCTCGTCAAAGTTGGTGGCATAGTCGCCCACGCGCTCCATGGCGGGGACGCACTGCATGACCATGTTCAGCTGGCGGTTGTCCCGCTCGGACTCCACATACTGGAACAGCTCGATCATATAGTTGTCCGCGTCGTCGGCAAACAGATCCAGGCGCTCCTCACATTCGGCGATCTCCACCGCCCGCTGGTCATCATAGCCCTTGAACTGGGCAAGGCTCAGCTCCACGTTGTCCCGGGCGGCCTTGGCCATAACGGCCAGAGAACGGGTGGCCTGAGCCAGCGCCACGGCGGGAGAGATCATCAGCTTCTTATCCAGCGCGGACAGCTCGGGGTACTTGTCCTCCTTGATGGGATCATCCTTGACGATCCGGCAGGAGACCTTGACCAGCCAGCCGGTAAAGGGCAGCAGCACGATGGCGGTGATCAGGTTGAACAGAGTCTGGAAGTTGGCGATGACACCGCTGTCCACCACGCTCTCCCACAGGGTGCCCATGAAGCCCGCCCGGCGCAGCAGGGTCATACCGATCATAAACAGGACGGTGCCGATGGTGTTGAACACGATGTGCACCACGCCGGTACGCTTGGCGTCCTTGTTGGTGCCGATGGAGCAGACCATGGCAGTGGTCACGCAGGTGCCCAGATTGATGCCCATGATCACGGGGTAGACCAGTTCAAAGGTGATCACGCCGGTGGAGGACAGCGCCTGCAGAATGCCCACCATGGCCGAGGAGCTCTGGATAATAACAGTGAGGATCAAGCCCACAAAAATGCTCAGCATGGGCATGTCGCTGAAGTAGGAGATCATGTCCAGGAAGAACTGGGATTCCGCCAGCGGCTCCACTGCGTCGGTCATGGACATCAGACCGGAGAACAGGATACCAAAGCCCAGGCAGATCATGCCCACGTTTTTGGAGCCGCTCTTTTTGATAAACATGAACAGGATGATGCCGATGCACAGGGCCAGAGGGGCCAGCGTATCGGGTTTGAAGAAGGCCAGCAGGGAATCTCCCGAGCTTTCAATGTCCATCAGGCGGATGATCTGGGCCGTAACCGTGGTGCCGATATTGGCACCCAGCACGATGCTTACCGCCTGACGCAGATTCAGGATGCCCGCACCGATCAGACCCACCGTCAGCACGATGGTGGCGGTGGAGCTTTGGATGATGGCGGTGACCAGCGTGCCGGTCAGCACGCCCATGAAGGCGTTCTGGGTCAGCTTACCCAAAAAGTTTTTCAGGGCCGTGCCGGAGCCCTGCTTCAGACCGTCACCCATGATCTCCATGCCGTAGAGGAACATGGCCAGTCCGCCAAGAAGTTTGATCGCAGTCAAAATCGTGCTCATTGTCCATTCTCCTATACCCGTCCCGCATTCCGTCTCCTGAGACGGTCCAAAATTATGACATTGTAATTATAGCAGAAACACAAAAAACTGACAAGATGCGGCACGGGCTTCCCTTCTATTTTTTTGTGGCTTTTTTTCTTTGTTTCCGTTATAATACTACCGTCAGTATTTCCCATCCTATTTCCCCTGTGAAAGGAGCCGCTATGAACAAGACATCCTCTGCCGCCTCCAAGGTATTTGGCCTGATCGATTCCCTTGCCTGCCTCATCGGCCTGAACCTGCTGTTTCTTGTGTGCTGCATCCCGCTGATCACCGTGGGCGCGTCCCTCACCTCCCTGTATGCCGGCCTGCGCGCGCTGATCAAAAAGCAGCCCTGCTTCCGCGCCTTTTTTAAGACTTTTGGCTCCGGCTTTGTGCGCATCACGCTGGCCTGGGTGCTGATGGCACTGGTCACCGCTCCCGTTGTGTTTAACGCTGCCACCCTGCTGTACTATCAGGTGGACGGCTTTCTGCCCGCGCTGGTGCTGTCTGTGCTCATCTGTCTGGTCCTCGTGTCCATCGCCACCATGGCATTTCTCTTTTACTCCCGGTTCGAGTGCACGCTGCTGCAGCTGTTCAAGTATGCAGGCACGCTGGCCGTTTCCTATCCGGTCAGAAGTCTTTGCATCGCGGCGCTGACCTGGCTGCCTGTGGTCCTGATCTTCCTGGCCCCCTCCGTCTTCCTGCTTCTGGGGCTGGTGTGGCTTCTGGGCTACTTTGCCGCCGTTTCCGTGGCCGCCATCTGGCTGATGAACCTGCCCTTTGCCTCCTTTGCCTATAAGACGCTGGGGATGGATGCTCCCAAGCAGAGCCCCAGTTCCGATACCGACCGTTAAAAAGAAAGGACTGTTTTTTCATGGCAAAACTCGACACTCCCTGGAAGGGCTACATCCCCCCCTTCCGCGTATGGGGCAACCTGTACTTCGTTGGTACATCTTTTGTGTCCAACCACCTTATCGACACCGGTGACGGCCTGATCCTGATGGACTCCGGCTATGCCGAGACCCTGTATCTGGTCATGGACAACATTCACCGGCTGGGCTTCGATGTGCATGATATCAAGTATATCGTCCACTCTCACGGACACATCGACCATATTGCCGGCACCAAAGCTCTGGTGGAACTGACCGGGGCGAAGACGTTCCTTGGCCGCGGCGATCTGGACTATGTGACCGGCACCCGGGATCTGACCTGGGCACGGGAACTGGACATGAGTTTCACCCAGACCTTTGTCCCGGATGTGCTGCTGGACGACGGGGACGAAATTCGGCTGGGCAACACCTGTATCAAGTGCATCCACACCCCCGGCCACACCGAGGGTACCATGTCTTTTGTGTTTGACGTTACGGACGGCAGCCGCACCCTCACCGCCGGCACCTTCGGCGGCGTGGGTATGAACAGCCTGAAGCGGGAGTTTTTGCTCCGTTACGACCTGCCCCTGTCCCTGCAGCAGGACTTCATCCGCGCCATCGAGCGCCTGCGTGCCGAGCACGTGGATATCTGTTTCGGAAACCATCCGGAAACCGTAGACACCGAGGGCAAGGGTGCCCGCATTCTGGCCGGCGAAACGGATGCATTTGTGGATGCCACTGCCTGGTCCGCCTTCCTGGATCGTCGGGAAGAGGTGATCAACCGACTCATTTCCAAAGAACAGGCCGAAAACAACAATTGACCTTCTCCCCTGCGCCGCAACGGCGCAGGGGACTTTTATTTGCCGTACACCTTTGGTTTTGAATCGGTTTTCCGTTGCATATAAATAACCAAACATTTGGGGAGGTCTTTTTATGCAGTTTAAAACCGGTTCTGTGCGCATCCTTCTGTTTAAGCGAAAATGGTGGACGGCCGCCGCCTGCCTTTGTCTGGCCCTTGCCATGCTGTGCGTGGTCAACTATCCGGTTGCCGTGGGCGCGTCGGCCGCCACAAGGCAGCTTCCCATCTACTGTGTGCAGCGGGATCAGAAGATGGTGTCCATCAGTTTCGATGCCGCCTGGGGCAACGAGGACACCCAGCAGCTGATCGACATTATGGAAAAATATCAGGTGAAAGCCACTTTCTTCGTAGTGGGTGACTGGGTGGACCGTTACCCGGAGTCTGTAAAGGCGCTCCATGACGCAGGCCACGAGATTATGAACCACTCAAACACCCATGCGCATCTGCCCCAACTGTCCACCCAAGCCATCATGGATGACTTGAACGCCTGCAACGACAAAATTGAGGCCATCACCGGCGTGCGGCCTACCCTGATCCGCCCTCCTTACGGGGACTATGACGACAACTCCATCCGCGCCATCCGTTCCATGGGCATGGAGCCGATCCAATGGGATGTGGACAGTCTGGACTGGAAGGACCTGTCCGCTGCGGACATCACCAGGCGGGTCACCTCCAAGGTCGGTCCCGGCTCCATCGTGCTGTTCCACAACGCCGCCAAGCACACACCGGAGGCTCTGTCCGGCGTTATCGAGCGCCTGCTGCAGGAGGGCTATACCTTCGTGCCCATCTCCCAGATCATCCTCACCGGGGACTACACCATCGACCACACCGGAAAGCAGTGTCCGGCGTAAGAAAAAGCTCCGCCAAATGATGGGTGTTCGTAAAACAGTTAAACCAAAAATTTAACTATTTTACGGCATCTGTCAGACGGGGTTGGTAATCAACAACGAAAAATGAGTGATGCCAGGTCGAAAGACCGAGCATCACTCATTTTTTATCTTAACGCTTTTTCTTTTGATATTATGGAGGAACATATT
>JAGAMC010000041.1 GCA_017624915.1 Oscillospiraceae bacterium | reverse complement strand
GGCGATGCCGGTGATCAGGTTGGTGGCGCCCGGGCCGGAGGTGACCATGCACACGCCTACCTTGCCGCTGACCCGGGAGTAGCCGGAGGCCATGTGCCCGGCGTTCTGCTCTGTGCGCACCAGGGTATAGCCGATCTCGGGCACCTTGGCCAGTACATCCATGATGGGGCAGATGGTGGCACCGGCATAGCCGAAAATATGATCGACCTTTTGAAGTTTCAGGCTTTCGACAAGAGCTTGTGCACCGGTCATGGAAAGCACCTCCAGCAAAGAAATAAAGAAAAACGGCTTCGTCCTGTTATACATAGGACGAAGCCGAACATAAACTCCGTGGTACCACCTAAATTCGCGGGCGGACCCGCGCACTTATTGCCCGGTAACGGCGGGAGGCCGGTCAAGCCTACTGAGAGGACACAGCTCCGTTCGACAAGACAGCTCGCGGGCGAGATTCGAGACGGCGTTCCCCGGGAGCTTACACCAACCGCTCCCTCTCTGCGCGTTCCTGCCGACCTACTGACCCGGTCATTGCTTTTTCTGCATATTCCCCCGAAAGGGATTTTCAATGATTTTACCTCAGCGGCAACTGCTTTGTCAATCAAAAAGTTGATTTTTTTTTACGACCTGCATCCGAAGGGGTGGAAGCCGGCCGGCCACAGAAAATTTACACATTTAAACTGGACAGAACCGGACGGGTGGATTATGATATAAAATTGAAGAAAGATACGCTTTGGGGCGAACTTTGTGCCTCAATGTGAGATATTTGACCGGCACGCCCGATTGCGGCGTGCGGAGGGAGGTCAGAAGCCATGTTGCATTTTATTTTCGGCGGCGTGCATCTGGAGGGCCGCAAGCATGGAAGCCAGCGCAAGCCGCTGGCCCTTTTGGATATGGAGCCGGAAGAGGTGGTCATCCCCGTTTCCATGCATGCCGGCGAGCCCTGCCAGCCTGTGGTTTCCGCCGGTCAGCCGGTGGCTGTGGGACAGCCTGTGGCCCGTGGGCAGGATACGGTCATTCACGCCAGCGTGTCCGGGCAGGTGACTGCCGTGGAGCCCAGAGCCAATCCCTGCGGCCGGCCGGTGCTGTCCGTCGTTATTCGCAATGATGGGAAGCAGACTTTGTGGCAGGGTGCGCCGAAACAGGCGGATTACACCCAGCTGTCCGAACGGGAGATTCTGGAGCGCATTGCCGCAGCGGGCGTGGTAGGTATGGGCGGCGGCGGGTATTCCACGGCGGAAAAGCTGCTGCGTGCCCGGGGCCGGGCGAACACCCTGATTATCAATGCTGCAGAGAGCGAGCCCTATATCACCGCGGACCACCGACTGCTGCTGGAACAGGCTGAGGGGGTCCTCACGGGCCTGCAGATCCTGATGAAGGCCGCAGGCGTACGCAACGGCGTTGTGGCGGTGGAGGGAAACAAGCTCAACGCAGTTGAGGTGCTGGAACGCACCTCCAAGCGCCGTGGGCTGCCCTGCCGTGTCTGCACCGTGCCCTCCCGCTACCCCCTTGGTGCGGAGAAGCAGGTGGTCAAAGCGGTGACGGGACGGGAGGTACCTCCGGAAGGGACTGCCGTGGATGTACGCTGTGTGGTATTTAACGCCGCCACTGCTTTTGCTGTATATCAGGCGGTGGCGCAGGGCCGCGCCCTGACCCACCGTGTGGTCACAGTGACCGGAGGGGCGGTAGTGCGGCCCCGCAACCTGTGGGTGCCTATCGGCACGCCCATACGGGAACTGATCTGCGCCGCAGGCGGCCTGCGGGAGGAGCCGGACCTTGTCCTTGTGGGCGGTCCCATGGCGGGCATGACCCAGACGAGTCTGGATGTACCGGTCACCAAACTTACCAACGGTGTGGTATGCATGCTGGACTGGGAGCATGCGGGGCAGAAAACAGAAAGTGTATGCATCCGATGCGGGCGCTGTGTGTCCGTATGCCCCATGCATCTGATGCCACTGCTGGTGGACAAGGAACTGAAGCTGGGCGGGGATGTGCGGGAACTGGCCCGCCTGAACACCGGCGATTGTATGGGCTGCGGCTGCTGCAGCTATGTGTGCCCGTCCAACATCCCGCTGGTGGAGCGCATGGCTCAGGCCCGGCAGATCGTGGAACAAAGCGGGAAAGGTGAGGAGGCGACCCTATGAGTTACATACGAGGCGCGCAGCCGTTCTCCCCCCGCATGAAAGACCGGGTCACCGTGGACGGCATCATGCTGGAGGTGATGGTGGCGCTGCTGCCTGCCCTGTGCATGGGTGCATATCTGTTTGGTGTGCGGGCACTGGTGCTGGCGGCCATATCGGTTGGCTCCTGCATGGCCTGGGAGGCTCTTTACTGCAGATGGACGGGAAAACCGTCCACTGTCAGGGACCTGTCCGCATGCGTGACCGGCCTGCTGCTGGCCATGAGCCTGCCTGTCACCGCACCCTACTGGGCACCGGTGCTGGGCGGGGCCTTTGCCATCATCGTGGTCAAGCAGTTTTACGGCGGTCTTGGAAAAAACTTCATGAATCCGGCGCTGGCTGCCCGTATGCTGCTGATGTCCTTCCCGGGTATGATGACGACTTGGGTGGACGCACTGGACCGGCAGGGCATCTTTGCCGGCGCGGATGCGGTGAGCTCCGCCACCCCCATGCGCTACATCCATTTGGGCTACCTGCCGCCGCTGGACCTGCGGCAGATGCTGCTGGGACAGCACGGAGGTGCTGTGGGCGAGGTGGCCTCTTTTATGCTGATCCTGGGCGGCCTGTACCTCTTGGGCCGCCGGGTCATCTCCTGGCGCATACCGGGCTGCTTTCTGGGCAGCGTGGCTGTGCTGACCTTCCTGTTTCCAAGAGGGGCAGCTGCCCCTGCAGACTGGATGCTTTACAACCTGCTCAGCGGCGGCTTGCTTTTGGGCGCCATTTTCATGGCCACTGACTACGCAACCTCTCCGGTCACCCCGAGGGGACAGATCCTGTACGGCGTGTGCTGCGGCTGTCTGACCGTGGTGCTGCGCTATTTCGGCTCTTATCCGGACGGAGCGGGTTTTGCCATTCTGACCATGAACTGCTGCGTGTGGCTGCTGGACCGGGTGGGCCTGCCCCGGCGGTTTGGCATCAGACCCCTGAGTGCCACCCGGGCATGGTTTGTGCGCCAGATGGCACGGCTGGCAAGACTGCGGCCGGTCCGGCCCCATTTGGACCTGTTTGGAAAGGGTACGGTGCCCGGTGAAAAGCAGTTGGACAGTATCCGCAGCTGGAGTCGTGGACTGGGTGTGCTGGCGGCGGTGGCAGCGGTGAGCGTGGTTTGCATCAGCGGCGTTTACCGCTTTACCGGTCCGGCCATCGTGTACAGGGAGAGCCGGGAGCAGCGGCAGCTGTTGGAGCAGGTGATGCCCGCGGCCAATCTTGTCACCCAGACGCCCTATGTGGCGGAGGAGGCTCTGAGTATTCTGGCCGGATACAATGCAAACGAGCTGATCGGCCACTGTATTGAAGTGGAGGTCCAGGGCTTCGGCGGTATGCTCACAGTGGTGGTGGGCGTGGATACAAATGGCGAAGTGACCGGTGTCGCGGTGACAGAGCACAGCGAAAATACGGATATAGGCGGCGGAGCCATTGAAAGCGGCTATCTGGAGCAGTATATCGGAAAGTCCGGAACCATCCGCGATCAGGGTTACAATTCGGTGGACGCGGTTTCGGGCGCGACGGATACCTGCCGGGCCATTACGGCCGGCGTGAATAAGGCGCTGTACATTGCCGCACAACTGGATTCCTCCAACGTGGAATTCGTGGACGGACAGGTGTAAGGAGGCGAAGAACATGATCCAGGGGATCGGATTGGTGCTGATCGCCATTCTGGCGGAGAATATGGTGCTGGTCAAATGTCTGGGTGCGGGTGAGGGTATTGCCCCCATGCGCACGGAGGAGGATGCATGGCACATGGGTGTGGCACAGACCATGGTCATAGTGCTTACATCCCTGCTGTGCTGGCTGGCCAACACCTTTGTGCTGGAGTACTTCGGGCTGGAGCATTTCAGACTGCTGGTCTACGCTTTGGCCGTGCCGGTGGCCATCGGGCTGATCAGAAAGACCCTGCACAGCATGTTTCCCGTGCTGTACCGGCATTTGAATGAGTATTTGTCCCGCAGCCTTTCCAACTGCGCGGTGCTGGGTGTGGCGTATATCATCACCCAGCGCAACTACTCCCTGCCGCAGACACTGCTGTATGCTGCGGCCAGCGGTGTGGGCGTGCTGATCGTGCTGGTCATTTTTACGGGTATGCAGGACCAGGCCGGCTTTGACAACTGTCCCCGGATATTCCGGGGGATGCCGATCACGCTGATCACGGCAGGCCTTATGGCGCTGGCGCTGATGGGCTTCTACGGTCTGAATGTAACGGCATAAAAAACATACGACCAAAGCGCGGATGCAGGAGCATCCGCGCTTTTCATGTTACAACAAAAATTTACAGGCAGAAATCCGCGCCGGTGCATATACTGAAAGACGAAATGCAAATGCATGAAAGAGCGGGTGAGCGGATGAGAGGCTGGCGGCAGCCGGAACTGGTGTGGCGGATGATCCTGATTGGTATTTTGGTGGTGGCCGGTCTGATGCAGATGCCGCCTGCGGGCGTGCACAGTTCCTCGGAACTGAAAATGAACATCCCGGAGCCTGCGCCCGGGGAGAAGCTGGTGTGCCTTACCTTTGACGACGGCCCTCATCCCGAACACACAGCGGAGCTGCTGGACGGGCTGAAACAGCGGGGAGTGAAAGCCACCTTTTTTCTGGTAGGGACTCAGATCAATTATGCTCCCGGCCTGGTACATCGTATCGCCGGGGAGGGGCATCAGATCGGCGTTCATACGCTGGAGCATGTGCAGGTGGATGGGCTTGCACAGGAGGAGTTCCAGTGGCAGGTGGAGGGGATGCGCCGGCTGCTGTACAGCATGCTGGGGGAACAGGACCTGTGGCTGCGCCCGCCTTACGGAAGTCTGGATGAGAACGCCCTTGCGTGGGCGGACAGCCCCGTGGTGCTGTGGTCAGTGGATCCGGAAGACTGGAAGGATGAGGACGCCAAGCGCATTGCCAATCACATTATAAATAACACCCGCGACGGAGATATTATCCTGATGCACGACATTTACCCCTCCTCGGTGGAGGCGGCGCTGACAGCAGTAGACACCCTGCGGGAACAGGGCTACCGCTTTGTCACGGTGCGTGAGCTGCTGGAGAGCCGGGGCTGTGAGCCGGCACCGGGACAGGTATACCGCCGGGCACCGGGAAAAACACAGGGTTGACTTTATTGGATAAAAGTGCTAAAGTATTTCCGGCGGCAGGATCTGCCGGGGAGGAGCACTTGTTATGTCAAAGAGTATTGCCATCATTGGACTGGGCCTGATCGGCGGATCCATGGCCATGGCCCTGCAGGGGTTTGAGGATCACGAGGTGGTGGGCGTGGACGTCAGCCAGCCTACCCTGCGCTTTGCGGCGGAGAATCATGTGGCCGACCGGGTGACCTCTGATGCGGAACAGGCCCTAAGGCAGGCGGACATCGTCTTTTTGTGTTTGCACCCACAGGGGATCGTGGATTTTCTGGCAGAGCATCGGGACCACTTTAGGCCCGGTGCTCTGGTCACGGATGTGTGCGGCGTCAAGACTGCCATCGTTGAGGCGGCGCAGGTGCTGCCGCCGGAAGTGGAGTTTATCGGCGGACACCCCATGGCGGGCACAGAGTTTTCCGGCGTGCAGAATGCACTCAGGCACATGTTCCGGGACGCGCACTATATTATTGTTCCCGATGAGAACAGCAGCCCGGAAAAGGTGGCACTGCTGGAGCGGATGGCGGCGTACATCGGCTGCTCTGACGTGGTGCGCACCACCCCCCGGCAGCATGATGCCATCATTGCCTACACCAGCCAGATGATGCATATTATTGCCGTATCGGTTTGTGACGATCCCCAACTGTTTGAGTTTATGGGTTTTGAGGGGGATTCCTTCCGGGGCTGTACCCGGGTAGCGGCACTGGATGTTCCGTTGTGGACGCAGCTGTTTTCGCTCAATGCGGATGCACTGGATCAGGCGCTGGAACGGTTGGAGCAGAATATAGGGGCATATCGCAGTGCACTGCGCTGCGCAGATCGCAGCGTGCTGGCGCAGAAGCTGGAATACTCCTCGGCCCGGAAACGGGCCATGAACCGTGAAGAAGAGAAGAGAAAACGGCCCGGATAAATGCAGGCAGCGCCGCCGGAGAACCGGCGGCGCTGCCTGCTTGTTGTAAAGGAGAGAGAAAGGAATCAGTCATCAGCACTATGAACGGGACGTGCTCGTGCGTCCATAGATATGATACATAAAGAATGAGGAAAAATCGTGACCGCGCCGTGAACGTTTTGTGAACACTTGACGGTACGGACCGGGCATGGGATAATAAACCTGCTGTCGGGCAGATGCCGGCAATGGAGGGATAAGTATGACGCAAAGGCTGATCAAGTGGTTTGTGCGCACGCCGGAACAGGTAAGCGACCCCCGGGTGCGTCAGCAGTATGGCCGTCTGGCGGGCGCCGTTGGGATCGGCGCCAATCTGCTGCTGTTCGCGGGAAAGCTGCTGGCGGGGCTGATGAGCGCTTCGGTGGCGGTGGTGGCTGACGCATTCAACAACCTGTCCGATGCGGGCACTGCCATCGTGACGCTGGTGGGCTTCCATCTGGCCGGACAGGATGCCGATGAGGAGCATCCCTTCGGTCACGGGCGCATGGAGTATCTGGCGGGGCTGGTGGTATCGCTGGCCATACTGCTGGTGGGCTTTGAGCTGGGCAAGGCGTCTGTGAAAAAGATCTTTTACCCGCAGGATGTGGAATTTTCCGTTGTGTCCTGCGCGATTCTGGGCGCGGCGGTTCTGGTCAAGCTGTGGCTGTATCGTTTTAACCGCACGCTGGGCCGGAGGCTCGGCTCGGCTGCCATGGCTGCCACGGCGGCAGACTCCCTGTCTGATGCGGCGGCCACGGCGCTGGTGCTGGTGAGCGGACTTGCGGCCCGCTGGCTTCAGATCTCCGTTGACGGCTATATGGGGCTGCTGGTGGCCTGTATCATTTTCCGGGCGGGCTTTCAGGCGGCTAAGGAGACGATCGACCCGCTTCTGGGCAGGCCCATGGACCCGGAGTTGGCCCGGGACATTGACAGGCTCGTGGTAGAGCATCCCCACATTTTGGGCATCCACGATCTGGTGTACCACGATTACGGCCCGGGCCGGGCCATGATGTCGTTCCACGCCGAGGTGCCGGCTGACGGCGACCTGCTGACCATCCATGACGTGATCGACCACATTGAGCGGGAACTGAAGCAGCGCAACGGTATTGAGACGGTCATACACATGGACCCGGTGGTCAGGGATGAGCATACAGAGCAGCTGCGCATGCAGGTGGAGGGGCTGGCAAAGCAGATCGACCCCCGGTTGTCCATCCACGATTTCCGCACCACCGCCGGGCCCATCCACACCAACCTGCTCTTCGATCTGGTGGTGCCCTACAGCTTCCGGATGAGCGATGGGCAGGTGCGGCAGGAACTGACCGAGCGCATCGGCGGGCTGTCAGACAAGTATTATGCCGTAATACAGGTGGAGCGGTCCTTTGTGGAGTGCAAAGAGGGGTAATTTACAGATTATTCACCCATCTTATACGCTACAGGCTATAATAGGAGCATAAAGACCAAAGAAAGGTTTGGTGTGTTTATGGCCAGAAAAGTTCTGATCATCGAAGATGACAGTAATATTGCGCAGCTGCTCCACCTCTATCTGGAGAAGGAGGGCTTTGAGACCTGCGTTGCCCGGGATGGGGGAAAGGGTGTGGAGATGTTTCGGGGCTTCCAGCCCGACCTTGTGCTGCTGGACATCATGCTGCCCGTCATGGACGGCTGGGGGGTGCTCAGGAAGATCCGGGAGGAGAGCGCCACGCCGGTCATTATGCTGACGGCCAAGGGCGAAGTGGAGGACAGAGTATCCGGTCTGGAGAGCGGAGCGGACGACTATATCGTCAAGCCCTTCGAGATGAAAGAGGTGCTGGCACGGATCCACGCCGTACTGCGCCGGGTGGGCCCGGATGAGGAAAGCACAGAGAAGCGGCTGTCCTTTGACAAGCTGACCATCAATCTGGATGCCTATGAGCTTTTGGTGGACGGACAGCGGGTGGACACCCCGCCCAAGGAACTGGAGCTGCTGTTCCATCTGGCCGCCTCTCCCAACAGGGTGTTTACCCGCAATCAGCTGCTGGATGAGGTGTGGGGCTTTGACTACTTTGGTGACAGCCGCACGGTGGACGTGCATATCAAGCGCCTGCGGGAGAAGCTGGAAGGCGTGTCGGAACGCTGGTGCCTGAAGACTGTTTGGGGCGTGGGCTACAAGTTTGAGGTCGTTGGCTGACTTTGATTTTTTGGAAAGAGTGGTGACCCCCGGTGAAAACACTTTATAAGCGGCAGCTGGCAGTGATGCTGGGGGTCGTGTTTTTCTCCTTTTCCCTGTTGTCGGCGGCCTTTACCCTGCTGTCCTACCGATATGTCATTGAGGACAAGAAGGACAGCATGCTGCGCAACGCTCAGTACATCGCCGATTTTACCGGCAGCTATCTGGAGCAGGGGAACATTCGGGACAGATATTTCCAGCTGTATGTGGCCTCTCTGGCCCAGATCTCCGGCGCACATGTGATGCTGTCCGAGACTACGGGCGAGATCGTCTATGCCACCGACGGTGTCAAGCGCTACCAGTACGACGAAAAAGTGCCCCAGAGCGTGGTCACTCAGGTGACGGACCGGGGTGAATTTATGGGCATGACCCCACTGGGGGGCATTTACGGGGAGAGCCGGTTTCTGGCGGCGGTCCCCGTATACGCCGAGGTGGGCGGAATACAGGTGGTGCGCGGCGTGGTGCTGGTATCCACCGGCGCTCAGGGAATCTCCCAACTGTGGCGGGCCATGTCGGACATTTTCTTCTTTACCGCCATCGTGGTGCTGATGATCTCCATCGTGGCAAGCACCATCACCTCCGCAAGGCAGGTCAGGCCCCTGAATGAGATCGCCGAGGCGGCCCGGAAATTCGGGCACGGTGACTTTTCCGTGCGCATCCGGGGCTATGAGAGCCGGAAGGACGAGGTGGGCGCGCTGGCGGAAGCCTTCAACAACATGGCAAACTCTCTGGAAAAGTCGGAGAATCAGCGCAACGAATTTATTGCCAACGTCTCCCACGAACTCAAGACGCCCATGACCACCATCGCTGGCTTTGCCGACGGGATCCTGGATGGAACCATCCCGCCTGAGCGGGAGCGGGAATTCCTGCAGGTCATCGCCGCGGAGACCCGCAGACTGTCCCGCCTGGTGCGCAGGATGCTGGATCTGTCCCGCCTGAAGGCTCTCAGTGAGAGCGTTACGGCCCAGGAGCAGTTTGATATCAGCGAGATCATGCTGCGTGTGCTGGTCAGTCTGGAGGGCAAGATCACCCGGTGCGGACTGGATGTACAGACCCAGATGCCGGAGGAGCCTGTTATGGTCTGGGGCGAGCCGGATGCCATTACACAGGTGTGCTATAACCTGGTGGACAATGCGGCGAAATTTGCCGACAGGGACAGTGCCATCACGGTGCGTGTATTCAAAAAGGATGCCAAGGCCTATGTGGCTGTGCGCAATGTGGGTCAGACCATCCCGGCCGACGAGCTGCCCCTGCTGTTTGACCGGTTCCACAAGGCCGACCACTCCCGCAGTCAGGACCGGGAGGGGATGGGGCTTGGCCTGTATATCGTTAAGACGATCCTTGGCAGTCTGAACGAGGATATCACGGTGACCAGTCAGGACGGGGTGACTGAGTTCGTCTTTACCCTGACGCTGGCATAAGGAGAGGTACCTGTGTATAAGGAAAGAAAGGATGACCTGTGGCAGGGCGGCACATGGGAGAGACCTCAGGAGCGGCCGGAGGGCCTGTGCGTTCGGCTGGACCGCACACGGGTTCAAAAGGAGAAACAGCGGGCCCGGCGCAGACGCCGCGGCAAGGTGGTCTTTACCGTATTCCTGCTGCTGATCATGGTGTGTTCCGGTGTGATGGCGGTGTTGGCCCTGCAGCAGGCAGGTGACTGGATGCCCTTTCTCCCCACCGGCCCGACGGGACAGCAGAGCGCTGAAATGCCCCGGGCCCCACTGGATCAAACGGTGGAGATGCTCCTGCTGCCCAAGGCGGAGCAGACGCTGACTTTGCAGGAACTCTACGAAAGGTGCAGCCCATATGTAGTTTACATTCAGGCCCGCACAGCCGAGGGCATCAATGTGGGCAGCGGGATCATCCTGACGGATGACGGTTACATCCTGACCAACGCCCACATTCTGGAGGGCGCGTCCGCGGCTCAGGTGGTGCTCCATGATGATACGGTTCTGGAGGCCAAGCTGGTGGGAAAGGCGGACCGGCAGGATCTGGCTGTGCTGAAAGTGGAGGGGAAAGACTTGCCCGCCGCCCGGTTCAGCGATTCGGCACAGCTGCAGGTGGGCGACAATGTGGTGGCCATCGGAAATCCCTTGGGAAGCACCCTGCGGGGGACCATGACTCAGGGAATCGTGTCCGCCATCAACCGCAGTGTGGATGTGGACGGGGTGACCATGTCCCTGATCCAGACTACGGCGGCCCTCAATCCGGGCAATTCCGGCGGGGCGCTGATCAACGACCGGGGGCAGGTGGTTGGGATCACCACCATGAAGATGATGTCCAGCTACGAGACCATTGAGGGTCTGGGTTTTGCCATTCCATCCCGCTTTGCAAAGGGGATCGCCGACCAGCTGATCGCTGCAGGGGAAGCCAAAAGTCCCGCCATCGGGATCCTGATAGTGTTTCAAAGCGAACCTCATACCGGTCTGCGGGTGGATGGAGTGAACAAGAAAAGTGATGCCTGGCAGAAAGGGCTGCGGGTTGGGGATATTATTGTCGCGGCCAACTCAGTTCCGCTCACAAACAGATCCGCCCTGACGGTGATTATGGAGCCTATGGGTGTGGGCGACAGCCTTGCCCTCACCGTACAGCGAGGAGACCGGTGCTTTGATATGGACGTGGTCCTGATGGATTCGCAGCTGTTTGAATGATGAAAGAGCCGCCGGAAGGCGGCTCTTTTGCTTGCGGGAGAATTATTCTCTGTCCAGCAGCCGGGCCAGAAGATCGTCTGCCTCGGGCAGGGACAGCACGGCCTTGGGAATGCCCAGCCGATGGGCTGTCTGCAGTTTTTTGCGGATGCTCACGGCGTCGTCGAACAGGACAAAGTGGGCGCCGTTTTCCCGCGACATGTAGGTGAAATAGCGGGCACACAGGTCGTTGGAGAAGAAGACGGAGGGGGCGCGCTCCTGCAGCTGGCGGGCAAGCTCCTCCCGGCTGAGGGGTCTCCCACTGCCGTTGGGCGACGGGAGGAAGAAGTCCTCCGCCACCCGTTCCACCAAAAGGGTCAGCCGCTCCGGGCCGCCAAAGCGCAGGGCGGCCTCCTCCAACCGCTGGACCAGAGAGCCGCCGGACAGGGCGGAGGAAATGAGCACCCCGGCATTGTTTGTGCACAGACCATAGAGTTCCGGAACATGGAGGGACAGCTTTTTGCGGGGGAGCAGGTCGTCCAGCGCCGTGACCACCCGCTCCAGCAGGGGCATGGGGCGGCCCTCAAAGCTGCAGATCACCCCGGAAAAGCCCCGGGCGGAACATTCGCGCAGGATCTGCTGACACAGCGGACCCGGCTCTCCCCGGCCGTCAAAGCCCCGGACGTCCAGCACCATCAGGCCGCCCCGCAGAGGGGTGGGATTTCCGGAGCGGAACAGGTGCGGCCCCCGGCCTACCCGGTAGGCCATATGACCCAGCGTGAGTCCGGTCTGCCGGGCCTGCGCAAGGCGGTCGGGAGGAGTGGTCAGGATCAGCATTTCTTCCAGCGGCATATAGACGCCCCCTTGTCCGAGAATTAAAAAGATGTTATACTTCCATTACTATGACTGCGCCCTTCGGGGCAGAACAAGGAGGATGACGAAATGGCCTTCTCCCTCTTTCCGGATGGGTTTTTTGAAAGCGTTCTGGATATTCGTCCGTCCGAGCTGACAGACCGGGGGATCAGGCTGCTGCTGGCCGATCTGGACAACACGCTGGTACCCTATAAGGTCACAGAGCCAACCGGACAGCTGCGGGCATGGCGGGATGAACTTGCGGCGGCGGGGGTGGAACTGTTCCTGCTGTCCAACAGCCGCAAGCCGGGCAGGCCGCAGGAGTTTGCCGCCCGGCTGGGCATCCCTGTGATCGGACACGCGGGCAAGCCCGGGCGGGAAGGCTTTCTCAAGGCCATGGAGCAAACCGGCCGGACTCCGGAGCAGACCGCTATCGTGGGCGACCAGATCTTCACGGATATTCTGGGCGGCAACCGCTCCGGCGTGACCACACTGCTGGTGCGGCCCATCCGGCTGGCGGGCAATCCCGGGCGCTATGTCCGCTATTGGATCGAGACCCCATTCCGCCTTGTGGGGCAGAAAAGAGGTAAGCTGTGAGCGCGCTGTTCGGACCTGCGGGCAACGCGCAGAACTTTCCATACAAGTCCTCTGCCGACGCGCCCCGCTGGCTGAAGGAGCTGGGACTTGACTGCTATGAATACCAGTGCGGAAAGGGCGTGCACGTGGGGGAGGAGACAGCTCGGGCGGTGGGAAAGAACGCCGCTGAGTGCGGCATAGCCCTGTCCCTGCACGCGCCTTATTTCATCAACCTTGCAAACCCGGACCCGGACAGTCTGAAAAAGACCACGGGGTATATTACGGGAGCCTGCCTTGCGGCGTCACAGATGGGCGCCCGGCGGGTGATCATCCACTCCGGGGCGCTGATGAAGCGCAGCCGCCGGGAGGCGCTGGACATCGCCCTGCGTTCGCTGAAGTATATTCTCACCGTCTGTGACGACATGGGATTTGGACAGCTGACCCTGTGCCCGGAGACCATGGGCAAGATCAATCAGCTGGGCGATCTGGACGAGGTGCTGGCCCTGTGCGGACTGGATGAGCGGCTGGTACCCTGTGTGGATTTCGGACACCTGTACGCCCGGTCTCTGGGTGCGGACGATGGACAGCGGGCCATGGAACGGATCCTTGACCGGATGAAGGCGGAACTGGGTGAGCAGCGGGCAAGCCGATTCCACAGCCACTTCTCACACATTGAATTTACCCCAAACGGCGGGGAGAAGTGCCACCGCACCTTTGACGAGAGCGGCGGATACGGACCGGACTGGACACCTCTTGCCCAGCAGATCGCCCGACGGGGATGGAGCCCCACCTTTATCTGCGAGAGCGCGGGGACACAGGCCCGGGACGCGCTGACTATGAAGCGGATATATCAGGGCTTCCTTGAGGAGATGAGACCATGAACCATATCAGACAGATCGCCGCAAAACTGCCGGAATACGGCATCGACGCCATGTTGGTCACAAGCGAGGCCGGGGAGCGCTATGCTCTGGGCTTTCACGGTGAGGGGCTGGCCCTGATCTGTGGGGAAGGCTGCTGGTACTTCACCGATTCCAGATACATTGAGGCGGCCAACAGGCAGATCTCGAACGTGCACATTGACTGCGTGGGCGCGGGGCGCGGACATCGGACGCTGGCGGCGGAAGTGATCGAAAAGCTGGGGCTGGCCACTGTGGGCTTTGAGGGCGGCAGCATGAGCGTGGATGAGCTGACCGTCTATGAAGAGGCATTGCCCTGCACCCTTGTGCCCGCCTCCGGGCTGATCAGCGGCCTGCGGGCGGCCAAGGACGAAAAGGAACTGGCCCTGATGAAAAAGGCACAGGCCATTACCGACCGGGTGTTTGCCAATATTCTGGACTTCATCCGACCCGGCATGACCGAACGGGAGGTGGCGGCGCGGCTTGTATACGACATGATGCGGCTGGGCGGCTCCCGGCCCTCCTTTGACCCCATCGTGGCGGCGGGAGCCAACGGCTCCATGCCACACGCGGTGCCGGGGGATACCGTCATTGAGCGGGGGATGTTCGTCACCATGGATTTTGGCTGTGTGTACGAGGGCTATTGCTCGGACATGACCCGGACCGTGGCGGTGGGCGGGCCCACGCAGGAGATGAGGACGGTATACGAAACTGTGCTGCGGGCACAGAAGGCTGGTATTGCCGCGGCGCGGGCCGGCGTGGAGGGCAGGCAGGTGGACGCCGCCGCCCGGCAGGTCATTGAGGCGGCGGGCTACGGAGCGTATTTCGGACACAGCTTCGGGCACTCACTGGGGCTTGAGGTGCACGAAGGCCCTAACTTCTCTCCCGGCGAGGGGCGGATCATGCCGTCGGGTGCGGTGGTGTCCGCAGAACCGGGCATCTATCTGCCCGGAAAGTTCGGTGTGCGCATCGAGGATGTGCTCATTTTGACCCCGAACGGCTGTGAAAATATCACCGCGTCCCCCAAGGAACTGATCGTTTTATAAAAAACACCGCAAAAAAACCGACCTTTTGGAACAAATCCCAATTCAAACCCCTTGCCAAAGCGGGGGGAATAGGGTAAAATAAATCAGCTAAACTATAAATATTTGGAGGATGATTCCTATGGCAATGATTTCTGCCAGTGATTTCCGTAACGGCGTTACCTTTGAAATGGACGGTAAGGTCATGCAGGTGGTCGAGTTCCAGCACGTTAAGCCCGGCAAGGGTGCCGCTTTTGTGCGCACCAAGATGAGAAACATTATTACCGGCGGCGTGACCGAGACCTCTTTCAACCCCACCGCCAAGTTCGAGCAGGCTTTCGTGGAGCGCAAGGAGATGCAGTACAGCTATAACGACGGCGATCTGTACTACTTCATGGATATGGAGAGCTTCGACATGCTGCCCATCGGCAAGGACCTGCTGGGCGACGCGTTCCGCTTTGTCAAAGAGGAAGAGATGTGCAAGGTCATGTCCTATAAGGGCAGCGTGTTCGGTGTGGAAGCTCCCAACTTTGTGGATCTGGTCATTACCGAGACCGAGCCCGGCTTTGCCGGCAACACCGCCACCAACGTGACCAAGCCCGCCACTCTGGAGACCGGCGCTGAGATCAAGGTCCCCCTGTTCATCAACGAGGGCGACAAGATCAAGATCGACACCCGCACCGGCGAGTATCTGGAGCGCGTGAAGGGCTAAGCGTCCGAGCCGTTGTGAGCAGCGCGGATGGACCGGAGTGAGGAATGCAAACCAAGCAAACGCAGTTTGCTGTTTGTGTTCCGAGTCGCAGGGAAGCCGCGCGTCGGGAACAGGCGAGGCGTGATAAGCTAAGCGTCCGAGTCGTTGTGAGCGCGGGCAACACTGACATCAAAGGAGGAATTCCCATGACTATTTCTGAGAAAGTTGCGTATCTGAAGGGGCTGGCCGAGGGCCTTGATCTGGACACCGAAAAGTCCAAGGAGGGCAAGCTGATCTCCGTGATGATCGGCATCCTGGAGGAAGTGGCCATGTCCATTGAGGATCTGGAGGAGAACGATCTGGATTTGGGCGAGGAGATCGACGTTCTGTCCGACGATCTGGCCGACGTGGAAGACATCGTCTATGGCGACGACGAGGATTACGAGGATGAGGACGAGGACTTCTTCGAGGTGGAGTGCCCCAACTGTGAGGAGCCTCTGGTCATTGATGAGGACGCTCTGTCCGAGGGCGTGGTCCAGTGCCCCAACTGCGAGGAGAAGTTCTCTCTGGATCTGTCTGACGACATCTGCACGGAGGACGAATAACAAGCATGAAAATGCGGCCTGCGTCAGCAGGCCGCATTTTTTATGAAGGAGAGATGGTCTGTGATACCCACCTATGAACAGATGGGAGATATGCTGGAACAGGTGGCGGCGGAGTTCCCCGATGCGTTCTTTGAGGGGCTGGACGGCGGCATCCAGCTGGAGGAAAAGGGAATGCCAGACCCGGAGTTTCCGCCCGGCGAGATGTACATCATGGGGGAGTACTGCCACGATATGCTGGGACGGTATATCCTGCTGTACTACGGCTCCTTTGCCGCTCTGCTGGCCGGGGAGGATGAGGAGGTCTGGCTGGACGAGATCTTTGCCACCGTGGCCCATGAGTTTACCCACCATCTGGAGGACACCGCCATGCTCCACGCCCTGGACGACGCGGATGCGGAGTTTCTGCGGGAAGCACTGGCGGAATACGAAGAAGGATAAAAAGAAGCACGCAGATGCATCTGCGTGCTTCTTTCGTTCTCAGCGGCGGCCAAGCTCTTTTCGGATGGCCTGGGTGAGCAGGTCCTGCCCCTCGGGGGAGCGCAGAGCGTCCAGCACGGCGGTGCGAAGCAGGTCCTGAAAGCCTTTGGACTGCAGTACCGCGTCAAAGACGGTGCCGCCCTCCGGCATGGGAGCGGTGCTCTGGGGCGCGGGCTTTGCCTTTTTGGGCGTGTAAGCAGGGACGGGTTCGTCGTTCTGGGCGTAGGCCATATCCATCCAGGTGCGCTGGGTGGTACGGTCATCGCTCTCGCCCCGCAGGTAGAAAACGGACACGCCGAAGAAGCCCGCCAGCTTCTCCTGCTGATCCTTGGAAGGGGTCTGACGGCCGGTCTCGAACTTTTCGATGGCGGTGCGGGGCAGGCCCAGAGCGGCGGCCAGTGCAGGGCGGGACAGGTTTTGTTCGGTGCGGAGCGCCTCAATGCGCTGTGCCATAGTGACCATAGTGAAAGCTCCTTTTTGAAAAACGCGGGGCCGGCAGTTTGCCGGCCCCGCAAAAGATGGTGAAATCAGATGATCTTCATGACCCAGCCGTGGGGGTCAGCCTGACGGCCCCACTGGATGCCGGTCAGCTCGTCGTACAGACGCTGGGTGACGGGGCCGATCTTGCCGCCGTTGATGATGACCTTCTCGTCGCCCTCGGCCAGCTCGCCGATGGGGGAGATGACAGCGGCGGTGCCGGTGCCCCAGCCCTCTTCCAGAGTGCCGTTCTTGGCGGCCTCGAACAGCTCTTCGGCGGAGATGCGGCGCTCCTCTACCTCGTAGCCCCAGTCACGGAGCAGCTGGATGCAGGAGCGGCGGGTGATGCCGGGCAGAACGGAACCGTTCAGGTCGGGGGTGAGGATCTTGCCGCCGACCTTGAACATGACGTTCATGGCGCCGACCTCTTCAATATACTTGCGGTGCACGCCGTCCAGCCACAGGACCTGGGAGTAGCCGCGCTTTTCGGCCCGGTTGCCGGCGCGCAGGGAGGCGGCGTAGTTGCCGCCGGTCTTGGCCATGCCGGTGCCGCCCTTGACGGCGCGGACATCCTCGTCCTCGATGTAGATCTTGACGGGGTTCAGACCCTCGGGATAGTAGGCGCCCACGGGGCAGACGATGACGATGTACTGCACGTGGTGGGAGGAATGGACACCCAGAGCGGGGTCAATGCCGATCATGAAGGGACGGATATACAAAGAGGTGTCCTTCTCGTAGGGGACCCAGTCCTGCTCCAGCTTGACCAGCTCCACGATGCCGGCCAGAGCCAGCTCGTAGGGGATATTGGGCAGGCACAGACGGTCGGCGGAGTCGTTCAGACGCTGGATATTGCAGTCGGGGCGGAACAGCTGAATGGAACCGTCGGCAGTGCGGTAGGCCTTCATGCCCTCGAAGATCTCCTCGCCGTAGTGGAGGACCTTGGAAGCTGGGTCGATCTGCAGAGGACCGTAGGGGACGATGCGGGCATCGTGCCAGCCCTGACCCTCGTCATAGTCCACGATGAACATATGGTCGGTCATGTACTTGCCGAAAACCAGAGAGGAAGCCTCGGGCTTTTCCTTCAGAGTGGCAGCGCGGGTAATTTTGATCTCTTGCATAGCGAATGCCTCCTAAAAATCCATTTGTACAGTGAAACACTGTGTGATTGTCTCTATTATAACAGCCTTATTTCCCTGCCGCAAGGGTGATTGGATTTTTTTGCATTTTTTCTCTTGACCGGGCGGCGTTTTGTTGGGTACACTGAATAAAAAGGGGGAATATTCATGACACAGGAACGGACATTTACCTATCCGTCTTCAGACGGCATACACGAGATATTTGCCCGGGAATGGCTGCCGGAGGGCGAGATCCGGGCGGTGGTGCAGCTGGTCCACGGTGTGGGAGAGCACATGGGACGGTACGACCGTTTTGCGCGTTTTCTGAATGAACACGGCATGGCGGTGTACGGCGCGGACCACCTTGGCCATGGCCGGACTGAGAGTGAGCGGGGCTGGTTTGCCGAACAGGACGGCTGGCGGCTGGTGGTACAGGATGTGCGCTGCCTGCGGGAACTGGCGGGAGAGAAGCATCCCGGTGTGCCCTATATCATGTTGGGACACTCTATGGGTTCGTTCCTCGCCAGGACGTACCTCGTTGACTGGCCCGGAACGCTGGATGGGGTCATCCTGTCCGGCACGGGGCAGGAGAAAGCGGCTCTCGTGGCCGCAGGCAAGGCGATTTCGGCAATGATCGGGGCGGTGAAGGGCACAAAGTACCGCAGCAAGCTGGTGTACGGCCTTTCCATGGGCGCTTACAACAAAAAGTTTAGCCCCGTACGTACCAGTGCCGACTGGATCAGCCGGGATGAGGCGGTGGTGGACGCCTATGTGGCCGACCCCCTTCGCACAGCTTCCACTGTGGGCCTGTTCCGGGACATGATGGGCGGCCTGCAGTACATTGCAAAGCCGTCCAATCTTGCCAAAATGGACAAGGACACGCCGGTATACTTTTTCTCGGGGGACGCAGATCCTGTGGGTGACATGGGGCGCGGTGTGCGCAAGGTATATGACATGTTCAAAATGGCCGGCTGCCGGGAGGTAGAGATAAAGCTCTATGAAGGCGGGCGGCATGAGATGCTCAATGAGTTGAATTATCAGCAGGTCCAGAAAGACACCCTTGCATGGATCGAAGGGCATATTTAAATAGTGAAACCGGCTCCCGGAAGCTCCGGGAGCCGGTTTTTCTGTCAGGAAGCCCCGAATACACTGCGGGCGATGTCCACGCCCTGCTTTGCGTCCCGGGCGTAGAAGTCAGCGCCGATGCGTTTGGCGTAATCCTCGGTGAGCACCGCACCGCCTACCATGATCTTGCAGGGCAGGTTTTCTTTATGCAGCAGGGCGATGGTATCCGCCATGCTCTTGAGGGTGGTGGTCATAAGGGCGGACAGGCCCACCAAGCCTGCGCCATGTTCCCGCACGGCCTGCACCACCGCTTCGGGGGGGACGTCCTTTCCGAGGTCGATAACGGCAAAGCCGTAGTTTTCCAGAAGGACTTTTGCGATGTTTTTGCCGATGTCGTGGATGTCGCCCTTGACGGTGGCCAGAATGATGGTGTTTTTATCTGTGTCTGTGTCGGCGGCAGCGGAGGACATATGCTCCCGCAGGACCTCGAAAGCGGCCTGTGCCGCCCCGGCGGACTGGATCAGCTGGGGCAGGAACTGCCGACCCGCTTCGAACTCCGCACCCACGGCGTCCAGAGCGGGAATGAGCATGGTGTTGATGATGTCCATGGAGTCCGCGCCCCCCTCCAGCAGGGCCCGGGTGGCAGGGCCGGCTTCGCCCCGAAGACCTGCACGGACGATCTCGTCCAATGTGCGGGCGGCGGTGGGGGCAGGAGCGGCGGCAGTTGATCCTGTGGTGATGGCGGTGGATACGGTGGCGTTGGCGTAGGCGGCGATAAAGTCCCGGGCGTCGGCATCCACATTCATCAGCAGGTGGAAGGAGCGCACCGCCGCCATCATGGAGTCTGTATTGGGATTGATGATGGGCAGGTCAAGACCGTAGACCATGGCCATGGTCAGGAAATTCTGGTTCACAACAGACCGGGCGGGCAGGCCGAAGGAGATATTGGACACGCCCAGCACGGTCTTCAGTCCCAACTGCTCCTTCACCATGCGCACAGCCTGCAGGGTCTGGGCGGCGCATTCCTGCTCGGCGGAGGCGGTGAGGGTGAGGCAGTCGATATACACATCCTCTTTGCGGATGCCGTGGGCGAGGGCGGCGTCCAGAATACGCCCTGCGATGGCAAGGCGAGCTTCAGCGGACTTGGGGATCCCGTTTTCATCCAGGGTCAGGCCCACTACGGAGGCGCCGTACTTTTTGACGATGGGCAGGATGGCGCTGAGAGTCCTTCCTTCGCCGTTGACCGAATTGACGATGGCCTTGCCGCAGTAGACCCGCAGTGCGCGCTCCAGCACGGCGGGGTCGGTGGAGTCGATCTGCAGGGGGGCGTCGGTGATGCCCTGAAGGGCCTTGACTGTGCGCACCATCATGGCGCCCTCGTCAATTTCGGGAAGGCCCACGTTGACATCCAGAATATCGGCTCCTGCCTGAGTCTGGGCCAGAGCCTGTGAGAGCATGAAGTCCACATCACCCCGGCGCAGGGCCTCTTTCATCAGCTTTTTGCCCGTGGGGTTGATGCGCTCGCCAATGACGCGCACCCGGTCAATGGGCACCACGGTGGTGGGGGAGCAGACGGCGGCGGGGACGGCCCGCTCCACCGGGGCCACCTGACGGCCGGACAGTTCCTGCTTTAAAAGCGCGATATATTCCGGTGTGGTGCCGCAGCAGCCGCCAAACAGCTTGACACCCAGCTCGGCCATGGAGGCGAGGGTGGAAGCAAACTGGGCTGCAGTGATGTCATAGCCGCCGCCGTTGGGGTCGGGGAGGCCGGCGTTTGGCTTGAGAATAATGGGCAGAGTGGACCACTTCAGCAGTTCCCGGGCCAGAGGGGGCATCTCCCGGGGGCCCAGAGAGCAGTTCACACCGATGGCGTCCGCACCCAGACCCTCCAGCGTCAGGGCCGCGGCGGCGGGGGAGTGGCCCAGGAAGGTGCGTCCACGTTCCTCGTAGGTCATGGTGACCATGACGGGGAGGGAGCAGACCTCTTTGGCGGCCAGCAGGGCGGCCCGGGCCTCCTGCAGGTCGGCCACGGTCTCGATGAAGATAAGGTCCACACCCGCATCCACACCGGCGGAGATGACCTCCTTGAAAATGTCTACCGCCTGTTCAAACTGCAGAAGACCCGTGGGCTCCAGCAGTTGACCGATGGGGCCCACGTCAAGGGCTACCAATGCGCGGTGGTCCGCCGCTTCGCGGGCGACGCAAACGGATGCGCTGACCACTTCGGCCACGGTTTTGCCCATGCGGGACAGCTTTTCCCGGTTTGCGCCGAAGGTGTTGGCGCTGATGATCCGGGCGCCGGCGTCCACATAGGCCCGGTGGATGTCAAACAGCCAGTCGGGATGGTCCAGAGCGGCAAGCTCGGGGTATTCGCCCGGTTTCAGGCCACGGGCCTGAAGCATGGTACCCATACCGCCGTCCAGCAAAACGGGGGCGGGGGAACGCAGCAATTCACGAAATTCCACAGTGTCCACCTGACTTTCGGTATTGGCAGCCGTCGTGGGCGGGACAGCCCAGACAGCTGCGTCTGTGTGTTTGGATGGGGCGGTCGGAGACACCCAGAATGGCGGTCACCGACTTGCGAGGGAAGAGAATATGGCTTTCTCCCGTGTGCAGTCCCACGCGGCGGGGGGCGTCCAGCAGGGTCAGCAGGTCTGACTGTACCTGCAGGGGCAGGTCGCCGTACCCGGGACTGAAGCGGTAGGGGAAATAGCAGCCGGGGAACTGGGACTGCAGTTCAAGCTCCACCCGGTCACACAGCTGTTCTGCCGCCGCGGCGGCACAGCAGTCCAGAGCCAGCGCCCGCAGCAGGTCGGAGCACTGGGCCTGACGGATCAGGGTGTCCGCCTGCGCGCCCAGCGTGGCGCAGAACAGGGCGGCCCGGTCACAGCCGGCAAGGTGTGCGTTCAGATCCCGGCCTGACAGAAGCAACCCGGTGTCCAGCCGAATACCGTCGGGTTCGGGCTCTATGCGGCACAGCTTCCACGTCCATCGGGGCTGAATGGCGGCAAGCAGCTGGGCGGAACAGTCCGACACCAGTTGGCGCAAAGCTCCGTCCGCCTGTTCGGGGGGCGTGCCCATGTACCGGAGCACCTCGTCCGTATTCAGTTGGGACAGGGTGATGGACATGGGCGGCCTCCTTAAAAACGATTATACGGCGCGGATGGAGCTGATGCTGTCGCTGATGGTTTTTGCGACAGCAGGGTTGTTCATGGTGTACAGGTGGATGCCGTCCACCCCGGCGGCCATCAGGTCGGCGATTTGGTCGATGGCATAGGCCAGACCCGCCTGGCGCAGGGCCTCGGGGTGGTCGCCGTACCTGGCAAGGATACGGGACAGCTTTCGGGGGATGCTGGCGCCGCACAGGGACACCATGCGCTCGATGGAGCCGCGGTTGAGCACGGGCATGATGCCTGCCTCGATGGGCACATTGATGCCCGCCATGCGGCAGTGCTCCAGGAAACGGAAAAAGTCCTCGTTATCAAAAAACAGCTGGCTGACCAGATGCTGGGCGCCGGCATCCACCTTTTGCTTGAGGTAGCGGATGTCGGTGACCATGTCGGGGCTTTCGGGGTGTCCCTCGGGATAGCAGGCGGCGGACACGCCGAAGTCGTCCCGGCGCAGGATGAAGGAGACCAGCTCGTCCGCGTGGAGAAAATCGGTCTTGGGGGGCAGGTCGGGGTTACGGTCGCCCCGCAGGGCAAGCACGTTCTCCACTCCGTCCTCCTTCAGGCCCGCCAGCAGGGCGGTCACTTCGCCCTTGGTGGCGTTGACGCAGGTCAGGTGGGCCATGGCGGGGATGTGGTACTGGTTCTGGATGATGGAGGCGATCTCCCGGGTGGACTGGTTTACCTGAGAGCCGCCGGCGCCGAAGGTGACGCTGATAAAGTCTGGCTTGATGTCCTTGAGCCCATCCAGCGTTTTGTAAATGCTGTCCACGGGGCTTGTCTTTTTGGGAGGGAACACCTCGCAGGAGAAAACCGGGCGTCCCTGACCGAATAAATCTTTGATTTTCATACCATATGACCTTCTTTTTTTAAATATCCAGCTCCAAAAGGACAGGACAATGGTCACTGCCCTCCACATCGGACAGGATCTCTGCCCGGAGGATGCGGTCCCGAAGCCGGTCGGACACGATAAAATAGTCGATGCGCCACCCCGCATTGTTCTTCCGGGCGTTGAAGCGGTAGGACCACCAGGAGTAGGCCCCCTCTTTGTCCGGATAGAGGTAACGGAAGGTGTCGGTAAAGCCGGAGGCGAGCAGGGCGGTCATCTTTTCCCGCTCCTGATCGGAAAAGCCGGCGTTCATGCGGTTGGTTTTGGGGTTTTTCAGGTCGATCTCCTCGTGGGCCACGTTCAGGTCACCGCAGTAGATGACAGGCTTGTGGCGGTCGAGGGAGATGAGATAGTCCCGCAGGTCGTCCTCCCACTGCATGCGGTAGTCCAGCCGCTTCAGACCGTCCTGGGCGTTGGGGGTGTAACAGCAGACCAGATAAAAGTGCTCGTATTCCAACGTGATGAGCCGCCCCTCGTGGTCATGGACATCCTTGTCCATGCCGCAGGCCACGGCCACGGGCGGGTGAGGGGTGAACACGGCGGTGCCGGAGTAGCCTTTTTTCTCGGCGGAGTTCCAGTGTTCCAGATAGCCGTTCAGGTCCGGCTGGGCCTGACCCTGTTCCATCTTGGTTTCCTGCAGGCACAGAAAGTCGGGCAGTTCCCGATGGAAGAAATCCTCAAAGCCCTTTTTCATACAGGCGCGCAGACCGTTGACATTCCAGGAAATGAATTTCAAAAGAACATCCCCCCATTCTTAACTCAATATTATAAACTTTTAGGCGGACAATAGCAATAAGCGAGTTGCAATTCCCGGACATTGCGTTTATAATATGTGCGTTAACCAGTAAAAAATGGGGAGGACGAGTGTGATGTCCAAGACCAAGATCCCGCAGGGCTATGTCCCTTCTCTTGACCTGTATCAGACCCAGAAGGCTATCGGCATGCTTAAACGACTGTTTGAAGACAGACTGTCCGGTGCGCTGCGGCTGCACCGGGTCTCCGCGCCGCTGTTTGTTTCATCTGCCTCCGGTCTGAATGACAACCTCAACGGTGTGGAGCGACCGGTCAGCTTTGACATCAACGGGGTGTCAGACATGGGCGAGGTGGTTCATTCTCTTGCCAAATGGAAGCGGCTTGCCCTGAAACGCTACGAGTTCGGTGCGGGGGAAGGACTTTATACCGACATGAACGCCATCCGCCGGGATGAGGATCTGGACAACCTGCATTCTGCCTATGTAGATCAGTGGGACTGGGAGAAGATCATTACCGAGCAGGACCGCAGCGTGGGCTATCTCAAGGACACGGTCCGGGCCATTGTGGGCGCGCTGGCCGCCACCCAGGCGTTTTTGAAATCTGTGTTTCCCCAGCTTGCCGTACTGCCCGACATTGAAAAGAATGTGCTGTTCGTTACCTCCCAGCAGCTGGAGGACCGCTGGCCGGACTACACCGGCAAGCAGCGGGAGAACGCCATCGTGAAGGAACACGGCACTGTGTTCATTATTGGCATTGGTGGAAAACTCAAGTCCGGAAAGCCCCACGACGGACGGGCTCCGGACTATGACGACTGGGACCTCAACGGTGATCTGCTGCTGTGGGACAGCGTGAACGGTCAGGCCATGGAGCTGTCCTCCATGGGCATTCGTGTCAGTCCCGAGTCTCTGGACCGCCAGCTGAGCCTTGCGGGCTGCGACGACCGGCGGGAGCTTCCCTTCCACAAAATGCTGCTGGAAGGTCAGCTGCCCCTGACCATGGGCGGCGGAATCGGCCAGTCCCGGGTCTCCATGCTGCTGCTGGGCAAGGCCCACATTGGCGAGGTGCAGGTCTCCCTTTGGGACGAGGAGACTATGGCCGTCTGCGCCGGGGCAGGTGTCCCTCTGCTTTGATACTGAACCGGGGTCGGAGGTCTGACCCCGGTTCTTCATAGGAAAAAGCAGCAGCACCGGAGCGTGATTTCTGTTATGCTGTAAAAAAACGACACGAAAGGGGGAGGGGCTTGAAAAAACAGACTCTTTTTGCAGCGGCGGCCATGGCGCTGCTGTGCGTGGGCGTAATGTTTTTATTTGTCAGCGGCTTTTTTACGGCGGCGGCCAGCGCGAATGGACTGCAGGCGTACATCCTTGGTTTTGCACCCTATTCGCACCTGGTCTTTTTCCTGCTGCAGCTGCTGTCTGTGGTCATAGCCCCCTTGCCCAGCAATATCAGCGCGGCGGTGGGCGGTGCCCTGTTTGGAACATGGAAAGCTTTTGCCATGACCATGGGGGCGGTGCTGCTGGGCTCTGTGACGGTGTTCTGTCTGGCCAGAGTGTTGGGGCGGCCCTTTGCCGAACGCTTTGTCAGCAGAAAAGTGTCGGACAAATATCTGGATACGATTCGGACCAGGCGGGACACCTTCCTTGTGCTGGCGTTCCTGTTTCCCTTTTTTCCCGATGATGTGCTGTGCGTTCTGGCGGGGCTGACCGAGATCAGCTTTGCCCGGTTTCTGGTGATCGCGGTGTGCACCCGTCCATGGGGACTGCTTTTTGCAAGCGCGCTGGGCGGCGCGGCTCTGGACGTGCCCCCGTGGGCTATGGTGCTGATGGGAGCGGCGGGGCTGGCCATATTCCTGCTGGGGATGAAATACGGCGAGCGTGTTGAGCGCTGGCTGACAAACATGGTATTAAGGTGAAATTCCGCGGCAGAAGGTGCCGCGGAATTTTTTTAAAAATTTTTTGAAAAAACTCTTTACAAAGCTGTGAGGGTGTGTTATTATCATATTGCAAACAAGAATTGTTACTGATAAGGAGGTCGGTGATGGAACGAGCGACACGATACAGCAGAAAACGCGAAGCGATCCTGTCGGCGCTGAAAGAAACTGACAGTCATCCCACTGCGGAATGGCTGTACCAGACGCTCAAGCCCGAACACCAGGATCTCAGTCTTGGCACCGTGTACCGAAACCTGACGCTCTTTCGGGAGCAGGGGGTGATCCGCAGCGTAGGTGTTGTGGATGGCCACGAACGGTTCGATGCCAACACAGAAAATCACAGTCACTTTGTTTGCAGGGACTGCCACGCGGTCATAGATATCCCGAAGGTGTCCGCCGGAGGGGAGATCGAACGGTCGGTCAGTGAGCAGTACGGATTCTCAGTGGAGCACCATGACCTGACATTCTATGGAACCTGCTCCCAATGTATGCAAAAGGAAACAAAAGTATAAAACATGAAATTGGAGGAAAAAATGATGAAGAAGTATGTGTGCAGTGTTTGCGGTTACGTCCATGAAGGCGACAGCGCCCCTGAAAAGTGCCCCGTGTGCAAGGTTCCTGCAGAGAAGTTCAACGAGGTCAAGGGCGAGATGAAGCTGGCCGCCGAGCATGAGTACGGCATCTATGCCAAGACCGTGAAGAACAACCCCGACATCTCTGAGGAAGACAAGAAGTACATCTTTGAGCAGCTTATGGCCAACTTCAACGGCGAGTGCTCTGAGGTGGGTATGTATCTGTGCATGGCCCGCATCGCCCATCGTGAGGGTTATCCCGAGATCGGCCTGTACTGGGAAAAGGCCGCCTGGGAAGAGGCTGAGCACGCTGCCAAGTTTGCCGAGCTGCTGGGTGAGGATCTGGAGCCCATGATGAAGGCCACCACCAAGGACAACCTGAAGTGGCGCGTGGACTGCGAGTACGGTGCCACCGCCGGCAAGTTCGATCTGGCCTCCTGTGCCAAGAAGAACAATCTGGACGCCATCCACGACACCGTCCACGAGATGGCCCGGGACGAGGCCCGCCACGGCAAGGCTCTGGAGGGCCTGCTGAACCGTTACTTCAAGTAAGAAACGCATAAAAAACGGAGGAAACTGTTATGGATAAGTATGTTTGCCCCTGTGGCTATGAGTATGATCCCGCTGTGGGTGATCCCGACAACGGCGTTGCCCCCGGCACCGCGTGGGAGAACGTCCCCGAGGATTGGGTCTGCCCCGTCTGCGGTCTGGGCAAGGACGCCTTTGAGAAGGCGTAAGTGAGCATACTGCGGGGGAACAGCGAAAGCTGTTCCCCCAGCCTGCATATAAATAAATCCCTATCGGGGAAAGGAGTACATAGTATGAATGATAGAATTGCTGCCCTGCTCAACGATCAGATCAACAAGGAGTTTTACAGTGCCTACCTGTATCTGGGTATGTCCAACTATTATGACGAGCTGGATCTGGACGGTTATGCCAATTATTATATGGTCCAGGCTCAGGAGGAGCGTGACCACGCCCTGCTGTTCATGAAGTACATGCAGAGCATCGGCCTGAAGGTTACGCTGGAGGCCATTGGCAAGCCGGACAAGGTATATGCCAGCGTGCTGGAACCGCTGGAGGAAGCCGCCCGGCATGAGCGCTATGTGACCGAGCTCATCAACAACATCTACCATGAGGCCCATCAGGACAAGGACTACCGGACGCTGAAGTTCCTGGACTGGTTCGTGGATGAGCAGCGCGAGGAGGAGGACTCTGCCGACTCCATGGTCAATCGCTACAAGCTCTTTGGCAGTGACCCCAGAGGCCTGTACCTGCTGGATCAGGAATATGCGGCCCGCACCTATGCCCCACCCAGCCTTGTACTGTAAGTAAACCGACCAGCCGGTCTGACGCCATTGGTGTCAGGCCGGCTGCTTTTTCCTTGACAAACTTGCCGGCGTGTGGTAGCATGATGACAATATAGAAATAGTTTGGAGGGAACTGCTATGAAGATCCAGACCCTGGAAACCAAGAACCTGTGCCAGAGCGCCAAGAACGGCGGTTGCGGCGAGTGCCAGACTTCCTGCCAGTCTGCCTGCAAGACCAGCTGCGGCATTGCCAACCAGCAGTGCGAGAGCAGCAAGTAAGCGATTTTTGCTGGATTGAAAATGCCGCCGTTTGGCGGCATTTTTTCTGATTTTTTATAATGGGAGCCGTTGATATGATTCATTGTTATAAGCTGGGCGGACTGAATATCGTATTGGATGTATATTCCGGCAGCGTCCACGTGGTGGACGAGGTCGCCTACGACATGATCGGCATGTACCAGCAGTGCGACCGCGAGCGGCTGGTGGCGGCCATGCTGGACAAGTATCCCAATGTGACCCGGGATGAGCTTTTGGAGGGCTGTGAGCAGATCGAGCAGCTCAAGCAGGCGGGGGTGCTTTTTGCGCCGGACACCTTTGCGCCCATCGCCGGACAGCTGAAGGAAAAGACCTCCGGCGTGGTCAAGGCCCTGTGCCTGCATGTGGCCCACACCTGCAACCTGAACTGTTCCTACTGCTTTGCAAGTCAGGGCAAGTATCACGGGGACAGGGCTGTGATGAGCTATGAGGTGGGCAAACAGGCGCTGGACTTCCTCATCGAAAATTCCAAGGGCCGCCGAAATCTTGAGGTGGACTTTTTCGGTGGTGAGCCGCTGATGAATTTTGACGTGGTCAAGCAGCTGGTGGCCTATGCCCGCAGCCGGGAGAAGGAGTGCGGAAAGAATTTCCGCTTTACCCTGACCACAAACGGTGTGCTCATTGACGATGACGTGATCGACTTTGCAAACCGGGAGATGAGCAACGTGGTGCTCAGTCTGGACGGGCGCAGGGAGGTGCATGACCGGTTCCGCGTAGACCATGCCGGAAACGGAAGCTGGGAGCGCATCGTGCCCAAGTTCCAGAAGCTGGTCAAGGCCAGACAGGGCAAGAATTATTACATGCGCGGCACCTTTACCCACGCCAACCCGGACTTTTTGAAGGATATTGAGACCATGCTGGAACTGGGCTTTACCGAGCTGAGCATGGAGCCGGTGGTATGTGCCCCCGACGACCCCTCTGCCCTGACCCCGGAAGATCTGCCCATCGTGCTGGAGCAGTATGAAAAGCTGGCCGAACTGATGCTGGAGCGTCACCGCCAGGGCAAGCCCTTTACCTTCTACCACTACATGATCGACCTGAAGGGCGGGCCCTGCATCTACAAGCGGGTGTCCGGCTGCGGATCGGGCACCGAGTACATGGCGGTCACCCCCTGGGGAGACCTTTACCCCTGCCATCAGTTCGTGGGGGAGGAGGCCTTTAAGCTGGGCGATGTGTTCCACGGCGTGACCAACCACGACGTCCAGAGCGAGTTTGCCGCCTGCAATGTCTATTCCCGCCCTGAATGCGCCGACTGCTGGGCAAAGCTTTACTGCTCCGGCGGCTGCGCCGCCAACGCTTACCACGCCACCGGCGCCATTACCGGTGTCTATGCCTATGGATGCGACCTGTTCCGCAAGCGGATGGAGTGTGCCATTATGCTGGAAGCGGCAAAGTCGCTGGATGAGCAGTAATGGAAACGCCCATTTGTGATTTTGTGCGGGAATACGCACAGGGCGGCGGGCAGCGGCTGCATATGCCGGGCCACAAGGGGAACGGACCCATGGGCGTGGAGGCCCTTGACATCACGGAAGTGGAGGGTGCGGACGTGCTCTACCACAGTGACGGCATCATCCGGCGCAGTCAGGAGAACGCCGCACAGCTGTTTGGCGCAGCCCGGACGCTGTATTCCACAGAAGGAGCATCGCTTTCGATTCGCGCTATGGTGTATCTTGTGACACTTTATGCCCGGTCACAGGGCAAGCCGCCCCGCATTGCGGCGGGCCGCAACGCCCACAAGGTATTTATGACCGCCACCGCACTGTTGGATGTGGATGTGGACTGGCTTTTCCCGGAACGGTGGAACGGACTTGTGTCCTGCCCCATCACAGCAGAAGGGCTGGAGGCTTACTTGTCTCAGGTGCAGGAGCTGCCCACGGCGGTGTACATCACCAGCCCGGACTATCTGGGCGGTCTTACGGACATCCGGGCCATCTCGCGGGTGTGCCGTCGGTTCGGTGTGCTGCTGCTTGTGGATAACGCCCACGGTGCCTATCTGCGATTTCTGCCTGAAGACATGCACCCGATGACTTTGGGGGCCGACCTGTGCTGCGACTCGGCGCATAAAACCCTGCCGGCCATCACCGGCGGCGCGTATCTGCATCTTGCCCACAGCGCTCCGGAACTGATGAACCGGCGGGCACAGGATGCCATGGCCCTGTTTGCCTCCACCAGCCCCTCCTATCTGATCCTGCAGTCGCTGGATGGGGTCAATGCCTATTTGGCAGGGGACTACAGGCAGCGCCTTGCCTGCTTCGTACAGGCTGCGGCACAGGCAAAAAATCGCCTGACTCAGGCGGGGTATGCTCTGGTAGGTGACGAGCCGCTGAAGATCACCATTGCGCCCAAGTCCCGTGGATATACCGGAAATAACCTGGCCCAACTGCTGAGAGAGCGGGGATTGGAATGTGAGTTTTCCGACCCGGACTATGTGGTCCTTATGTTGACACCGGAGAACGGCGAACAGACACTTGCACAGGTGGAGCAGGTGCTGACGGCTATTCCCCAAAGAGCGGCATTGACCGGGTCTGCACCTGCCATGTGCAGGCCGGAGCGGTACTGCTCGCCCCGTCAGGCACTGCTGTGCGCCGGCGAGGAACGCAAGCCCACGGAATGCCAGGGCATGGTGCTGGCAAGCGCAGCGGTCAGCTGCCCGCCCGCTGTTCCTGTTCTGGTGTGCGGCGAAGTGATCGACGACGCGGCCATAGCACTCATGGACTATTACGGCGTTGATTTTTGCCGGGTGATCCCGAAAGACAAGTGATAAAAAGCGGGGGTAAACCTTGGTTTGCTCCTGCTTTTTTGCCGGGGTTCCCTTGTAATCTCTTTTGGGATATGAAACAATAGGGTATCATGATTGGGAAATGAGGTGGAGTATGGAGGGCCTTAAGAGAGCTCGCGCAGCCGGCATGCCCCTGCCGCTGTATATTTTGGCGCTGCTGCTGTGCGTGGTGTGTATGATCGGCGACAATCTGCCGGCCAATATGGTGGGCGCGTTCTTCTTCCTGATCATCATGGGAGAGGGGCTGAATGCTCTGGGCGCAGCGATCCCGGTGGTACGGACGTTTCTGGGTGGTTCGGTGGTATGCACTCTGGGCGGCGCGGTATTTGCCTACATGGATATTGTTCCGCCGGCTGTGTTTGACACCGTGGATGTCTTCGTCAATGAATCGGGCTTTCTGACTTTGTATATCTGTGGTTTGATCACGGGAAGCCTGTTTAACATCGACCGGAATTTGCTGCTGAGAGCGTCTTCGAAGCTGCTGCCTGTGGCGATGCTCTCCGTTATGGCGGGCGTGCTGGTGTGCGGTGTGCTGGGCATCCTGATCGGGGACGGTTTCTGGGACAGCATTCTCTATATTGCGGTCGCCATGACCAGCGGCGGTATGACGGCGGGCACGGTTCCCCTGTCTTCCATTTACTCGGCTCAGTTGGGCGTTTCTGCGGCGGATGTGCTCAACCGCATGGCGCCGGCTACAGTGCTGGGCAACTGCATTGCGCTGATTTTTGCGGGCATCCTCAAGGATTCCGGGAAAAAGTTCCCCGCGTGGACCGGGAACGGCCGGTTGGTCAATGACGACAGGCCGGTAAGAGTAATGCCGGCCACCGAACTGAAGGTGGAGAAGCTGGCGGGCGGATTTTTGCTGTCTGTCGCCTTTTATGCCGCGGGGGCGCTGCTGAACAGCCTAATGCCCGTTGTGCCTACCTATGCCTTTATGATCCTGCTGGTGGTCATTGTCAAATGCGGCGGCCTGTTCCCGGAAGAGGTGGAGGATGCCGCGCGCCAGTGGGGCCGTTTTGTGATCCCGGCATGGACCTCGGCGGCATTGTTCGGGTTGGGCCTGATTTTCATTGATCTGGACGTCATTCTGCAAAATCTGACCCCCGCCTTTTTGATCACGGTACTGGCGGTGGAGGTGACCATCACCCTGACGGCGGCATTCCTTGGCAAGGCGGTGGGATTTTATCCCGTGGAGTCTGCCATTGCCGCGGGTATGTGCACCACCAACATGGGCGGCAGCGGCAATGTGGCCGTGCTGTCCGGCTCCAATCGAATGGAACTGCTTCCCTTTGCCCAGATCGTGACCCGCTCCTGCGGGGCGCTGATGCTGACGGTGGGCGGGATCCTGGTGCGGTTTTTTGGATGAGAAAAAGCGAGGACTCTTTCGAGTCCTCGCTTTTTATGTATACACAGGTTAACCGCCCATCAGCGCGATGATGAGTTGGGAGGCCAGAACCACCAGCACCAGGGCGATGGGATAGGTGGAGGCATAGGCTGCCGCTGCATCATCGGTTTTTGCAGTGTTAATGAGAGTGCCCAGAGCAGGGGTGGAGGTCATGCCGCCGGTAATGGAACCCAGATTGTTCAGCAGGCTCAGCTTGAGAATATATTTGGCGAACAGGAAGCCCATGAACATGGGAATGGTAGTCATAAGTACGCCGCCAACCAGGCCGTAGACCACGATCATCCCGCCCAGAGAGGACTTGCCGATCTCACTAACCAGGGACACGCCGCCGCTGACACCGGCACCGGTGAGGAACAGCATCAGACCCAGTTCACGGAACACCTTGACCGCAACCTTGTCAACTTTCAGAGACAGCTTACCGATGTGACCCAGATGGCCGAATACGAGACTCAAGGCCAGCGTGCCGCCGGTGGTACCAAGGCTGAAACGGGGGCCGGCATACCCGGATGCGGTGAGGGGGATGTTGATAGAGCCAATGATCAGTCCGGCTACCACAGCCAATGCGAAGGGCATAAGGCCGTAGCTGTCGCAATGGAATAGACCGGGCTTCTCTTCGCTGACGGTCTGGGCACCGGCTTTCAGCAATTCTCTCTCCTTGGCCATGTCGGCTTTGAGAATCTTGGGGATGAGCTGGACAAACAGCACCACGCCGATGACACCGAAGGGATAGGCGATGGCGTAGCCCAGAGTGATGATATCGGCGGAGCGGCCAAAGCTTTCGGCGGCTTCCAGTGCCGCGGAAAAACCGGGGGTGGAGGTCAGCGCGCCGGACAGGATGCCCGCAGAGAATTCCGGGCCGATGCCGGGGATCAGGGCGAACAGCACAGCCACCATAGTGCCGGACAGGATGATCATGGCACCCAGCAGCACGTAGGAGGTTGCGTTCTTTTTCAGATTTTTGAAGAAGTTAGGGCCTGCAATAAAGCCCACGGATGTAACAAACAGCACAAGACCGATGTTCTGGATGACTTTGGAAAAGTAGTTGTTCAGCGTGGCCGAGGAGTCGGCGATGTAGAAGCTGTCCAGAATCGGAATGTTCTGCAACTGGGGCAGCGTACACAGGTAGCCGAACAGGATGGCGACCAGGAACACGCCGGCGGTGCCAAGAGATACGCCTTGGATAGAGATGCTGCCCAGCAGATAGCCCAGCGCAGCGACCAAAAAAATGCCAATAAGCAGGGCTGCAGAGGTAGACACCTTGAAGGTGGACTCTACACCGTTGGTGGCGTTCATGGCACAGGTGCCGCACCAGGCAGTCACAGCGGCAACCAGTATGGCAGCAATGGCCAACCAAAGCCACTTTTTGTTTGAGTGTTTCATAATAATCCCTCCAATGTTTTTCCGGTTCGCCGCCGGATGGATTCCGAGACGGATGGCGCTGCACCCGCAGATATTTCCAGGGTAGGAAGCTGTTTTTATTTCAACAACACATTTTACCACAGATTCATGAACTTTCAATTATCAGATGATGTACAGCGCTATATGATAAAAGTGATGCTGGCGGCGGGATCCTGGTGCGGTTTTTGGATGAGAAAAAGCGAGGCTGCGTAAGCGGCCTCGCTTTTCACATGCCCTGAGGCATTGACAATGCCCGGTTTGTGCAATATAATTCGACATATAAAATATAAAGGAGCTGATCCACCATGAGAGGGATTTTTGTCCTGTTAGGCATAGCTGCCACCATAGCCGCCATGATACTGCTGTGCTGCAAGGTTCTTCCCCAGAGCAAAGACGGTACGTTTTCCAACAAGTACCTGCAGATGATCCACGACTATTTCAACTTTAAAAAGCTCTATATTGAGTCGGTGCTCAAGTTTATCTTCGCGCTGGCCACGGTGACCTGCGTGGTCATGGGTATTATTGGTTTGCTGATGGCCGTATTCAACCTGTTGGGCGGATTTGTCCACCTGTTTGATTACGGAAGCGGATACTTTTCCTATCTGATGGGGAGTTTTGTAGTTTCTGTTCTGGGCAGTGCTGCCACGGCGGTACTGGGACCTGTTGCGCTGCGTCTGGTCTATGAGGGAACTATGATGCTGATCCTGCTGGTCAAAAACGTGATCGAGATCAACAACAAGATCAACGCTCCTGCACAGGAAGCTCCTGTGGAGCAACCGGTTGGTGCTGCGGCTGCTGAGGATGCCAGAGAAGAATAAAGATAAAAACGAGGACGCGGATTGCGTCCTCGTTTTTGTTGCAAATGCGGTGTGTCGAAGTTACTCGCAGACCTTGCCGGCCAGAATGACGGTGGAGACATTCATCTTATGGTCGATGATGATCAGGTCGGCACGCTTGCCTGCTGCGATCTCGCCGCGGTCGTTGAGACCCACGGCCCGGGCGGGGTTGAGGGAGGCCACCCGGAAGGTGTCCACAAGGGAAGCACCCGTGTGCTTCATCCAGTTGCGGCAGGCCACGTCCAGCGTCAGCTTGGAGCCGGCGATGTCGCCCCACTTGTCGAAGTTGATGTCGTGCACGTGCTCGTAGCCGGGAGGGTTGGGCTGGTCGGCGTAGCTGCGGTCAGAGATCAGGATAATCTTGTCGTCGCCCTTGATCTTGCGGACCAGACGCTGCATGTAGGGGTCCACATGGATACCGCAGCTGTCGGAGATGATCTCGGCGTAGATGCCGTCGTTATAGTTCACCGCCTCGTCCACGCACACGCCGCGGCACTCGGGGTAGTTGACAATCGTGCCGGTAGCGTTGGTGTGGTGGGTGCCGATGCACAGGCCGTAGGGCATGAGAGACTCGATCTGCTGCGGGGTGGCCTCGGAATGGGTGACAGCGAAGCGCACATCGGGGTTGGCCTTTTTAGCGGCCTTGACAAAGGCCAGCACGTTCTCCTGCTCGGGATCAAGACCCCACACCAGAGCGTTATCCTTACAGGCCTCGATAATGGGTTCGAAGTCTTCGGCCACGATGGGCTTGTTGTTCCAGGGGTTGGCGGCCCGGTTGGAGCCGTACTTGGGATTGATATAAGGGCCTTCCATGTACATACCGGCGATGTTCTTTCCTTCGGGGGCGGCCATGGCCTGACGGATGTTCTCGCCCATCTGGATGTACTCATCCCTGGTCATGCGGGGGTAGGAAGTGGGCAGCAGGGAGGTAATGCCGTGCTTGAGATGGTACTGGGCGGCAGGAATGGGGTTCTGCCACAGGCGGTACTCACCGCCGGTATGGGTGTGGATGTCCACCAGACCGGGGCCCACGTAAAGGCCCTTGGCATCGATGATCTCGCAGTCCTCAGGGATGGGGGTGGTGCGCATTTCGCCATAGCCGGCGATCAGATCGTCTTCAATCAGCAGTACGGCATCGGGGATCAGGTGGTCACGCATGACCAGCTCTGCATTGATGATGGCGAGCATATCATTCACTCCTATTACAGAATATCGTCCAGTGCGTTCAGGAACAGGTCGCGGTAGATGTCGTAACCCTCCTGTGTCAGGTGCATCTCGTCCTCTACCCAGATGTCCGTGCGGACCTTGGAGTAGTCGCCGGCGTCGGCGGGGTCGTTATAGAAGCCGTGCCAGCCGGACTGGCAGACGTAGGTGCAGTCGTCGTTGGCGTCGCAGTACTCCCGCAGGATGCGGTTATACAGCTTGGCATTGTTCTGCCACAGGGTGTTGTTGATGTAGCGCTTGTGGGGCATGGCGTCGCACAGATACAGCTTTATGCCGGGGAAGTCCGCCCGGGCGCGGCTGCAGAACTGGGCCAGCAGGTACACCACCTCGGCAGGGGAGTAGCCAAAGCTGATATCGTTGGGGTAGAAGCGCAGCACGATGGCGCGGGGGGCATAGGGCTTGATCATGCGGTCGTAGTAGTAAAGTCCCTCTTCAATGGTGCTGCCGCCGAAACCGTGGTTGAGGGCGGCGGGGGAGCCGTCCTTCATGAGGATATCTTCCTCCAGAGGACGGTGATCAAACTTGGGCTTCCAGCGGGTAAAGCCGGAGGATCCGTAAAAGATAATGCGGCCGGTCAGAACAGGATCGCTCTCATAGGCCAGAATGGTATTTTCATAACGGCGTAGGTCAGGTACTTTCAGTTCGAACATGGAGAAAAATCCTTTCTCAAACGAGTGGAATGAAAACAGCCGGCGCAGGGAACGCCTGCGCCGGCTGCGGCGTGTTGGGACAGATTATTTGGCGGCAGCCAGCTTGTCCAGCTTCTTGTTGCGGGCGTACAGAAGCAGGTCGGCACCCACCATCAACAAGTTGAGCACGTAGAAGAACAGCACATACCATTTGCTGGAAAACTGGGCCATATAGGCCGCATCCGTTAGTTTGGAGACAGCGCCGACCATGTAGCCGAACTCCACTAAGCACAGGAAACCAAGACTCTTGCCTTTAGCGGTGCGGGCCTTATAGGAATTCAGCAGGTTCATGGGCCAGGAGGCACCAAAGCTGACGATCATGATCGTTTCAAGAATTTCTGACATTCTATATTTTCCTTTTCGGTGTTGATGAATTTATCTTATCATAAAAATACTATATTGCAAACCATTAGATAATGTAATAAACTATATGATGAGAGTTACAGTAAAGAAGAGAGGGAATTGAAATGGAACTGCTGCAGCTGACATATTTTTGCGATGCGGCATCCACACAGAATTTTTCCCGGACGGCAAAACGGTACGGAGTGCCGCCGTCCAATATTTCTCAGAGTATCAAGCGGTTGGAGAATGAGCTTGGGGTGACCCTGTTTGACCGGAATGCCAACCGAGTGGAGCTGAACGGCAGGGGAGAGACTTTTTACCGGCAGGTCAGCAGCGCGCTGGAATTGATCCGGCAAGCAGAACGGGAGGCCCGGGGCGGCGCGGAAGAGGGGGCACTGCGGCTTGAGATCCGAATCAGCCGCAGGATCGTGATGCAGGCGGTATCCACGTTTCAAAGCCAGCATCCCAGCGTGAATATCATAGCCGAGCATGGTGACCACACCCAGAGCGATGATTTTGATCTGATCGTTTCGGACGGTACGTTTGCCCACGGGGATTTTGTCAGGATGCGCGCGTTTCGGGAGCAAATCGTTCTGGCGGCGCGGAAGGGACTGCTTGCACCGGCGGACGGCTTCTCTGGGGAAAGCCTTGGGGACAAGCCTTTTATTGCCATGAGCGCCAATTACAGCATGCATATGATGACACAGGAGATCTGCAGGGATTTGGGTTTTAAGCCCCGGATCGCGCTGCAGGGGGAAGATCCGGTCTACGTGCGCAAATGTGTGGAGGCGGGACTGGGCATCGCCTTTGTTCCCGCACTATCCTGGCGCGGGCAGTTTTCTCAGGAGGTGGAGCTGCACCGGGTGGGGGACTACAGCCGGGAGATCTGCATCTACTGCCGCAAAAACGCAAACGAGCCAAAATATGTGGATACCTTTTACCACATGCTGGTGGATGCATTTGAGCAGGAAATGCTTGCCCAATCGGAAACTTCGTGTTAAGATTTCATAAAGCGCCGGCGGCGCAAATAACAACAGAAAGAAGTCCTGAACGGTGAACAAACCGGAAAATCACTCGTATTTTCATGTGGGCATGCGCAACATCAAAACTGCATTGGCGGCAACGCTGTGCGCGCTGCTCTACTTTCCATTTGAACGCAATCCCACCTTTGCCTGTATCGGGGCCATTTTCGGCCTTGGCAGCGATATGGGAAATTCCTGGCTCAACGGTGGAAACCGGCTGTTTGGCACCATTATCGGCGGTTTTATCGGCATGGCGCTGTTTCGGCTGTACCTGTGCTTCTATCCTGACGGGCAGACCCATTTGCTGATGATGCTGATGCTGTTTGTCGGTGTGGTGCTGCTGATCATTTTCAGCCGCCTGTTCCAGTGGCCGGGCGGGATCCAGCCCGGGGGCGTGGTGCTGTGCATCATCCTGTTCAACACGCCGGTGGACACGTATATTTCCTACTCCCTGAACCGCATGCTGGATACGGGTATCGGTGTGGTGGTGGCCCTTGCTATTAACCTGCTGCTGCCCCGGGAGCGGTTGGAGCGCTGGATGGCACCGCTGCGCAGAGGAAAGACCGAAGAATAAAAAATATCCATCTCTGTAAAATCAGAGATGGATATTTTTTGTGGTTAAGACAGGAGATACCACCCGGCGGCTGCAAGCTGTACGGTCAGCAGGGAGGGCAAACCGTATCGGAATTTTCGGTGACGGGTCTTATGGCGGAACAGCCGCATACCCAGGATCGCTCCCGGAGTCCCGCCCAGAAAGGCGGGAAGAAACAGCGTCTTTTCCGGGATGCGCCACATATTTCGTCTGGCCCGGTATTTATCCGCGCCCATCAGGGCGAAGGCGGCCAGATTGACACTCAGCAGCCAGACTGCCAGCGGCTCTGCGGGAAGGTTCATGACTGGGGCTCCTCCGGTGTATCGCCCTGAGGTGCTTCGGGCTGAGTCTGTTCGGGTTCGGGCTCCTGCTCAGCGGAAGGCTCTTCCTGAACAGGGGCGGGGATCGGCTCGCTCACCATGTGGATGTTTCGGGCGGGGGGCTCGATGTCCCCGGTCAGGCGGGCCTTGGAACGAGTGGAGGCATAGGCGTCCTCCACCAGCGCGGGGTCACGGCCTTCAATGATGGCCACCATTTCGCCGCCGGTGATGGTCTCCTTATCCAGCAGGTAGGATACCACCTTGTGCATGTCGTCCAGATTTTCCTCGATGACCTTGACGGCGTCGGCGTAACAGGCGTCAAGGATGAGCTTGACTTCTTTATCCATAACAGCGGCGGTATCCTGAGCACAGTCAAGGCCGTAGCCGCCGTCCAGATACTGATTGCGCACGGAGCCAAGGGCCATCATGCCGAACTCCTCGCTCATGCCGAACATGGCCACCATGTTGCGGGCGATGTTGGTGGCCTCCTGAATGTCCTGAGAGGCACCGTTGGTCATGGTGTCCAGAACCACCTGCTCGGCGGCACGGCCACCCATGGACACGGCGATCTTGGCCATAAGCTCTTCCTTGGTGCGCAGGTTGGTCTTATCCTCCTCGGGCATAAGCAGGGTGTAGCCCAGACTGCCCTCGGTATGGGGGACGATGGTGATCTTCTGCACCGGCTCGGCGTTTTTCTGCTTATAGGCCACCATGGCGTGACCCACCTCGTGGTAGGCCACCAGCTTGCGCTCGAAGGCGGTGAGCACGGAGTTTTTCTTTTCGCTGCCGGCGATGACAAATTCAAAGGAGGCCAGCAGATCTTCCTGATTGACGAAGCGGCGGCCATGGCGCACGGCGCGCAGGGCGGCCTCGTTGGTGAGGTTTGCAAGGTCAGCGCCCACGCAGCCGGCGGTGGCAAGGGCGATCTTTTTCAGGTCCACATCCTCGGCCAGCTTGATCTTGCGGGTGTGCACCTGCAGGGTGGCAAGGCGGCCGGCCAGATTGGGCCGGTCGATGGTGATGCGGCGGTCGAAGCGGCCGGGGCGCAGCAGAGCCTTATCCAGCACCTCGGGACGGTTGGTGGCGGCCAGGACAATGACACCCTTGGTGGGGTCGAAGCCGTCCAGCTCGGCCAGCAGCTGGTTGAGGGTCTGCTCCCGCTCGTCGTTGCCGCCCATGCGGTTATCACGGCTTTTGCCGATGGTATCGATCTCATCGATGAAGATGATGCAGGGGGCCATTTTGGCCGCTTCCTTGAACAGGTCGCGCACACGGCTGGCGCCTACGCCCACGAACATCTCCACGAAGTCCGAGCCGCTGATGGAGAAGAAGGGGACGCCCGCCTCGCCGGCTACCGCCTTGGCAAGCAGGGTCTTGCCCGTGCCCGGAGGGCCCACCAGCAAAGCGCCCTTGGGCAGCTTTGCGCCGATCTCGGTATACTTGCTGGGGTTGTGGAGAATGTCGATGATCTCCTGCAGGGACTCCTTGGCCTCGTCCTGACCGGCCACATCGGCAAAGGTCACACCGGTGGAACGCTCCACATAGACCTTGGCGTTGGCCTTGCCCACGCCGCCGATGCCGCCCATGCCGCCGCCCTTTCCGCCGATCCCGCGGAACATGAAGAAGAACAGGCCCACCGTGAGCAGCATGGGCAGGAAGCTGAGCAGGATGTCCAGAATGGACATTCCCGCCACCTCGTCGCTGGTGTATTCTACATTGTGCTCCTCCAGCAGGGGGATCAGAAGGGCATCGTACTCAGAGAGAACGGGGGTGTAATACTCCACCTCGATACCCTCTTTGCCGAAGATGGAGATGAGGGTGTTCTGCTGTTCGTGTTCCTCGCCCAGATCCACCTCTACCCCCTCTTTCAGGGTGATGGTATGCCGGGTGGGCCCCAGATGGACGAAAGCCACCTTGTCTTCCTCCACCCAAGTGCGGAAGGTGGAATAGTCCACCTTTACGCTGTTGGCGTCGGCATACATGGATGTGCAGCTGTTGAAGATCACGGTCAGGAACAGTGCCCAGCACACGATGCTGACAAGGCCCATGATACCATTTGGCTTTTTTTTATTTCCTTTTTGCTGTTTCATATGGAGCAGATCCTCCTGTTTTATATACAGCCCGGATAAAAGCTGTTCTCATTATATAAAAGTCATGAGCATCATACCACAACCTGCAGGGAAAAACAAGGAACGCACTGTAAACTTTCTGTAACGGGTGTGCGGCGGAGATTTTTCAAAGTTTTCTGTTTGCGTGATTTTCCACTTCCGCCGAAAGAGAGCTTGTGGTATAATTACTGTATTCGACCATGCGTAATTCGGGTCGATCGAGATCACCGCCACTCTGCCATGGAGTGGAGGTTTGGAGGTCACTATGAAAGAACGCACTCCTCTGCGCCGGTCAGCGCCCGTGGAAGCGGAAAATGACGGCGTGATCGAAGGCCGCAACGCAGTCATTGAAGCCCTGCGTGCCGGCGTGACCATTGACAAGATTTTTATTATGAAGGGCGAAACGGATGCCACACTGGGGCACATTGCCTCCTCCGCCCGGGAAAAGGGGATCGTGGTGGTGGATGCCGACCGGCGCAAGCTGGACGGTATGAGCCGCACCCACTCCCATCAGGGCGTGATCGCGCTGGCGGCCGTGCGGGAGTATGCCACGGTGGAGGACATCCTTCAGGCTGCCCGGGACAAGGGGGAGGCGCCCCTGATCGTGGTGTGTGACGAGCTGTCCGATCCCCACAATCTGGGCGCGGTCATCCGCACTGCAGAATGTGCGGGCGCCCATGGCGTGGTCATTCCCAAGCGGCGCTCTGCCGGGCTGACCGCCGTGGTGGCCAAGACGTCTGCCGGTGCGGTGGCCCATCTGCCGGTGGCCCGGGTGCCCAATATCCCCTCTTTGCTCAAGCAGCTCAAGGAGGAGGGCGTATGGGTGTTCGGTACGGCGGCAGACGGCAGCACCACCCTTTATCAGGCGGATCTGAAAGGCCCTGCGGCCATCGTCATTGGCAGCGAGGGAGATGGCATGGGCCGCCTTGTGGCGGAAAACTGCGACTTTAAAGTCAGTATTCCCATGAAAGGACATATCAACTCCCTGAACGCATCCGCTGCCGCCGCAATTTTGCTTTACGAGGCCGTGCGTCAGCGGCTGAACTGACCGAACATGATCTGCCAAGGAGCCGGATATGAGCGAACACGATGAGAAAAAACTGAATCAGGATGCTGAGCTTGCTCAGCTGCGTTCTCTTGTGGGCGACGCTCGGGATGACGGCTTTGAGCTGGATGATATTCTGGCGGAGTACTCTCAGCGCAGCAAGCCCAAAGGTGTGGTCGCCCTGTCTGACGAGGGGGAGGAGGAGCAGGACAATCTGCTGGTTTTCCCGTCAAATCCTCACCCGCCGGAGGAAAAGGAGCAGCTGCCGCAGGAGGAACCGGACCGGGAAGAGCCCCGGCCGGAGCCTGAACAGGAAAGTTCCGCCAGAGAGACAGACAACCTGCTGGAGTTCCCCGGGAAGAAGCGGTCCATCCCTGAGGTGCTGCGTTCTTTGTCCCGGAAGGCTGACGATTATGCCGAGCGGATGTTTGAGCAGGAGGATCTGCCCAACAGCGCCGAAGTGCGGCGCATGGAGAAGCTGATCCCCGGCGTTGACCGGGAAGAAAACCTGCCCAGACAGCAGCGCCGGCACCGTCAGGACCCGGCGCAGCCCGACGTTGCGCCTCAGGAATTGGCCAAACGGTACGGCAAGGGGCTGAAAGGGTTAAGGCTGCGCACGGCGCTGGTCTTTCTGCTGTTTTTGCCTGCACTGTATCTGGTGTTGGAGCCTGTGCTTCCCATTCCTGCCATACCCAACCCCTATGATCCTGCCCAACCGCTGCTGACTTATCCGGTCAAATCGTGGCTGAGTGGCGGACTTTTGGCCGTCTCCATGCTGCTGTGCACCGATGTGCTGACGGTGACGGTCCGCCGACTGCGGGAACTGAGGCTGGGGATGGATACGCTGCTGCTGGCAGCCTGCCTGTTTACGCTTGCGGATGCCGTCACTGCCCCCTTCTTGCTGCCCAGACAGCAGATCGGCTACTGCGCGCCCAATATTCTGGCGCTGTTTCTGGCTATGCAGGGCGAGCATCACCGGCGGCGGGGCCTGAGACTGGCGTGCCGCACAGCGGCGGCATCGACCGAGCCCTATCTGGTGACATTGGACGAGGGGAAATGGAACGGTCGGGACACCTATACCAAACACGCCGGAACACCCACGGGATTCGGCAGTCAGATCCAGGCCGATGACGGAGCACAGCGGATATTCCGGGTGGTCTGTCCGCTGATTTTTGTGGTGTGCACGGTGCTGTGTCTGCTGTCCTGCGTTGTGGCGGGACAGCCCCAGCGGCTGCTGTGGTCCATGTCTGCGGCCTTTACCGCTTCCTGTGCCCTGTCCGCGCCGCTGATCTTCAGCAGACCCTTCCACAAGCTGGCCAGGCGTCTGGTACACAGCGGCGGGGCTTTGGCGGGCTGGCCGGGCGTTGCACGATCCGGCCGGGGGGATGGGATCCTCCTGACCGATACGGATCTGTTCCCGCCCGGTGCGGTGGCACTCAACGGCGTTAAGGTGTTCGGGGACTGGTCCAGTGAGCGGGTGGTGGCCTATACCGCCACTCTGATCCGGGCCTCAGGCAGCGGACTGGACAGACTGTTCAATGATTTGCTGCGCACACAGGGCGGAATCTACAGACAGGCGGACAGGCTGTGCTGCTATGAGGGCGGTGGTCTGTCGGCCAATATCCGCGGGGATCAGGTTCTGGTAGGGTCTGCGGCCTTTATGAGTCTGATGGACGTGGCCCTGCCTCAGGGGCTGAACGTGAGAAACGCTGTCTTCTGCGCCATAGATGGAGAACTGGCAGGTATTTTTGCCCTGAACTACTCCCTGCCCGATGTGGTGTTCCCCTCGGTGGCCGGTCTGCTGCAGGAGAAGCTGGCCCCGGTGCTTGCAACCAGAGATTTCAACATTATCCCCGCCATGCTGCGTCAGCGGTTCAAGCTGGCGGCCGACCGGATGGACTTCCCACCGGTGGAACGGCGGCGGGAGCTGTCCGATGCGCAGCAGGAGCACAGCTCGGTTCTGACCGGTGTACTGTGCAGAGAAGGCATATACCCGTTCTCCGAGACGGTGATCGCGGGCAGGAGACTGCGCAGGGCGGTGCGCCTGAATGCGGTGCTGGCCTGCATCTCCGGCGGACTGGGTGGGCTGTTGGCCTGCTATCTGACGGGGGTAGGGGCCTTTGGCTCTGTGTCTGCCCTGAACCTGCTGGTCTATCTGGTGCTGTGGCTGATCCCCTCATGGCTTATCACGGGCTGGGTGGATCAATACTGAGACAGCATTGAAAGTGCCCGGGACAAAAGGATAAAACCTCCGCATGACCGGGTCATGCGGAGGTTTTTGGTTATATGGTGTGTTCGCACACCTGCATGATTTTGTCTGCGGCGCCTCTGGCACCGGAACAAGTTTTAAATCCGGCAGAAATTTCTGCGGCGTTCTGTCTGTATGCATCGTCAGAAAGAATGGTCTGGATTGCGTTTAAAATGGAAGAAGCATCTGATTTGTCGAGTTTTATACCGGCGCCCAGCTCATAGACACGGGCGGCCACAGCGCACTGTTCAGCGGTCTGAGGCAGCATAACAAGGGGAACGCCAAAATAAAGACTTTCAGTGACGCTGTTCATGCCGCAATGGGACAGGAAAACATCTGCCTGCTGCAGAACGGAGATCTGATCGACATGGGGGAAAATAGATATATTTTCCGGCAAAGGCCCAAATGCATCGACGCACACCAGATCGCCCACAGACATGATCACCTGATATTCTGTGTCTGCAAGGGCAGACAGACATTTGCGGTACAACGGCATCATATCGTTATTGACCGTGCCCATGGAGATATAAATGAGCTTGTCTTTCTTTTTTTCGATTCTGTCGCCTGCAGGGCGAATGGAAGGACCCACAAAGGCGTATTTGTCCGAGAAAGTATGGGAATAGGGCTGGAACTGAGGGGAAGTATAAACTACAGTATGTGTGTCATTATCATTCTGGAGAATATCAAGAAAACTTTTGATCGGATACCCTTTGTTCTGCAGACGCTTGATTTGTTTTGAAATTTTGGGCAGGGAGAGTATCATGCGGAACAATTCTCCCGCGCTCTGCTTCATGTTCTTTGCCGAGTACCGGTTAAAGGCAAAGGTTGTGGTCGAAGAAACAAACGGGATGCCGAGCTTTAGTGCAACGGCTTTGCCCCATATTGCCATAGAGTCGGCAACGATACAATCCGGTTTTAACTGCTCCATATGGGCGCAGACTGTGTCATCTAGGGCCAATGTGGTGTCTGTCAGGACCCTGATGGAGAAGGCCAGATCTTTTCCTACACGAACTGCGCTTTTTGGAGAAAGCTTCTGCCCCATGTCATAATCATCGCAGGAGACAAATATTGCGCCTGTGGATTCGATTTTTTCGCGCATGGCATTGTATGAGTAGTACCATACCTGATGCCCGCGGGAAATCAATTCCCGCACAACACCCAACGTTGGGTTGGTATGTCCGTGCGCAGGGATACAAAAGAAAACGATTTTTTTCATCTCATACCACCTGGCTTAGTCCTCGATTTCGGAAAAGATCCGCTTGATATATTCCTGCTGCAATTGCTTGGGAAGAATGGCAAGACCTCTTGTTGTATCCCCGAGGACCAGAATTTCATTTCCCGGCTGCAAATCGAACAGTTCTCTTGCTTCTTTCGGAATAACAAACTGCCCCTTTTCGCCGATTTTGACCATCCAGGCATATTTTTCGCTGTTTACATTCATGGTTGCTTTCCTCTTGTGTATGATTAGTATGAATAATCATACTACGGGAAGTGAGGGAAGTCAATAAGAAATGCCACGGAAGAATCCTCTGCCGTGGCATTTGCTATTTTGCTGAGAAAGAAATCAGGGCTTCTTCATGGTCAGACCGATGCGTTTTTTCTTTTCGTCCACTTCCACAACCCAGACGGTGACCACGTCACCTACGCTGAGCACTTCGGAGGGGTGCTTGATAAACCGGTCGCAGATCCGGCTGATGTGGACAAGACCGTCCTGATGGACACCAATATCCACAAAAACACCGAAGTCTATGACATTGCGCACGGTGCCCTGCAGTTCCATACCCGGTTTGAGGTCTTTCATTTCCAGCACGTCGGTGCGCAGGATGGGCTGGGGCAGATCCTCGCGGGGGTCGCGGCCGGGCTTCATCAGTTCTTTGATAATGTCAGCCAGCGTGGGTGCGCCCACGCCGCAGTCGGAGGCCAGCTTATCAAGACCCAGCGCCTCGGCCCGCTGTTTCAGGTCGGCGATGCCGCCAGCCTTTACGTCGCTGAGAGAGTAGCCGCAAAGGGAGAGAAGACGTTCGGCGGCGGCATAGCTTTCGGGGTGGACGCCGGTGTTGTCCAGCACGCTTTTGCTCTCGGGTACGCGCAGGAAGCCGGCACACTGCTCAAAGGCCTTGGGGCCAAGCTTGGGTACTTTGAGGATCTGTTTGCGGGAGGTGAACTCACCGTTTTCTTCCCGGTATTTGACGATGTTTTTGGCGGTGGTGCCGTTCAGCCCGGACACCCGGGTGAGCAGGGGGGCGGAGGCGGTGTTCAGGTCCACGCCCACACCGTTGACGCAGTCCTCCACCACGCCGTCCAGCGTCTGGCTCAGGCGGGCCTGAGGCATGTCGTGCTGATACTGGCCCACGCCGATGGCCTTGGGGTCGATTTTTACAAGCTCCGCAAGGGGGTCCTGAAGACGGCGGGCGATGGACACCGCGGAACGCAGGTTCACGTCATACTCGGGGAATTCCTCGGCGGCCAGCTTGCTGGCGGAATAGACGGAGGCACCGGCTTCGTTGACTATGGCGTAGCTGACCCCGCCGCCAACACGGCGGATAAGCTCCACCGTCATCTGCTCGGTTTCCCGGCTGGCGGTGCCGTTGCCGATGGCGATATGGACAACCTTGTGCTTTGCAATCAGCTGGGATAGTCTGTGGATGGCGTCCTCCTTCTGGCGGTTGCCGTGGGTGGGATAGACCACCGCCGTGTCCAGCACCTTGCCTGTGCCGTCCACCACGGCCACCTTGCAGCCCATGCGGTAGCCGGGGTCGAGGCCCATAGTGACCTTGCCCTTGACGGGGGGCTGCATGAGCAGGGGGCGCAGATTCAAAGCGAAGTTGTGGATGGCGCCCTCGCTGGCGGTGTCGGTCAGCTCGGTGCGCATCTCCCGCTCCAAAGAGGGGTGGAGCAGGCGGTCGTAGGCGTCGTCCGCGGCGGCACGCACAACAGACATGGCGGCCCGGTTGGGTACCACCATACGGCGGATGGCAATGCGGGCGGTCTCGCTGTCCAGCTCTACGGCGACTTTGAGCAGTTCCTCCTTTTCGCCCCGGTTGATGGCCAGCACCTGATGGCCCTGTACCCGGGAGATGGGAGCGTTGAAGTCGTAATACAGACGGTAGACGCTGTCCGCAGGCTCTTTTTCCGCTGCTTTGGAGACCAGATTTGCACGCTTGCGGTAGAGGGCTTTCAGTTCTTTGCGCACCTGCGCGTCGTCGGAAATCATTTCGGCGATGATATCACAGGCGCCCTGAATGGCGTCCTCCACGGTTTCCACGCCCTTTTCCGGGTCGATGAAGGCGGCGGCGGCCCCCTCCGGGTCGGGGCAGGAACCGCCCTGTTCAAAATAGAGCAGGGCCAGAGGTTCCAGACCTTTTTCCTTTGCCATGGTGGCACGGGTGCGGCGCTTTTGCTTATAGGGCCGGTACAGGTCCTCTACCTCTGCCAGAGTGGCGGCGGCATCAATGGCGGCGGAAAGCTCGGAAGTGAGCTTGCCCTGATTCTCAATGGAATTTTTTACTTCGTCCTTGCGTTGGGCCAGATTGCGCAAATACTGCAGCCGGTCGGCCAGATCGCGCAGCAGCTGGTCGTCCATGGAGCCGTGCAGCTCCTTGCGGTAGCGGGCGATAAACGGGATGGTAGCACCCTCGTCGATGAGAGTGACCACGTTGCTGACGTGGGTTTCGGAACAGCCCAGCTCCCGGGCGAGGACTTCAATGAGATTATCCATGGGTACATCTCCTCAGGTGTAATGTCCTTTTCAGTGTAACGGAAAACCGCGCAAAAGTCCAGAGGGGCATTCCCGGTCGGAAAGCGGAAAATCTTTTATATTTTCGGATTTTTTACTGGACAAGCACAGGAGGGGAAGATATGATGTTATTAGCTGGCCCTATGGTCAGACAGACTTAGTATAAAGGAACTGATTGCCATGACCCGCCGACACAGCGTATGGGACATCCTGCGTCCGCTGGAATTATTCCTGTGCGCATTTTTATGGTTGGAATGTATATACCGTATATTCTGTGTGGAACGGTTTTTTGACCGAGGCCTTCTGTATATCCTGCTGTTCAGCATCCCCCTGGCGCTGGTATGCACTGTTTTGACCTCGGTGTGGGGCGAGAAGGGGAACCGGATCGCCGCAGGGGTGTTGCTGGGTGTGGTGACGCTGTGGTATATGATACAGGCAGTCTACTACACCATTTTCCACACGGTACTGGTCACCAAATCTTTTGGTATGGCCGGACAGGCCCTGAGCAACTACTGGAGGGAGACGCTGGTGGGCATCGGCAAGACCATACCGGTCCTGCTGCTGCTGGCGGCACCTGTGGTGGTGTTTGTCCTGCTGCGCAGGCACGTCGCTCTGACGACCCGTGCGGACGGCAGGGAGCTGCTGGTACTGGCGGGCGGCGCGGTGGTCTTTCAGCTGCTGGCCGCTGCGTGCATCAATCTGCCAACTACCGACCTGCTGACCACGAAGGATCTGTACCGGGGCATTCTGCTGCCGGACGTGGCCGTATCCCGATTTGGTGTGATGACCACACTGCGGCTGGATGTGAGCCAGACTCTGTTCGGCGTTGAGGAGGATGACGATGTGCTGCTGCCGGATGACCCGGACAGCAGTTCCGTCTCCGGTGACAGCTCTCAGGAGGAGCCACCTGAGGTGGTCTATGAAGCCAACGTGCTGGATATCGATTTCGACAAGCTGCTCGAGCAGGAGACAAACAAGACCCTGAAGAGCATGCACCAGTATTTCGGCGGCCGGGAGCCCACCCTGAAAAATGAGTATACGGGCATGTTTGAGGGAAAGAACCTGATCATGCTGACCGGCGAGGCCTTTTGGATCGGTGCGATCCACCCCACCTACACCCCCACCCTGTACAAGCTGGCCAACGAGGGCTTTGTGTTCAAGAACTTCTACAATCCCCTGTGGTGGTACTCCACCATCGACGGTGAGTACGCACACTGCACCGGTTTGATCCCCTCCAACCAGAGCAAAAACTCCTCCTTTAAAATCACCGGCATGAACAAAAACTCCATGTATTTCTGCATGGGCAACATGCTGGCCATGGAGGGCTATCCCACTACCGCCTATCACAACCACACCCATTCCTATTACAGCCGCCATCTGTCCCACCCCAACATGGGCTATGACTACTACGGCGTGGGCGCGGGGCTGGATGTGAAGAAGAGCTGGCCCGAGTCCGATCTGGAGATGATGGAGAAGACCATCCCTCAGGCTCTGGCGGGAGAGAAGCCCTTCCACAACTATTACATGACGGTCAGCGGGCACATGAACTACAACTTTGTAGGAAACGCCATGTCCATGAAGCACAGGGCGGAGGTGGCCGATTCCGGGCTGAGCGAGGCGGCACAGGCCTATATCGCCTGCAACATGGAGCTGGACCGGGCGCTGGAGTACGTGCTGCAGCAGCTGGAGGCGGCAGGCGAACTGGAGAACACCGTGATCTGCATGTCCGGCGACCATTACCCCTACGGACTGGACGGAACCGGTGCCATTGACGAGCTGACCGCTCCCGGCACGGAGAACGATCTGATCGAGAAGTACCGCTCCTCCCTGATCCTGTGGTGCGGCGGCATGGAAGAGCCCATTGTGGTAGAGAAGCCCTGCTCCAGCATTGACGTGATCCCCACACTGCTCAACCTGTTTGGGCTGGACTACGATTCCCGTCTGATCATTGGCCGGGATATCCTGTCCACTGCGCCGGGGCTGGTGCCCACCAACAAGTTCTGTTATGCATCGGAACTGGGCAAGTATTATGCCAACACCAACACCTTCATTCCCAACGAGGGCGTTACGGTGCCCGAGGGTTATGTGGAACAGACCTACAAAGAAGTGAAACGCATGGTGACCTATTCCGGCTACATCCTGTTTAACGATTACTATCGGGTACTGGGACTGGAGCCGGGGACGCCGCCCCCTGTGGTGCAGGCTGAACAGACCGCACCTCAGGAAAGTGCTTCGGCGGACACACCGATAAACTGAAAACAGCCCCCTGATGCTGCTGCATCAGGGGGCTGTTGCTTGTTTGTGGGACGCGGTTCAGCCTTTCAGAGACTCTGCCCAGACGGAATACTTCTCCACCTTGGCATCACATTCGGCTTTGTCCTTGCCGTTGGCCAGAATATAGACCTTGACCTTGGGTTCGGTGCCCGAGGGGCGCACGATGAGGCTGGTGCCGTCGGCCATCTCGTAGCGCAGGACGTTGGAGCCGGACAGCTCCATGGTGTCAGTTTTGCCGCAGGACACACAGACCACGCTGCCGTCCAGATAGTCCTTCTGCTCGGCCACGGCCACCCCGGCGATCTCCACAGGGGGGGTTGCACGCAGGCCGGCCATCAGGTCGGCCATCTTTTTCAGACCGTCCAGACCGGGCATGACCAGATTCATGGTGCGCTCGCCGTAGAAGCCGTATTTCTGATAGAGTGCCTGCAGGGCATCGTACAGGGTCATGCCCTGGTCGTAGTACCAGGCGGCCATCTCGGTCAGCAGCAGGGAGGCGGAGACGGCGTCCTTGTCCCGCACGAAGCTGCCCAGCATATAGCCGTAGGACTCCTCGTAAGAGAAAATGACATTGCCCTGACCGGACTGCTCCAGCTGGTCCTTCTTCTGAGCAAGGAACTTGAAGCCGGTAAAGGTATCAAAAGACTGCAGGCCGTTTACCTCGGCCACCTTGCGGGCCATTTCTGTGGTGACGATGGTCTTGAGGGCCACGGGATTTTCCGGCAGCTTGCCCGAGCGCTTCATGGCGCCGATGAGGTAGTCCAGCAGCAGAACACCCGTCTGGTTGCCGGAGATGACGGCGAAGTCGCCGTTTCCGGTGTTGACCATAATGCCCACCCGGTCGGCATCGGGGTCGGAGCCGAGGATGAAGTCAGCCCCCTCCCGCCTGGCGATATCCACGGCCAGATAGAAGCCCTCGGGATTTTCGGGATTGGGGGAGACTACGGTGGGGAAATTTCCGTCGATGACCATCTGCTCGGGGACGCAGATGACGTGCTTCATACCCAGACGCTTGAGTGCTTCGGGGATGAGCTTGTGGCCGGTGCCGTGGAAGGGGGTGTAGACCATCTTGAAGTCGTCGGCCACTTTGGCAACCACGGCTTTGTCGTTGACCAGCGCCATGACATTGGCAAGGAACTTCTCGTCTGTCTCCTCGCCCATGAGGAGGATCCTGCCCTGGGCAAGAGCGGTGTCGTAGTCCATGGTTTTGACGCAGCCGAACACGTCCAGCTCTTTCATCTTGCGGGCCACTTCGTCGGCGTGCTTGGGGGGCAGCTGGGCCCCGTCCTCCCAGTAGACCTTGTAACCGTTATACTCCTTGGGGTTATGGCTGGCGGTGACGTTGATGCCGGCGATGCAGCCGTATTCGCGCACAGCGAAGGACAGCTCGGGGGTGGGACGCAGGGATTCAAACAGGCGCACGGGGATGCCGTTGCCCGCCATGACGCAGGCGGCCTCCCGGGCGAAGAGGTCGGAGTTGTTGCGGCAGTCAAAGCAGATGGCTACGCCGCGGGCCACGGCTTCGGGGCCTTCCTCCAGAATGACATGGGCAAAGGCCTGGGTTGCATGGCGGATGACGTGGACGTTCATGCGGTAGAGACCTACGCCCATGGTGCCGCGCAGACCGGCGGTGCCAAACTCCAGCTGGGAGAAGAAGCGTGACTCAATCTCTTTGTCATTGTTGCGGATGGCTTCCAGCTCGGCTTTTTCAGCGGGGCTGAGGGCCGGGCTGGCCAGCCACTGTTCATAGGTATCACGGTAGGACATAGTCAGGCCTCCTGTTTATGATTGATAAATATAGTATAGCACAAAGGAAGGAGAACTTCCACCGTATTTTGGCAGTTTACTTGTGATAGGCAGAGCCCTCGTTGATTTTGAAGGCCCGGTAGACCTGCTCCAACAGCATGACCCGGGCCAGATGGTGGGGGAAGGTCATGGGGGACATGGAAAGGCGCACCCGGCACTCCTGCTTCAGGGTGGGGTCAAGGCCGAAGCTGCCGCCGATGAGAAAGACCAGATGCTTGGCGCTGTTCAGCTCGCAGTCGGCCACCAGCTGGGCCAGCTGCTCACTGGAGCGGGGCTCGCCCTCCACGCACAGGGCCACCATGTGGGCGCCGGAGGGGAGCTTGGACCGGATGGCCTGACCTTCCCGGGCGAGGGCGGCGTCGATTTGACTTTGCGAGGGGTTTTGAGGCAGCTTTTCCTCGGCCAGTTCGGTGACGGTCAGCCTGCAGTAAGCGGACAGCCGTTTCATGTATTCCTCGGCTGCGCCGATGTAGAATTTTTCCTTCATCTTGCCCACACAGATGATATGTACACTCAGCACAGTGCTCCCTCCTTCTGGACGGGCCAGACCGGGCCCGGTTCGGTTCGGGGGGCTACGGTCACGCAGACGTCACGGTCCGGGTCAACGCCCGCGGCCAGCAGGCGGCGGCGGGTGACCTCCAGCGCACGGGCCGGGGTGTTATTCTCCTGACTGAGGTGGGCCAGAATCACGGTGTGAGCCCCGGCCTGTACAGCCTGAACGGCCAGCTCAGCCCCGGCCTCGTTGCAAAGATGTCCGCGGTCCCCCAGAATACGCTGCTGGAGATAGGGTGGGTACGTGCCGGAGCGCAGCCAGTCCACATCGTGGTTAGACTCCAGCACAACGACCTGACAGCCCAGCACGGCCTTGAGTACCGGGGCGGTGACATGGCCCAGATCGGTAGCCAGAGCCATGCGCTGACCGTCCAGTTCCACGGTATAGCCGGTGCTTTGGGCGCAGTCGTGGCTTGTGGGGAAGGCGCGGCAGGTGAGTGAGCCGACGGTAAAGGTGGATTCGGGCTCCACCGCATGGAGCCGCTGCGGGGGGATCGCGATGCGATAGGCCAGCTGCCGGGCGGTGCCGGGGGAGGCGTAAATATGGAAGGGCAGCTTTTTTACCATGGTGGCAAGGCCGCAGATATGGTCGGAATGTTCGTGGGTGATCAGCACGGCGGACAGCTGCATGGGGTCAACCCCGAGCTGGGCAAGTGCGGCGGTGATGCGCCGGCAGGAGATGCCCGCATCGATCAGGATATGAGTGCCTCTTCCGGACACCAGCAGGCTGTTTCCGCCGGAGCCGCTGGCGAGGGTGGTTACGCACAGCAAGGAATCAGTCCTTTCTGAAAAGTAAAAGCCAGAAACCGGGACACCACGGTCGGTTGGTGAGTTCCCTGATTTCTGGCTTTTGCATGCTTAAAGTTCAGCTGACCTGAGGCTGGGCCTTTTCTTCATCGGGGGTCTCGATGACCCGGATGTCGGCGCCCACGGCAGCCAGCTTTTCCACCAGATTTTCATAACCGCGCTCGATATGGTGGATGGAATCGATCTCGGTCACGCCCTCGGCGGCAAGGCCGGCAATGACCATTGCGGCACCGGCACGCAGGTCGCAGGCGTGGACAGGGGCGCCGGTGAGCTTTTCCACACCCTCGATCACGGCCACCTTGCCGTCCACCTGAATGCTGGCGCCCATGCGGCGCAGCTCATCCACGTAGCGGTAACGGTTATCCCACACGCCCTCGGTGATGACGCTGGTGCCCTGAGCAAGGCAGAGCACGGCGCCGATCTGGGACTGCATATCGGTGGGGAAGCCGGGGTAGGGCATGGTTTTGATATTGGCTTTGTTCAAGGGACCCGTGCGGCGCACGAGCACGGCATCGTCCTGTTCCTCCACATCCACACCCATCTCCACCAGCTTGGCGGAAATGCAGTCCAGATGCTTGGGGATCACGTTTTTAATGAGCGCCTCACCGCCTGCGGCAGCTACGGCGGCCATGTAGGTGCCGGCCTCGATCTGGTCGGGGATGATGGAGTAGGTGCCGCCGCGCAGACGGTCTACACCGTGGATCTTGATCACATCGGTACCTGCGCCGCGGATATCGGCGCCCATGGAGTTGAGGAAGTTGGCAAGGTCCACGATATGGGGCTCTTTGGCGGCATTTTCGATGACGGTCATGCCCTCGGCCAGAGCGGCGCCCAGCATGATGTTCATGGTGGCACCCACAGAGACGATATCCAGATAGACCTGGCCGCCCTTGAGGCGAGTGCCTTCGGCCACCTGAGCGCAGATCATGCCGCCCTGCACGTCCACTTTGCCACCCATGGCTGCAAAGCCCTTGATATGCTGATCAATGGGGCGGCCGCCCAGATCACAGCCGCCGGGCATGGGGACCTCGGCCCAGCCGAAGCGGCCCATGAGCGCGCCCACAAGGTAGTAGCTGGCGCGGATCTTGCGGCCTAATTCGTAGGCGACCTGGCGGTTGACGATATGAGAACAGTCGATATCCACCGTGGTGCGGTTGACGGTTTTCACCTGAGCGCCCAGCTCCTGCAGGATCTGGAGGATCAGGGTCACGTCGCTGATCTGGGGAATATTTTCGATGCGGCACACGCCGTCTACCAGCAGTGCCGCGGGGATGATAGCCACAGCGGCATTTTTGGCGCCGCTGATCTCAATAGAACCATGGAGGGGATTGCCGCCCCTGACCTGATATTTCTTCAAAACCGCACCCTCTTTGACAATTGGGATGATTATTCAAACGGAACGCCTGACGGCGCCGCTACACATCGGTCGGCATACAAAAACGCATGCCCATACAGCATGTATTATACCACCATTACGGGGGAAAGGCAAAACTTTTTTGCGGTTCTGAAAAGAAAAAGCAGGAAAATTTTAAACTCGTCACACGCCAGAGCGCATGACACCCTCAAGAGGCTGGCCGCTGACGTAGCGGCGGAAGTTGTTGAAGCAGAAATCCACCGCGGTTTTCCGGCTGACTTCCATGCGGATGCCGCCTGCCACATGGGGGGTGAGCAGCAGGTTGGGGATGTCCCACAGGGGGCTGTCGGCGGGGAGGGGTTCGGGGACGGTCACGTCCAGCGCCGCCCCCCACAGGTGGCCGCCGGTCATGGCATCGGCCAGGGCCTGCTGGTCCAGAACAGAGCCGCGGCCATCGCTGATGAGGATGGCATCTTGTTTCATCAGAGCCAGACGGCGTGCGTCGATGAGGTTGACAGTTTCGGGGGTGTGGGGCACGATAAGAGCCACAACGTCCGCCTGAGGCAGGCGGAGGTTGAGGTTTTCCATGGTGTCCAGCTCGTCAAAGCCGTCGATGCTGCCGCGGACGGTGCGCTTAAGGCCGACGGTGTGGGCGCCCAGAGCCTTGCACAGGCGGGCGAAGTCACCGCCGATGGTGCCTGCACCCACCACCAGCACGGTGGCATCCCGGATGGAGCGCACTTCGTGCAGGTCCAGCCATTTGTGCTGGCGCTGGTTGTCCCGGTACTGGGGCAGTTTGCGGCACAGAGCCAGCAGGGTGGTCAGCATATGTTCGGACACGGCCTGGCGGTATGCTCCGGCGCAGCAGGTGATGGTGACGGTCTCGGGCAGAACGCCGGGAGCCACATATTCGTCTACGCCCATCCACAGGGATTGGAGCCAGCGCAGGCGCTTGGCATGAATAAGGTCCTCCGGCTTGGGAGGGCCGAGAATGACAGTGGCGGAGGACAGCTGTTCCGGGGTGACGGTGCTGCGGCGGGGATAGTCCCACAGGGCGTCGGGCAGCAGGGCCTCGAAGGCGGCCTTTTCCGCATCGTTCACAGGGAGCATATTGAGGATATGTTCAGACATGAGATACCTCCTATGGATTTATAATTTCATTATATCCGCTTTTTTGTGCTGTGACAAGGCGCGCGAATGGTTTTGCGTTCCCGCGTATATTGTGATACAATCTTTGTATCAAAAGCCGGGAAGGAGATGCTGTGGATATGAAACTGAATACACCCATTGAGCAGTTCCCCGGCATCGGACCTGCCAGAGGGAAAAAACTGGCCAAGCTGGGCATTGCCACGGCGGGTGACCTGCTGCGCAACTTCCCCCGGGACTATGAGGATCGCCGCACGCAGACCTCCATTGTCCGGGCGCAGCCGGGTGAACGGGTTTGCATCCGCGCCATGGTGGCGCAGGAGCCGCGGCTGAGCCGCATTCGCCGGGGACTGGATCTGGTGAAGGTCAAGGCGGTGGACCACAGCGGCATGCTGAACATCACCTACTTTAATCAGGCTTATCTCAAGGACGCGCTGCGGCCGGGACAGGAATATATCTTTTTTGGTCAGGTGGAGGTCACAGGCCGGTCCAAGCAGATGACCAATCCGGTCACGGAGCCGGCGGACCGGCGCAGTACTACCGGGTGCATCCTGCCGGTCTACCGCCTGACGGCGGGGATCTCCAACAACATTCTTGTATCCCTTACCCGCAGGGCGGTGGAAAGCTGTGCAGGGCAGGTGCAGGAGGCGCTGCCCCAGCCGGTGCTGGAGGAATACGCCCTTGCGCACAGCGAGTTTTCCTATCAGAACATCCATTTTCCGGACAGCTTTGAAGCTTTGGAACTGGCAAGGCGGCGGCTGATTTTTGAGGAACTGTTTTATCTGGCGGCGGGGCTGACACTGCTGAAGGACCGCCGGGTCGGGACCACAGGCCCCGTGTGCGCACAGGCGGATCTTTCGGGATTTTTGAAGCTGCTGCCCTTTACGCCAACGGCGGCTCAGCTGCGGGTGATGGAGGAGTGCCGGCAGGACATGTGCAGCGCAAGGCCCATGAACCGCCTTGTACAGGGAGATGTGGGCTCGGGGAAAACGGCGGTGGCCGCCGCCGCCGGGTGGCTGGCCGTGCAAAGCGGGCTGCAGGCGGCCATGATGGCACCCACGGAAATTTTGGCACAGCAGCATTTTCATTCCCTGTCGACCCTGCTGGGTCCTGCGGGGATCCGGGTGGGACTGCTGACAAGTTCCATGACCGCAGCCCGGAAAAAGCAGGTGCGCCGACAGCTTGAGACGGGCCAGCTGCAGTTTGTGGTGGGCACCCACGCCCTGCTGAGCAAGGGAGTGGAGTTTGCCCGGCTGGGCCTTGTGGTGGCGGATGAACAGCACCGCTTTGGCGTGGGGCAGCGGGCGGCACTGACGGCCAAGGGGGAGCGACCCCATGTACTGGTCATGTCGGCAACGCCCATTCCCCGCACGCTGGCACTTATCGTCTATGGCGATCTTGACGTGTCCGTCATTGACGAACTGCCGCCGGGACGCACCCCTGTGGAGACCTACGTGGTGGGAGAGGACAAGCGGCAGCGCATGTACGGCTTTGTGCGAAAACTGGTTCAGGAAGGCAGGCAGGTCTACATCGTCTGCCCGGCTGTGGAGGAGAATCCGCAGGCCTGGGAGGGGCTTGACACGGGCCCTGACCTGAAGGCGGTCACCACTTACGCCGCTGGACTGAGGGAGGAAGTGTTCCCGGACCTGCGGGTGGGCTTTGTCCACGGCAGGATGAAGGCAAAGGAGAAAGAGACCGCTATGTCCCGCTTTGCAGCGGGAGAGCTTGATGTGCTGGTGTCCACCACTGTGATCGAGGTGGGGGTGGACGTGCCCAACGCCGCCTTGATGGTGGTGGAGAATGCCGAACGCTTTGGTCTGAGTCAGCTGCACCAGCTGCGGGGCCGTGTGGGCAGAGGAAAGCACGCATCCTACTGCGTTCTGGTGACATCTTCCCGGGGACAGGACAGCACGCAGCGACTCAAGGTTATGAAACAGACCACGGACGGCTTTGAAATTGCGCAGGAGGACCTGAAATTGCGGGGGCCGGGCGACTTTTTCGGCAACCGCCAACATGGTCTTCCGCAGCTGCACATCGCCGATCTGGCGGGGGACATGCGGCTGCTTCAGCAGGCACAGCAGGCGGCAAAGGACCTGCTGCGGCGGGATCCGCAGCTTGCACAGCCGGAGCACCGGGCGGTGCTGGAGCGTATAAGGACTATGTTTGCAGAGCAAGCAGATATTTTTAATTGAGGAGAATAGAAAGATGGATCGTATGGAACACGCCCGCCAGCTGCGGGCAAATGTGGATGTACACTACAACTGCTGCCAGTCTGTGCTGGTGCCCTTTGCCGAGAAAATGGGCATGAGTCAGGAGCAGGCCTTTGCGCTGGGGGCTCACTTTGGGTCCGGCATGCGGCATGGCAGCACCTGCGGCGCGCTGACCGGCGCGCTGATGGTACTGGGCGCCATGGGGTATGGAGAGGCTGAGGCCCGCAAGGTGCTGCAGGACTTCCGGGCGGAAAACGGCTGCACCGACTGCGCCCGTCTGCTGGCGGCGGCCAGGGAACGGGGCGAGGAGAAGAAGCCACACTGCGACCGGTTGGTGTACCAGTGCATTCAGGCGCTGGAGGACATTGCGGGCAAGTGAGCGGGAAAACGAGCATGCCCCCGCTGGAACAGCTGCCCATCCCCCTGCTGGAGTGGTTTGGGGAGCACGCCCGCAGACTGCCCTGGCGGGATGACCCGACGCCCTATCATGTGTGGGTGTCGGAGATCATGCTGCAGCAGACCCGGGTGGCAGCGGTGGTGGACTACTATCGGCGCTTTATGGATGCGGTGCCCACGGTGGCCGACCTTGCACAGCTTGACCCCGATCAATTGATGAAGCTGTGGCAGGGGCTTGGCTATTACAGCCGGGCGCGCAATCTGCACAAGGCGGCGGGGCAGATTATGGACAGGTTCGGGGGAGAATTTCCCATGGACTATGAGGACATACGCAGTCTTGCCGGAGTGGGCGACTACACGGCGGGGGCCATTGCGTCCATTGCCTTTGGACAGCCTGTGCCGGCGGTGGACGGAAACGTATTGCGGGTGGTCAGCCGCATTAACGGGGATGAGGCGGACATTACGCTGCCGGCTGCAAAGCGGCGGATCGGGGCGCAGATCGAACAGATCATGCCCATAGCCCAGCCGGGGGCGTTCAATCAGGCACTGATGGAGTTGGGGGCTACTGTCTGCCTGCCCAACGGAGCGCCCCTGTGTGACCGGTGTCCGGCGAGGGGGTTTTGCCGGGCACACCTTGAGGAGCGGACGGGGCAGATTCCGGTCAAGACACCCAAGAAGGCCCGGCGGGTGGAGGAACGGGTCGTATTCCTTATATTCCACGAAGGGCAGGTGGCCCTGCGGCGCAGAGAGGAAAAAGGACTGCTGGCCGGGCTTTGGGAGTATCCCAATGAGCCGGCTCCGGCGGAGCATGCTCTGCAGGACTGGGGCATTGACGCGCAGGGGGTCCCGGCAGGGACAGGGCGGCATATTTTTACCCACATTGAGTGGCACATGAGGGCACAATGCGTGCAGGCGGACAGCGCAGATCTGCCTGGGGGCTGGGCGTGGGCCGGCAGAGAGGAACTTGCAAGACAGTATGCCGTGCCCAACGCGTTCCGCGCCTTTGAGGAGAAGGTGCTGGAACAGCTTGGCCGCTTCGGACAGGAGAGAGACTATGATCTGTGATTTGTGTCCCCGCCGGTGCGGTGCCCTGCGCACGGCGCACAGGGGCGAGGGCTTTTGCCGCATGGGAGAGCTTCCCGTGGTGGCCCGGGCCGCCCTGCATCACTGGGAAGAGCCGCCCATCTCCGGCACACGGGGGTCGGGCACGGTGTTCTTTTCCGGGTGCAGTCTGGGCTGCGTCTTTTGCCAGAACGAGGAGATCAGCCACCGGGATTTCGGCAGGGCCGTTACGGTGGAGCGGCTGGAACAGATCTGCCGCGGACTGGTGGAGCAGGGTGCCCACAACATCAATTTTGTCACACCCACCCACTATGCCCACGTGGTGAAGCGGCTGCTGGAGGAGCACCCGCTGCCTGTTCCGGTGGTATGGAACAGCGGAGGCTATGAGCGGGTGGAGACCCTGCGCAGTCTGGAGGGGAAGGTGGACATCTATCTGCCTGACCTGAAATATCTGGACGGTGCTGCGGCCAAACGGTATTCCGGGGCACAGGACTATCCTCAGGCGGCCACGGCGGCCATCCGGGAGATGGTGCGTCAGACCGGGCCGTGTGTTTTTGATGCGGACGGTATTTTGAAGCGGGGCGTGATCATACGCCACCTGCTTCTGCCCGGTCAGGTCAACGCAGCCAAGGCGGTGATGGACTGGGTGGCGGGAGAATTTGAGCCGGGGACGGTGATGTTCTCTCTGATGAGTCAATACACCCCATGGGGCAGGGCCGACGAGTTTCCGGAGATAGACCGGAAACTGCGGGGAAGTGAGATCCGCGCGGCACAGCAGTATATGGATGCGCTGGGGCTGGAGGGCTTTGTGCAGGACGGCGAGAGCGCGAAAAGAGAATTTACCCCGGATTTTGATCTGACAGGAATATAAACAAAGCAGGAGCGCCGGTCCCTTTC
>JAGAMC010000004.1 GCA_017624915.1 Oscillospiraceae bacterium | reverse complement strand
TTTCTCCGGCGACATGTGCGTCGGAGAAAACACTTCTCGGCCTGCAAACGTGCGAGTTGTCCGCTTGCAGCGGACAATGAGTGCGCTGCAGCAGGTCGCAGCCTTCTCGAAAAAGTGGCGTGCCACTTTTTCGACAGTCTCAGCCGCCCAAAGGGCGGCTCTTATTTTTATGGGCACAGTTAAAGCGGCTCGGAGCTCGGGGCACCGCTGCAGAACAGCTTGCGGTAGCGGTTGGGAGAGATGCTCTGGTGCCGCCGGAAGGTCTGTATGTAATGGCTGGTGGAGGAAAAGCCGACAGTCAATGCAATCTCGGTAATGCTCATGTCGGTGGATACCAGCAGCTGCCGGGAACGCTCCACCCGCACGAGATTTACATAAGAATTAAAACTGGTTTTCATATAGGTGCTGAACAGGCGGGAGAAGTATCCGTAACTCAGCCCACAGGCCCGGGCAACACCGGAGAGGGAGGCGGTGGCATAGTTTTCCCGCACATACTCTCTGGCCCGGGAGAGGATCACAGCGGCCGTCGCGTTGGGCAGGGTGAGAGGGGGACTGCCGGCAGTTTCATGCCAATGGCGGAAGATCCAAAGGAATATTTGCAGAACATGGGAACGCAGAGCCAGTTCATATCCGAAACGGGGTTCAAGCTGCTCCCGGCGCAGGGCCTCAAAGGCACCGGGAATGGGAGTGCCTTTCAGTGTGTCCGGGTCAAACAGCCGCCGCTGGCTGAACCGCTCCAGAACGAAGGGGATGGCGTGCTCCAGTGCGGTGGAGTCTGGCTCGGAGGAGTAGAGGACCTGAGGCAAAAACTTGATACACAGCAGTGACTGAGTGGGGCAGAGCCTGCGGGTGCAGTGGGGCTCTCCGGGCAGGAGAACGAACATGGAGTGCCGGGGCAGGCGGGTCACGGTGCCGTTGAGCTTAAGCTCATATTCCCCCTCCAGAACATAGAGGATTTCTACATATTCGTGATAATGGGGGGCGCGCCAGTCCTGCTCGCCTTCCCGGGACAGAAGCAGACATTCGATAGAAAGCGGGATATCGTTTACAGTACGCAGGCCTTCGTTCCAGGCTTCTTCCATGGGATCACCTCCGCTGCAGGGACAAAATGATATTTTCACCATTATAGCACAGCTTCAGGACTGCATAAAGAGGAAGAAATCAAATGAGGTAAAATTTTTGATATTTTTTGGCAAAGAACTGATAGAAGATTCCACTGCCGTGGGGCTACAATAACGCTGAAAGGGCGTGCAAAACTGGTGTTTTGCTGTTGCCCAATAACAAAATCAAGGAAAACAGCGTTAAAGGAGAATGACCATGGAGAGAAAATGGTGGCAGGAAGCGGTTGTCTATCAGATATACTGCAAAAGCTTCTGCGACAGCAATGGCGATGGTGTGGGCGATCTGCGCGGCATCATTTCCAAGCTGCCTAACCTGAAGGAACTGGGCATTGACTGCATCTGGCTCAATCCCGTCTATGCATCCCCGCAGGTGGATAACGGCTATGATATCAGCGACTATCAGGCAATTGAGCCCACCTACGGCACGATGGACGACTTTAAGGAGCTGCTGGAAACGGCTCACGGCATGGGTATCCGGGTGATCATGGATCTGGTGCTCAACCATACCTCCGACCAGCATAAGTGGTTCCAGGAGTCCCGCAAGTCCAAGGATAACCCCTACCGCGACTACTACACCTGGCGTCAGCCCAAGGCCAACGGCAAGGAGCCCAATAACTGGGGCAACTATTTCTACGAGGGCAAGGGCTCTGCATGGGAGTTTGATGAGCAGACCGGCGAGTACTACCTGCACGAGTACTCCAAGCACATGCCCAGCACGAACTGGGAGTGCGAGGCTCTGCGCGAGGATATGTATAAGATGATGCGCTGGTGGCTGGATATGGGCGTGGACGGTTTCCGTCTGGACGCGGTCAACCGCCTGAAGAAGCACGAGGGGCTGCCCGATTCCCCCGTCCCCCCGCACCTCCCGTAGGCATTCATGGCTATGTGGTGGATCGCTTCATCTGCGCCAACGTCCCCGGTATCCACGAGCTGCTGCACACCATCAACGAGAACGTCTGGTCTCAGTATGACTGCACCACCGTGGGCGAGATGGGCAATACCACTTCGGCCGAAGCCGGTGACTACATCGCGCAGGGCAACAAAGAGGTGGACATGATCTTCCACTTTGAGATTGGCAAGAACCCCAATCTTGTTACGGTTCTGGACTATAAGCAGACTCAGAAGCGCTGGATAGACCTGATGCAGAATAATTCCTGGCTGACCCAGTATCTGTCCAACCACGACACCCCCCGACAGGTGTCCCGCTTCGGCAACGACCGGGAGTACCGCGTGCCCTCGGCCAAGATGCTGGCCACCCTGACCCACACCATGCCCGGCACTCCCTTCGTCTATCAGGGCGAGGAGATCGGTATGGCCAACGTGGAGTTTGACAGCATTGAGGATTACAACGAGAAGTATCTGGTGGGCAAGTACTGGACCATGGTGGAGGCAGGCGAGGATCCCAAGCAGGCCCTTGCCCAGCTGCGGCCCGGCAGCCGTGACAATGCCCGTACCCCCTATCAGTGGGACGACAGCACCAACGCCGGCTTCACCACCGGCAAGCCCTGGATGAAGGTCAATCCCCGCTACACCGAAATCAACTATGCGGCGGACCGCGCCTCCTCCGACTCCATCTTTGCGTACTATCAGAAGCTGATCCAGATGCGCAAGACCTGTCCCGCCATTCTGGACGGCTTCGTGGAGTTCCTGCTGGAGGATCATCCCCAGATGGTGGTGTACCTGCGCAAGTGCGCAAGACAGACTCTGCTGGTGATCGCAAACTTCTCCAACGATCCCGTCAAAGTGCAGCACCTCAAGGAACTGGAGGGTCACACTTGGAAGCGGATCCTCACCAACCGCGATGAGACCACACCTTCTCTGGAGGGCCGCGAAGAGTGGCTGCCCTGGGAGGCCGAGGTCTATCAGATGGAGAAATAAAAAGGACAAGAAAACCCGGATGCCTTGCGGCATCCGGGTTTTCATATCTTCGGAATATCAGTCGGTGGTGTAGTTGTCGAAATAGCCCTGGATATAGACAATGGGGGTGCCCTTGTCGCCGGAGCCGGAGGTCAGATCGCACAGAGAACCGATCAGGTCGGTCAGGCGGCGGGGGGTGGTGCCCTCGGAAACCATCTGGCCCACCAGATCGCCATCCTTTTCCTGGATCTTGCTCTTGATGGCCTGCTTGAGAGCCTCGCCGGACAGGTCGGCAAAGTCGTTGTCAGCCAGATATTTCAGCTTCAGTTCGTTAGGAGTGCCCTCCAGACCGGCGGTGTAGGCGGGGGAGACAACGGGGTCAGCCAGCTCCCAGATCTTGCCCACGGGGTCCTTGAAGGCGCCGTCGCCGTAGACCATGACTTCGACATGCTTGCCGGTCTTCTCCAGCAGCTTGGCCTGAATGGTCTCCACCAGATCCTGGCAGTCCCGGGGGAACAGCTTGACCTGATCCTCGGTAGCCTTGTTGGAGCCCAGCAGACCGTACTTTTCGTTGTAGCCGCTGCCGTTGACGGGGGCGTTCATGATCTCGTCCAGGCCGTAAACGATGTCGGCGCCGGCGGCCTTGAGCAGCCGCTTGGTGCGGGCTCGGGAGTGGATATCACAGCAGAGCACGTTTTTGGTGTAGGCAAGGACGGCGCGGGGGTCGTTGGCAAAGATGATCTCCACCTCGGCACCGCATTCGCGGATCAGACCCTCGTAGTATTCCACGTAGTCCACGCCGGTGAAGGGGTGCTTTTCATAGCCGAACAGGGCGCGGTAGCGCGCCAGATCCAGCACGTCCTTGTAGGGGTCGATGCCCTTTTCGTCCAGCGCGTCCAGACTGATCAGATGGTTGCCCACCTCGTCGGAGGGGTAGGACAGCATCAGAACGATCTTCTTGGCGCCCTTGGCGATGCCGCGCAGGCAGATGGCAAAGCGGTTGCGGCTGAGGATGGGGAAGATCACGCCAACAGTCTGGCCGCCAAACTTGGCGCGCACGTCGGCGGCAATATCGTCCACATGAGCGTAGTTGCCCTGAGCACGGGCTACGATGGCCTCGGTCATGGCGACTACATCACGGTCACGAATGGCAAAACCGTCATCGGCAGAGGCCTCGAGAACGGAATTGGTGACGATCTCGGTCAGGTCATCTCCGCTGCGGATGATGGGGGCACGAATGCCGCGGGAAACGGTACCAACCATACGGCTCATAACGGAACACTCCTTGTATCACAGCCGGACCAAAAGGAACGGCCGAAGAATCGGGGAAAATCACTCCCACCCCTTAGTATACCAAGAAAGGAGCATTTTGTAAATCCAAAAGGAAAAATAATTTTGAAACAGATTTTAGTAAAAAGGTCAAGATTCGTCCTTTGATATGATGCGGGCGGTGTCCTTGAGCTGGGTGGTCCGGCTGCTGAGCCGGTTGTGCTCGGCCAGAAACCGGGAGATCTGCCCCTGAGTCTGCTCCATCTCCTCCCGGAAGGACCGGGCCGAAATGCGCAGCGCGCCGTGGCCCAGAATGATGAGCTGCTCCAGCGCGTCCGAGGTGGCCACCCGGACCCGGTGGTTCTTGCTCAGGTCATAGGTGGTTTTTTCAATATAGGCGTCGGCGGTCTCGGCCTCCTTGGTGTAGACCACAAAGATACCGCCGGTCTTTTCCACCGAGCCGGGATTGCCCTTGACCTTGTAGGCGTCAAAGACCAGAATGACCTGGCACTTGCGGGCGCCCTGATAGTTGATCAGAAGGTCGGTCAGGGCGCTGCGGGCCGCCGAAACATCGTGGCGGGCAAGCTCCTTGAGTTCGTCCCAGGCGAAAATGATATTGTAGCCGTCCACCAGCAGGTATTCCGGACCCGTTTTCCGGGGGGTGAAGGTATACTGCTTATCGTCCAGCGAGGTGCGGGCGGGCTTTTTGGCTGGTTGGAAGGCCTTGGGTTCTACCTTGCCGTAGGTGCGCTCGAAGATGGCCTGAAGCTCCTTGTCCTGCTCCAGTGATCCGGTATACCGACCGGCACTGCCGCCGGCGGGGGCGGGGGCGTTATCGGGTGTGCGTTCTTTTTTCAGGGAGCTTTCCACATCTGCGTGGGCAGCCACCTCCTGCCAGGGGACAACGAATCCCGCACCGTGGGAACAGAATACGGAATCAGCCGGGTTGGCCGTATCCCGCAGAGCATCGTAGTCTATGGCGGCAATGACTGCCTGTTCGTCGTGACAGGGGCGATAGCCCAGCACCTGACAGGTCAGTCTGCCCCGCCCCCGGGTGTAGGCGGTGACGTCCTTCCAGTAGTCCCGCAGCCCGGCCACGGGTGCGCTGCCGGGGAGCAGGGTAAGCTCGCCCAGCGGTTCGGGCGGGTCAAAGCTGCCCCCCATGGTCTGGATGTCCGTCATGGCGCGGCCCACATTGTCTGCGGGCAGCTCCAGACGGAAGGAGTACCAGGGTTCCAGCAGGACGCTCCGGGCCTGCATCAGGCCATGGCGCACGGCCCGGTAAGTGGCCTGACGGAAATCGCCGCCCTCGGTGTGCTTGTTGTGGGCCCGACCGGCAATCAGGGAGATCTTCATGTCCGTAATGGGCGAGCCGGTGAGCACGCCGACATGTTCCTTCTCCGCCAGATGGGTCATGACCAGCCGCTGCCAGTTCAGATCCAGCGCGTCGGTGGAGCAGGCGCTTTCAAACCGCAGGCCGCTGCCCGCCTCACCCGGCTCCAGCAGCAGGTGCACCTCAGCGTAGTGGCGCAGGGGCTCAAAGTGACCGATGCCCTCCACGGTGTCGGAAATGGTCTCTTTATATACGATGCTGCCCGGGCCGAACTCCACGTCCATGCCGAAGCGTTCGCTGATGACCCGGCGCAGCACCTCAAGCTGCACTTGACCCATAAGTTGAATGTGGATCTGCCGCAGCAGCTGATTCCATACGATGTGCAGCTGGGGATCCTCCTCCTCCAGCTGGCTGAGCTTGCCCAGGGCAATGTGGGGGTCGCAGCCCTCGGGCAGAATCAGCTGGTAGGTGAGCACCGGTTCCAGAATGGGCAGCACCTGCCGGGACTCGCAGCCCAACCCCATACCGGGCCGCGTGTGGGTCAGACCGGTGACGGCGCAGACGCTGCCTGCAGCCGCCGAATCCACGGGGGTGAACCTGACACCGGAATACAGGCGAAGCTGATCGGCCTTTTCCTGCCACGCTTCGTCGCCCTCACCGCCGGACAGGACGGTTTTGGCTTTGAGTTCGCCGCCCGTAATTTTCATCCAGGTCAGGCGGCTGCCCTGGGGATCACGGGAGATCTTGAACACCCGGGCGCCAAACTCCTGCGGATATGCCGCAACAGGGGCGAAGTGCTCCAACCCTGCCAGCAGCTCGTCCACCCCGTTGAGTTTGAGGGCGGAGCCAAAAAAGCAGGGGAATACCCTGCGCCGGGCAATGAGGTCGGCTATGGTGCCGTCGGCGAGTGTTCCGGTCTGCAGAAACTCATCCAGCGCCGCTTCGCCGCACATGGCGATGCTTTCATCCCGCAGGGAGACATCATCCGCGGAAAAATCCACGCAGCCCTCATCCAAGCGGCGGTGCAGGTCGTCCATGAGCTTGTCCCGGTTAGTGCCCGCAAGATCCATCTTGTTGATGAAAAGGAACGTAGGCACCCGATAGCGGCGCAGCAGCCGCCACAGGGTCAGGGTGTGGCCCTGCACACCATCCGTTCCGCTGACCACCAGAATGGCGCAGTCCAGCACCTGCAGGGTGCGCTCCATCTCGGTGGAGAAGTCCACATGGCCCGGGGTGTCAAGGAGGGTGAGCCCCAGAGAGGGCAGATCCAGCAGGGCCTGCTTGGAGAAAATGGTGATGCCCCGCTCGCGCTCTATTTCATCCGTGTCCAAAAAGGCGTTCTGATGATCCACCCGACCAAGCTTTTTGATGGCACCGCCCCGGTAGAGCATGGCTTCGGACAGGGTGGTCTTGCCCGCGTCCACATGGGCCAGCATGCCCACCACCAGCTTTCTCATCCGGCTGCACCTCCTTTGTCCATCCGTGGTTTAAAATTAAAGCTATTATAGCACATTGTACAAAAATTAGATAGAGAATAAACAGAAGCAAATATTAAAAATCCACTTTACAATATTGCATATTATATTATATAATATTAAAAGTTTGATACACGGGAGAGAGGAGGGGCTGACTATGGAGGAACTGAAGCTGCTGCAGGAAAAACTGGCGCAGGAGCGGCCAATGGCCTGGGAGGAACTGCCGGACATCGCGCTGTATATGGATCAGGTCATTTCCTATATGCCCAGACAGATGCTCCGTTTTGATGAGGATGAACAGATCACCTCGGCCATGGTAAATAACTATATCAAGGACGGAGTGGTGCCCCGGGCGGACGGAAAGCGCTACGGCCGGGCACATATCGGGTTTCTGACGGCGGTGTGCATGATGAAGCGGGTGCTCAGCGTCAGGGAGATCGGCACGCTGTTCCGTGCCGTGCCGGAGGGCAGCGACCCCCAGCAGCTCTACGGATATTTCACTTCTGAACTGGACACGGCGCTGAACAAGACGGCGCAGTCGATGGAGACGGCGGAGGATATCAGTCCGGCGCGGCTTGCCCTTGCTCTGGCCCTGCGCAGTTATGCCGACCAGCTGGCCTGCCGGCAGATTCTGGCCTCCCTGCGTCAGGATGAGGAGCCGGAGGAGCAGAAGAAGGAAAAGAAAGAAAAAAAGAAGAAAGAAAAACAGCAACAGCTTTAAAATAGGAGATGTCAGTATGAGTGATTTTGTTATCTTGACCGATTCTTCTGCCGACCTGACTGCCGAACTGGTGGCGGAGCTGGACGTGCAGGTGCTGCCCCTGAGCTATAACATGGAGGGGAAGATCGTCTATAACTATCCCGATAACCGGGAGATGGATCCCCATGAGTTCTACAACCTGCTGCGGGCAGGCAAAACGGCCACCACCTCCGCAGTCAATGTGGCCCAGTATACCGAAGCTATCGAGCCTGATCTGCAGCAGGGTAAGGACGTGCTGGTGCTGGCATTCTCTTCAGGGCTGTCCACCACCTATAACTCCGCTGTGATCGCCGCGGACGACCTGCGGGAGAAATATCCTGAGCGCAAGATCTATGTGGTGGACACTCTGTGTGCCTCTTTGGGTCAGGGCTTGCTGGTTTATCTGGCCGCCAAGGAGCGGGAAAAGGGCAGAAGCATTGAAGAAGTGCGGGACTGGGCGCAGGCGAATAAGCTGTCCGTTGCCCACCAGTTCACGGTAGACGACCTGCATTTTCTCAAGCGTGGGGGCCGAATCTCCGCCACCACCGCCGTGGTGGGCACTATGCTGGCCATCAAGCCGGTGCTCCATGTGGATGATGAAGGACATCTGATCAATATTGGCAAGTGCCGCGGGCGTGGTGCATCGCTCAAAGCGCTGGTGGATACCATGGAAAAAACGGTCATTGATCCTGCGGACCAGACGGTTTTTATCAGCCACGGTGACTGTCTGGAGGATGCGCAGACGGTGGCGGATATGGTGAAGGAGCGCTTTGGGGTGAAGGAGGTCATCATGAATCATGTTGGTCCCGTCATTGGCGCCCATGCAGGCCCCGGCGTGGTTGCCCTGTTCTATATTGCCAAGGAGAGATAAGGATGGATGAGCTGAAGTGGCTGGAGGTAGCGATCAACACCTCCACAGACCGGCTGGACGAGCTGACCGGCCTGCTCATCAATGCGGGCATGACCGGCCTTGCAGTGGAGGATGAGACGGAGTTCCGGCAGTTTCTGGAGCAGAACCGGCAGTACTGGGACTATGTAGACGAGGGGCTGGAGCGCCGAATGCAGGGCGTCAGCCGTATCAAGTTCTACGTCACGGACGACGAGGACGGCAAGGTTCAGCTGAATAAGTATGCCGCCCTGCTGGGTATGGAGTATACCGTCACCCCGCTGGGGGATAATGACTGGGCCTACAGCTGGCAGAAATATTATAAGCCCATGTCCGTGGGACAGCGGCTGTATATCGTGCCTGAGTGGGAGCGGGATAAGCCTGTTCCTGAGGGGAAAGTGCCGTTTTATCTCAATCCCGGCCTGACTTTTGGAACCGGTTCCCACGCCTCCACCCAGCTGTGTCTGGACGGAGTGGAGAAGCACACCAACGCAGGGGACAATGTGCTGGATCTGGGATGCGGCAGCGGCATTTTGTCCATTGCCGCTCTGGTGCTGGGCGCCCGGCGGGCCGTGGCGGTGGACATCGATCCCAAGGCGGTGGGTGTGGCTTATGAAAATGCCGCTCTCAACGGTATCGGAAAGGATCGGTACACCGTGCGCGCGGGGGATGTGCTCAGCGACCGGGCGCTGGCGGAAGAGCTGGCCCGGGAGCAGTACGATCTGGTGCTGGCCAACATCGTGGCCGATGTGATCATCCCCCTGTCTGCACAGGCCCCGGCACTGATGAAGCAGGATGGCTGGTTCATCTGTTCCGGCATTATCGATACCCGGGCCCACGAGGTGGAGGCGGCCCTGAAGAGGAACGGTCTTGTCATCCGGGAACGGGTGGAACAGGATGGCTGGGTCGCGCTGATGGCACAAAAAGAGCAGTAAAAGAAAGGAGGGACACCATGCGGGAGTTTGCGAGGGTGGTGCGCAGGACCTTTGAACCGGGCCGCCGCATCATTGCGATCAGCGACCTGCACGGGGTGCCCTCCTTTTTTCACGGGCTGCTGGATTCGGTTGATTTTAATGAGCGGGACATTTTGGTCCTGTTGGGCGATCTGGTGGAAAAGGGCCCGGACAGCCTGACTCTGCTGCGGGATGTGATGGAGCTGTCCCGGCGGTATACCGTATATACTGTCTGCGGCAATTGCGATGGGCTGGTGCTGCAGTTTGCCGATTCCGATGGCAGCGATGCCGGCTGGGAGCGGTTCTTCTGCCGCTATCTGCCCGAGCACCCGGAGAGCGCCGTGTGGCAGCTTGCACGGGCGGCCGGGTGTGACAATGCAGAACTGTCCGCGGACGGGTTTGCCAAAATGCGCCGGGCCATGCGCAAGGAATGCGCACAGGAGCTTGACTTTCTGCGCTCTTTGCCCCATATTCTGGAGACGGAGCATCTGATCTTCGTCCACGGCGGTGTGCCACCCGGGGAGAATATGGAGCGGCTGCCCGCCTTTGGCGTGATGAAAAACGACGACTTTATGAGTCAGGGACACGCCTTTGAGAAATACTGTGTTGTGGGACACTGGCCGGTGACGCTGTATGACCCGTCCATTCCCTCGGCAAAGCCCCTGATCGACCGGGAGCGGCGCATCATCTCCATCGACGGCGGCTGCGCCTTGAAGCTGGACGGTCAGCTCAATGCCCTGATCATCCCGGAGGAGCGCTCGCAGGACTTTTTGTGGGCGGCTTATGACGGGCTGGAACGTGTGACCGCTCTGGACTGGCAGGAGCCAAGCGACGACCCCCTGAATATCCGGTGGGGGCACGACCGGGTGGAACTGCTGGATGCGGGAGAGGAACTGTCCCTGTGCCTGCATTTGGAGTCGGGGCGGATCATTCCCATTTTAAACAGCTATCTCTATGAGGGAGAGGGCGGCCTGCGCTGCCACGACTCCACAGATTATGAGCTTCCGGTGGAGCCGGGAGACATGCTTGCGCTGGTGGAGCGGACACAGGACGGTATCCTTGCCAAAAAGGACGGAGAGACCGGCTGGTACCGGGGCCGTTTTACAACAGAGAGGAAACAGATATATTATGTTGGAATTTCACCCCTTGACTGATCGGGATCTGGACAGGCTGCGTCCGTTCCTGAACAAAAATCCAAGCCGCCTGTGTGACCTGACGGTGGGCGGGATCTTCATCTGGCGGGATTATTATAAAACGGAATACGCCATCCACGAGGGGATCCTGTATTTTAAGGTGGATTACCCCGGGTTTGGCACCATGTTCACCCTGCCTCAGGGTGGCGACCGAAAGCGGGAATACCGCCAGATCCGGGAGTTCTGCCAGCGCAGAAATATGCCCATCATGTTCTACCCCATCCCCCGGGAAGAGCTGGAGCCGCTGATGGAATGCTTCCCCTGCGCCACGGCCATGAGTGACCGGAATACCTTTGATTACCTCTACCACAGCGAGGCGCTGAAGTACTTCAAGGGTAAAAAGCTGGCCGGCCAGCGCAACCATGTCAACCGCTTCCTGCGTACCTATGATAATTGGAGCTTTGCCCCCCTGACCGCGGCGGACGCTGCGGATGCCCAGGCGTTTCTGGATCGCTATTCCGCTGCGGTCCAAAAGGAGAGCAGCAGCTTCAAGGAGGATCTGGAAAAGACCCGGCAGGTGCTTGCGCAGGCAGAAGACTACGGCATGGTGGCCGGCGTGCTGCGTGTAGGCGGTGCAGTGGTGGGTTTATCGGTGGGCGAAGTGGTGGGAGATACCCTGTTTATCCACATCGAAAAGGCCGACCGTGACTATGAAGGCTGTTACCAGATGCTGGTCAGCCAGTTTGCCCAGACCTTTGCCGGAGAGGGTGTGGAGTATATCAACCGGGAAGACGACACCGGCGACCCCGGGCTTCGCACCTCAAAGCTGTCCTACAAGCCGGTGGAACTGCTTGAAAAGTTTGCCGTGCTGGTGGAGGACGGCCCCTGTCCCAAACGGGAGGGCGAGGTGGAGGTTGTGCAGACCAATATCATCAATGCCGTCTGAATTTGCTGAAAAACTTCCGAATAAACGCGTTTTCTACTTGACAAGCGGGAATTTGGCTGATAAACTATGTAAGCCGCATTGAGCGGGTATACAAGCGGGCAGGTCCAACGCCTGCTCCACCCGGGAGAGCGAGCCCGTAATAAAGGAGTTGAAATATCCATGCATGCTATCATCGAAACCGGCGGTAAGCAGTACAAGGTCGCCGAGGGCGACGTGATCTTCGTCGAGAAGCTGGACAACGAGGCCGGCGACGCCATCACCTTTGACAAGGTTCTGGCTGTCATCGACGGGGACAAGGCCACTTTCGGCGCTCCCGTTGTGGAGGGTGCTTCCGTGGCCGCCACCGTGGTCAAGAACGGTAAGGGCAAGAAGATCATGATCTTCAAGTACACCCCCAAGAAGGGCTACCGTAAGCGTCAGGGCCATCGTCAGCCCTACACCAAGGTGCAGATCGGCGCCATCAAGGCCTGATGACCACCGTATCTTTCCATCTTGAGGGCAGCCGCATCGTGGGCTTTGAGGTAAAGGGCCACAGCGGCTATGCCGACGAGGGCGAGGATATCGTCTGCGCAGCAGTTACCAGTGCTGTCCGCCTTTGCGAGTGCGCCATCAACGACGTGCTCGGGCTGGAAGCTTCGGTAAAAGTGCGGCAGAAGGACGCGTCCGTCACCCTCAAACTCCCCGGAAGTCTCGGTCAGACCAATGAGAGCACCTGTCAGGCATTGCTGACGGCGCTGATGGTCTATTTCACCGAGTTGCACGAGGAATATCCCGACAACATATCTGTCTTGGAGGTGTAAGACATGCTGAAAATCGGTTTGCAGTTTTTCGCCCATAAGAAGGGCGTTGGCTCCACTCGTAACGGCCGCGATTCCGAGGCGAAGCGCCTTGGCGTCAAGCGCGGCGACGGTCAGTTCGTTCTGGCCGGCAACATTCTGGTCCGTCAGCGCGGCACCCACATCCACCCCGGTGTGAACGTGGGCAAGGGCAGCGACGACACCCTGTTCGCCCTGAAGGACGGCAAGGTCAAGTTCGAGCGCCTTGGCAAGGACCGCAAGCAG